>NZ_JBVIGS010000014.1:0-232035 GCF_055570675.1 Streptomyces sp. NPDC031111
AAACGCCCGGTTACATTCCGAACCCGGAAGCTAAGCCTTACAGCGCCGATGGTACTGCAGGGGGGACCCTGTGGGAGAGTAGGACGCCGCCGAACTCCTTTTAGAGCTCTGGCTCTTGGGCGTACAGCCCGAGGGCCAGAGCTTTTTTGCGTTGAGGTAGGGTCGGGGGGCATCGTCGAAACGTTTCCCACAGGAGGATCCCGGGTGGAGGTCCAGGAGACGCGGGTCCAGACAGACCGCGTCCTCACCATCCCGAACATGCTCAGCATGGCGCGGCTTGTTGGCGTACCGCTGTTCCTGTGGTTGATCCTCAGGCCGGAGTTCGGCGGTCCGAAGAGCGACGGCTGGGCCCTCCTGGTGCTGGCCTTCAGCGGCGTCAGCGACTACCTGGACGGCAAGCTCGCACGACGGTGGAACCAGATCAGCAGCCTGGGCCGGCTGCTCGACCCCGCCGCCGACCGGCTCTACATTCTCTCGACTTTGGTCGGCCTCACCTGGCGCGAGATTCTGCCGCTCTGGCTGACCGCCGTACTGCTGGCCCGTGAGTTGGTTCTGCTCGTGATGGTGGGCATCCTCAGGCGGCACGGCTATCCGCCGCCGCAGGTGAACTTCCTGGGGAAGGCCGCCACCTTCAACCTGATGTATGCCTTCCCACTGCTCCTGCTCAGTGACGGAACTGGCTGGATCTCGTCACTCGCTGCTATTTTCGGCTGGGCGTTCGCCGGATGGGGTACAACCCTGTATTGGTGGGCAGGAGTGCTCTATGTGGTCCAAGTCCGCCGCCTGGTCCGTGCGGACGCCATGGCCGATTGAACTCGCTGATTGGCGCGCGCATGGCGGCGCGATGGCCCGCAGTGGAAAAGTGCGGGACAATCATGGCGGGTGAAGTCGGCTAGACCGTCGTCTCTTTCGAGGAGGACGCTTCCGACATGAAGGCCGTCGTGATGGCCGGAGGCGAAGGCACCCGCCTTCGCCCCATGACCTCAAGCATGCCCAAGCCGCTCCTGCCGGTGGCGAACCGGCCGATCATGGAGCATGTTCTGCGGCTGCTCAAAAGGCATGGGCTCAACGAAACCGTTGTGACTGTCCAGTTCCTCGCTTCGCTCGTCAAGAACTACTTCGGTGACGGCGAGGAGCTCGGAATGGAGCTCACCTATGCCAATGAGGAGAAGCCACTCGGTACCGCCGGGAGCGTGAAGAACGCCGAGGAAGCACTGAAGGACGATGCTTTTCTCGTCATCTCCGGCGATGCCCTCACCGACTTCGACCTCACCGAGCTGATCAATTTCCACAAGGAAAAGGGTGCCCTGGTCACGGTCTGCCTGACCCGCGTCCCCAATCCGCTGGAATTCGGCATCACCATCGTGGACGAGGAAGGCAAGGTCGAGCGCTTCCTCGAGAAGCCGACCTGGGGGCAGGTCTTCTCCGACACGGTGAACACCGGTATCTACGTCATGGAGCCCGAGGTCTTCGACTACGTCGAGCCCGATGTGCCCGTCGACTGGTCCGGTGACGTCTTCCCCCAGCTGATGAAGGAAGGCAAGCCCATCTACGGCTATGTCGCCGAGGGCTACTGGGAGGACGTCGGCACGCACGAGAGCTATGTGAAGGCGCAGGCCGACGTCCTGGAGGGCAAGGTCGACGTCGACATCGACGGCTTCGAGATCTCCTCGGGCGTCTGGGTCGCCGAGGGAGCCGAGGTGCATCCCGACGCCGTACTGCGCGGGCCCCTCTACATCGGTGACTACGCCAAGGTCGAGGCCGGCGCGGAGATCCGCGAGCACACCGTCGTGGGCTCCAACGTCGTCGTGAAGAGCGGCGCGTTCCTGCACAAGGCGGTCGTGCACGACAACGTGTATGTCGGGCCGCACAGCAATCTGCGGGGCTGTGTCGTCGGCAAGAACACCGACATCATGCGCGCGGCGCGGATCGAGGACGGCGCCGTCATCGGCGACGAGTGTTTGATCGGTGAAGAATCGATCGTCCAGGGCAATGTGCGGGTCTACCCGTTCAAGACCATCGAGGCCGGTGCCTTCGTCAACACCTCGGTCATCTGGGAGTCCAGGGGACAGGCGCATCTCTTCGGGGCCCGGGGCGTATCCGGCATCCTGAACGTCGAGATCACCCCGGAACTGGCCGTGCGTCTCGCGGGCGCGTATGCGACGACGCTGAAGAAGGGCTCCACCGTCACCACGGCGCGCGACCACTCCCGTGGTGCCCGTGCGCTCAAGCGGGCGGTCATCTCCGCGCTCCAGGCCAGCGCCATCGACGTACGGGACCTGGAGAACGTTCCGCTGCCCGTCGCGCGCCAGCAGACCGCGCGGGGCAGCGCGGGCGGCATCATGATCCGGACCACGCCCGGAGTGCCGGACTCCGTCGACATCATGTTCTTCGACGGACAGGGCGCCGACCTCTCGCAGGGCAGCCAGCGGAAGCTGGACCGGGTGTTCGCGCGACAGGAGTACCGGCGCGCCTTCCCCGGCGAGATCGGCGATCTGCACTTCCCGGCCAGTGTCTTCGACTCGTACACGGGTTCGCTGCTGCGGAATGTCGACATCACCGGTATCGCGGAGTCCGGGCTCAAGGTGGTCGTCGACGCGTCCAACGGCAGTGCCGGCCTGGTGCTGCCGAGCCTGCTCGGCAAGCTGGGCGTCGACTCGCTGACCATCAATCCCGGCCTCGACGAGTCGCGGCCGACCGAGACGGCCGACATGCGGCGCTCGGGGCTGGTCCGGCTCGGGGAGATCGTGGCGTCCTCCGGTGCCGCGTTCGGTGTGCGGTTCGATCCCGTCGGTGAGCGGCTGTCCCTGGTGGACGAGAAGGGCCGGATCATCGAGGACGACAGGTCCCTGCTCGTGATGCTCGACCTCATCGCCTCCGAGCGGCGCAGCGGCCGGGTGGCGCTCCCGGTGACCACCACCAGGATCGCCGAGCAGGTGGCGGCGTACCACGGTACGCAGGTCGAGTGGACGACCACGTCGCCCGACGACCTCACGCGCGTGGGCGGCGAGGAAGGGACGATCTTCGGCGGTGACGGCAAGGGCGGCTTCATCGTCCCGGAGTTCAGCAGTGTCTACGACGGCACCGCGGCCTTCGTCCGACTCATCGGGCTGGTGGCGCGGACCCAGCTCACGCTCAGCCAGATCGACGCGCGGATTCCGCGGGCGCATGTGCTCAAGCGGGACCTGGCGACCCCGTGGGCCGTCAAGGGACTGGTGATGCGGCGCGTCGTCGAGGCGGCCGGAGACCGCTTCGTGGACACCACCGACGGCGTGCGCGTGGTGGAGACCGACGGCCGCTGGGTGATGGTGCTGCCCGACCCGGCCGAGGCCGTCACCCATCTGTGGGCCGAGGGGCCCGACGACGCCTCCGCCCAGGCCCTGCTCGACGAGTGGTCGGCGGTCGTGGACAGCGCGGGAAGGTGAACGGCCTGAGCGGGGTGACCCGCGCGGGACGGTGAAACGAGTGGTACGCCTGCGTGCCGGACAAGTGTCCCCAACGGGGCCTGTCCGGCATGCCGGTAGGGCCGTTCGGAGGTAGTGGTCCCGGCGTGCGACGATGTGCGGCATGCCGCAGCAACCCCCCGTTCGGAGCACACCCGCGCGGCCCGCGCGCCCGGACGCCTCCATGTCGTTGATCAACAACGTCATGGACCACAGCCTCGACGACGGGTACGCCGAGGCCGCCGCGCGGAAGAAGGCCGACGGCGACGGCGGCATGCCGAAGACGCTCAGGGCGAAGCTCGGCCTCGCCGGCGGTCTGGTGCTCGCCGCCCTGATCGTCACCGTGGGCGCCGCCCAGGCCCGTGTCGCGGCTCCCGTCGTCGCCAAGGAGCGCGAGGAGCTCATCGACCGGATCGACCGGGAGACCGACGCCGCGGAGGAACTCGAGGACAGCGTCGACGAACTGCGCGCCGATGTGAGCGCGCGGCAGCGCGAGGCGCTCCGGGACAGCGGCGGCGACCGGTCCGCGGTGGTGGGCGTCCTGTCCGGAGCCGTCGCGGTGCACGGGCCCGGGCTCCGGCTCGTGGTGAACGACGCCAAGGACGCGAGCGGGGGCGGCGACGGCGACCCGCGGTCCGTCTCCGGGTTCTCCGACACCGGGCGGGTCCGCGACCGCGACATGCAGCGCGTCGTCAACGGACTGTGGGAGTCCGGAGCCGAGGCGGTCTCGATCAACGGACAGCGGCTGACCGCCCTGTCGGCGATCAGGGCCGCGGGAGACGCGATACTGGTCGACAACAAGCCGCTGGTGCCGCCGTACACGGTGCTCGCGGTGGGGGACGGCGGGGAGTTGAGTGACCGGTTCCAGAACAGCGCGGACGGTCTCTATCTGCATGCCCTGCAAGAGAACTACGGAATCCGGACGGCCATCTCCGCGGAGGACGACGTCCGGCTGCCCGCCGCAACGAGTGTGATCGTACGTACCGCACAGCCGATAACCGAGAAGGGCACATCGTGATCGCCGTACTGGGCCTCGTCGTGGGAGTCGTGGCCGGACTGTTGGTCCGGCCCGAGGTTCCGGCGGTCGTCGAGCCTTACCTGCCGATCGCCGTCGTCGCGGCGCTCGACGCCGTGTTCGGAGGGCTGCGGGCCATGCTCGACGGCATCTTCGACGACAAGGTGTTCGTGGTGTCGTTCCTGTCGAACGTCGTGGTGGCCGCGCTCATCGTGTTCCTCGGCGACAAGCTCGGTGTGGGAGCACAGCTGTCCACGGGCGTCGTGGTGGTTCTCGGCATCCGTATCTTCTCCAACGCCGCGGCGATCCGCCGGCATGTGTTCCGGGCGTGAGGCCGATGAGTGAGCGCGAGCACGACGAGACGACACGCGCGGCGGTGTCCCCGCCCAGGTCCGCCCCCGACGCCTCGGCCCCGGCCGGGCTGCGCAGGGAGCTGCCCGCGGAGGTGCCCGTCGGGGTGCCCGTGAGGGCGTCCGCGCCCGTCGAGGACGGTGCGCCGCAGGAGGTGCCCCCGACGCCGGGCCCGACCGGGCGGCAGCGGCTGGTGGCGGGGCTGTGGCCGCCGCGGGTGACCCGGGCCCAACTCATCGTCGCCCTGCTGCTGTTCGGTCTCGGCTTCGGTCTGGCCGTCCAGGTGGCGTCGAACAGCGACAGCGACAGCGCGCTGCGCGGGGCGCGCCAGGAAGATCTTGTGCGCATCCTCGATGAACTCGACGACCGCACAGAACGTCTTGAGGACGAGAAGCAGGGACTCGAGAAGCAGCGGGACGAGCTGGAGAACAGCTCCGACCAGGCCGAGGAGGCCCGAAAGCAGACGATCGAGAAGGAACGGCAACTCGGCGTCCTGGCGGGCACCGTGGCCGCGCAGGGGCCGGGGATCACGATGACCATCGAGGACACGAAGGGGACGGTCGAGGCGAACATGCTGCTCGACGCCATCCAGGAGCTGCGCGCGGCCGGTGCCGAGGCGATCCAGGTGAACGGTGTGCGGGTGGTGGCGGGCACCTACCTGACGGATTCCGGGAACGGCGTCGGCGTGGACGGGAACAAGATCACCGCGCCCTATCGTTTCAAGGTCATCGGCAAGCCGCAGGACCTCGAGCCGGCGCTCAACATCCCCGGAGGTGTGGTGCAGACTCTCGAGAAGGAACAGGCGACCGTTACCGTGGAGCAGTCGACCAAGATCGTCGTGGATGCCTTGCGGGCGGTGAAGCGGCCTGACTACGCTCGGTCGTCCTCCCAGTGAACCGGGGGTGCATGGGGGGCGTCCGGCGAGGGCATGAGGTTGCGGGGGGTCGGCGCACCGATTGGCTGGTGCGTGGTGGAAACTGTCTGGCGGAGGCGGACGTTGTGAAGATGTCCGGGTCGGCCAATGTGTTCAGTCAGGGTTCGTCCTGCCCCACGGGCGGGTCTGTTTCGGTCAAGGGGAATCGCCCGTGAAGTTGTTTGCGAAGTTGTTCGGCAAGAGCGCGCGGCGAGAGGACAGCGACAACGCGACCGCTCGCCATCGTGCACAGCCCGAGGCGGAAGGTCAGCGTCCGCTGTTCCGGGACCAGGTGGGCGGCCCGGGCGCGCCGTCCGTTGACCCCGCACAGTCGGGCGGCATAGGTTTCGGGCAACCGTCGACCTCAGGTACGGGTGGAGGGTTCTCCGACCCGTACGCGTCCCACGCCCCTGGTGGGCAGCCGCGGCAGGAGGATCCGTCCATGTCGGCCCTGGTGTGTACGAGGTGCGGTAACCGCAACGCGGAGAACAGCCGCTTCTGCTCCAACTGCGGCGCGCCGCTCAGGCCCGGGGTCACCCCGGAGCGCCCTTCCGAGACGACGTCCACGATCTCGATCTCCGGTCTCGAGGCCTACGACGCCGAGGCCACCGGCCAGACGCAGATGCCGACGCTCTCTCCCGAGGCGCAGGCGGCCGTCGACGCGCTGCCGATGGGCTCCGCGCTGCTGGTGGTGCGCCGCGGGCCGAACTCGGGCAGCCGCTTCCTGCTGGACGGCGACCTGACCACGGCCGGGCGTCACCCGCAGAGCGACATCTTCCTGGACGACGTGACGGTCTCCCGTCGGCACGTGGAGTTCCGGCGCAGCCCGGACGGCTCCTTCACGGTGGCCGACGTGGGCAGCCTCAACGGCACGTACGTCAACCGGGAGCGGATCGACCAGGTCGCCCTGTCCAACGGTGACGAGGTGCAGATCGGAAAGTACCGGCTGGTCTTCTACGCGAGCCAGCGGGGCTACTGACCTCCCCGGATCCGTCCGGGGGACCCCAGGGAAGGTCCATGGTTCAGACACCGAGCGGCGGTGCCGGGCACGGCGCCGCCGCCGCGGGCACCGGACTGATGAGCATCGGCGCGGTGCTGAACGCGCTGCGTGAGGAGTTCCCCGAGGTCACCATCTCCAAGATCCGCTTCCTGGAGTCGGAGGGGCTGATCGAGCCGCAGCGGACCCCGTCCGGGTACCGCAAGTTCAGCGCCGGGGACGTCGAGCGGCTCGGCCATGTGCTGAGGATGCAGCGCGACCACTATCTGCCGCTCAAGGTGATCCGTGAGCACCTGGACGCCGTGGAGCGCGGCGAGGCCGTCCGGCTCCCCGCGCTGGGCCGTCCGGGGGACGGGGAGGCCGCCGGCCGGGAGCCCGCCGCCGAGGGGCCCGCGCGTATCGGACGCGGCCGGCTGCTGGCGGCCGCCGGCATTGACGAGCCGATGCTCGCCGAGTGGGAGTCGTACGGGCTGCTCGCCCCGGTCGAGGACGGGGTCTACGACGCCGAGGCGGTCACCGTCGCCGGGCTCATCACCGAGCTGGGGCGGTTCGGTATCGAGCCGCGCCATCTGCGGGCGATGAAGGCCGCAGCCGAGCGTGAGGCCGGACTGGTGGACCAGGTGGTGGCTCCGCTGAAGCGCCACCGGAACCCGCAGACCAGGGCCCACGCGGAGGCCCGTGCGAAGGAGCTGGCGGGGCTCACGGTGAAGCTGCACGCGGCGCTGGTGCAGGCGGCGCTCGGGGTGCGGCTGCCCTGAGGCGGGCCGGCCTCGGGGGGCCGGATCGGCCACCCGTTCCCTGCCCGACTACCCAAACGTCCCGGGCACGGCCTAGGGTTGCTGTGTGAACGAGCTCGATGTCGTAGGTGTCCGGGTCGAGATGCCCTCCAACCAACCGATCGTGCTGTTGCGTGAAGTGGGCGGCGACCGCTACCTCCCCATCTGGATCGGACCGGGGGAGGCGACGGCCATCGCCTTCGCCCAGCAGGGCATGGCACCCGCACGGCCGCTGACCCACGACCTGTTCAAGGACGTGCTGGAGGCCGTCGGCCAGGAGCTCACGGAAGTGCGCATCACCGACCTGCGGGAGGGCGTGTTCTACGCGGAGCTGGTGTTCGCCAGCGGTGTCGAGGTGAGCGCCCGCCCCTCCGACGCCATAGCGCTGGCCCTGCGGACCGGTACGCCGATCTACGGCAGTGACACGGTGCTGGACGACGCCGGGATCGCCATCCCGGACGAGCAGGAGGACGAGGTGGAGAAGTTCCGCGAGTTCCTCGACCAGATCTCGCCGGAGGACTTCGGAACCAGCAATCAGTGAGGGGGCGCCGCCGCATCGGTTCGGCCGCCGGGGCACGCCCCGGGAGCATTCGGCTAGCCTTTCCCCGCGGTGGGGTACGGGAAACCACTCTTAGGGTGATTATCACTCGGCGTGCCGAGTGTGGCGATCGTTGACGCACCCTTGGTGACTGCCTACCGTCGAGGAGGCAGGTCAAGGACGGAGGTCGGCGTGAGAAGCAGCGGCGACGGTTCGGTGGGGGGTGCCCCCGGACACGGTTTCGGGGCGAGTGGGCCGTACCCTCCCCAGAGCTCCCGGCTCCGTTCGAGCGGCGGGTATCCCGCGCAGGGCGGCGCGATCGACCAGGCTCCGCAGCGACCGACGGCTGTGCCGAGCAGCGGAGGGGCGACGTCCATGGCGTCCGAGCAGATCGGCTACCGGGGGCCCACGGCCTGCGCCGCCGCCGGTATCACCTACCGGCAGCTCGACTACTGGGCCCGTACCGGGCTGGTCGAGCCGAGCGTGCGACCGGCCCACGGATCGGGCACCCAGCGGCTGTACAGCTTCCGCGACGTCGTCGTGCTGAAGATCGTCAAGCGGTTCCTCGACACGGGCGTCTCCCTCCAGAACATCCGCACCGCCGTACAGCATCTGCGCGAGCGCGGCTTCAGCGACCTGGAACGCATGACGCTGATGAGCGACGGGGCCACGGTCTACGAGTGCACCTCGCCCGACGAGGTCCACGCCCTGCTCCAGGGCGGCCAGGGAGTCTTCGGCATCGCGGTCGGCGTGGTGTGGCGGGACGTCGAGAGCGCGCTGTCGCAGCTGCACGGAGAGCGCATCGACACCGGCGAGACCCTGATCGGCCACAATCCGATGGACGAGCTGGCACGACGGCGGAACAAGGCGGTCTGAGCCGCCGGGCGTTCCGACGCCCGCATTGTCAGTGGTATGGGGCAGCATCGGACATGTGAGATCCGCGCCCACGATCCTGCATCTCGACATGGATGCCTTCTTCGCCTCGGTGGAGCAGGCGTCCAAGCCGAGCCTGCGCGGGAAGGCGGTCGTCGTGGGCGGGCTCGGGCCGCGCGGTGTGGTCGCGACCGCCTCGTACGAGGCCCGGGTCTTCGGCGTCCACTCGGCGATGCCGATGGCGCAGGCCCGGCGGCTCGCGCCGAACGCCGCGTACCTGGTCCCGCGCTTCGCCCTCTACCGGTCCATCAGCGAGCAGGTGATGGGGTTGCTGCGGGCCCTGTCGCCCCTGGTGGAGCCGCTCAGCCTGGACGAGGCGTTCGTGGACCTGGAGGCCGGTGGCGCGGCCTGGGACGAGCGGTCGGCGCGGCTGGCCGGGGTGAAGCTGCGCGGGGACATACGAGCGGTCACGGGACTCACGGGGTCGGTGGGGCTGGCCGCCTCGAAGATGCTGGCGAAGATCGGCTCCGAGCAGGCGAAGCCGGACGGACTGGTGCTGATCGAACCGGGCACGGAGCGAGCTCTGCTGGCCCCCCTGCCGGTGCGCACCCTGCCGGGTGTGGGACCGGCGACCGGCGACCATCTGCGGCGAGTGGGGATCCACACCGTGGGGGAGCTCGCGGAGGCGGGGGAGGACGAGCTCGTACGGCTGCTGGGCAAGGCGCACGGGCACGCGCTGTTCGCCATGGCGCTGGCCCGCGACGAGCGGCCCGTGGTGGCCGAGCGGGAGACGAAGTCGGTGTCGGTCGAGGACACGTACGACGTGGACATCCACGACCGGGGGCGGGTCGGGACGGAGGTGCAGCGGCTCGCCGACCGGTGTGTGCGCAGGCTGCGGGCGGCGGGGCTGTCGGGGCGCACCATCGTGCTGAAGGTGCGGCGGTACGACTTCTCGACCCTCACCCGGTCCGAGACGCTGCGGGGCCCCACGGACGATCCCGCGGTGGTACGGGAGGCGGCGGCGCGGCTGCTGGACTCGGTCGACACCACGGGCGGGGTGCGGTTGCTCGGCGTCGGGGTCAGCGGGCTGGCCGACTACACCCAGGAGGACCTGTTCGCCCAGGCGGCGGGGGTGGGCGCGGCCGACTCCCCGCCCGAGGAGGCCGCTCCCGCGCCCACGCCGGACCGGGAGACCCCCGCCGAGCGGCGCTGGCCGGCGGGCCACGACGTACGGCACGCCGCGTACGGTCACGGATGGGTGCAGGGCAGCGGGCTGGGCCGGGTCACGGTGCGCTTCGAGACGCCCGACTCGGAGCCGGGCCGGGTGAAGACCTTCCGCGTGGACGACCCGGCCCTGGAGCCTGCGGATCCGCTGCCGCTGGTGCCCATGCCCCCCGGGCCCCAGGACGGTGAGGGCGGTGAGGGCGCGGAGGCCGGTGAAGGGGCGCGGTCGGAGAGCCGGTGAGCGGGGGGATCAGACAGGCTTGTCGTTGCCCGCGAGTTTGCCGAAGTCGCGGTCCGGCAGCGGCGGAGGCGCGGCGATGTCCAGACCGTAGTGGTGGTAGAGCTGGAGCTCCTGCTCGGGGGAGAGATGGCGGCCCACGCCGAAGTCGGGGGCATCCTTGATGAGGGCCCGTTCGAAGGGGACGTGCAGGGCGCCGTCGACGAGTTCGCTCGGCTCCAAGGGGACGAACGCGTCCCTGCTGAACAGTCCGGTGCGTATCGCCGCCCACTCCGGTATGCCGGTGGCGTCGTCGAGGTAGATCTCGTCGATCGTGCCGATCCGGGTTCCATTGCGGTCGAACGCCTTGCGGCCGATCAGGTGGCGCGGATCGATGTCGGTCTGCACGGGCCCTCCACTGGTCGCAAACTCATCCGTAAGCACTACAAAACGGCACAATCGGCGGAGCGGCCACTCGAAGGCCCTGGCATTGTGCTCGCTGGTACGCTGACAACGGCTGCTGACCCCGTGCGGGAGAGCCCTCCGGACACCATCGGAGGCGCCGAAGGAGCAAATCCTCCCCGGAATCTCTCAGGCACACGTACCGCACGGACGAGGTCACTCTGGAAAGCAGAGCGGGTGTCGACGGCTTCCGCTCTCACCGACGGTGAAAGCCGGACCCCCTTCGGGCGATCCGGTGAAGCTCTCAGGTTGAGATGACAGAGGGGGAGGCCGTCCGGGCACCCGTGCCGTGGTGCCCCTCGAAGGTCGTCGGACCAGGAGGCCTCCTCAATGACCGCCCCTCGCACTCCGCTCTCCGAGCTCGAACAGGGAATCCCCTTCGAGCAGCGCCACATCGGCCCCGACCACGAGGCCCGGGCCAAGATGCTCGCCCAGGTCGGGTACGGCTCGCTGGACGAGCTGACGGCCGCCGCCGTGCCGGATGTCATCAAGAACGCCGACGCGCTGGACCTGCCCGGCGCGCGGAGCGAGGCCGAGGTGCTGGCCGAGCTGCGGTCCCTGGCCGACCGCAACGAGGTGCTCGGCTCGATGATCGGGCTCGGCTACTACGGGACCTTCACCCCGCCCGTCATCCTGCGCAACGTGATGGAGAACCCCGCCTGGTACACGGCGTACACGCCCTACCAGCCGGAGATCTCCCAGGGCCGGCTCGAGGCGCTGCTGAACTTCCAGACCGTGGTCGCCGAGCTCACCGGCCTGCCGACCTCGGGCGCCTCCCTGCTCGACGAGGGCACCGCCGCCGCCGAGGCGATGGCGCTGTCCCGGCGCATGGGCAAGAACAAGAAGGGCCTGTTCCTCGTCGACGCGGACGCGCTGCCGCAGACCGTAGCGGTCATCGAGACCCGCGCCGAGCCGACCGGCGTGGAGGTCGTCGTCGCCGACCTGAGCGACGGCATCCCCGCCGAGCTCGACGGGCGCGAGATCAACGGCGTGCTGATCCAGTACCCGGGCGCCTCCGGTGCCGTACGCGACATCAAGCCGGTGATCGACCAGGCGCACGAGCGCGGCGCGCTCGTCACCGTCGCCGCGGACCTGCTCGCCCTCACGCTGCTGAAGTCGCCGGGCGAGCTGGGCGCGGACATCGCGGTCGGCACCACGCAGCGCTTCGGTGTGCCGATGGGCTTCGGCGGCCCGCACGCCGGCTACATGGCCGTGCAGGAGAAGATGGCGCGCAGCCTGCCCGGGCGGCTCGTCGGCGTCTCCGTCGACGCCGACGGACACAAGGCCTACCGCCTGGCGCTCCAGACCCGTGAGCAGCACATCCGCCGCGAGAAGGCCACCAGCAACATCTGCACCGCCCAGGTGCTGCTCGCCGTCATGGCCGGAATGTACGCGGTGTACCACGGCCCGGAGGGGCTGCGGCTCATCGCCCGGCGCACCCACCGGTACGCCACCGTCCTCGCCGAGGGATTGCGGTCCGGCGGAGCCGAGATCGTGCACGGCTCCTACTTCGACACGCTGACCGTGCGGGTCCCGGGACGCGCCGCGGAGGTCGTCGCCGCCGCCCGCGACAACGGCGTCAACCTGCGCCTCGTCGACGCCGACCACGTCTCGATCGCCTGTGACGAGACCACCACCCGGGAGCGGCTGACCGCCGTGTGGGGCGCCTTCGGCGTCGAGGGCGACGTCGAGGCCCTGGACGCGGCAGCGCGGGACACGCTGCCGGACGCCCTGCTTCGTAATGATGAGTATCTGACGCACCCCGTCTTCCAGCAGCACCGCTCCGAGACCGCGATGCTCCGCTACCTGCGCCGTCTCGCCGACCGCGACTACGCGCTGGACCGCGGCATGATCCCGCTGGGCTCCTGCACCATGAAGCTCAACGCGACCACCGAGATGGAGCCGGTCACCTGGCCCGAGTTCGGGCAGCTGCACCCCTTCGTGCCCGCCGAGCAGGCGCGGGGCTACCTCACGCTCATCCACGAGCTGGAGGAACGTCTCGCCGAGGTCACCGGCTACGACAAGGTGTCCCTCCAGCCCAACGCCGGCTCCCAGGGCGAGCTGGCCGGTCTGCTCGCCGTACGCGGCTACCACCGCGCCAACGGCGACGAGCAGCGCACCGTCTGCCTCATCCCGTCCTCCGCGCACGGCACCAACGCGGCCAGCGCCGTGATGGCCGGGATGAAGGTCGTCGTCGTCAAGACGTCCGACGACGGCGAGATCGACGTCGCTGACCTGCGGGCGAAGATCGGGCAGTACCGCGACGAGCTCGCCGTCCTGATGATCACGTACCCCTCGACGCACGGCGTGTTCGAGGAGCACGTCGCCGACATCTGCGCCGAGGTGCACGAGGCCGGCGGCCAGGTGTACGTCGACGGCGCGAACCTCAACGCCCTGGTGGGCCTGGCCAAGCCGGGCCACTTCGGCGGCGACGTCTCGCACCTGAACCTGCACAAGACCTTCTGCATCCCGCACGGTGGCGGCGGTCCCGGCGTCGGCCCGGTCGGCGTACGGGCGCACCTCGCCCCGTACCTGCCGAACCACCCGCTCCAGCCGGAGGCCGGCCCGGAGACCGGCGTGGGACCCATCTCGGCGGCGCCGTGGGGCTCGGCGGGCATCCTGCCCATCTCCTGGGCGTACGTCCGGCTCATGGGCGGCGAGGGGCTCAAGCGGGCCACACAGGTGGCCGTGCTCAGCGCCAACTACATCGCCAAGCGCCTCGAGCCGCACTACCCGGTGCTCTACACCGGCCCCGGCGGGCTGGTCGCGCACGAGTGCATCATCGACCTGCGCCCGCTGACCAAGGCCACCGGCGTCAGCGTGGACGACGTGGCCAAGCGGCTGATCGACTACGGCTTCCACGCGCCGACGATGTCGTTCCCGGTGGCCGGCACGCTGATGATCGAGCCCACCGAGTCCGAGGACCTCACCGAGCTGGACCGGTTCTGCGAGGCGATGATCGCGATCCGCGCGGAGATCGAGAAGGTCGGCTCGGGCGAGTGGCCCGCGGACGACAACCCGCTGCGCAACGCCCCGCACACCGCCGCCGCGCTCGGCGGGGAGTGGGAGCACGCCTACGACCGCGAGGAGGCCGTCTTCCCGGCCGGGGTGAGCGCCGCCGACAAGTACTGGCCGCCGGTGCGCCGCATCGACCAGGCCTTCGGCGACCGCAACCTGGTCTGCTCCTGCCCGCCGCTGGACGCGTACGAGGACTGACGCACGGCGAAGGGCCCCGCTCGACCGGAGCGGGGCCCTTCGGCATGCCGGGCGCCTTCAGGCCGGGCGACGCGGCGGCGTGGGCCTGCCGCGCCGTGCCCGGCTGTCGCGCACGTCCCTCGTCCGCCCGAAGGGCCCCGCCGGCGGCAGGTACGTGCTCGGGGCGAGAGGGCGTGCGAGGTGTCGTCGGGCAGGCGGGTTCTTCGCAACAGGCCTACGCCGGGTACGCGTGGGTCTGGGTCGCCTTGACCGCGGCCCAGACCGGTGCGCCCGGGTGCAGGTCGAGTTCGGCGGCCGCGACCGTCGTGAGGTCGGCGGCCAGGGAGAGTTCGCCGGTGAGCTCCGCGCGGATCTGGTCCCCGTGGGTCTCCAGCCCGGCGACCTCGCAGCGCCAGAGGTTGCGGGCGCTGGAGCCGGTGGGCCGGTCGCGGTACAGGACCACCGCGCCGGGCGGGAACGCCACGAAGGCGGGACCGGAGAGATCCTCCGTGGTGCTGACGGAGGGCCCCGCGTCGAGCCGCACCGTGTGGCCCTCCCCCCGGCCCCGGTACAGGTTCAGGCCGACGAGCTGGGCGATGTACTCGGTGCGCGGGTGACGGGCGATGTCGGAGGGCGTGCCCTCCTGCACGATCCGTCCCCGCTCCACGACGACCAGCCGGTCGGCGAGCACCATGGCGTCCAGCGGGTCGTGCGTGACCAGGACGGCGACGGCCTCGAAAGCGGCCAGATGACGGCGGAGCTGCGCCCGCACCTCCAGCCGGGTGCGGGCGTCCAGGGCCGCGAGGGGCTCGTCCAGGAGCAGCAGCCGGGGGCGGGTGGCCAAGGCACGGGCGACGGCGACGCGCTGTGCCTGGCCGCCGGACAGCCGCCGGGGCTTGGCACCGGCGTGCTCGGCGAGACCCATGCGGTCCAGCCACTCGGCGGCCCGGGCGCGTGCCTCCGCCTTGCCGGCGCCCCGGCAACGGGGCCCGAACGCCACGTTGTCGAGGGCGGTGAGGTGGGGGAAGAGCAGGTAGTCCTGGAAGACCACACCGACCGGGCGTGACTCGGGCGGTGTGCGGCGCAGGTCCGCCCCGTCCAGCCGCAGACGGCCGGCGGTGAGCGGGGCGAGGCCCGCGAGGGCGCGCAGCGCGGTGGTCTTGCCGGCGCCGTTCGGGCCCAGCAGGGCGACGACCTCACCGGGCGCCGCGGTCAGCGCGATGTCCAGGCGGAACGAGCCGCGGTCCACGACGAGGTGGGCGTCCAGCCCTGCGGCGGCGTCGCCGGGCACGGTGCCGGCCGGATCGGACAGGTGGTCGAGCTTCCTCGGCATGGTGTCAGACCGTCCTCATCCAGCGGTCCCGCAGCCCGGCCAGTACGGCGATGGACACCGCCAGCAGGACCAGGCTGAGGGCGATCGCCGCGGCCGGGTCGTTCTGGAGGGCGAGGTAGACCGCGAGCGGCATGGTCTGCGTACGGCCGGGGAAGTTGCCGGCGAAGGTGATCGTCGCGCCGAACTCCCCGAGGGCCCGTGCCCAGGCCAGTACGGCACCGGCCGCGACGCCCGGCGCGATCAGTGGCAGGGTGACCCGGCGGAAGGCGGTGAAGCGGGAGGCGCCCAGCGTGGTGGCCGCCTCCTCGTAGCGGGGGTCCGCCGCCCGCAGCGTGCCCTCGACGCTGATGACGAGGAACGGCATCGCCACGAACGTCTCGGCGAGGACGACGCCCGTGGTGGTGAACGGCAGCGTGATGCCGAACCAGGCGTTCAGCCACTGGCCGACGACACCGTTGCGGCCCAGGGCGAGCAGCAGGGCGACACCGCCCACCACCGGCGGCAGGACCATGGGCAGCGTCACCAGGGCGCGGACCAGGCCGCGGCCCGGGAACTCCGTACGGGCCAGCAGCCAGGCCAGCGGAACGCCGACGACCAGGCTCAGCGCGGTCGCCGTCGTGGCGCAGAACAGCGACAGGCGCAGCGCCTCCCATACCTCGGGGCTGGTCAGCTGCTCGGGCAGGCTGCGCCAGGGGGCGCGGAGGAGCAGGGCGAGCAGGGGGACCAGGAGGAACGCCAGTGCCAGGAGGGCGGGCGCGAGGAGGGCGAGCGGGACACCACGGCCGGGGGCGCGGGGGCGCGCCTTCCCGGGAGCTTCCTGGCCGGTGGTCATGGCGTCAGGAATCCCGACTCACCCAGGACCCGCCGGCCCTCGGCCGACTTCACCAGTGCCACGAACGCCCTCGCCGCCGAGGGATTGGGGGCGTTCTTCAGCGGGGCGATCGGATAGTCGTTGACGGCCTCGGCGGACTCCGGGAATTCCACGCCCTCCACCTTGTCACCGGCCGCCTTCACATCCGTGCGGTACACGACGGCGGCGTCGGCCTCCTTCAGTTGGACCTTGGTCAGGGCGCTCTTGACGTCCTGCTCGTACGAGGCCGGCGTGAGGTCCACGCCGCCGGCCTCCAGCGCGGTCCGCGCGGCGGCTCCGCAGGGCACCGTCCTGTCGCACAGCACGACCTTCAGACCGGACGCGGTCAGGTCCTCCAGGGCGTCGATCCCGTGGGGATTGCCCGGTGCGGTGGCGATCTCCAGCCGGTTGCGGACGAAGGTGCTGGGACCGCCCGCCGTGAGCCCTTCGTCCGTGACGAGCTTCATCGTGGTCGTGCTGGCCGCCGCGAAGACATCGGCGGGGGCGCCGTTGGTGATGCCGGCGGCCAGGCTGTCGCTGCCGCCGAAGTTGAACGTGACCTCGCTCCCCGGGTGCTCCTTCTCGAACCGCTCGCCCAGCGTCGTGAAGCTCTCCTTCAGCGAGGCGGCCGCGAAGACGGTGACCGTGCCGCTGACCCCCTGCCCACCGGACCCGGAGGACGAGGCCGACTCCGAGCCGGACGAGGAACAGGCACTCAGTGCCAGAACGGCGGCGGTCACCCCGGCGCCGGCGATCCGACGGCTCCGGCGGGTCCGGTGCGGGGAACGGGGCATCTCGGGGCACTCCCTCTGTCAGCCGGTGGAAGAGCCCGCGAAGCCCTCCCCCATACGCCGATCATACTGACGCATCTGCCAGGGAATCACCCCCTGTCTCATCGCATGAGCGAGGGAAAGTCGTGAAGAGGCACGCATGTGCGTTCCCACAGGATGCCGCTACCGGTCAGGTGCGGTCGATATGGACGTTTGTCGACTTCACGCGGGCGGTGGCCTCCATGCCCACCTCCAGCCCCAGTTCCTCGACGGCCTCCCGGGTGAGCAGCGAGACCAGCCGGTGCGGGCCCGCCTGGATCTCGACCTGGGCCGCCACGTCGCCGAGCTTGATCGCGGTGACGATGCCCGGGAAGGCGTTGCGGGCGGAGGTGTACGGCGCGTCCTCCTCGACGGCACCGGACCGGGCGAGTTCGACGGAGAACGCGGCCAGGTCCCGTCCGTCGACGAGCCGCCGCCCGCCGTCGTCGCGGTGGGTGGTGATGCGCCCCGCGTCCGCCCAGCGGCGGGCGGTGTCCGGACTCACTCCCAGCAGCCTCGCTGCCTGGCCGATCGTGTAGGACTGCATGCCGGTCACGATAAGTGGTGCCGGAGGTCCGGCACCCTCCGGTCCCTTCAGCCCCGCCCGGCGGGAGCCGCGGTGCTCGCCCGGACGACCAGCTCCGTGCCCAGCTCGACGCGGGGGGAGTCCGGCTGTTCGTCGCGGGCCAGACGGAGCACCGTGCGGACGGCGAGCTTGCCCATGTCGGCGAGGGGCTGGCGGACAGTGGTCAGCGGCGGTGCCGACCAGCGGACTTCCGGCAGGTCGTCGAAGCCCACCACGCTCATGTCCTCCGGAACCCTGAGCCCTCGGCTGCGCAGCGCCTCGATCGCCCCCAGCGCCATCTGGTCGCTCGCCGCGAACAGCGCGGTCGGCGGCTCCGGCAGATCCAGCAGGGTGTTGCAGGCGGCGAAGCCGGACTCGGGGAGGAAGTCGCCCGGGACGACCAGCGACGTGTCGAGGGCGATGCCGGCGCCCTCGAGCGCCGCACGGTAGCCGTCGAGCCGCGCGCGCGAGCAGAGCAGGCGCGCCGGGCCGGCGATCAGCCCGATCCTGCGGTGCCCCAGGGCCAGCAGATGTTCGGTCGCGGCCATGCCGCCCGACCAGTTGGCGGCGCCGATGGTCGGCACGTCCAGGGCGGGGGAGCCCGCCGGGTCCACGACCACCAGCGGCACGCCGAGGATCCGCAACTCCTCGTGCAGTGTGGACTCCAGCGCCGAGGTCACGAGGATGACGCCGTCGGACGCCCGCGCCCGCAGATTGCGCATCCACTCCCGGGCGTCACCGGAGCGCCCGTGGATCGCCGAGACGACCGTGCCCACCCCGGCCCCGTGGGCGACCTCCTCGACACCGCGGATGATCTCCACCGCCCAGGGGCTGTCGAGGTCGTTGAAGACCAGGTCCAGCAGGGCCGCACGCGAGGGGGAGACGGTGGGGCGCTTGCGGTAGCCGTGACGGCGCAGCAGGTCCTCGACCCGGGCCCGGGTCTGCGGGGAGACGTCGGAGCGGCCGTTGACCACGCGGGAGACGGTCGGCACGGAGACGCCTGCCTGCCGGGCGATCTCCGTGATCGTGACTCTGCCCTCGGCATCGGCCTCTCGTGCTGCCACTTGCCCCACCTCCGTGACGGAAACCCGCGAAACTTCCAGGAGTCTTCCGGAAACCGGGCGCCCGTGGGAAGGCGTAACGGGGCGAACTCTTGCCGCCCGGGCCGCCCGGTCACCGGTTCCATGGGCCGGACTACGCTGAGTGATCCACTCCGGACACGCGTCGGGGCCGGTGCGCAGAAGGTCCTGCGTCCGGCCCCTCGTGTTCCCCGGGGCCCCGTACCCCCGGTCGTCCTCGGACGGTGGTCAGGCCGTGGTCAGGCTGGCACCCCGGGGGCGCTGCGGGGCGATGATCCTGCCGTCGGGCAGGAGTTCACCGGTGTCCTCGAAGAACACGACACCGTTGCACAGCAGGCTCCAGCCCTGCTCCGGGTGGTGCGCCACGAGACGGGCGGATTCCCGGTCGGCGGAGTCGGCTGAGGGACACGGTGGCTGGTGCTGGCACATGGGTGGGATCTCTCGCTCTGTGGTGACCTGTGAGTCGGCTGTGGTGTCAATTCCGCGGCGTGAAGCTTCGTTCATGACCGTCCCCCGTTGTGATAAGTCGGTCGGAAACCAGTGTTGCCCCATGGACGAGGATCCGCAGGGATTTCGCGGCACCGCTCCTCACAGGTTGATGACGCGTCACCCGCGCGGACGGTTCATCTCAACTGCACTGTCACTTCGGGTGGTTCGCCCTGGCCGGATGGGGCTAGTCCCCCCGTGCACAGCGGCGTACCCCGCCGCGCCGGACGTTCCGGGCGGCGGGGTACGGGGCGAACTCTCAGGCGGGCGAGCCGAGCAGACGGTTCGGGGTCACCCGGTGCGTCAGTACCGGCAGCAGTTCGGTGACCCGGTGCGGACGGTGGGCCGCGATGCCGGGCGGTGCCGGGGCGAGCGGGACGAGCAGATCGGTGGCGGCCGGGTGGCCGGTGGCGCCGTCCGCCTCGGGGTCGCCGTGCAGCCAGAGCGTGAGCATGTAGAGGCCGGGCACCGAGAGCAGCCGGGGCTGGTACGGCTGTGTCATGGTCTCGGCCTGGCGCAGCGCGAGCTCGGTGGACGCGATGTAGGGCCCCTCGAAGAAGCGGGAGAAGGTCCAGCCGTCCGCGGTGAGCACCGTGTCCGCGGCGGCCACCGCACGGTCACCGGTGCGGATCAGGAACCGCCAGCCGGCGAGCCGCGTGGCGGTCGTGCCGTCCGCGGTGACCCGGTCCAGCACGTGCACGGGAAGGGGCAGCTCGGGTGAGGCGGGGCCCTGGGCGGCGAGCAGGGAGGGAGTTCGGGCTTCGCTGACCGCGGTCGGCGAGGAGAGCGCGGTCAGGACGGAACGCAGTGCGGGCGCGGGAGCCGGGGGGACATGCAGCGGCATGGTGGGTCGCCTCTCATTCGAAGGCACAGTGGCGCGAGGGCGGGACGTGGCGGGGCGGACGGCGCTGTCAGCTCACGGAGGTCAGAGAGGTGGGGGCCAGGGCCTGAGCCCGAGGGACGGGGGTGAGGACTGCCGCACGCCGCCTCTCGGCTGGATCGCTCGAACCGTGGGCGCCAACCTTCTGCCTTGCCTGCGAAGTTTATACGACACGTGTTCAGACTATGTTTCGTCTAGCCGTTTCCGACCGGCGGAACAAGGGTACTTCTGGCCGGTGAAATGCGAAAATAATCCCGATTCCAGGCAGGCCCCACGCCGATGACCTCGGAAAATGACCGCGAGGCGGTCGGCCAATTCTCGTCGGCGTTTTTCACGAGTTCGCAACCGACTCGTAAGACGCGTTCTGTGCCATGCCCCGTGAATGTGCCACTGGTCACCCTCCATCAGAGTAGCGGTCGGCGGTCCGGTCCGGGGCGTTATCAATCGCATCGACGGGGCATCCTCCCCTGTGGACCGGGACCCCGGCGGCCGATCTTCGGTCCGCCCATCCGAGGAGGGACGCTTCGATGGGGGAGAAGGTCGTGGCAGGTCAGTTCGACCTGTCCGATCGTCAGCGCTACCGCGAGAAGCTCCGCAGGTGTCTGACGGGCTTGGAGCGACTCCTGGCGGAGAAGCGGTTCGACCGCCCCAAGAACCTCATGGGGCTGGAGATCGAATTGAATCTCGCGGGCGCGGACGGCATGCCGAAAATGTTGAATGCGCAAGTCCTCGAACGGATCGCCAGCAGGGACTTCCAAACAGAACTCGCCATGTTCAATCTGGAAGTGAACATCGCCCCCCACCGATTGGGTGGACGGGTATTCGACCGGCTCGACGAGGAACTGCGCACTTCCCTCGCGTACGCCGGCCGGAAAGCCGGCGAGGTGGACGCGGGGATCGTGATGATCGGCATCCTGCCGACACTGGACCGGGACGACCTGGTCTCCTCGAACCTTTCCGACGTCGACCGCTACGCATTGCTCAACGAACAGATCGTGGCCGCGCGCGGTGAGGACTTCACCCTCGACATCGACGGCGTCGAACGCCTCAGCTGCACCTCCAAGTCGATCGCCCCCGAGGCCGCCTGCACCTCGGTGCAACTGCACCTCCAGGTCACCCCGGAGCGCTTCGCCGGGGTGTGGAACGCGGCCCAGGCCGTCGCCGCCGCCCAGATCGCCGTCGGCGCCAACTCGCCGTTCCTGTTCGGCCGTGAACTGTGGCGCGAGTCCCGGCCACCGCTGTTCCAGCAGTCCACCGACACCCGTCCGCCCGAGCTCCAGGCCCAGGGGGTGCGGCCCCGTACCTGGTTCGGGGAGCGCTGGGTGACCTCGGCGTTCGACCTCTTCGAGGAGAATCTGCGCTACTACCCGGCCCTGCTGCCCATCTGCGACGACGAGGACCCGCTCGAGGTGCTGGACCGGGGTGGCGTCCCCAGCCTCGCCGAACTCGTGCTGCACAACGGCACCGTCTACCGCTGGAACCGCCCGGTCTACGGCATCGCCGACGGCGTCCCCCACCTGCGCGTGGAGAACCGCGTGCTGCCCGCGGGGCCCACCATCACCGACGTCATCGCCAACGCGGCCTTCTACTACGGAGTGATCCGCGCCCTCGCCGAGGACAGCCGCCCGGTGTGGACCCGGCTGCCCTTCGAGGCGGCCGCCGCCAACTTCGACGCGGCCTGCAAGTACGGCATCGACGCCCGCCTCACCTGGCCCCGGCGCGGTCGCTACGGCGGTACGGGCGAGGTGGACGCGGTCACCCTCGTACGGGACGAACTACTGCCGCTCGCCGAGGCCGGGCTGGACGCGTGGGGGATCGAGCCCGCCGACCGCGACCTGTACCTCGGAGTGATCGAGGAGCGGTGCCGGCGCAGGGTGAACGGCGCGACCTGGCAGGCCGCGACCTTCCACCGGGCCCTGGACCTGGGCCTGAACCGGGAGGCCGCCCTGGCCGCCACCACCCGCCGCTACCGCGAGCTGATGGAACAGGGAGACCCCGTGCACACCTGGCCGGTGGGCCTGCCGGAACCCGTGCCCACGGTCTGACCCGCGGACCGGCCCCCTGGCCGGGCACACAGCCGCTGCCCTCATACTGATCGGACCGATCGGTGATGTGGAGGCAGGTGTGCAGGCGGAGGCGGGCCCGGGGACCGATTTCCTTCCCGAGCGGAGACTGTCGCGGACGACGCTGCGCAACGAGACGCTGCTCGTGCTCGCGCTGTCACTCGGCGCGAGCGGAGTCTCCGCGCTGATCAGCTTTGTCGGCTCGGTCACCGAACCGGGCGGACTGAAGGACCAGGCGGCCACCCTCAACGCCTCGGCCGCGCCGGGCCGCCCCTGGTTGGACCTGGCCTGGCAGCTCTTCGGGATCACCACGGCGCTCGTGCCCGTGGCGCTGGTCGCGCACTTCCTGCTGCGGGAGGGCGTGGGGCTGCGCGTCCTCGGCTTCGACCGCACCCGCCCCTGGTTCGATTTGGGCCGCGGAGCGGCGGTCGCGGCGGTGATCGGCAGCAGCGGCATCGCCTTCTACCTGGCCGCGCGCGGGCTCGGCTTCAACCTCACCGTGGTGCCGGAGGCGCTGCCCGAGGTGTGGTGGAAGTACCCCGTGCTGATCCTCTCGGCGTTGCAGAACTCGATCGTCGAAGAGGTCATCGTCCTGGCGTATCTGCTGCGCCGGCTCGACCAGCTGGGCTGGTCCCCGCTGGCCGCGATGGCGGGCAGTTCGGTGCTGCGTGGCTCGTACCACCTCTACCAGGGCATCGGCGGTTTCATCGGGAACATGGTCATGGGCGTGGTGTTCGTGTACCTGTACCGGCGCTGGGGCCGTGTCGGGCCGCTGGTGGTCGCGCACACGCTGCTCGACATCGGGGCGTTCGTGGGATACGCGCTGCTGGCCGGCAAGGTGGACTGGCTGCCGACGGCGTGAGACGGCGGCGAAGGGGCGTACGGCACGGTCGTACGCCCCTTCGCCTTGTCCGCCTCAGACCAGCAGGTCGCCCTCGATGACCGTCACGGCCCGCCCACTCAGCAGGGTGCGCTCGCCGCGCAGTTCGGTGCGGACGCGTCCGGAGCGCGGTGAGGCCTGGAGGCCGGTGAGGTCGGAGCGGCCGAGGCGCTCGGACCAGTACGGGGCCAGAGCGGTGTGCGCGCTGCCGGTGACCGGGTCCTCGTCGATGCCGACGTTGGGGAAGAAGCACCGGGAGACGAAGTCGTAGCCGAGGGCGGAATTCTCGGCGCGGGCGGTGGCGATGACGCCCCGCTCGGAGTAGGCGGCCAGCGCCTTGAGATCGGGCCGCAGGGCGTGCACGGTCCGCTCGTCGGCGACCTCGACGAGCAGGTCCCCGATGTTCGGACCGGTGTCGAACGCCGTGAGCGGCCGGGTGCCCAGCGCCTCGGCGACCCCCTCGGGGAGGTCGACCGCGGTGAGCGGGGCGGTGGGGAAGTCCAGGGTGACGGCACCGTCGTCGCCGGGGGTGGCGATGAGCACGCCGCTGCGGGTGGCGAACCGCACCGGGCCCTGGTGCGCGCCGGTGGTGTGCAGGACGTGCGCGGTGGCCAGGGTCGCGTGGCCGCACATCGCGACCTCGGTGGCGGGGGTGAACCAGCGCAGCGCCCAGTCGGCCTCGCCGCCCGCGGGGAGCGGGTGGGCGAAGGCCGTCTCGGCGTGGTTGACCTCCAGGGCGACGTTCTGGAGCCAGGGGTCGTCGGGGAAGGCGTCAAGCAGCAGCACTCCGGCGGGGTTGCCGGCGAAGGGCCGGTCGGTGAAGGCGTCGACGATTCGAATCCGCATGTCCTGACGGTAGAGGCGGTGCGAAGCCGCAGGCCAAGGCCAATTCGCGGAGGGCGGCCCCTTCGCGGCGGCCGCCGTCACGGTGGAAGGGGTTGTCGTAAGAGCTCTTCCGATATATCGTTGAAGCATCGCGACAGATCAACGATGGAATGGAGTGGTTGCGATGCGTACCCATGGTCACGAGCACGGACACGGTCACGGCGGCCCGCGCGGCGGACGTGGTGACTTCGACCGGCTGCGGGCCGCCTTCGGTCCCTTCGGACCCGGAGGCCCGGGCGGTCACGGCGGCCCCTTCGGCCCGGGTTTCGGGCACGGCGGCCCCTGGGGCGGACGAGGACGCGGCGGACCCAGGGGGAGGGCGCGGCGCGGTGACGTACGGGCTTCGATCCTGGCCCTGCTGAAGGACCGTCCCATGCACGGCTACGAGATGATCCAGGAGATCGCCGAGCGCAGCGGCGGGGCGTGGAAGCCCAGCCCCGGCTCGGTGTACCCCACCCTCCAGCTGCTGGAGGACGAGGGGCTGATCGTCAGCGAGTCCGAGGGCGGGAAGAAGCTGTTCTCCCTCACCGACAGCGGCCGCGCGGCCGCCGAGGAAGGTCCCGAGGCCCCCTGGGAGGAGGCCTCGCGCGGGGTCGACTGGGAGGCGCTGAGCGAGATCCGGCAGGCCGGCTTCGGCCTGATGGAAGCCTTCGGACAGGTCTGGAAGACGGGCAGCAAGGAGCAGCGGGAGAAGGCCCTCGCCGTCATCAACGAGGCCCGCAAGAAGCTGTACCTGATCCTCGCCGACGAGGACTGACGACGGGCCGTATCCGAACGAGGGGCGTGACGCCAACCGGCACGCGCCTCTCGCGGTGAAACGCCCTGATCTCCTTCGCAAGGAGGAGATTCCGGCCCGGGACGTCCACTTCCCGTGGGATGCCAAGATGCTTCCCGCCGGGGATGTCCCGGGCCCGCGTGGCTGATGGGGTGGAGGATGTGCAACCCCGTATCCCCCGGCAGCAGGCCCAGCTCCAGGAGCAGGGCGTCCACCGAGCGGAGAGCGATGCCAGGCTCAGTGCCGAGCTGGCAGCGGTGGTGGCCGGTGCCCGCCGCAGAGTGGTCCGGGACGGGGACCGGCAGATCGACACCGCCCATCTCCTGCACTCGCTCCTGGAGTCCGACGCCGAGGTGAGAGCCGTCTTCGGCGAGGGCCCGCGGATCGACCGGCTGCTCGGCTATCTGGTCCAACGCAGCATCGGCTACGGCCTGCGCTGGCAGGGAGCCGTCGAGGACTCCGGCGGCGTCCCCGTGGTGACCGAGGCGGCGGGCTTCTCGCCGCTCGCCGCGGGCTGCATGGAGCGGGCCCATGAGCGTGCCGCCCGCCGCGGCGACCTCCCGGCCGGCGGCACGGACCTGCTCGCGGCGATCGTCGTGGCCCCCCGGGCGCGTGCCGCGGAGGTGCTCGAGCGCGCCGGAATCGACCCCCGGGAACTGGTGGCCCGGCTCGAGGCGCCGTCCGGCCGCTGAGACAGGTGCCACGGGGGATGACGCTCCTGTCGCTGCCTGTCATCATGTGCCGGTGTCTACCTCTGTCAGTGCCCGGAGCGATCGCGGAAAGGGCGTCGGGCTCGGTCTCGCGCTGCTCTCCGCGCTCGCTTTCGGGGGTTCCGGTGTGGCGGCGAAGCCGCTGATCGAGGCGGGTCTGGACCCGCTCCACGTCGTGTGGCTGCGGGTGGCGGGCGCGGCGCTCGTCATGCTGCCGCTGGCGGTGCGCCACCGGGGACTGCTGCGCCGCCGGCCCGGCCTGCTCGCCGGGTTCGGCCTGCTCGCCGTGGCCGGCGTCCAGGCCTGCTACTTCGCGTCCATCTCCCGCATCCCCGTCGGGGTCGCCCTGCTGGTCGAGTATCTGGCGCCCGCGCTCGTGCTCGGCTGGGTGCGGTTCGTGCAGCGACGGCCCGTGACCCGTGCCGCCGCGGTCGGCGTGGTCCTGGCGGTGGGCGGGCTCGCCTGCGTGGTCGAGGTCTGGGCGGGCCTCGGCTTCGACGCCCTCGGTCTGCTGCTCGCGCTCGGCGCGGCCTGCTGCCAGGTCGGCTACTTCGTCCTGTCCGACCAGGGCACCGACGGCGGCGCCGAGGCCCCCGACCCGCTCGGCGTGATCGCCTACGGCCTGCTGATCGGCGCCGCCGTCCTCACGGTCGTGGCCCGTCCCTGGTCCATGGACTGGTCCGTGCTGACCGGCAGCGCGGAGATGAACGGCACACCCGTGGCCGCCGTCGCGCTGCTGGCCTGGATCGTCCTCGTCGCCACGGTCGTCGCGTACGTCACCGGGGTGGTCTCGGTGCGCCGGCTCTCGCCGCAGGTCGCGGGTGTCGTGGCCTGCCTCGAGGCGGTCATCGCCACCGTCCTCGCCTGGGTGCTGCTCGGTGAGCACCTGTCGGCGCCGCAGATCGTGGGCGGAGTGGTCGTACTGACGGGCGCCTTCATCGCCCAGTCCTCGGCACCGGCGAAGGGGTCCGGGGAGCCGGTGGTGACCGGCGGGCCGGAACGGGAGTTGTCCGCGCCGGGAAGGACCGCATAAGGTGCTGATCATGCACGCTCGCGCACTTGTTCTTCCGCCTCCGGCCGCCTGAGGCGGGCCCTCCGGTACATCCGCCCGGCACGCCGCCGGGCGTAACGGTGCTGCCCGCAGACGAAGTCCGCGGATCCCGTCGGCCCTCTCCGGGCCCGATGCGGGATCCCTTCCCGAACTTCCGCACCCGCGCCGACGCGCGGGGTGCGCGCATCTGCGGAGAGAACACGTGTCGAACGCCGTCTCCGGCCTGCCCGTCGGGCGAGGCCTCCTCTATCTGATCGTCGCCGGTGCCGCCTGGGGCACCGCGGGCGCCGCAGCGTCACTGGTCTACCGGACCAGTGACATGGGGCCCGTCGCCCTGTCCTTCTGGCGCTGCGCCGTCGGCCTCGTCCTGCTGCTCGCCGTCCGGCCGCTGTCCCGCCGGGCCCGGACCGCCGCCCCCGAGCCGCTCGGCCGCCGGGTGGTGCGGGCCGGAGCCACCGGGATCGGGCTCGCGGTCTTCCAGACCGCCTACTTCGCGGCCGTCTCCGCCACGGGACTCGCCGTGGCCACCGTCGTGACCCTCGGCGCCGGACCCGTGCTGATCGCCCTCGGCGCGCGACTGACCATGGGAGAGCGCCTGGGGCGCGGCGGACTGGCCGCCGTCGTGGGCGCGCTCGCCGGACTCGTCGTGCTCGTCCTCGGCGGTGGGGAGGCGACCGTGGACCCGTGGGGCGTACTGCTCGCCCTGGTGTCCGCGGCCGGATACTCGGCGATGACCCTGCTCACCCGCTGGTGGGGACGCGACGGGGGCACGGACTCCTCGGGTACGACCGTCGCGGCGTTCGCCGTCACCAGCCTGGTGCTGCTGCCGTTCGCCGCCGTCGAGGGACTCGTGCCGCACACCGACGCGCCCGGCGTGTTGCTGGGCCTGCTGGCGTACGTCGCCTCCGTGCCGACGGCGCTCGCGTACGGCCTGTACTTCGCCGGCGCGGCCGTGGTGCGTTCGGCGACCGTGTCCGTGATCATGCTGCTCGAGCCGGTGAGCGCGGCGGTCCTCGCGGTCGCCCTGCTCGGCGAACGGCTCACGGTGGCCACCCTCGTCGGCACCCTGCTGATGCTCGGCTCCGTCGCGGGCCTCGCGGTGGGCGAGGCCCGCGAGGCGCGGACCCGCAAGGCGCAGCCGGACGCGCTCCCGGCGTGACGGACCGGGGGCCCTTCCGCGCGGGAGGGCCCCCGGGTCAGGCGGAGCGCTCTCGGTCCTCGCCCTGGAGCGCCGCGGCGCCGGGAATTGTCAGACAGGCCTTAGGGGGTCGCCAAGTAGTCGGGCAGAGTCGTGTCGGGGGACAGGGCGGGGTCGGGGAGGGGGGTGTCGTAGCCCTTGCGGAGAGGGACGATGCCGGCCCAGTGGGGGAGGGAGAGGTCCTCGGGTTCGTCGTTGACGCCGCCGGTGCGGAGCTTGGCGGAGACCTCGTCCAGGTCGAGGCGGATCACCGCGGTGGCGGCCAGCTCCTTCTTGTTGGCCGGCCGGGAGTCGGCGGAGCGCCCCGGTACGACATGGTCGACCAGGGCGTCGAGCGCCTGCCGCTTCTCCTCGGGGTCGGCCACGTCGTACGCCACGCCGTGCACCACCACGGAGCGGTAGTTGATCGAGTGGTGGAAGGCCGAGCGGGCCAGTACCAGTCCGTCGACGTGCGTGACGGTCAGGCAGACCGGGAGGCCGGGATCGGCCTGGCCGGCCGCGCGCAGCGGGCGCGAGCCGGTGGAACCGTGCACGTACAGGCGCTCGCCGACCCGGGCGTAGAGCGTGGGCAGCACCACCGGCGCGCCGTCCCTGACGAAGCCGAGGTGGCAGACGTAACCCTCGTCGAGTATCGCGTGCACCAGGTCCTTGTCGTACGCGGCCCGGTCGGGGGAGCGGGTGGGGACCGTGCGCTCGGTGGGCGGGTAGGTGGCGGCGGGCCGCTGCTGCGGCTGGGTCCCCTGCATGGTGCTCTCCATTGCACTAGTGCATAATTGGCTTTGTGCTAGGAGAGTATCGGATCAGTGGGCGGCGCGCAGCGGAGATTTCCGCGAGCATCGAGCGCGGGGTGGGGGAAGGGGCGCTGCGTCCCGGCGAACTGCTTCCCCCCATGCGGGAGTTGGCGGAGCGGCTCGGAGTGAACCCGAACACCGTCGCGGCCGCGTACCGGACCCTGCGTGAGCGCGGGGTCATCGAGACCGCGGGCCGGCGGGGGAGCCGGGTGCGGTCCAAACCGGCCACCACGGCACGCGATCTCATCCGGGTGGAGGTCCCACCGGGCGTACGGAACCTGTCCGAGGGCAACCCGGATCCCGCGCTGCTCCCGGAACTGGCCGGGGCGTTCGCGGCGGCGGCCGCGCAGGGAGACCGGGAGCCGGTGCTCTACGGGCACGCCCCCGTGGACCCCGAACTGGCGCGGCTGGCGCGCAGCGGAATGGACGCCGACGGTGTTCCCGACGGGCCCGTCGCCGTCACCTCGGGAGCGCTGGACGCCTTGGAGCGGGTACTGGCGGCGCACCTCAAACCCGGGGACGCGGTCGCCGTGGAGGACCCCGGATGGGGCAGTCTGCTGGACCTCGTCCCGGCGCTCGGACTGCGCGTCGTCCCGGTCGGGGTCGACGAGGAGGGCCCGGTCCCCGACGCCGTGGAGCGGGCACTGGCGGGCGGGGCGCGCGCCCTGATCGTCACCGACCGCGCGCAGAACCCGACCGGCGCGGCGCTGAGTGCCGCACGCGCGCGTGCCCTGCGGTCGGTGCTCGACGGTCACCCGGAGACGCTGCTGATCGAGGACGACCACGGTCATCACATCGTCGACCTGCCGCTGCACGCTCTCGCGGGTACGACCCGCAGCTGGGCCTTCGTGCGGTCGGCGGCCAAGGCGTACGGTCCCGACCTGCGGCTGGCGGTGCTCACCGGGGATCCGGTCACCCTCGACCGGGTGCGCGGGCGTCAGCGGCTCGGGCCCGGCTGGGTCAGCATGATCGTCCAGCGCGCGGTGGCCCGGCTGTGGAGCGAGGGCGCGGTGGAGCCGGCGAGGGTGGCCGCGCGGTACGGGGGGCGGCGGGACGCGTTGATCGGGGCGCTGGAGCGGCGGGGGGTCGCGGCGTATGGGCGCAGTGGGATGAACGTGTGGGTGCCTGTGCCGGATGAGACCGGCGCGGTCGCCCGTCTGCTGCACGCGGGGTGGGCGGTGGCGCCCGGCGCCCGCTTCCGGATGAACGCGGCGCCGGGGATTCGAGTGACCGTCTCGACGCTGGGGGAGGGGGAGATCGAGGTTCTGGCTGAGGCGATTGGTGCGGCGGTTGGGCCGGGCGAGGGGGCTGGGCGGACGTATGTCTGAGCTCCCGGGGTGCGGGCTGGGCGAGGGGTGTCGCGCAGCCCGGCGTTTGCGGGGTGCCGCTGCGCCCACCCGTGCCGCCCCAGCGGCACGACTGCCCGCAGCTACGGCGGCTGCGACTGCCCAGCTACGGCGGCTGCGCCAGCCCGCAGCTACGGCGGCTGCGCCGGCCCGCAGTTATGCTGCGGGCTTTTTGGGTCTCACCTGTGTCAGGGCTGCGCCGGCCAGGACGATTGCCGCGCCCACCGGGGTTGACCAGGTCAGGGTTTCGCCCAGGAGGGCGATGCCGGCTGCTGCCGCGATCACCGGGACGAAGTACGTGACCATCTGGCCGGTCGTCGGGCCGACCTCGGCGACTATGCCGTACTGGACGAGCACGGCCAGACCCGTGCCCAGCGTGCCCAGCGCGGCGATCGCCAGCAGCGGTCCGACCGCGAGGCGGGTCGGCATCGTGGTGAACAGCGGGGTCACGACGGCCAGTTGAGCCGTGGCGAGCAGCAACTGGGCGCCGGTCAGGGACAGGTTCGAGTGGCTGCTGCCGGCCAGGGTGCGGCGGACGTAGATCCAGCCGACGGGGTAGCTCAGCGAGGCCAGCAGGGCCAGCGCCGTGCCGCGGGCGTCCAGGCCCTGGAAGCCCTGCCAGGCGCCCAGCACTGTCAGCACCCCGAGGAAGCCCACGCCGAGCCCCGCCACCCGCACCCGGGTCGGCCGGTCCTCGGACAGGGCCACCAGCGACAGCGCCATGCCCCACAGCGGCGAGGTCGCGTTGCAGATGCCGGCCAGCGTGGACGGGATGGTCAGCTCCGCGAAGGCGAACAGCGAGAACGGCAGGGCGTTCAGCAGGAATCCGGCGACCGCGAGATGACCCCAGGTGCGCGCACCGCGCGGCAGCCCCTCCCGCCGTACCGCCATCGCGACCGCCAGGACGGCGGTCCCGAAGGCGAGGCGGCCGAGTGTGACCTGGAAGGGGGCGTAGCCCTGGGTGCCGACCTTGATGAGGAGGAAACTGAACCCCCAGATCAGGGACAGCGCGCCGAAGCGCAGCCGCCAGTCCAGGCGGGGACGCGTGCGTTCCCGGGCGGGGCCGGCCGGGCTCGGCGTGGTGGTGGTCGCGGTGACGCTGCTCATGGACGCAACGATGCTGGACAGCATCTCGTAGCACAATCGAGATTTCGCACGCGGTATCTCGTAGCATCGCTTACATGTTGAACCTGGAGCGCCTGCGCACCCTCGACGCCCTCGCCCGGCACGGCTCGGTCAGCGGCGCGGCCGAGGGACTGCACATCACGACCTCGGCCGTCTCGCAGCAGATGTCCAAGCTGGAGCGCGAGGTCGGCCAGCGGCTGCTGGCCAAGAACGGGCGCGGAGTCCGGCTCACCGACGCGGGCCGGCTGCTCGCCGAGCACGCCGCGCGCATCCTCTCCCAGGTCGAACTCGCCCAGTCCGACCTGGAGGCGCAGCGCGGACAGGTCGCCGGTGAGCTGCGCGTCTCGGCGTTCCCGACCGCCGCGCGGGGACTCTTCCCGGTCGCGCTCGCGGACCTGCGCGAGCGGCACCCCGCGCTGCGCGTGCGCTCCCGCGAGCTGGAACCGGAGCAGGGCATCCGGGGAGTGGTGCGCGGGGACCTCGATCTCGCGGTGGTCCTCGACTGGTACAACAAGCCGATGCCGCTGCCCGACGGCCTGGTCAAGGCGCTCCTGCTCGACGACCCGGCGGACGTGGCGCTCCCGGCCGGCCACCGGCTGGCCGGAAGGGACGAGGTGGACCTCGCCGAGTTCGCCGAGGACGAGTGGATCACCTGGGGCGAGGGCGAGTTCTGCCACGAGTGGCTGATGTTCACGCTGCGCTCCAAGGGTATCGAGCCGATCGTCGCCCACCGCGCAGCCGAGAGCCACACCCAGCTCGGACTGGTCGAGGCGGGGCTCGGCGTCTGCATCGCGCCACTGCTCGGGCGCAACCCGCTGCCCGACGGGGTGGTGACCGTCCCGCTCCGGCAGCGCGTACGACGGCACGTCTTCGTCGTGTGGCGCGCCGACGCCGACCGCCGCCCGTCGATCCGGGCGGCGGTCGAGGCACTGCGGGCGGCGGGGGAGCGCGTCGGGTGGGCGGGGAGCGCCGGCGGCGCTACGGCAATGTCGGGAGCTTCCTGAAGTCCCAGGACACCGTCTTCTCCGGGGTCAGGCGCAGCCAGGCGTGCCGACCGTCGTGGGGCATCTCGTCCAGACCGAAGTTCTTGCGGGCGAACAGGGTCTCGGGGACGTCGAGTTCCGCGCGCAGCTCGCCGGTGCGCGGGATCTCGCCCACGAACTCCACCCGGCCGGACAGCTCGACGCCGCGCAGTTCGCCGTACTCCTCGCCCGTGTCGACCACGATCGCCACCCGCGGGTCCCGGCGCAGGTCCGCCCAGCGCCTGCTGCGCACCACGGAGTACAGCCACAGCGAGGTGCCGTCCCAGGCGAACCAGAGCGTGCTGACGTGCGGCGCGCCGTCGGCGGACACCGTGGCGACCCGGCAGGTGCGCTGGACGGTGAGGAACTCGTCCAGCTCGCCGGGCGTCATCATGATCTTCCGGCCCCGGCGCTGAGTGGCGGTCATACGGCCCTTTCTCTCATGTCGTGCACGGCGCCGTCACCTCAGGCGAGGGTGATCGAGTCCCCGCTGACGGTGATCTCCACGGCGGGCAGCGGTTTGGTCGCCGGGCCGCTCTTCACACTGCCGTCGGCGATGGAGAAGTTGCTGTTGTGACAGGGGCAGTTGATGACTCCGTCGGCGACGCTCTTCACCGCGCACCCCTGGTGGGTGCAGGTCGCCGAGAACGCCTTGAACTCGCCCGCCGTCGGCTGGGTGACGACCACCTTGCGGTCGGCGAATACCTTTCCGCCGCCCTCGGGGATGTCGGCGGTCGCGGCGAGCGGCTCGGCACCGGCGCCGGCGTTCTCGCCGCCGCCCGAACCGCCGCCGCTCGTGCCGCCGTCGTCCGAGGAGCCTCCCCCGGAGCCGGAGTCCGCGGCGGGGCTCGACGAGTCGTCGTCGGAGCCTCCGCACGCGGTCAGCGCGACGGCGAGACCCGCCGCTCCGGCCGCCGCCACGACGGCTCGGCGGGCGGGTCCCGATGCGTACTGGGGCGATGCGGTCATGCCGGTGTGTCCCTTCCGGGTCAGGATGCGTGATCTGGGGAGAGGTACGGTCGGCGGGCCCATGCCGTTCATGCGTTGCGAGCTTGGCCTGCCCGCGGTCGGACGGGCGTAAGTCACAGCTGTCGTTTCCCTGTCGGGCCCCGGGCGCCGTCCGGGCCCTCCCGCCCGGGTCGCCTCCGACGTGCGGCGACGCGCCAGTAGCCTGGGGCGATGCTCAAGGAAGTCATCGCGACCCGATTCATCGCGCCGCTGCGCGAGGGCGGATCGCTGCCGGGACTCGTCGAGGCCGACGACCACGGCACCTACGTGCTGAAGTTCACCGGCGCCGGACAGGGCCGCAAGACGCTGGTCGCCGAGGTCGTCGTCGGGGAACTCGCCCGTCGGCTGGGGCTGCGGGTGCCGCGCCTGGTCACCGTCGAGCTCGACCCCGTGCTGGGGCTCGGCGAGCCCGACCAGGAGGTGCAGCAGCTGCTGAAGTCCAGCGGTGGCACCAACCTCGGCATGGACTTCCTCTCCGGCGCCCTCGGCTTCGACCCGCTCGCCTTCGAGGTGGGCCCCGAGGAGGCCGGGCGGGTCGTCTGGTTCGACGCCCTGGTGAACAACGTCGACCGCTCCTGGCGCAACCCCAACATGCTCCGCTGGCGCGGCGGACTGTGGCTCATCGACCACGGCGCGACCATGATCTGGCACCACAACTGGCCCGGCGCCGAGGCGTCCGCCGCCCGTCCCTACGACGCCTCCGACCACGCCCTGAGATCCTTCGCGCCGGACATCGCCTCCGCCGCCGCGGAACTCGCGCCGCGGGTCACCGAGGAACTGCTCGCCGAGGTCACCGCCGAGGTCCCCGACCTCTGGCTGACCGGGGAGCCGGGCTTCGAGACCCCGGACGAACTCCGGCGGGCCTACGCGCGGCCGCTGATCGCCCGAGCGGCCACCGTCCACCAGCACATCCACGGCCTCGAGGGGGACCAGTGAGCGACCGGCACGTCTTCGAGTACGCGCTGCTGAGGGTCGTACCCCGCATCGAACGCGGGGAGTGCGTCAACGCCGGGGTGCTCGTGTACTGCCGGCCCAAGTCGTTCGTCGCCGCCCGCACCCACCTCGACGAGGCACGGCTGCTGGCCCTCGACCCGAAGGCCGATCTGCCCGGTGTCCGGGCCGCGCTCCGCGCGGTCGAGGGCGTCTGCGCGGGCGGCGACGCGGCGGGGCAGGCGGCGCGGGACGACGCCGGGCGGCGCTTCCGCTGGCTGATCGCCCCCCGGTCCACCATCGTCCAGCCCGGTCCCGTGCACACGGGACTCACCGCCGACCCGGCGGCGGAGGTGGAGCGGCTGCTCGACCTGCTCGTGCGCTGACGTTTCAGTTCGGTCCGGGGGACCCACCTCAAGGGGCACGGGGAACTGCGCGAGCAACCACAGCGGAGCCGCGGCACCCCACGGCGCTCAGGCCCCGCGGCGCCTCACCAGGTAACCCGTCGCGACGACCGCACCGGTCACGAACGTCGCTCCGACGCCCATGTCCCAGCCGCTGGGCCCGGATTCCGACGCGCCGCCCAGTCCGCCCTGCACCCCGCGCGTCGGCGCGACGGAGGCGGGGACCGTGGTCGCGGGCGCGGACGGTGACGTCGGCGCGGTGGTCGGGGTCGCGGTCGCGGTCCGGGTCGGCGTGGCCGTCGTGGGTGACGGCGAGCGGGTCGGCGCGGCGGTGGTGGGCGACGGGGACGGGGGCCGGGTGGGTGCGGGGCTGGACGGCGCGGGCCGGTACGTGGACGAGGTGAGACCGCGCCGGGGCAGCGCCTCGCAGGCCACCCCGTCGTCCGGACCCGGATCCTCGTCGAGCCGGTGCGGATCGCTCCGGTCCGTGTCGAAGAAGACCTGCGCGTCCTCCTGGTACGTGAAGTCGCCGCAGTCCAGGTCCTGGGCGTGAGCGGTGTCGGCCAACGGCACGATCGCGGCGAGCGCGATCAGCGTGCCTATGGCACCGGAGCGACGGTGCATGGAACGCCTCCTTTCCGGCCACGGGTGGCCCGCGCTTCGACGCTAGGGGCCGCCGGGCGCGAGGGCGCGCAGCGCTGGGCCGATCGGGTTCTTCGCACGGGCGCCGGGGGCGGGACGACGACGGCCCGGCACGGGCGGCCGGGAGACTCCCCGCGCGGGGAATGGATCACACACGCGCGGTGTGCCGTTGACACCGGGTGCCAGGGCTTCTAGCGTCACGTCTGCTGAAGGTACTAAGCGGTCGCTCATTGAACGAGTCCGGCCGCAGGAGCCGCATCCCAAGGGCGAGGAGAAGCAGCAATGTCCACCACTGAGCAGCGGGTCGCGGTCGTCACCGGCGCCGCGCGCGGCATCGGGGCCGCCACCGCCGTACGACTGGCCGCCGAGGGCCGCGCGGTCGCCGTGATCGACCTCGACGAGGCAGCCTGCAAGGACACCGTCGACAAGATCACCGCCGCCGGTGGCAAGGCGATCGCGGTCGGCTGCGACGTCTCCGACGAGGCGCAGGTCGAGGCGGCCGTCGCGCGGATCGCCGAGGAGCTGGGCGCGCCGACGATCCTCGTCAACAACGCGGGCGTGCTCCGCGACAACCTGCTGTTCAAGATGAGCGTCTCCGACTGGGACACCGTCATGAACGTGCATCTGCGCGGTGCCTTCCTGATGTCCAAGGCCTGCCAGAAGCACATGGTGGACGCCGGTTTCGGCCGGATCGTCAACCTGTCCTCCTCCTCCGCCCTCGGCAACCGGGGCCAGGTCAACTACTCGGCCGCCAAGGCCGGTCTTCAGGGCTTCACCAAGACCCTCGCCAAGGAGCTCGGCAAGTTCGGCGTCACCGCCAACGCCGTCGCCCCCGGCTTCATCGCCACCGAGATGACCAAGGCCACCGCGGACCGCGTCGGCATGGGCTTCGAGGACTTCAAGGCCGCCGCCGCCACCCAGATCCCGGTCGCCCGGGTCGGTGAGCCCGAGGACATCGCCAACGCGATCGCCTTCTTCACCGGCGAGGCGGCCGGCTTCGTCTCCGGCCAGGTGCTGTACGTCGCCGGCGGACCGCTCGACTAGGGAAGACCGAGGACATGACTTCAGTGGAACTCTCCGGCAAGGTCGCCCTGGTCACCGGCGGCAGCCGAGGCATCGGCTACGGCGTCGCCGAGGCGCTGGTCGCACGCGGCGACCGGGTCTGCATCACCGGACGCAACGAGGACGCCCTCAAGGAGGCCGTCGAGAAGCTCGGCGCCGACCGGGCCGTGTACGTCGCCGGCAAGGCGCACGACGAGGCCCACCAGGCCGTCGCCGTCGAGCGCGTGATGGAGGCGTTCGGCCGCGTCGACTACCTGGTCAACAACGCCGGTACCAACCCGGTGTTCGGGCCGATCGCCGACCTCGACCTGAACGTGGCGCGCAAGGTGTTCGAGACCAACGTGATCTCGGCGCTCGGCTTCGCGCAGAAGACCTGGCACGCCTGGCAGAAGGACAACGGTGGCGCGATCGTCAACATCGCCTCCGTCGCGGGCATCGCGCCCTCCCCGTTCATCGCCGCCTACGGCGTCAGCAAGGCCGCGCTGATCAACCTGACCCAGCAGCTGGCGCACGAGTTCTCGCCCGGCGTGCGGGTCAACGCGATCGCCCCGGCCGTGGTGAAGACCAAGTTCGCGGAGGCGCTGTACGAGGGCCGTGAGGCGGAGGCGGCCGCGGCCTACCCGCTGGGCCGGCTCGGCGTACCGTCCGACATCGGCGGTGCCGCCGCGTTCCTCACCTCGGACCAGTCGGACTGGGTGACCGGTCAGACCCTGGTCGTCGACGGCGGTATCTTCCTCAACGCCGGCGTCGCCTGAGCGCGTCGCCCGCGCGGGGCCACTGTTTCGACCGTCCGGCACGGGCGCCCGTTGACGAAAACGGCGCCCGTGTCGGCGTATCGGGGTCGCGACCGTGGGTGACAACGTAGTCATCGCGAAGTTGATCTCAAGGGCCGTACAGAGGGGGGTCAACGGTGCGAACACTGCGGTAAGGTCTGCCGACCCTTGGGACGGCAGATCGAGGAGCGTGCGCGTGTTCAACCGGAACCGATGCCTGCGGCGGGTGGCGGCCATCGCGTCCATATCGTCCTTGGTGACCGGATGCGGCATCCTGTCGTCCGACACCTCGGACGACGAGGGACCCATCGTCGTGGGCACCACCAGCTCGCCGAGCACGCTGGACCCCGCCGCCTCCTGGGACAGTTCCTGGGAGCTGTTCCGCAACATCTACCAGACCCTGCTGAGTTACCCGGTCGGCGCGACCACCCCCCAGCCGGACGCCGCCAAGAGCTGCGAGTTCTCCGACAGCACCAACCAGGTGTTCCGCTGCGAGCTGCGCGAGGGCCTGACGTTCTCCGACGGCGGCACCCTCGACGCCAAGGCCGTCAAGCACTCCATCGACCGCATCCGGGAGATCAACGTCAACGGCGGCCCGGCCGGTCTGCTGGGCAGCCTCGAACGGGTGCAGGCCCCCAGCGAGCGCGAGGTCGTCTTCTACCTCAACAAGCCGGACGCCACCTTCCCGTTCGTGCTCGCCACCCCCGCGATGTCGATCGTCGACCCCGACGCCTACCCGGCGGACGCCCTGCGCGAGGACGGCGGTGTCCTCGGCTCCGGGCCGTACACCCTCCAGTCCTACGAGGAGGGCAAGGAGGCCGAACTCGCCCGCAACGACCGGTACAAGGGCTTCGCCGAGCGCCGGAACAACGCCGTGACCGTCCGCTACTTCCAGGACTCCGCCACCATGGTCAAGGCGCTGCGGGACGACCAGGTCGACCTGACCTACCGCGGACTGGCGGCGGGCGACATCATCGATCTCCAGGGCAGGACCTCCAAGGAGGAGGAGATCCAGCTGATCGACGGGACCGGGACGGACATCAACTACCTGGTGTTCAACCCGAGGGACCCGTGGGCCGGCAAGAAGGAGGTGCGCCAGGCCATCGCCCAGGTCGTCGACCGCGCGGCGATCGCGCACAAGGTCTACAGGGACACCGTCGACCCGCTGTACTCCATGGTCCCCAAGGGCCTGACCGGCCACACCACCGGCTTCTTCGACGACTACGGCGAGCCCAGCGTCCCCAAGGCCCGGCGGATCCTCACCGGGGCGGGCATCACCGAGCCGGTCCCGCTCACCCTCTGGTACACCACGGACCGCTACGGCTCCGAGACCGCGCTGGAGTTCAAGGAGATCGAACGTCAGCTGGAGGCGTCCAAGCTGTTCGACATCACGCTCAAGAGCCGCCCCTGGAAGACGTACGTCGAGGGCTACCAGAACGGCGAGTACCCGGTCTTCGGGCGTGGCTGGTCCCCCGACTTCCCGGACGCGGACAACTTCATCGCCCCGTTCGTCGGCAAGCAGAACGCGCTCGGCACGCCGTACGAGGCGGACAAGATCACCACCGAGCTGCTGCCCAGCTCCCGCCGGGAGAGCGACCGCGGGAACGTGGTGAAGCAGTTCGAGGAGGCCCAGCAGATCCTCGTCGACGACGCGCGGCTGCTGCCCCTGTGGCAGGGGCGGCAGCACATGGCGGCGAGCCGTGACATCTCGGGGACCGAGCGGGCGCTGGACCCGTCGACCATCATGATGATGTGGGAACTCTCCCGGAAGACCAGCTGGTAGAGCCCGGTACGACCGGCCGCGGGGCCGGTTGTCAGTGGTCGCCTGTAGGTTCTGTGCCCTGGAAGTGACCGCACACGTAAGGACATTGACGTGACCGACATCGCCATGCTGCCCGAGTCCTGGCGCGGGGTTCTGGGCGACGAGCTTCAGCAGCCCTACTTCAAGGAGCTGACCGAGTTCGTCGAGGAGGAGCGGGCGAACGGTCCCGTCTATCCGCCCCGCGAGGAGGTCTTCGCGGCGCTGGACGCCACGCCGTACGACAAGGTGAAGGTCCTGGTCCTCGGCCAGGACCCCTACCACGGCGAGGGCCAGGGGCACGGTCTGTGCTTCTCCGTTCGGCCGGGTGTGCGGATTCCGCCGTCCCTGCGGAACATCTACAAGGAGATGCACGCCGAGCTGGGCACGCCCATCCCGGACAACGGCTATCTGATGCCGTGGGCCGAGCAGGGCGTGCTGCTGCTCAACGCGGTGCTCACGGTCCGCGCCGGCGAGGCCAACTCGCACAAGGGCCGGGGCTGGGAGCTGTTCACCGACGCGGTGATCCGCGCGGTGGCCAACCGCCCCGACCCGGCGGTCTTCGTGCTCTGGGGCAACTACGCGCAGAAGAAGCTGCCGCTGATCGACGAGAGTCGGCACGTGGTGGTCAAGGGGGCGCACCCCTCGCCCCTGTCGGCGAAGAAGTTCTTCGGCTCCCGGCCGTTCACGCAGATCAACGAGGCGGTGGCGGCGCAGGGCCACGAGCCGATCGACTGGACCGTCCCGAACCTGGGCTGAGCCGCCCGCTCCCGCTCCACGGAGCGGCTTGTCCGGTATCGCCCCCGTCTGCGGTTAGCGTCGGGGGCGACAGCCGGCGAGCGGTGCGGAGGACGCGGTGACGGAGCGACAGGAGCAGGCGGCACCGGACGCCGTGCTGACGCGGATCGGTCAGGTCGTGATGCTGCACCACGCGGGGGACCGCGAGGAGGCCCGGCACCGGTTCCTCGGCCTGTGGGCGGAGATCGGCGAGCACGGCGACCCACTGCACCGCTGCACCCTGGCGCACTACCTCGCCGACACCCAGGACGACCCGGGGGACGAACTGGCCTGGGACCTGCGGGCGCTGACAGCGGCCGAGGAGGTCGCGGCCGATCCTCTCGACGCGTACGAGGGTTCCCTGGCCGTGCGCGCCCTCTACCCGTCACTGCACCTGAACCTGGCCGCCGACTACGCCCGGCTCGGCCACCCCGACGCCGCCCGCACGCATCTCCGGCGCGCCCGGGGCGCGGCCCGCTCCCTCGCCGACGACCGCTACGGCGAGGGGGTACGGGCCGCCATCCGGCGGCTGGAGATCCGGCTGGACGAGGGTGAACCCCGCGGGGGCTGGGGACCGCCGAGACAGCGTCCGTAGCACCGGACGCCGTACCGCCCGGACGGGATCAGCGGCCGTACGTCTTCTCGCAGATGGCCGCCTCCTGGCTGCCCGGTTGCCAGCCGCCGTACTGCCTGCCCAGCGCGCAGAGGTCCGCCCCGCCGGACGGGGCACGGCGCGTCGGCTCGGCGGCCTCGGGGAGGTCCGCCGGAGGACGCTGCGCGCTGCCGTTGCCGCCGCTCCCGGGGCGCGGTGCGGGGTCCTGCCCCTTCCGGTCGTCGGACGGGGCGTCCCGCTTCTTCGGGGCGGTCGTGGGAGTGGCGCGGCGCGACGGGGAGGCGGACGTCTTCGGCGGCCGGTCCGGGCCGATCATCTCCAGGGCCTCGCGTGCCGGTGCCTGCACGACCTGGGTCCCGTCCGGTCCGACGGAACGTGGTTCGGACCGCTGCGCCGGTGCCGTCGCCGGTCCGGGGGCGAGGGGACGCTGGACCGTCACACAGCCCGAGAGGGCCGAGACAGCCACGGTCACCAGAAGCGTTGCTGTGGTCGTCGTTCGATGCACTCGCGCCACTCTGCTGGCTCCGGCCCTCCGGGAGAGGGCGGACAGGCACAGCATGCCCCGCACGAGTGATCCCGCGCCCCGTACGGAGGCCCCGGGTGGGCCGCGGGTGACGCGTCAGTCGCCGGTGGCGCCGTCGATCCCCTCGCGGAGCAGATCCGCGTGGCCGTTGTGCCGCGCGTACTCCTCGATCATGTGCGTGTAGATCCAGCGCAGGCTGACACGTTCGCCGGTGCGACCGCGCCGGCCGAGGGAGACGTCGTCCAGGGCGAAACCGGCCGCGTGGCGCCGGGCGACCTCGATCTCGCTCCGCCAGGCGGCGTACGCCTCCCGCCAGGTGTCCGTCCCGGTCGGATGGAACTCGCCGTCCGGGTCGGCCTCGCTGAAGTACAGCGGGCCGGCCTCCTCGTCCGCGAGCACCCGGCGGAACCAGATCCGCTCCACCTCGGCCATGTGCCGGACCAGACCCATCAGGGACAGCTCCGAGGGCGGCACCGACGCCGTGCGCAGCTGCTCGTCGGTCAGCCCCTCGCACTTCCAGGCGAGGGTGCGGCGGTGGTAGTCGAGCCACCCCTCCAGCATGGTGCGCTCGTCGGCGTTTCCCGCGGGTTCGTCGCGCTCGGTCGTCATGGGGTCATCCTGGTCCAGTACCGCCCGTGCTCACCAGGGGTTTTCCGCGCCGAGCAGACCGGCCAGCAGTTCTCCCAGATCCGTGCGCACCTCCGCGAGGCTCGGCACCCGCGCGCTGAAGGAACCGGCCACGCAGGAGAACATCAGCCCGTCCGCCCAGGCGATCAGCGACAGGGAATGCCGGTCCGGGTCCGTCGAGCCCAGCCCGGTGACGAGGGCGGTGAGCTGATCGCGGAAACGGGCGCCGGCCGCGTCGAAGTGCGCCCGCAGTTCGGGGCGGCGGGTGGCCTCCAGGGCCAGTTCGTAGCGGGCGAGGGTCAGCGCCCGGTTGCGGGTCAGCGCGCGGTGGGTGGCCAGCGCCAGGGAGTCCAGCAAGGGGCCGGCGCCGGCCCGCGGGTCCGGCATCTCGTGCAGCGCGAGCACGCGCGCCTCCCGCTCGGCGAGCCGTCGAACCGCCAGCTCCAGCAGCGCCTGGCGGGTGCGCGCCAGATTCGAGGTGGATCCCTGGGGGAGCCCGGCCGCCTCGTCGACCGCCCGGTGGGTCAGCCCGCGCATCCCGCGTTCGGCCAGCAGGGCGAGCGCGGTGTCGGCGATGAGATCGGCACGGGCGGCGCCTGCGGTGCGTACGGACATGGAGGTCAAACTACCCGGCTCACTACGGCTGTAGTACGGTGGAGTCCTGCGGCACTACAGGTGTAGTCGACGCGAGGAGGAGTCATGGCACGGGTCGAGCGGGCGATCGTCATCGGCGGCGGTATCGGCGGCCTCACCGCGGCGGCGGCCCTGCACGGGCGCGGGGTGCGGGTGACGGTGCTGGAGCGGGCCCGCTCACTGGAACCGGTCGGCGCGGCCATCTCGCTGGCCCCCAACGCGCTGCGCGCCCTGGACGTCATCGGCCTCGGCGACGAGGTCCGCGCCCTGTCCGCCTGGCAGGGCGACGGAGGGCTGCGTACGCCGGGCGGACGGTGGCTGTCCCGTACCGACGCGGCCGCGGCGGCCGAGCGCTTCGGCGGCCCCCTCGTCCTGCTGCACCGCGCCACCCTCATCGGCCACCTGGCCGCGCGGCTCCCCTCGGACGCCGTCCGCACCGCCGCCGACGCCCGACTCCTCGATCCCGGTGTCCCCGGCGACGCCCGGCGCCCGGCCCGCGTCGGCACCCCCGACGGGGAACTGGAGGCCGACCTGGTCGTGGCCGCCGACGGCGTCCACTCCGCCGTACGCCGCGTGCTCTTCCCCGGCCACCCCGGCGCCGTGTACGCCGGGTTCACGACCTGGCGGGTCGTGATCCCGCTGCCCGGCGTGGAGTTCGCCTCGCACGAGACCTGGGGACGCGGCCGCCTCTGGGGCACGCACCCGCTCAAGGACGGCCGGATCTACGCCTACGCCGCCGCCGTGGCGCCCGCGGGTGGGCGTGCCGACGACGAGCGCGCCGAACTGCTGCGGCTCTACGGCGACTGGCACACCCCGATTCCCGACGTACTGGCCGCCACCCGCCCCGAGGACGTACTGCGCCACGACGTCCACCACATCGAGGTGCCTCTGACCGCCTTCCACCACGGCCGGGCGGCCCTGGTCGGCGACGCCGCGCACGCCATGCCCCCGAACCTCGGCCAGGGCGGCAACCAGGCCATCGAGGACGCGGTCACCCTCGCCCACCACGTCGACGACCTGCCCGCCTACACGGCGGCCCGGCTGCCGCGCACCACCGCGATCGCCCGCCGGGCGGTGCGGGCGGCCCGCCTCAACCTGATGACCGGCCGCCTCGGCATCGCCGTACGCGACACCGCGCTCGCCGCTCTGTCGAAGGCCGGACCGGCACTCCTCCTGCGCGGCTTCGACGACATCGCCGCCTGGCGCCCGCCGCCGGAGCCGTATGCTTCGCAGACCACGGCAGGCAATGGCTAGAGGAGAACACCCCGTGAAGGTCGGCTGCATCGGACTCGGTGACATCGCGCAGAAGGCCTACCTCCCGGTGCTCGCCCACCAGCCCGGAGTGGAACTGCATCTCCAGACCCGCACCCCCGCGACGCTCGACCGGGTCGCCGACGGCCTCCACCTCCCGCCCGGACAGCGTCACGCGGACCTCGACGCCCTGCTCGCCCAGGACCTCGACGCGGCCTTCGTGCACGCCCCGACCGAGGCCCACCCGGAGATCGTGACCCGGCTCCTCGAGGCGGGCGTACCGACGTACGTGGACAAGCCGCTCGCCTACGAACTCGCCGACTCGGAGCGGCTGGTGGCTCTGGCCGAGGAACGCGGCACCAGCCTCGCCGTCGGCTTCAACCGGCGCTTCGCCCCCGGCTACGTCCAGTGCGCCGACCACCCGCGCGAGCTGATCCTCATGCAGAAGAACCGGATCGGGCTGCCCGAGGAACCGCGCACGATGATCCTCGACGACTTCATCCACGTCGTGGACACCCTGCGCTTCCTGGTGCCCGGCCAGGTCGACGACGTGACCGTGCGCGCCCGCACCGAGGGCGGGCTGCTGCACCATGTGGTGCTCCAGCTCTCCGGGGACGGCTTCACCGCGCTCGGCGTGATGAACAGGCTCAGCGGCTCGGCCGAGGAGATCCTGGAGGTCTCCGGGCAGGACACCAAGCGCCAGGTGGTCAACCTCGCCGAGGTGATCGACCACAAGGGCCAGCCGACCGTGCGCCGGCGCGGGGACTGGGTGCCGGTGTCGCGGCAGCGCGGCATCGAGCAGGCGGTGCTCGCCTTCCTGGACGCGGTCCGCGCGGGCAAGGTGCTCAGTGCCCGGGACGCGCTGGCGACCCATGAGCTGTGCGAGCGGGTGGTGCGGGCCGTCCACGAGCGCCTGGCCTGATCCGCGCAGCCTCGGTGAGGCCCCAGGCCGCGAGGATCACGAGCGCTCCGTACAGCGGCCAGTCGCCGAGGCGGACGTACGGCGTGGTGCCGTGCGCCAGCGGGACCTCGTACACCTGTACGGCGCTGGTGTCCGTGCCGAGCCAGGGGCCGACGCGTCCGCCGCCCGGTCCGTACACGGCGGAGACGCCCGTCAGCGTCGCGTGCACCATCGGGCGGCCGGTCTCGGCGGCCCGCAGCGCGGCCAGCGAGGCGTGCTGCTCGGGCGCCCAGCTCTGCTGGAACGTCGACGTGGAGGACTGGGCGAGCAGCACGTCCGCGCCGTGGTCGGCGAGACGCCGGCTCATGTCGGGGAACGCGGACTCGAAGCACACCATCGGGCCGATCCGCAGCCCGTTCCCCGCGTCCATCACCACCTGCTCCGAGCCGCGCCGACGGTCCTCACCGGCCGCCTTGCCGACGGACGTGGCCCAGCCCAGCAGGGAGCGGGCCGGGATGTACTCACCGAAGGGGACCAGACGCATCTTGTCGTACCGGTCACCGGTGGGGCCGTCCGGGCCGATCAGCACCGAACTCTTGTAGATCCCGGGCTTGTCCGAGCGCCGGGCGTCCACGTTGACCAGGATCTCGGCGTTCGTCTCGCGGGACAGCGCGGCGAGCCGCCCCGCGAGGTCCGGCCGCTCCCCGAGGTCGAAGCCGACGCTGCTCTCGCCCCAGACGATCAGGCCGACGTCCTGCCCGACGAGTTCGCGGGTGAGCTGTTCCTCGCGGTCGAAGCGGCGGTTCGCGCTGTCGGGTCCGGAGACGATCCCCGGCTGCACGAGCGCGATCCGGACCCGGTCGTCGGTGTCGGGCCGGGGCGAGAACACCCAGGCGGCGGAGGTGACGACGGCCGCGGCGAGGAGCCCGGCGACGGCCGCCACCCGGGCCCGCCGGAACGCCACCAGTGCCGCCACGGCCACGTTCAGGACCACCACCAGGAAACTGAGCAGCCATATGCCGCCGACCGACGCCAGCCGCAGCGCGGCCTCCACCTGCCACTGGCTCGCACCGAGGACGCCCCAGGGGCCACCGAGCCCCTGCCAGGAGCGGACGAGCTCGATCGCCAGCCAGCCCGACGGGACCACGACGAGCGCGGCCAGGACCCGGCCCCGCGACGGCCGGCCGCCGAGCAGCCGCCGCACCAGCCACCCCCAGGGCGCCCACAGCGCGCCCAGCAGGGCGGCGATGACGAACGTGAACACGTGCAGGTTCGGCAACAGCCAGTGGTGCATGGCCAGCATGAAGCCGAAACCGCCCCACCAGCCGTCCCAGGCGGCCCGCCTCCCCGTCGGCGCGGACCGGGCCAGCAGGATCCACGGGACCAGGGCGACGTAGGCGAACCACCACAGGGACGGGGCGGGGAAGGCCAGGACGGGCAGGGCTCCCACGACCGCGGCGACGGCGGAGCGCCGCCACGGGGAGGCGAGCAGGTGGCCGAGCGTCTTCATAGGCGCCTCCCTACCCCGTGGTGCCTCCAGTGTGCGTCCCGGAGGTGATCCGGGACAGTGCGACGCCGGGTCAGTTGATCACGGGAGCGGTCCGCCGGTCGGGAAGGCGGCGCCACTTCTCCCGCACGACCACCTCACTCAGCCGCCAGCCGTCGGCCGTTCGCCGCATCGCGAAGGCGCACCGGCCGCCGCACACGAAGTCCGGCTCGGCGGACGCGCCGTCCCGCCCGGTGCGGGCCATCGGATTCACGTAGTCGGCCTGCACCTGGGCCGTGTCGCCGGTGTCCTGCTCCCAGATCCCGAACCGGACCCGCCGGTTGACGATCAGATGCTGCCGCACGGGGAAGCCCCCGAGGCTCTCCGCGAGCCATCCGGCCACCGTCCGGGCGTTCCCCTCGATGCCGCCGGCCGAGCGGTAGTCCGCCCGCCCGTCCGGAGTGAACAGCCCCCGGTACGTATCCCAGTCGCCGTCGTCGACGGCCACCGCGTACTCGGTGACGAGCCCGTCCACGGCCAGCCGGTCCCTCACGGTCGCGAGCTCCACACGCTGCGTCATCGGCTCAGTGTTGGCCATGGGACGTGCCCAGCCAAGGGGGCGTGCGCGGATATTCGGTGGCCGTCGACGTACCGCGGGGCCGAGTCTGGACGCCGTGAACGATCAGCAGGCCGAGGTCCGCCCGAAGTTCGAGGTGCGCGCCCGCCACACCGAGTCCACCGTCACCGTCTACCAGGCCTACCGCCCGAAGATCGGCCGCGCCGCGGCCCGCCACGGCCGCTTCACGTCGTCCTGGAGCCGGGAGCGCATGACCTGGATCAAGCCCTCGTTCCTGTGGATGATGTACCGCTGCGGGTGGGGGACGAAGAAGGACCAGGAGACCGTGCTGGCCGTGGAGATCAGCCGGGAAGGGTTCGAGTGGGCCCTGCGGAACGCGTGTCTCTCGCATTACGTGCCCGTGCTGCACGGGGACCCGGAGACGTGGAAGAGCGAGCTGCGGAAGGCGCCCGCGCGGGTGCAGTGGGACCCGGAGCGGGATCTGCGTCTCAGCCCGCTGGCGTACCGCTCGTTGCAGCTGGGGCTCGCGGGGGAGGCCTCCGCGCGGTACGCGGACGAGTGGATCGTGGGGATCGAGGACGTGACGCCGCTGGCCACGGAGATCCATGCCCTGGTGCGGGAGGGGGAGCTCGAGCGTGCGGCCGGGCTGCTGCCCGAGGAGCGGCCCTACCCCCTCGACGACGAGGTGCTCGCGCATCTGCGAGCCTGAGGATCTTCGTCCCGCGCTCTTCGCCTGGAGGTACTCATGAAGCGTCTCGTCACGGTGGTCACCGGTGGCAGCCGGGGGATCGGTGCCGCGACCTGTATGCGGCTCGCGGCGGAGGGGCACGACGTGGTGGTGAACTACGTCCGGGACTCCGCGGCCGCCGAGGACGTGGCGGAGGGGGTGCGGGCCGCCGGGGCGCGGGCCGTGACCGTGCGCGCGGACACCTCCGTCGAGGCGGACGTCGACCGGCTCTTCGAGGTGGCGGAGCGGGAGCTGGGGCCGTTGACCGGGCTGGTGAACAACGCGGCGGTGACGGGGCCGCTGGGGCGGTTCACCGAGGTCGGCACGGACGTCCTGAGACGGGTCGTCGACGTGAACCTCATCGGGACCCTGCTGTGTTCGCGGCGGGCCGCACAGCTCATGACCCCACGGGGCGAGGGAGTGATCGTGAACATCTCCTCGGGCGCCGCCACCCTGGGCAGTCCCGGCGAGTACGTCCACTACGCGGCGACCAAGGCCGCCGTGGACACGCTGACGCTGGGGCTGGCCAAGGAGCTCGGCCCGGACGGTGTCCGGGTCAACGGGGTGGCCCCGGGGGTGATCGACACGGAGATGCACGCAGCCATGGGCGCCCCGGACCGGGCCCGGCAGGTCGCGGGGACCGTTCCGCTGCGGCGGGCGGGGCGGGCCGAGGAGATCGCGGCGGCCGTGGCGTGGCTGATGTCGCCGGACGCCTCGTACGCCACGGGGGCGGTGCTGAGAGTCGCGGGAGGGCGCTGAGCCGGACCGCGGGGGAGGGTCAGGCCGCTTCGACGACCCGGCCGCGGATCGCCGCCGCCCACTCGACCACCAGCAGCTCGTACTGCTCGCGTTCCTGGGCGGACAGGGACCCGCCCGCGCGCAGCCACAGCGCGCGGATCTGCTCGTTGACCTCGGCGGCGGACCGCACGGAACCAGGGGTCACTAAGTCGGGGGACATGCGGACAAGCCTAGGGCCAGGGACTGACAGTGCGCTACCGGACGGCTACGCACACCGTATGTCCTCGGTCACGTGCCCGGGTCACGTTCCCTTCCCGCGCCCGGATCACCTCAGGCCGGGACTCAGCCCGCCGACTCCGCCGCGTGCGGGCTGAGGGCGCCCGTGGCGACCAGGACGATGATCACGACGCCCAGCGCGATGCGGTACCAGACGAAGGGCATGAAGCTCTTGGTCGAGATGAACTTCATGAACCAGGCGATCACCGCGTACCCGGTGGCGAAGGCGATCACCGTCGCGAAGAGCGTCGGGCCCCAGGAGACGTGTCCGCCCTCCGCGGCGTCCTTCAGTTCGAACAGGCCGGAGGCCAGCACCGCGGGGATGGCGAGCAGGAAGGAGTAGCGGGCCGCGGCCTCGCGCCGGTAGCCCATGAACAGACCACCGCTGATGGTGGCGCCGGAGCGGGAGACGCCCGGGATGAGGGCCATGGCCTGGCAGACGCCGTAGATGAGGCCGTCCTTGACGCTCAGGTCCCCGAGTTCCTTGCGCTGTTTGGCCACGCGGTGCCGGCCGCCGCTCTCGTCCCGCGCCGCGAGACGGTCGGCGACACCGAGCACGATGCCCATGCCGATCAGCATCGCCGCCGTGAGCCGCAGATCCCGGAACGGGCCCTCGATCTGGTCCTTGAGCGTCACCCCGAGCACACCGATCGGGATCGAGCCGACGATGACCAGCCAGCCCATGCGCGCGTCCTGGTCGCCGCGCATCTCCTTGTTCGTCAGCGAACGGGTCCACGCCGACAGGATCCGCCCGATGTCCTTGCGGAAGTAGATCAGGACCGCGGTCTCCGTGCCGATCTGGGTGATCGCGGTGAAGGCCGCGCCCGGGTCCTCCCAGCCGGAGAAGGCCGCGGTCAGCCGCAGGTGCGCGCTGGAGGAGACGGGCAGGAACTCGGTCAGCCCCTGGACGAGTCCGAGGATGAGGGATTCAAACCAAGACATGAGTCAGCGGAGTCCAAGTGCCGATCGTGGAACGGGCGACGGGCGCACCGCACCGCCGTGTGCGGTGATCGATGATCAGGTGCGCCGAGGGGGAAGCGTAGCGCCCCAAGATGACAGCCTCGACACAGGGGCTTCACGCCTCGCGGTCCGTCCGGCATGTGAGCCGGCGCACAGGTCTCAGGCCGCCGTCGGGCCGCCCACCGTCCACCCGGGTGCCTGCGGATGGGACGTCAGGTCGTCGTGGCGCACCTCGTCGCCACAGGCCCGGCAGGTGACGACCGGGACGAACTCGTTGCCGCAGACGTGCTCGAGCACCATCGGCAGATCGCCGTCCTGGTGCAGATGGCGGTCGCCCCACTCCTTGAGGGTCAGCAGGACGGGCTCCAGTTCCAGGCCCGCCCGGGTGGGCCGGTACTCGAAGCGCTGCGGACGCTCGCTGTAGGGGTGCTTGTCCAGGATCCCGGCGTCGACCAGCCGCCGCAGCCGCGTGGCCAGGATGTCGCGCGGAGCGCCGATGTTGCGCACCAGCTGGTCGAAACGACCGTTGCCGAGGCAGACCTCGCGGAGTACGAGCAGCGAGTACTTCTCGCCGACCAGCGCGAGCGTGTCGGCGATCGAACAGGGGCGCGGGTCTTTGGAGGCGGCCATGCGGTCAAGTCTAGGTGAGGGTTTGTTTTTCCAACTCACCCAGCTATGGTGGGTTTGAATTTCCTACTCACCAGTACGCCGTCCTCGACCGATCCCGCCCCAGGAGGCCCGCACCATGCGTGACGCAGTCGTCGTCGAAGCCGTACGCACCCCCATCGGCAAGGGCAAGCCGCACGGCGCCCTCGCCCACGTCCACCCCGTCGAACTCCTCGCCCACACCCTGCGCGCCCTCGTCCGGCGCTCCGGCGTGGACCCCGCGCTGATCGACGACGTCATCGGCGGCACCGTCGATCAGGTCGGCGAGCAGGCCATGAACACCACCCGGTACGCCGTCCTGTCCGCCGGACTGCCGGAGTCCGTGCCGGCCACCACCGTGGACCGCCAGTGCGGCTCCTCCCAGCAGGCCGTGCACTTCGCGGCCCAGGGCGTCATCTCGGGCGCGTACGACCTCGTCGTCGCCTGCGGCGTGGAGTCCATGAGCCGGGTGCCCATGTGGTCCAACGTGCCCGAGGGCAAGGACCCCTTCGGTCCGGGAGTGGCCGAGCGCTACCCCGAGGGGCTCGTCCCGCAGGGCATCAGCGCGGAGCTCATCGCCGCCAAGTGGTCGCTCACCCGCGAGCGGATGGACTCCTTCGCCGTCTCCTCGCACCGCAAGGCCGCCGAGGCGTGGGACGCCGGCCTGTTCGACGCCGAGGTCGCGCCGCTCGACGGCGTCACGCGCGACGAGTGCGTGCGCCCGGACAGCTCCACCGGGACCCTGGCCGGTCTCAGGCCCGCCTACCACGACCCGGTCTTCGCCGAACGCTTCCCGCAGATCGAGTGGAACGTCACCGCCGGCAACGCCAGCCCCGTCAACGACGGCGCCTCCGCCGTGCTCATCACGTCGAGCGAGACCGCCGCCCGCCTGGGCCTGCGCCCGCTCGCCCGGCTGCACAGCTTCGCCGTCACCGGCTCCGACCCGCTGCTGATGCTCACCGGTGTCGTCCCGGCCACCGAGAAGGTGCTGCGCCGCGCCTCCCTGTCGCTCGACGACATCGACCTGTTCGAGGTCAACGAGGCCTTCTCCAGTGTGGTCCTCGCCTGGCAGCAGGAGACCGGTGCCGACCTCGGCAAGGTCAACGTGCACGGCGGCGCGATCGCCCTCGGCCATCCGCTCGGCGCCAGCGGCACCCGGCTGACGACGACCCTGGTCCACGCGATGCGCGAGCGCGGCGCCCGTTACGCCCTGCAGACCATGTGCGAGGCGGGCGGACTCGCCAACGCGATGGTGCTCGAACGCGTCTGACGTCCCCCCGGCCGGCTCACCGCCCGCGCAACTGGTGCCGCTTGCGCCACGCCACGACCGCGCCAGCCAGAGCCGGTACGGCGATGCAGGCCAGCGCGATCAGGAAGGCCGGCGACGTCGGCGTGGAGGCGCGGGCGCCGGCCACGACGTAGGCGGCGGTGTTCGGGATCGACCCGAGCGCCGTCGCCAGCAGGAACGGCAGCAGGCCCATACGGGAGACGGCGGCGCAGTAGTTCGAGGCGGCGAAGGGGATGCCCGGGAACAGGCGGGCCGCCAGCATCGAGCGGAAGCCGTGCCGGCTCAGCTGGTCGTCCGCGGCCTTCAGCCAGCGCCCGCGCAGCAGCGGACGCAACGCCTCCTGGCCCAGCGCCCGCCCCAGGCAGAAGGCCAGCCCGGCGCCCAGCACCGTGCCGCCCAGCGCCGCGGCCAGGCCGAGCTGGGAGCCGAACAGGGCGCCCGCGGCGAGGTTCAGCAGCGGGCGCGGCACGAACGCCACCGTGCACACCCCGTAGGCCACCGCGTACGCCACGACCGCCGCCGCCCCGCCGACCTGCGTGGGCCACCCGTCGGTGAGCAGCCGCTGCGGCTCGAACGCGAGCACCAGCGACGCGGCGGTGGCGAGCAGCAGGACGAGCAGGGACAGCCGTGACCACGGGGACAGCACGACTCTGGCGCAGCGGGCGGCGAAGCCCGTGGCCGGGGCCGGCACGAGTGGCGCGGCGAGGTCCGTGGCGTCGGCCCGGGGAGAGGCCGTGGCGGTGCCCCCAGAGCGGGTGGTGGCATCGAGCATCCGGTGACACTAACCGACAAATGTGTGTGATCGCCGTAGTGTTCGTCTCATGCGCGTCACAGAGGACCGGACGAGCACACCGCCCGTGCCGGACAGCCCGCTCGCCGACACCGTGCTGGGGCGGCTCACCGCGGCCTACGGGGCCGCGGCCGACCCGGAGCGGGCCGTGGCCATGCGCGCCTACATGAAGGACGTCGCCCCCTTCCTCGGCCTGGCCACCCCGGCCCGCCGCGCCCTGTCCCGCACCGTCGTGGCGGGGATGCCCCGCCCCGCCGAGGCCGACTGCGCCGCCGTCGCCCTGCGCTGCTGGGAACTGCCCGAGCGCGAGTACCACTACTTCGCCGTGGACTATCTGCGCCACCACGTGCGGCACTGCTCCTCTGGCTTCCTGCCCGTCGCCCGGCACCTCGTCACCACGGTCCCGTGGTGGGACACCGTCGACCTGCTCGCCGCGCACGTCGTCGGGGCGCTGGTGGCCGCGGACCCGGACCTGACCGCCGAGATGGACGAGTGGATCGGCGACGACGACATGTGGCTCGCCCGCACCGCCCTGCTCCACCAGTTGCGCTACAAGGAACGCACCGACACCGAACGCCTCTTCGACTACTGTCTGCGCCACTCCGGCCACCAGGACTTCTTCATCCGCAAGGCCATCGGCTGGTGCCTGCGCGAGTACGCCAAGACCGACCCGGACGCCGTACGGGCCTTCCTGGCGCGCGAGCAGGGACGGTTCGCGCCGCTGTCGGTACGGGAGGCGCTGAAGAACATCGGCGCCCGGTAGCCCGGCGCGGCGCGTAAAACCATTCGACGCGGGGCGGGCCGTCGGCAATGATCGACGCCATGTTCCGGTACGCCTTCCACCTCGCAGCATCCGCCGTCGCGGATGCCCCGAAGGCTGCCGTTCCCGCATTCGTCGCCGCAGTCGACGGCGCCCGAAGCTGACCCTCCCCGGATCGTCCGGCGGACCCCCCAGGGGGAGGGTCGGCCAGGTTCCTGGGGTCCCCGTCCCGGCCGCGCGCCGACCCGCCGCGCCCGGGGCCGATCACGCGTCACCCTTCGAGAGGCTTCGAGGTACCGCCATGTCCAAGACGGCGTACGTCCGCACCAAACCGCATCTGAACATCGGCACGATGGGCCATGTCGACCACGGCAAGACCACCCTGACGGCCGCCATCACCAAGGTCCTCGCCGAGCGCGGCTCCGGCAGTTTCGTCCCGTTCGACCGCATCGACCGCGCGCCGGAGGAGGCCGCCCGCGGCATCACCATCAACATCGCGCACGTCGAGTACGAGACCGACACCCGGCACTACGCGCACGTCGACATGCCCGGCCACGCCGACTACGTCAAGAACATGGTCACCGGCGCCGCGCAGCTCGACGGGGCGATCCTCGTCGTCTCCGCGCTCGACGGGATCATGCCGCAGACCGCCGAACACGTCCTGCTGGCCCGTCAGGTGGGCGTCGACCACATCGTCGTCGCCCTGAACAAGGCCGACGCGGGCGACGAGGAGCTGACGGACCTGGTCGAGCTGGAGGTCCGCGACCTGCTCTCCGCGCACGGCTACGGCGGCGACTCCGCGCCCGTCGTACGGGTCTCGGGGCTGAAGGCGCTGGAGGGCGACCCGCGCTGGACGGCGTCGATCGACGCGCTGCTCGACGCGGTGGACACCTATGTGCCCATGCCCGAGCGGTATCTGGACGCGCCGTTCCTGCTGCCGGTGGAGAACGTGCTCACCATCACCGGCCGGGGCACCGTCGTGACCGGCGCGGTGGAGCGCGGCACGGTCCGCGTCGGCGACCGGGTCGAGGTGCTCGGCGCCGAGGTGGAGACCGTGGTGACCGGCCTGGAGACCTTCGGCAAGCCCATGGAGGAGGCGCAGGCCGGGGACAACGTGGCGCTGCTGCTGCGCGGTGTCCCCCGGGACGCGGTACGACGCGGGCACGTGGTGTCCGCGCCGGGCAGCGTGGTGCCGAGCCGCCGCTTCACGGCCCAGGTGTACGTGCTGTCGGCCCGCGAGGGCGGCCGTACGACACCCGTGGCGACCGGGTACCGGCCCCAGTTCTACATCCGCACGGCGGACGTCGTGGGCGACGTCGACCTCGGTGAGGCGGCGGTGGCGCGGCCCGGGGACACGGTCACGATGACCGTCGAGCTGGGCCGCGAGGTGCCGCTGGAGCCGGGGCTCGGTTTCGCCGTCCGTGAGGGCGGACGCACCGTCGGCGCCGGCACGGTGACGTCGGTCGGCTGAGCGGCGGGACGGCTGCCCGCCCCCACTGACGGGGGCGGGCGGCCTGCCGTACGGACGACGGCACAATGGGACGGTGAGCGAGCCCATCCCCGTGTCCCGCGCCGTCGATCACGGCACCGCCAAGCTGATGCCCGACGTCGACCGGGAGCGGGCCTGGCTGCTGACGGTCGACGGGGCACCCCAGTCGTACGTCGACCTGGACGAGCCGACCCATCTGGAGTTCGAGTACGCCCGGCGGCTGGGGCACGTCCTCGACACCGTGGGCGAACCGGGGCGGCCCCTGGACGCCCTGCACCTCGGCGGCGGCGCGCTCACCCTGCCCCGCTACCTGGCCGCCACCCGTCCCGGCTCCCGGCAGCACGTCGTGGAGTTCGACGGGGGACTGCTGGAGCTGGTCGCCGAGCACCTGCCGCTCGCCGAGGACGCCGACGTCACGCTGCACGCGGCGGACGCCCGCGCCTGGCTGGAGGCGGCCCCCGACGACAGCGCGGACGTCCTGGTCGCCGATGTCTTCGGGGGCTCACGGGTCCCCGCGCACCTGACCTCCGTCGCCTACGTCCGTGAGGCGGCCCGGGTCCTGCGGCCCGGCGGGGTCTACCTCGCCAATCTCGCGGACGCGGCCCCGTTCGCCTTCCTCCGCTCCCAACTCGCCACACTGGGGACACAGTTCGAGGAACTGGCGCTGGTCGCCGAGCCGGGCGTGCTGCGCGGCCGCCGTTTCGGCAACGCGGTGCTGGCCGCCGCCCACCGCCCGCTGGACATCGCCGCCCTGGCCCGCGCCACCGCGGCCGACGCCTTCCCCGCCCGGGTCGAACACGGAGCGGCGCTCCGCGACTTCACGCGCGGCGCGCGCCCGGTGCGGGACGAGGACGCCGTACCGTCACCCGAGCCCCCCGAGGGGGCGTTCGGCATCGGCTGACGCGCGCGGGACCCCGGTGTCGCCCGAGGTGTCGCCCGGGTCCGTGCCGGTGACCTGGCGGGTCCGGCGCCGCAGATTGCGGACGTCCGGCACGCACAGGACCGCCGCTGTGACGACCACGACCAGTGCGGCGCAGCCCCACAGGGCCTCCGGACGCCCGAACGCGGTCTCCGCCGGCCCGGCCAGGGCCATCGCCGCCGGCACCATCGCGACCGAGCCGAACCAGTCGTACGCCGAGACCCGGGACAGCTTCTCCTCCGGTATCTCCTGGTGCAGCGCGGTCATCCAGGAGACGCCGAACACCTCCAGCGACACGCCGGTCACGAACATCACCGCGCACAGCACGGCGACCGGCACCGGCACGGCGAGCGCGGCCGACGGCAGGGCCAGCGGGAACACGCACAGGATGCCGACGAACAGCAGACGGCGCGGCTGCCAGCGGGTCATCAGCAGCGCCCCGCCGACCGTGCCCGCGCCGAAGAAGGCCAGCGCCACGCCCCACGGAGCGGCGCCGCCCAGGTGGTCCCGGGCGACGAGCGGCCCGTAGACCGCGTCGGCCGCGCCGACGACCGCGTTGGCGACGGAGAACTGGACGACGACGCCCCACAACCACGGGCGGCCGATGAACTCCCGCCAGCCCTCCTTCAGATCGGCGAGCATGCCGCCGCCCGGGGCGCGCGGCGGTATGTGCCGCACATCGAGGAACGCCCGCAGCGCCGCGGCGACCGCGAACGCCGCCGCATCCGCCGCCAGCACCCATCCGGGTCCGATCGCGGCGACCATGGCACCGCCGAGCGCGGCACCGCCCAGGGTCGCGCCGTGCATCGCCATCCGGAACACCGCGAACGCCCGGCCGGCCTGCTCGCCGTCCACCGAGGACAGCAGCATGCCCTCGGCGGCCGGGTTGAAGAACGCCTGCCCGGTGCCGCCGAGCGCGCTGAGCAGCATCATCTGCCACAACCGCGCCTCGCCCGACAGGACGAGCGCCGCGAACGCGGCCTGCGAGACACAGTTCAGGGCGTTGGCCGCGACCATCACCCGATGGCGCGGCAGCCGGTCCGCGACGGCACCGCCGATCAGCAGGAACAGCACCAGCGGCAGGGTGCGGGCGGCGGCCACCAGACCCACGTCCCCGCCGTCGCCGCCCGCGCCCAGTACGGCGAACGCGGCGGCGATCAGCGCGCCGTGGCTGCCCAGGTTGGTCACCACGGCGGCGGCGGTCAGCAGGGAGTAGTTGCGGCCGGCCCAGGCGGGGCGGCGGCGGAGGGCGGTGGTCGGCACCCCGTGACTATCGCCGGGCCGGGGCCGACTTGCCAACTGCTTTGCCGGCCCCGACCTGCTACGACTCCGTGGGCGCGTCCTCCGTGAGGCGCACCGTGCTGAGGATCTTCTGCATGGTCGCGTCCGGAATCTCGTCCTTGACGCCCTTGGCGCCGTAGAGGTTCCAGGTGACGAAGTCGCCGGCGCCGTTCTTGAACGCGAACGTGATCGCCTTGCCCTCGCTGTCGCACTTGCCCTTCTGCGGCGTGTTCTCCGAATGCGCCGTGGCCACGCTGCCCTTGATGCCGGACTTCGTGGTGTACGCCTTCGGCTTGTCGTACTTCACGCTCTTCTTGTCGGGCTGGGTGTATCCGCCGTAGATCCACCACGGCACTCGCGTCTCGGCCGCCATGTCGGTGTTCTTGGCGCCGTTCTCACCGCGCGTACCGGCGGTGGCGAGGGCGGTGTCCTCCTCGCGGCCGTCCTTGTTGTCGTCGCTCGTGCACCACTTGGACTTCAGATAGGCCGGAGCCGTGACGGTGGTGCTCTCCAGCTCACCGTCCTTCTCCTCCCATTCGAAACCCACGCTGGTGCCGGGAGTCTCGATCTCCCAGTCGGCGGGGACGTCGAACTTCGTGCCGAAGCGGGTGTTGACGACGACCTTCCACCCCGGGATGGTCGCCTTCTCCTCGCCGCCGCCGCGCGGGTTGTCCTCCGAGGCGGAGGTGCTCGGTTCCGCGGAGGTCTCCTTGGACGCGGTCGCGGACGGCTTGCCGTCCTTCTTGCCGTCGGCCTCGTCGTCCTTGTCCCCGCCGAGCACCAGGAAGCCGGTGACGCCCGCGGCCACGACGACGGCCGTCGCGGCCACGATCGCCACCAGCTTCGTACGGTTCCCGCCGCCCCCGCCCTGCGGTGACTGAGGACCGCCCGCCACGGTCTGCGCGCCCCACCCCGACTGTTGCTGCTGGTACGGGTTCGGCTGCTGATAGCCGGGCTGCTGATACGGATTCGGCTGTTGGTACCCCGGCTGCTGGTACGGGTTGTTCGACTGCGGGTTCTGCTCGCCCCCGGGCGGCTGCTGTCCTGGCCACATGGGCAGCAACCCTAGCCGCGCCACGGACACGATTGGGTCACCGCCCTTTGACGGGGACGTAGCAACTCGGGTGCCGCCGGGCATGGCAACCGAGGCTACTCGTGGGTAACATGTGCTCATGAGCGCAGACCAGATGTCCATCGGCGAGATGCTCGCCGCCACGGTGCCCATGGCCCGGACCCTCAACCTCCAGTTCCTGGAGACCACGCCCGAGCGGGCCGTGGTGGCCCTGCCGGACCAGGCCGACTACCACAACCACGTGGGCGGGCCGCACGCCGGCGCCATGTTCACCCTCGGTGAGTCGGCGAGCGGCGCGATCGTGCTCGCCGCGTTCGGGGACCAGCTGGCGCGCGCCGTGCCGCTGGCCGTCAGCGCCGAGATCGCCTACAAGAAGCTCGCGATGGGCCCGGTCACCGCGACCGCGACCCTCGGCCGGCCGGCCGCCGAGGTCGTCGCGGAACTCGACGAGGGAACGCGTCCCGAATTCCCGGTCGCGATCGCCATCCGCCGCGAGGACGGCGCCGTCACCGGCGAGATGACCGTCGTCTGGACCCTGCGCCCCAACGGCTGACCACCGGCTTCGCCCGGTAGGCTTCCCGTTCGTGCGCCGGGACCGGGCGCACGAACGGTGGACCGGGAGGACAGGGCGTTGCACGTGCAGGAGTGGCTCGAGACCGTACCCGCGGTCGCCGTGTACGCGCTGGTGGGACTGGTCATCGGCCTGGAGAGCCTGGGCATCCCGCTGCCGGGCGAGATCATCCTGGTCTCCTCCGCGCTGCTCGCCTCCCAGCACGGCGACATCGACCCGGTGATCCTCGGCGCCTGCGCCACCGTCGGCGCGATCGTCGGCGACTCGATCGGCTACGCCATCGGTCGCAAGGGCGGGCGGCCGCTGCTGGCCTGGCTGGGCGCCAAGTTCCCCCGCCACTTCAGCGAAGGGCACATCGCCACCGCCGAACGGTCCTTCCAGAAGTGGGGCATGTGGGCCGTCTTCTTCGGCCGTTTCGTGGCCCTGCTGCGCATCTTCGCCGGCCCGCTCGCGGGTGTGCTGCGGATGCCGTACTGGAAGTTCCTGATCGCCAACGTCCTCGGCGGCATCGTCTGGGCGGGCGGCACCACCGCCGTCATCTACTACGTGGGCATCGTCGCCGAGTCCTGGCTGAAGCGCTTCTCCTGGCTGGGCCTGGTCCTGGCGGTACTGATCGGCATCACATCGATGCTGCTACTGAAGCGCAAAGCACAAAAGGCAGCCCCGGAACCAGTCGTCGCCGCCGACTAGAAGCGCCCCGAAGGGGCGCGGGGAACTGCGCGACCAGCGCCACACAACCCGCAGTACGCCGACAACCCTTACGCCCCGTGCTCTTCCCGGTGAACCTTCGCCAACTCCGCATACATCGTCCCGTTGAGCGTGAGCCCCTCCCGCTCCTCAGCGGTCAACGACCGCCGCACCTTCGCCGGCACCCCCGCGACCAGCGACCCCGGCGGCACCCGCATCCCCTGCGGCACCAGCGCCTGCGCGGCGACAAGGGACCCCGCGCCGATCACGGCGCCATTGAGCACCGTCGCCCCCATCCCGATCAGACAGTCGTCCTCGACCGTCGCCCCGTGAACGACCGCGTTGTGCCCGATCGACACCCGCTCGCCCACGCCGACCGGAAACCCCGGATCGGCGTGCAGGGTGCAGTTGTCCTGCACGTTGCTGCTCGCGCCCACGGAGATCCGCTCCACGTCCCCGCGCAGCACCGCCCCGTACCAGACGCTCGCGCCCGCGTGCAGCGTCACGTCCCCGATCACCGAGGCCGTGGGCGCCACGAAGGCCTCCCCGTCCACCTTCGGCTCCTTGCCCCCGATACCCGTGATCAGCGCGCGGTGCGTCATCGCCCTCTCCTCCACACGACGTCGTAGACACCCCGCACCGTACGCCAGTCCGGTGGGGTGAAGATCACAGGGCCACCGGCCCGTCCGCGCGGTGCCCGCCGACTACGGTGAGCGGGTGCCGAAGCGCAAGAACACGTTCTCGTCCTGGCCGCGTCGCCTCGCTCAGCGCGCGGTCCACGCGGGGTGGGCCTGGGTGCAGCGCACGGGCTCGGTGACCGCCGACCACCCCGGCCGCTTCCGCTTCGGCGCCATGGGAACAGGTACCAGGCTCGCCTTCCCGCTCGGCACGGTCTTCGGCGAGCCCTGGATCCGGCTCGGCGCCCACTGCATCGTCGGCGAGCAGGTCACCCTCACCGCCGGTCTGATGCCCGGCCTCGACCTCGGCCCCGAGCCGATCCTGCGCATCGGCGACGGGGTCGTGCTGGGCCGCGGCAGCCATCTCATCGCCGACACGACGGTCACCATCGGCAGCGACTGCTACTTCGGGCCGTACGTCTACGTCACCTCCACCAACCACTCCTACGACGATCCGCACGAGCCCATCGGCAGGCAGTGGCCGCGTATGGAGCCGGTGGAGATCGGCCCCGGCTGCTGGATCGGCACCGGCGCGGTGATCCTCCCCGGGGCACGGATCGGACGGAACGTGGTGGTGGCCGCGGGCGCGGTGGTGCGGGGCACGGTGCCCGACCACTCGGTGGTCGCGGGCGCCCCGGCCCGTGTGGTGCGCCGCTGGACCCCCGCCGACGGCTGGCAGCCCCCGCTGCGCACCCCGGCGCCCGTACCGATTCCCGAGGGCGTCACCCCGGAGCAATTGCGGGCGCTGTCGGAACTGGACGAGGAGGGCGCGGCCCGGCTGGCCGAGCTGGACGCGAACCCGGCGGCCCGGCTCGCCGAGCTGGAACCCGAGGGCTGACCCGCCCTCACCCGGTCGCCAGCAGCACCGATCCCACCAGGGCGAGTCCCGCCCCCGCGGCCTGGACGGCACGCAGCCGTTCGCCGATCAGGCCCCTGGCGGCGACGGCGGTCACCACCGGATAGAGCGAGGCGAGCACCGCGGCCACCATGACCGGGCCCGTCTGCGCCGCGATCGCGTACGTGCCGTTGGCCGCCACATCGGCGAGGCCGACGAACGCCAGCGCCGGCAGCGAGCGCCAGGGGAACCCGTCCGGGCCCAGGGCGGGACTGCCGCGCCGCACGGAGACGTACAGAGCGAGGCCGCCGGCCGTGACGTTGGTGACCCGCTGCACGAACAGGGCGAGGAAGAGGCCGGTGAGCGTGGTCGACGCCTCGGCGATCAGGGCCATCACCGCGCCGAAGCCGAACGCGGCGAGCAGCGTGAGGAGGACCGCCTGCCGCTGCACCGGCGCTCCCCGGAACTGCGGTCCGCCGGCCAGGACGACACCGGCCACGGCCACCAGGACGCCCGCGAACTGGAGCACTCCGGGCCGCTCGCCCAGCATCAGCCCCACCCCGACCGGCACGGCCACGCCGATCGAGCCGAGCGGCGAGACGACGCCCATCGGGCCCAGGGCGAGCGCCTTGTAGAAGGCGAGCATCGCCACCGGGCCGACCAGTCCGGCGGCCACCGCGAACCACAGCCGGCCGTCCGCCTCGCTCCAGGCGCCCGTCGCGAGGACGATCGCGCCGAGCACGGCCACCGCGACGGACTGCGAGACCACGACCACGGTCAGCGCGGGGGTGCGCCGGGTCAGCAGGCCGCCGCCGAAGTCGGCCAGGCCCCACAGCAGGCTCGTGGCCAGGGCGAACAGTGCTGTCACAGGGGGCCTCGCAGTACAGTGCGGTGAACGATCGGGTGCACCTCACCGTAGTAGAACAGACTGAACTCTGTCATCCAGAATATTGAACGGATGGAATGTGTCGGACCTCGACCTGCTGACCCAGTCCCTGGCCCGCAACGTCAAGCGCTGGCGCACCGAGCGCGGCTTCACCCTGGACGCGCTGGCGGCGCGGGCGGGCGTCAGCCGGGGCATGCTCATCCAGATCGAGCAGGCCCGCACCAATCCGAGCATCGGCACGGTGGTCAAGATCGGCGACGCGCTCGGCGTCAGTGTGACCACCCTGCTCGACTACGAGCGGGGCCCGAAGGTGCGGATCGTCCCCGCCGACCAGGCCGTACGGCTCTGGCACACCGAGGCCGGCAGCTTCAACCGGCTGCTCGCGGGTACCGAGGCCCCCGGCCCGCTGGAGATGTGGGACTGGCGGCTCATGCCGGGCGAGAGCAGTGACTCCGACCCGCACCCCTCCGGCACGGTCGAACTCGTGCACGTCACCTCCGGGGAGCTGACCCTCACCGTCGACGGGGTGGAGCACCGGGTGCCCGCCGGCGCCACCGTGTCTTTCGAGGCCAACGCGCCCCACACGTACGGCAATCAGGGCGACGTCCCGATGGAGATGATCATGACCGTCTCGGTGCCGCCCGTGCACTGAGACACCCCCCGGACGGCCCCGTCCCGGCTGTTACGGTGCCGCCATGCGCGCACCCATCGGAGACTTCGACCACGCCACCCCCACCCCCGACTGCCTCGACGAGCTCACCGCGCCGGTCGCCGCCGCCGTCCGCGCCTGGAGCGGCAGTGTGCCCGCCGACCGGATCCTCTACGTCGACACCGACCCGCGCTGGGCCGACACCGCCGTCTTCGTCGAGCACTACGGCCGGGACCTGCTGGAGCGATCGGCCAACTGCGTGGTGGTGGCGGGGAAGCGCGGCGGCGGGACCACGCTCGCCGCGTGCGTCGTCCTGTCCACCACCCGGCTCGACGTCAACGGCGTCGTGCGCCGTCACCTCGGCGCCCGCAAGGCCTCCTTCGCCCCGATGGACACGGCCACGGGGGAGACCGGCATGGAGTACGGCGGCATCACCCCGGTCGGACTGCCCGGCGACTGGCCGGTGCTGGTGGACGCCGCCGTCGTGGACCTGCCGTACGTGCTGGTGGGCAGCGGCCGGCGGCGCGGCAAGCTGCTGGTTCCGGGCAAGGCGTTCGCGGAGCTGCCCGGAGCGGTGGTGCTGGAAGGGCTGGGGGTGGCGTGAGGGCGGCCTGAGGGGTCACCTCACCGCGTGGTGGGCCAGCGCCAGATGCGGGTCCGCCACGCCGGGCACCGGTTCCGGGTCGGCGTGGACCAGGGCCGCGGTCAGCCGTGGGACGGCGTGCAGCAGCGCGTGCTCGGCCTCGACGGCGACACGATGCGCCTCGCGCACGGTCGCCTCGCCGTCCACCACGACCGCCACCTCGGCGCGCAGCCGGTGGCCGATCCAGCGCAGCCTCAGTTCGCCCACCCCGCGCACCCCCGGAACCCGCGCCAGCGCCTGCTCGGCGCGGTCCACCAGCGCCGGGTCGACGGCGTCCATCACCCGTCGGAACACCTCCCGGGCGGCGTCCCGCAGCACCAGGACGATCGCCGCGGTGATCGCCAGTCCGACCACCGGGTCGGCGAACCGCCACCCCAGGGCCGCGCCGCCGGCACCCAGCAGCACCGCCAGTGAGGTGAACCCGTCGGTGCGGGCGTGCAGTCCGTCGGCGACCAGCGCGGCCGAGCCGATGGCACGACCGACGCGGATGCGGTAGCGGGCCACCCACTCGTTGCCCGCGAACCCGACGAGCGCCGCGACGGCGACCACCGGGACGTGCTCCACCGGACGCGGGTCCAGCAGCCGGTCGAACGCCGTCCAGCCCGCGAAGACGGCGGACGCGGCGATCGTCAGCACGATCACGAGGCCCGCCAGGTCCTCCGCGCGCCCGTAGCCGTAGGTGAAGCGGCGGGTGGCGGCGCGCCGCCCCAGCAGGAAGGCGATGCCCAGCGGTACGGCGGTCAGCGCGTCCGCGGCGTTGTGCACCGTGTCGCCGAGCAGCGCCACCGAACCCGACACGGCCACCACGGCCGCCTGCGCCAGCGCCGTCACCCCGAGCACCGCCAGCGAGACCCACAGCGCGCGCACGCCCCGGGCCGAGGACTCCAGCGCGGAGTCGAGCTTGTCGGCGGTCTCGTGGGAGTGCGGGGTGAGGAGATGGGCGAGGCGGTGGAGCGGGGAAGTCCGGTGGTGCTGGTGTTGGTGCCCGTGGTTGTGGCCGTGGTGGTGGCGGTCGGTCACGATCGTCCCCTTCCGTGCGCGGGCTGGACGCGGCGGCGCCCACGACGCCATTATGTGCGTATGAGCGCACGCATGCACCTATCACCTGCGCATGATGCGCACCCACGCACGCCCGGCGAGGAGCACTTCGCGCTCGCGGCGGAGCTGCTCGCCCTGCTCGGAGACCGCACCCGGCTGACCCTGCTGCACGCCCTGACCGGCGGCGAGGCCGATGTCACCACGCTCACCGAGGCGTGCGGAGCGGCACGGCCCGCCGTCAGCCAGCACCTCGCGCGGCTGCGCCTCGCGGGGTTGGTGGACACTCGCAAGGAGGGCCGCCGGGTGATCTACTCCCTGCGCGACGGCCATCTGCGGCGCCTGGTGGACGAGGCGCTGAACGTGGCCGACCACCGGATCGGCGACCGCCCCCCGCACGACTGACGCCACACCGGTGTCAGTGCCGTACGGCCGTGCCCAGGTACTGCTCCGCGAAGGCGGCAGCGGCGGTGGGGGAGGTGAACAGGCGGCGCAGCCGGGCGAGCGTGGTGCCCGCGCGGAACGGGTCCCCCGCCGCGCCGCCGTGGTACAGCTCGGACAGCCACTGCGAGAACTCCTGGTAGTCCCACACGCGCCGCAGACAGGCCTGTGAGTAGCCGGCCAGTCCGCTCTCGTCGTCCCCGGTGAGGCGGGCGACCAGCGAGTCGCCGAGCAGGAACGCGTCGTGCAGGGCCAGATTCATGCCCTTGGCGGCGATCGGCGCGACCAGGTGCGCCGCGTCCCCGGCGAGATACAGCCGCCCGAACGCCATCGGCTCGGTGACGTAGTCGTGCATGTCCAGCACGCGCTTCTCGATCAGCGGCCCCTCGGTCAGCGGGGCCGCTCCGGCCGCCCCGAGCCGGCGTCGCAGCTCCGCCCAGACGCGCTCGTGCGGCCAGTTCGCCGGGTCGTCGCCGGGCGGGCACTGGAGGTAGTAGCGGGTCACCTCCGGGCTGCGGGGCATCTGACCGGCGAAGCCGTCGGGATGGCAGCCGAACAGCACGCAGTCGGCGGACGGCGGCGCCTCCGCGAGCAGGGCCAGCCAGCCGATGCCGTAGTCGTGGCGGGCGACGCGGGCCCGGCCGGGCGGGAGGGAGGCCCTGGTCACCCCGCGGGCGCCGTCGCAGCCCGCGACGTAGTCGCACCCGACGACCTGCCGCCGCCCGGTCTCCGGACAGAGGTAGGACACCGACGGACTGTCGCCGTCCAGGTCGTGCAGCCGTACGTCGCGCACCCCGAACCGCACGGCCCCGCCGCGCACGTCCGCGTACTCGCGCACGAGGTCGGTCACCAGCAACGGCTGCGGGTAGACCCAGTGGTGGCTGCCCGTCAGCTGCTGGTAGGAGAACCGGTACCGCTCCCCGTCGAAACGGAACTCGCAGGCGGTGTGCAGTTCGGCCCGCTCCAGCAGGTTCCGCGCGAGTCCCCGCCGCTCCAGACCGCGTACCGCCCACTCCTCGATCACCCCGGCCCGGGGCCGCCGTTCGATGAACTCCCGGGTCCCGGTCTCCAGGACCAGGCAGTCCAGACCGGCCGCCCGCAGGATGTTCCCGACGGTGAGCCCGGCGGGTCCGGCGCCCACGACGACCACCGGAAAGCGTTGCGGGGCAAGGGAGTTGGCGTGGGGGGAGCTCTGGCTCATCGGGTCATTATGGCGGCACGGCACCTCCTGGGCGCCGTGCCGTGCGGACCCTCGGTACCGGCTAGCCGAGCCGGGGTATCTCGATCGCCGGGCAGCGGTCCATCACCATCTCCAGGCCCGCCGCGCGGGTCCGCTCGTAGGCCGCCTCGTCGATGACGTCGAGCTGGAACCACACCGCCTTGGCGCCCTTGGCCACCGCCTCGTCGGCCACCGCCCCGGCCAGGTCGCTGTTGACGAACACGTCAACGACGTCCACCTCGAAGGGGATGTCCGCGAGGGAGGCGTAGCCCCGCTCGCCGTGCACGGTCTCGGCCTTCGGGTGCACGGGCACCACCCGCTTGCCGAACCGCTGGAGCACCTGGGCGACGCCGTACGCCGCGCGCTGCCGGTTCGACGACAGGCCCACCACGGCCCACGTGTCACCGAGCCCGGTGAGGATCTTGCGGACCGTCGCCTCGTCGCCGTACACCGTCGGCCTCCCGTGGGTCGAGAAAGAGCTGTCACTGCCGACAACGAGACGGGGCGCACGGTGATTCCCGGTGCCACCCCTCCACCCGGAGGGGTCGTGGACTGTACCGGCCGCACGGGTGTCCGGCGCGGGGAACCGCACACGGTGACCCGAAAAGCGGCCCGGATACCTGCGTACGCCCGCTCACGCGCCTACGCTCGCCTCGTGCTGCGCATCACCGACGCCCGAACCGGCGAACCCGTGGACGCCGCCCCCGCCCGCCGGGGTCTGACCCGTGTCCAGGCCCACACACAGGGGTTCGACGTGTCGAACCTGCGTGTGCTGCTCGTCGCCGACCTCCTCGTGCGCGCCCTGGAGCTCGGCGGCACACCGGTGTGGGCGCTGCTCACCGGCGAACGGCAGCGGGCGGAACTGCTCGCGGCCGCCGCGGCCCTCGGGGTCCGCCCCTTCGAGGACGGCGGGGACACCGGCACCGGGCTGGGCGAGGCCCAGGTGCTGCACGTGGTGAGCGAGGGCGGCGCGACACCCGACGGTGTGCGCGTGGCCGTGGCCCCCGTGCACCGGCAGGCGTCCGGCCCGCCGGACGACGCAGACCCCGGCGTCCTGCGCCTGGCCCTGCTCGCCCACCCCAGGAACACGCCGGTGCGGATCGACCCCGCCGCCCTGGCCGCCGCCGGCGACACCCTCGACCGCTGGCGTCGCGCGGTCGCCGACTGGGCGCGGCGGCCCTCGCGCCCCATCCCCGACGCGGTGCGCGCGGACCTGCGCGCCGCGTGGGAGGACGATCTGGACACGGCCGGCGTGCTGGACGTCCTCCGCGCGGTGGAGACGGACCCGGACCTGGCCGACGGCGCCCGCTTCGAGACCTACGCCTACGCCGACCGGCTCCTCGGCCTCGACCTCACCCGCGACCTGGGAACCCCGGCGTGATCGAGCGCGCCGGGCGGGGACCGCTGCGCCGCCTCGTCGTCCTGCGCCACGCCAAGTCCGCCCGGCCGGAGGGCGTCCCCGACCACGACCGTCCCCTCGCCCCGCGCGGCGACAGGGACGCCCCCGCCGCCGGACGCGCGCTCGCCGAGGCCGACTGCCTGCCGGGCCTCGCGCTCTGCTCCACCGCCGTCCGGGCCCGCCGCACCTGGGAGCTGGCCGCCGCGCAGTGGGGCACGCCCCCGCCGGTCCGCCACGACCCGCGCCTCTACCACGCCGGCGTCCCCGAACTGCTGGCCGTGGTGCGCGAGGTGCCGGGCGAGGTCGAGACGCTGCTGCTGATCGGACACAACCCGGGACTGGAGGACCTCGTCCTGACCCTGGCCGGCGACGGACTGGACGACACCCTGGACCGCGTCCGCGTGAAGTTCCCGACCTCCGCGATCGCGGTCCTGTCCTGGCGCGGCGCCGCATGGCGGGACCTCGCCCCCGGCGCCGCCCTCCTGACGTCGCTGACCGTCCCCCGGGGCGGGCGACGCCAGCCGCGCGGGGGCGCATAGGCTGGCCGGATGCAGGACGAGTACCGCACCGTCGCCCGCGCGGGTGTGCACGAGACCGAGGTCAACCGCTCCCGCTTCCTGTGCGCCCTCGCCCCGGCGGCCACGGAGCGGGAGGCGCAGTACTTCGTCGCCGCCGTCCGCAAGGAGCACGCCGACGCCACCCACAACTGCTGGGCGTACGTCATCGGCGCCGACGCCTCCACCCAGAAGGCGAGCGACGACGGGGAGCCCGGCGGCACCGCCGGCGTCCCCATGCTCCAGATGCTGCTCCGCCGCGACATGCGGTACGTCGTCGCCGTCGTCACCCGCTACTACGGCGGCGTCAAGCTCGGCGCGGGCGGACTCATCCGCGCGTACGGCGGCGCGGTCGGCGAGGCCATCGACAACCTCGGCACGATCACCCGCCGCCGCTTCCGGCTGGCCACCGTCACCGTCGACCACCAGCGCGCCGGCAAGGTCCAGAACGACCTGCGCGCCACCGGACGCGAGGTCCGCGACGTGCGCTACGCCGAGCAGGTCACCATCGAGATCGGCCTCCCGGACGCCGACGTGGACGCCTTCCGCGCCTGGCTCGCCGACGTCACCGCCGGGTCGGCGGGGTTCGAACTGGGCGGGGAGGCGTACGGGGACGCCTGACGGGACTCACGGGGCGGACCACCGGGCGGGCTCGTACAGTGGGCTGCCTTCGGAGCCGCCCGAATAGAGGGTCACGGCGTGCGCGCACGGGGCGTCACCGCAGTCCTCGCAGACTTCGGTATCCGGCAGGGGGAACAGCTCCGCACCGAGGGACCGCATGCGGCCCTCAACCGTGGGCTCTTCCGGCGACTCGTTCCGCATCGCGCATCAGTCCTTCCATCAGAAGTTTTCTGCTGTTGCGGCAGAAGAGGGTCTCGGTCGCGTCCAGCCGGCCCGTCTCGAAGTACTTGTTGGCGGCCTGCCCGCCACGGCAGTAGGCGAACAGGTCGCACACGGCGCGACAGGCGTCGACCCCGGCCAGGGCTTCGGCGACCCAAGGAGTCTCCTCGGCATGGGTCAGGCAGCCGGCCAGTCCCCGTTCCCGCACGTCGCCGACGGTGAACCGGCCGTGGCGCGCGGAGGAGAAGCCGGCGAGATCCGGGCTGAGCGGCACCACCTGTCCGTCCCAGGTGACCATGGGAAGCGGATCGACCGGCAGGCCAGCCCACCGCCCGGCGGCGCCGGCAAGCTCCGCCCTGACATACCGCCAGGCGTGTCCCAGATCCCGCAGCGCCATGTCCCGGTCGGCTCGCCCGCGAGCGGCCAGCGCGGCCCAGAACTCCGCGATGTTCTCGTCGTCGTGGAGGCTCCCGGCGTGTACGCCCTTGCGTTCCACCAGGTTCACCCCCAGAACGCGGCAGCCGAGAGCGGCGAACCACTGATGCAGTTCGGCCGCCTTGCGCGCGGACGGGTCGGACACGACGGCGATGGCCCCGAACGCGATGCCGTGCTTCTTGAGCAGCTCGATGCCGCGCAGCACGCGATCCGTTGCCTCCCGCCCGGTGCGGTCCACCCGATCGGTGCCGGGGCCGGGACCGTCGACACTGACCGAGACGTCGATCCGTCGCTCCGCGAACAGCCGGCACCACGCCTCGTCGATGAGCGAGGCATTGGTCTGCACGGCGTGCCGTACCGGGTGTCCACGGCCCGGAGGAAACCGGTCGAACAGCTCCCGCAGCCGGGACACCCCCGTGGTGAGTGGCTCGCCGCCGTGCCACAGCACGGTGACCGGGTGGTGTTCCGACCAGGAGTCGACGGTCCCCGCGACGGCGTCGGCGACCTCGTCGGACATCACGCGGGCGAGCCGACGGGAGGGCAGGTAGCAGTAGCGGCAGTCGAGGTTGCACAGCGGGGTCGGCTGGAGCAGGACACGGGAACTGGTCCTCGCCAGCCGTGCCTCCGGGGCGGCGCGGGCCGGTGGCGACGGCCGCGTCATCGGCTCCCCGCTTCCCCGAGCGGTTCGTCTTCCCTGTGCCCGGCGGCGGTGAGGAGCTTCAGCGTCTCGCCCTCGCCGTAGCGGTCGGCGACCTCCCGGTAGAGGCACAGCGCCTGGAGGTGGGCCGCGACGGCCTCGTCGCGACGGCCCGCGCGCCGTAGTGCGACCCCGAGGTCGTTGGCGGCGATCGCCTGGCCGTGCCGATGGCCCACCTCCTCCTGTTCCCGTACGGCGAGCAGGTGGGCGTCGACGGCCTCGTCGAGGCGGCCCAGCGCGGACAGGGTGACACCGAAGTCGTTCCATGCCGTGGCGATACGCTCCCGTGCGCCCAGCTCCTGGAAGACCGAGCGAGCGGTGGTGTGCGCCGCCAGGGCCTCCTCAAGGCGCCCGGTCTCCCGGAAGGAGCGTCCCAGATTGTTCGTCGCGGTGGCCTCGTGGAGCCGGTCCCCGACCGCGTGGAACATCTCGCGGGCCCGGGTGAGCGCGACGACCGACTCGTCGCAGCGGCCCAGCTTGAACAGGGCGCGGCCGACGTTGTTCCAGGTCGACGCCTCGAGCTGCCGGTCGCCGGCCGCGTGCACCAGCTCGCGGGCTCGTTCGTGGGCCTCGATCGCCTCGTCGAATCTGCGGGCTTCGGTCAAGGAGACTCCCAGCATGTCCCACGTCTTTCCCTCTTCGAGGCGGTCCCCGCGCGACGCGTGGATCTCGCGGGCCCGCGTGTGCGCCGCGACGGCCTCCTCGATTCTTCGGCTGTAGCGCAGAGCCAGTCCGAGAGCGTTCCATGCCCGACCCGCGCCGAGGTCGTCACCCAGGGCGCGTGCCGCTTCTGCCGCGCACCGGTAGACGGACACGGCGTCATCAAAGTATCGGCGCCAGCTGAGATAGCCGTAAAGGCTCAGCGCCAGTCCCAGTCCGGCCCGTGCGTGCACGGGGTCGGACGCCCACAGCGCGGCGGAGATGAGGCCGGTGCGCTCGTGGTCGAGCCAGCTCAGCGCGTCCCTTCGGTCCCTGAACCCGGGGGAGGGAGCGGGGCCGGGCCGGGACTGCACGTGCCGGTCGGCCGCCTCGGCGCGCCGCTGGTAGTGGGCGAGGAGCCGGGCCCGTGCCTGCGTGCCCTCGGCCCGCAGTGACGCCTCGTGGGTCACTCGGTCCAGCGCGTAGGCGCGGACCAGGTCGTGCATGGTCCAGTAACCGCGTGCACTGCCGGGTCCCACCAGATGGGCACGGACCAGCACGTTCAGCTCCGGCCGCGGCAGCGCGTCGGCCCCGTACAGCACGGTGATCACTTCATCGCTTGTCTCCGGTCCCGGGGCGAGCGCCAGGAGCCGGAACAGGCGGGAGGGACCCGGACCGAGGCGGCGGTAGGACAGGTCGAACGCGGCCCGCACGCCGCGTTCGCCATCGTCCAGGTGATCGATGACCGTGGCGGAGTCGGCCAGCTCCGCGACCAGTTCCGTCACCGGTTTGCCCGGATCGGCGATGAGCAGGGCGGCGGCGATCTGGAGCGCCAGGGGCAGATACCCGCACAGGGCGCACAGGTTCCCGGTCGCCTCGGGGGCGTCCAGTACGCGTGGGTCGGCGGGGGCGGCCGTGCGCAGGGCCACACCCAGCACGTCGCGGGCCACCTCCGGTCGGAGGACGTCGAGATGGAGGAGGTGGGCACCGAGCTGCGGCATGGTGTCGCGGGAAGTGACGAGGACGCGGTGCGTGTTGTGGCCGGGCAGCAGCGGCCTGACCTGACGGGGATGCGAGGCGTTGTCCACCACGATCAGCACCGCACCGCTCGTGCGGGCCCGTTCGGCCAGGACCGAGCGGTAGAGGCCGGCTCGTTCGTCCAGCGTCGCAGGCACATGGGCGGCCGCCACGCCCAGTGCGCGCAGCAGGGCCTCCACGAGCTGTTCGGCTCCGGCGGGCGTCTCGTCGTAGCCGTGACAGTCGACGAACAGCGCGCCGCCGGGAAACCATCCTCGTTCCCGTGCCGTGTGAGCCGCTCGCACCGCCAGTGCGGTCTTGCCCACGCCGCCCAGCCCGGCCACCGCGGTCACCGGGACCGGGGTGCGGCCACCGGGGCCCGGGGCCAGTGCCGCCAGCAGCGCGTCGAGTTCCTCGGCACGCCCGGTGAACTCGGCGGCAACCGGCGGAAGCGCGTCCTCTACGTGCGGCATGGGGCCGTAGTGATGATGATGCTCGACCTTCTTCCCGATCGCCTCGCCCCGGAACGTCCCGTTGCGGAAGTCGATCCGGTCCCCGTTGTGTGTGTCCCCGCTCACACGGTCCATCCTGCCCTGAAAGGAAGACCTCCGGCAGAGCGGCAATCCGCAATGAATCCGACATGAACGGCGTTTATGGGCCTGTCATGACGGGCGATACGGGAGTAACCGCCCGTGCTGTCGGACCCGGCGGTTACGCTGCGGGGATCATGAGACTGCTGCACACTTCCGACTGGCACCTCGGCCGGTCCTTCCACCGGGTCGGCATGCTCGGTGCCCAGGCCGAGTTCATAGGTCACCTCGTCGGCACCGTGCGTGAGCGCGACGTGGACGCGGTGGTCGTGTCGGGAGACGTGTACGACCGAGCCGTGCCGCCGCTCGCCGCCGTCGAGCTGTTCGACGACGCCCTGCACCGGCTCGCGGACCTCGGCGTGCCGACGGTGATGATCTCCGGCAACCACGACTCGGCCCGCCGCCTCGGCGTCGGCGCCGGGCTCATGGGGCACGCGGGCATCCATCTGCGGACCGAGCCGTCCGCGTGCGGCACCCCGGTGGTGCTGTCCGACGAGCACGGGGACGTCGCCTTCTACGGGCTGCCGTACCTCGAACCCGCCCTCGTGAAGGACACGTTCCAGGTGGAGAGGGCCGGCCACGAGACGGTGCTCGCCGCCGCCATGGACCGGGTCCGCGCCGACCTCGCCGCCCGTGCGCCCGGCACCCGCTCCGTCGTCCTCGCACACGCCTTCGTCACCGGCGGGGAACCCAGCGACAGCGAACGGGACATCACCGTCGGCGGCGTGGCCGCCGTGCCCGCCGGGGTGTTCGACGGAGTCGACTACGTGGCGCTCGGGCACCTCCACGGCTGCCAGACCCTCACCGAACGCGTGCGCTACTCCGGCTCCCCGCTGCCGTACTCCTTCTCCGAGGCCGCACACCGCAAGAGCATGTGGCTGGTCGACCTGGCCGCCGACGGGACGGTCACCGCCGAGCGCGTGGACTGCCCGGTGCCCCGCGCGCTGGCCCGGATCCGCGGCACCCTGGAGGAACTGCTCGCCGACCCCGCGCTGGCCCGGCACCAGGAGGCGTGGATCGAGGCGACCCTCACCGACCCGGTCCGACCGGCCGACCCCATGGCCCGGCTCACCGAGCGCTTCCCGCACACCCTCAGCCTCGTCTTCGACCCGGACAGGGCGGCGGACGATCCCGAGGTCTCCTACGCCCGCCGCCTCGCCGGCCGCGACGACCAGCAGATCGCCGAGGACTTCGTCACCCACGTGCGCGGCGCCGAACCCGACGCACACGAGCGGACCGTCCTGCGGGACGCCTTCGACGCGGTACGCGCGGACGACGCGGTGCGGGAGGTCGCGCGATGAGGCTGCACCGGCTGGACATCACCGCCTTCGGGCCCTTCGGCAGCACCCAGAGCGTGGACTTCGGCGAGCTGTCCGCCGCCGGGCTGTTCCTGCTGCACGGCCCCACCGGCGCCGGCAAGACCTCCGTACTGGACGCCGTCTGCTACGCGCTGTACGGGTCCGTCCCCGGAGCCCGGCAGAGCGGGCAGGGCATGACACTGCGCAGCGACCACGCCGCCCCGGGCGTCCGCACCGAGGTCACCCTCGAACTCACCGTCGCCGGACGCCGGCTGGAGATCACCCGGCAGCCGCCCTGGGAACGCCCCAAGAAGCGCGGCCCCGCGGGCACCACGGTGGACAAGGCCCAGACCTGGCTGCGGGAACGCGACGCCGCCTCGGGAACCTGGAAGGACCTCAGCCGCTCGCACCAGGAGATCGGCGAGGAGATCACCCAGCTCCTCGGCATGAGCCGGGAGCAGTTCTGCCAGGTCGTGCTGCTGCCCCAGGGCGACTTCGCGCGCTTCCTGCGCGCCGACGCCGAAGCCCGCGGCAAGCTGCTGGGCCGCCTCTTCGACACCCGCCGCTTCGCCGACGTGGAGAAGCGCCTCGCCGAACGCCGTCGGGCCGCCGAGTCCCGGGTGCGCGACGGCGACGCCGACCTGCTGGCCGACGCGCACCGGATGCAACAGGCCGCGGGCGGCACCATGGAGCTGCCCGAACTGACCCCCGGCGAACCCGGACTGGCCGAGGCCGTGCTGTGCGCGGCCGCCGTCGCCCGCAGCACCGCCCGCGAACAGCTCACCGTCGCCCACTGCCGCCTCGCCGCCGCCGAGTCCGCCCTGACCGCGGCCGACCGCGCACTGGACGACGTACGCGAACGGGACCGGCTGCAACGGCGCTTCGCCGAGGCGCGGGAGCGGGCGGCGCGCCTTCAGGAGCGGTCCGGCGCCCACCGGGAGGCGCAGACCCGCATGGAGCGGGCCCGCAAGGCCGAGAGCGTCGCCCCCGCCCTGGAACTGCGGGACTCCGCCGAAGCCGAGCACCGGCGCGCCGCCGCGGCCGACCTCCGCGCGCGTGCCCTCCTCCCGGCGTCCCACGCGGACGCGGGAGCGGCCGGGCTCGCGGCCGCCGCCCGCCGGGCCGCCGAGGAACTGGGCGGGCTGGAGTCCGCCCGCCGGGCCGAGCGGCGGCTGACGGAACTCTTCGATGAGCGGGCCGACCTGGACCGGCAGGAACGCGCCGACGAGGAGATCCTGGAGGACGCGGAGACGTGGCTCGCGGACTGGGAGGAGACCCGGACCGGTCTGCAAAACCGCATCGAGTCCGCGCAGCAGGCCGCGACCCGGGCCGGTGAACTGGCCGTGCTCCGCGACCCCGCGCGGCAGCGGCTGAACGCCGCGCGGCTGCGCGACCAGCTCGCCGGGGACACGGAAACCGCCGCCGAGCAGGCCAGTATCGCCCGGGAGCGGTCGCTCGCGGCCCGGCAGCACTGGCTCGACCTCAAGGAACAGCGGCTGAACGGCATCGCCGCCGAACTGGCCGCCGGTCTCACCGACGGCCACCCCTGTGCCGTCTGCGGCGCCACCGAACACCCCGCCCCCGCCCGCAAGGTCCAGGGACACGTCGACCGCGAGACCGAGGAACGCGCCCTCGCCGAGTACCAGCGCGCGGAGGACCGCCGCGCCGAGGCCGAGCAGCACCTCGGCGTCGTACGGGAGGCGCTGGCCGCCGCGAGCGCCGAGGCAGGGGACGGCGCCACCGAACAACTCTCCCGCGCGGTCGACGAGCTGGAGCAGGAGTACGCGCGGGCGCGGGACGCCGCCTCCGTGCTGCACTCCGCGCAGGAACAGCTCCGCCGCGCGGAGCACGAGCACGAACTGCGCGTCGCCGCCCAGCGCGAGGCGGCCGTCCGGGCGGCCTCCCGCGTGGGCCACCGTGACCGACTGGACCGGGAGCGCGCCACCCTGGAGGAGGAGTTGACCCGGGCGCGGGGAGACGCCACCAGCGTGGCCGCCCGTGCCGCACAGCTGGAACGGAGCGTCGCGCGGCTCACGGACGCCGCCGAAGCTGCCCGCGCCGCCGACGACGCCGCCCAGCGGCTCAAGAAGGCCGACGCCCGGCTCGCCGACGCCGCCTTCCGCGCCGGGTTCGACACCCCGGGGGCCGCCGCCGACGCCCTCCTCGACGACGCCGCCCACCGCGACCTCCAACGGCGCCTGGACGCCTGGCAGCACGAGGAGACCGCGGTGCGCGCCGTCCTCGCCGAGCCGGAGACCGCGGCCGCCGCACAGCAGCCGCCCGCCGACCTCGGCTCCGCGCAGCGGACCGCCGAGGAGGCCGGCCGCCGGGCGCGCGAGGCGGCCTCCGCCCACGACGCCGCGGCCCGGCGCTGCGCCGAGCTCGACCGGCTCTCCGCGCGGGCCACCGCCGCGGTACGCCGGCTGGGACCGCTGCGCGAGGAGTACGACCGCGTGGCCCGGATGGCCGGACTCGCCGCCGGCACCTCGGCGGACAACGAACGCCGGATGCGCCTGGAGTCGTACGTCCTCGCCGCCCGCCTGGAGCAGGTCGCCGCCGCCGCGACCGTACGGCTGCACCGCATGTCGTCCGGCCGCTACACCCTCGTCCACTCCGACGACCGCACCGGGCGCGGCCGCAGCGGACTCGGGCTGCACGTCGTCGACGCCTGGACCGGGCGGGAACGCGACACCGCGACCCTCTCGGGCGGCGAGACCTTCTTCGCCTCGCTCGCCCTCGCGCTCGGCCTCGCCGACGTCGTCACCGACGAGGCGGGTGGGGTGCGGCTGGACACCCTCTTCATCGACGAGGGCTTCGGCAGCCTCGACGACCAGACCCTCGACGAGGTCCTGGACGTCCTGGACTCCCTGCGCGAACGCGACCGCAGCGTGGGCATCGTCAGCCACGTCGCCGATCTGCGGCGCCGGATACACGCCCAGCTGGAGGTCGTGAAGGGCCGCTCCGGTTCGGAACTGCGACAGCGCGGGACGGGATGAGGGCGGCTCACCGCCCCAGGGGGCGGCGCGGCAGCGGCGAGGAGTAGACGACGCTGGTGGTCACCGAGCCGAGGGCGCCGATCCGGCCCGACACCTCCTCCAGATGCCGCATCGAACGGGCGGCGACCTTGATGACGAAGCAGTCGTCGCCCGTCACATGGTGTGCCTCCAGGATCTCGGGCGTCGCGGCGACGAGGTCGTGGAACGGCTTGTAGTTGCCGGTCGGGTAGCGCAGCCGCACGAACGCCAGGACGGGCAGCCCGATCCGCTCCGGATCCACCACGGCCGCGTAGCCCTGGATGACCCCGGCCTCCTCCATGCGGCGCACCCGCTCGGTGACCGCGCTCGCGGACATCGAGACGGCACGGGCGAGTTCGGCGAAACCGGTCCGTCCCTCCCGCTGGAGGATGTCGAGAATGCGCCAGTCGGTGGCGTCCGGTGAATACGCGGTCATTCCCGAGAAGTAGCAGAGGAATCCCCGGCTGGGCAAGGCAAGGACCGGGGATCCTCGCTTCAGGAACGGATCTCGCGACCGTAGTTTCTCTCCCATGACCACCAACACCGTGAACCCCGTGCTGCGCGTGGCCCCCGCCTCCCCTGCGGAGGCGGCCGCCCACTTCCGTGCGAGCCTCGCCCTTTACGCCGACGTCTCCGATGTGGCCGCCGCGCTCGCGGCCGGCGGTGACCCCGGCTTCGTCCTCGTGGACTCCCGCTCCAGCGAGGCATGGGACCAGGGTCACGTCCCCGGCGCGGTGCACCTTCCCACCGCACTCGTCCCCGAGCGGGCGGCGGAACTCCTGGATCCGTCGGTCCCCGTCGTCACCTACTGCTGGGGCCCCGGCTGCAACGGCGCCACGCGTGCCGCGCTCGCCCTCGCCGAACTCGGTTACCAGGTCAAGGAGATGCTCGGCGGCTTCGAGTACTGGGTGCGCGAGGGCTTCGAGTTCGAGACCTGGCAGGGACGCGAGCGCCGCACCCCCGACCCGCTCACCGCGCCCGCCGACGCCGACGACTGCGGATGCTGAACCCGTGGCTCCGGTAAGGGAGTCGACCCGGTAGGTTCTGCGCATGGTGCGATACGCGGAACCGGGCACGGTCGAGTGGGTGGAGTCGGGCGGCGGGCCGCTCATCGCGGTGCCGGAGACGGTGCTGCCGTTCTGGACGGGAGCCGACGGCGAGGAGACGGCCTCCGACTACGACCGGGCCTGCGAGGTGGACGGGCTCCTCGGACTCCTCCCGGTCGGCGACTCCACCGCCCTGGTCCTGGGCGACGAGCCGGCCGCGACCGCGTACCTCCCCGAACACGGCACCCTCGTCCGCTGGATCGCCGGCGACTCCGAGGCGGAGCTCCTGGCGAGCGTCCCGGCGGCGCTGCACACCGCGCAGTGGCAGCCCGAGGTGCACTGGAAGGTACCCGGCAGGGTCGTGCTGTTCGACGCGGCCTGGCCCGGACCCGACTCCACGGGCACCGACCACGTGAGCCTCACGCTCACTCCGGGCCGTTACGCGGTCCGCGCGGCCCAGGTGCAGCCCGGCCCCGAAACCTGGCTCACCGTCATCCAGATCCGGCCCCTGCACTGAACCGCCGGGGATATTCGGGTGCGTCGGGGCGGTGCGGACCCCATGATGGGTGATCATGCCCCGACTTCCGCACCCCGCGCCCGAAGCACTCCGTCGTGACCCGCTGCCCCTGCGCGGCCGTACCGCGCTGGTCACCGGGGCCAGCCGGCGCGGCGGCATCGGTCATGCCGTGGCCCGGCGCCTGGCCGCCCACGGAGCGAGCGTCTGCCTGCACCACCATGTGCCGCACGACGCCGCGATGCCCTGGGGCGCCGACCGGATCGAGGACGTGACCGCCTCGGTGCGCGACGCCCTCGGCGACCCCGACGCGCGGGTGGTCGCCCTGCCGGGCGACCTCAGCGACCCGGCGGCACCCGCCGAACTGCACGCCCGGGCGGTCGAGGCGCTCGGCGGGCGGCTCGACGTCCTCGTCGCCAACCACGCCCTCAGCGGCTCCGACGGCACTCTCGACGCCATCGACGCCGCCATGCTGGACGCGCACTGGGCCGTCGACGCCCGGTCGGTGGTGCTGCTCGTGCAGGCCCACGCCCGGCACCGCGCCGCGCTGCCGCCGCGCACCCCGGGCGGACGCGTGCTGATGATGACCTCCGGGCAGGACATCGCCGGCGGAATGCCGGGCGAGATCGCCTACGCCCTCCAGAAGGGCGCGCTCGCCTCCGTGACCCGCTCCCTGGCGACCGCCCTGGCCGAGCACGCGGTCACCGTGAACACCGTCAACCCCGGCCCGGTGGACACCGACTACATGACCGGCGACGACTACGACGCCATCGCCGCGCTCTTCCCCGCCGGACGCTGGGGCATGCCCGACGACCCCGCCCGCCTCATCGCGTGGCTGGCCACGGACGAGGCGGACTGGATCACCGGTCAGGTCATCGACTCCGAGGGCGGCTTCCGGCGCTGACGGCGCCGGCCCGGCTCACAGCGCCGACAGCTCGTCCACGAGGTCGTCCAGACCCAGCGACCCCTGGGACAGGGCGGCCATGTGCCAGGCCTTGAGGTCGAAGGCGTCGCCGTGGCGCTCGCGGGCCTTCTCACGGCCCAGCAGCCACGCCCGCTCGCCGAGCTTGTAGCCGATCGCCTGGCCCGGGATCGTCAGATAGCGGGTCAGCTCGCTCTCCACGAAGTCCGCCGGGCGGCTGCTGTGCGCCCCGAAGAACTCCTGCGCCAGCTCGGGCGTCCAGCGCTCGCCCGGACGGAACGGCGAGTCCGCCGGGATCTCCAGCTCCAGGTGCATGCCGATGTCGACGATGACCCGGGTCGCCCGCATCATCTGCGCGTCCAGATAGCCCAGTCGCTCCTCCGCGTCCGCGAGGAACCCCAGCTCGTCCATCAGCCGCTCCGCGTAGAGCGCCCACCCCTCGGCGTTGGCGCTGACCATGCCGACGGACGCCTGGTAGCGGGAGAGGGAATCGGCCACGTGAACCCACTGCGCCAACTGGAGGTGGTGGCCGGGGACGCCCTCGTGGTACCAGGTGGAGACCAGGTCGTAGACCGGGAAGCGGGTCAGGCCCATCGTGGGCAGCCAGGTGCAGCCCGGCCGGGAGAAGTCCTCCGACGGGGGCGTGTAGTACGGCGCCGCCGCGCTGCCCGCCGGCGCGATCCGCGACTCCACCTTCCGTACCCGCTCCGCGAGGTCGAAGTGGGTGCCGTCCAGGGAATCCATCGCCCGGTCCATCACACCCTGGAGCCACTCCCGGACCTCGTCGACGCCCTCGATGTGCCGGCCGTGCTCGTCCAGGTGCGCCAGTGCCACCCACGGCGTTTCGGCCCCCGGCAGGATCTTCTCGGCCTCCTTCTTCATCTCGCCGAGCAGCCGGTGGTACTCGGACCAGCCGTACGCGTACGCCTCGTCCAGGTCGAGATCGGTGCCGTTGAAGTAGCGGGACCAACGCGCGTACCGCTCCCGGCCCACGGTGTTCGGCGCGCCCTCGATCGCCGGGGCGTACACGTCGCGCATCCAGTCCCGCAGTTCGACGACGGCCGCGGTCGCCGCGCGGGCGCCCTCGTCCAGCTCCGTGCGCAGCGCCTCCGGTCCCTCGGCCGCGAAGTCCTCGAACCAGCCGCGCCCCTCGCCGGTGTCCGCCCACTCGGTGAGCTGCCCGACGAACGTCTCCGTCGGCCGCGGAGCCGCGTACAGCTTGCGCTCCAGGCCGAGCGCGAGGGACTCGCGGTAGCCGGCCAGCGCGGCCGGGACCGCGCGCAGCCGCTCCGCGATCGCCGCCCAGTCCTCCTCCGACTCCGCCGGCGTCACCGTGAACACCTCGCGCACCGAGTGCACGATCGTGCCCAGGTTGCCGACCGAGCGCAGCCCCTCGTCGGCCTCGTGCACGGCCAGCTCCGCGGTGAGCCGCTCGCGCAGCAGGCGGGCGCAGCGGCGCTCGATGTCGCTGTCCGCGCCGGGCCGCCGCTCCGCCTCGGCGAGCCGCGAGAGTGTCGCCCGCTGCAATTCGGCGACCGCCTCCTGACCGGCGGGCGAGAGGTCGGGCAGCCGGGAGGAACTCTCCTTCACACCGAGGAAGGTTCCGGTGACCGGGTCGAGGGCGATGAGCTCGTCGACGTAGGCGTCGGCGACCTGACGGGGGAGCGCGCTGTTGGTCTCAGACATGATGACCATCCTGGTACGCGGCCCTCGGCTCGTCACCCGGTTTGCGCCGAGGGCGTAGGCGGCAGCATCGGTCCGCAGTCCCACTGCTGGAAGATCAGCCGTGTCTCCACGCGGGCCACCTCGCGCCGGGCCGTGAACTCGTCGAGCACCAGCCGCTGGAGATCCGCCATGTCCGCGACCGCCACATGCACCAGATAGTCGTCGGGGCCGGTCAGATGGAACACCGTCAGTGACTCGGGCAGCGCCCGGATCCGCTCCACGAACGGCCCCACCAGCTCCCGCCGGTGCGGTCTGACCTGTACCGACAACAGCGCCTGGAGCCCCCGGCCCAGCTTGGCGGGATCCAGCTTCAGCCGGTGCCCGAGGATCACGCCCGAGCGGCGCAGCCGGGTCACCCGGTCCAGACAGGTGGACGGCGCGACCCCGACCTGCGCGGCGAGATCCCGGTACGTCGTCCGGGCGTCGTTCTGCAACAGCCGCAGCAGATGAAGGTCCACCGGATCCAGTACGACAGATTCGGCCATCGACCGAACGTAGCACGGGATCGGGGCTCAGTGGTCCGTTCGGTGTTCACCCTTCCGTCCATGGACTTGGGCATGGACACGCGACGCACCACACGAGCACTCGCCACCGAGGCCGTGCACGCAGGCCGCGACGACCTCGCCGGACTGGGACTGCACGCCGCTCCGATCGACCTGTCGACCACCTACCCGTCGTACGACAGCCGCGCCGAGGCCGCCCGCATCGACGCCTTCGCCACCACCGGCGCGGAACCGGAGGGCCCGCCGGTCTACGGGCGGCTCGGCAACCCGACCGTCGCCCGTTTCGAGACCGCCCTCGCCCGGCTGGAGGGGACGGAGTCGGCCGTCGCGTTCGCCAGCGGCATGGCCGCGCTCAGCGCCGTGCTGCTGGTGCGCGGCTCGATGGGACTGCGGCACGTCGTCGCCGTCCGCCCGCTGTACGGGTGCAGCGACCATCTGCTGACCGCCGGACTGCTCGGCTCCGAGGTGACCTGGACCGACCCGGCCGGGGTCGCCGACGCGCTGCGCCCCGACACCGGCCTGGTGCTCGTGGAGTCCCCGGCCAACCCCACGCTCGCCGAGATCGACCTGCGGGCCGTCGCCCACGCCTGCGGCTCCGTGCCGCTGCTCGTCGACAACACCTTCGCCACCCCGGTCCTCCAGCGCCCGGCCGAGCACGGGGCACGGCTGGTGCTGCACAGCGCCACGAAGTACCTCGGCGGCCACGGGGACGTGCTGGCGGGCGTGGTGGCCTGCGACGAGGAGTTCGCCGGGCGGCTGCGCCAGGTGCGGTTCGCCACGGGCGGCGTGCTGCATCCGCTGGCCGGTTATCTGCTGCTGCGGGGACTGTCGACCCTTCCGGTACGGGTCAGGGCGGCCTCCGCGAACGCGGCGGAACTCGCCCGTCGGCTCGCCGGGGACCCGCGCGTGGAGCGGGTGCACTATCCGCGCATCGGCGGGGCGATGGTCTCCTTCGAGGTGCACGGGGACCCGCACGAGGTGATCGCCGGCGTACGGCTGATCACTCCGGCGGTGAGCCTCGGCAGCGTCGACTCCCTCATCCAGCACCCGGCGTCCATCAGCCACCGCATCGTCGACGCCGGCGACCGCAGGGACGCCGGGGTCGGTGACCGGCTGCTGCGGCTCTCGGTCGGCCTGGAGGACGTCGAGGACCTGTGGGCCGATCTGGACGCGGCCCTGGGGGAGCGGGCCGGGACTCCCGCGTCGGCCGGGGCGGTGGCCCGGGGCTGAGCGGCGCCCGCGCCACGAACGGCCCGGCGGGACCCGCCGGGCCGTCTCCCGCATCCGTGCGCGACCGCCTACGACCGGCCGATCCGCTCGCCGTACTCCCGCTCCTCCGGCACCCGGGGGTCCGGCACGACGTCCAGCCGGGCCGTGATGACCAGGGTGCCCTCCTCGACCTGGTAGTCGAGCGGCAGGCCCAGGGCGCGCATCGCGGCGACCATGCCGGTGTTGGACGACTGCGTCACGGCGTACACCTGGGCGCAGCCCGCCTCGGCAGCCATCGCCACCAGCCGGGTGAGGAGTTCACCGCCGATGCCCCGGCGCTGCCAGGCGTCCTCCACGACCAGCGCCACCTCGGTCTCGTCGCCGTCCCACAGCAGATGGCCGAGGCCCACGATGCGGCCCGAGGCGGTCTGTGCGGCGAGCGTGCGGCCGAAGCGCGGGCTGAGCAGATGGTTCAGATAGCGCTCGGCGTCGCCGACCGGGCCGTGGTACCGCAGGCGCAGGGTCTCGGTGGAGCACCGCTCGTGCATCTCCCGCGCGGCCGCCAGATCGCCGGTGTCCGCGCGGCGCACGGAGATCGCGCTCCCCTCGGACAGCGTGAGCACGTCACGGCCGCGCGGGATCCGCGGACCGAGCCGGGCGTCCAGCGCCACCAGCGCCCGGGCGCGCGCGAACTCCGTGGGGGTGAACGGCAGATACGGCCGCTCCACGGTGATCACACCGCCCTCCGGGTCACGCAGCCGGATCACGGTGTCCTCCAGGGAGCCCTCCTCCGGTACCGCCTCCGGTGCCCGCCGGCCGCCGAGGGTCGTGGCGGGGTGGGAGCGGATCGTGCACCGCCCCAGCAACTGGCGCAGGGCCAACGGCAGTTCGGCCGCGTCCTGTGCGGTGCGGGCGGCCAGGCCCAGGACCCGGGTCGGTGCGTCGACCAGATCGTGGGCGTCGGCGCGCTCGGTCCAGGCGTCCGAGCCCCCGGCGAGCGACACGGCCGCGGTGAGGTCCGTCCCCTCCGGTGCCCGCAGCAGGAACTCGTCGACGGTGTGCTCGCCCAGCGGGTGCGTCTGGAGGCTCAGGATGTCGACCCGCCGCTCGGCCAGCGCCGTGCACAGCGAGGCCAGCGCGCCCGGTTCGTCCTTCACCGTCGTCCGCATCCGCCACAGCACGCTGTTCCCGGCCGCGGCGGAGGGCGGCCGGGCACCGCCGGTATCGAGCGCCGGCGGTGCGTGGCCGTGGCGCCGTGCCCACCATGCGTGGAAGGCGGCCGTGCACCGCGCGGCGTGCTCGACGGGGTTCCACCGGCGGTGCGCGCCGCCGTGCCGGGTGTTCGTCACGTCAGACATGTCTCGACTCATACAGCCACTGTGAAGGAATCGTGTTTCGTGATCACGAACGCACTGTGACTGACGGGTAAAGCATGCTTCTGTCTGTTTTGCTGCGTTACTGGCCGACGAGGCCCGGCCGCAGCGTCTTCGTGAACAGCACCGTGCCGTCCTGCTCCCGCATACGCACCGTCAACTCGCCGCTGTCGCCGTCGATGTCGACCTCGCCGAAGAACTGGTAGCCGCCGGCGGGCGAGACGTTGGAGGCGGTCGGCGCCTTCACCCACACCCGCTCCGGACCGAAGGTGCCGTCGAGCGCGCTGGCCGGGAAGGCGCCGGCGTTCAGCGGACCGGAGACGAACTCCCAGAACGGCTCGAAGTCGTCGAACGCGGCCCGCGACGGCTGGTAGTGCTGGGCCGAGGTGTGGTGCACATCGGCCGTCAGCCACACCGTGCCGGTGATCCGCCGGTGCTTGACGAACCGCAGCAGCTCCGCGATCTGCAACTCCCGTCCCAGCGGCGCCCCCGGGTCACCCTGCGCCACCGCCTCGACGTGCTGCCCGCCCTCGGACGTGTCGGGTACGACGAGGCCGATCGGCATGTCGGCCGCGATCACCTTCCACACCGCCCGAGACCGGGCCAGCTCCCGCTTCAGCCACTCCAACTGCTCGCGCCCCAGGATGCCCTGCGGATCCACCGTCTGGTCGCCGGAGGAGTTGGCGTTGCGGTACGTCCGCATGTCCAGCACGAACACATCGAGCAGCGGACCCTGCCGCAGCACCCGGTACACCCGGCCCTCGCGGGCGCCCGGACGCAGCGTGGACATCGGGAAGTACTCGCTGAACGCGCGCCGCGCCCGCGCCGCCAGCACGTCGACGCTCTTCTCCGTGTACCGGGCGTCCGTGTCCGCGATCCGCTGGCCCGGGTACCAGTTGTTGCGCACCTCGTGGTCGTCCCACTGCACGACGGACGGCACCCGGGCGTTGAACCGGCGCAGGTTCTCGTCGAGCAGGTTGTAGCGGAAGTTCCCGCGGAACTCGGCGAGGGTCTCGGCGACCTTGGACTTCTCCTCGGTGGTGATGTTCCGCCAGACGCCGCCGTCCGGCAGGGCCGCGGTCGCGGCGATGGGGCCGTCGGCGTAGACGGTGTCGCCGCTGAACAGGAAGAAGTCGGGGTCGAGCCGCTCCATCGCGTCGAAGATGCGGTAGCCGCCGAAGTCCGGGTTGATGCCCCAGCCCTGCCCCGCCAGGTCGCCCGACCACAGGAACCGCACGCCGTCGCGCCGCCGGGCGGCGACCGTGCGGAAGGTGCCCGTGACCGGCTCACCGGTGCGGCGCGGGTCGTCGGGGTCGGCGAGCAGCACCCGGTAGTGGATCTGCTCGCCGGCCGGCAGCCCGCGCAGCCGGGTCGTGCCGGTGAAGTCGGTGTCCCCGCCGATCAGCGGACCGTGCCATCTGCGCGGGTGACGGAACGACTCGGTCGCCGAGGTCTCGACGATCATCCGGGCCGGGCGGTCGGACCGCACCCACACCAGCCCGGAGTCACGGGTCACGTCGCCCGTCTGCACGCCCCACTCGGCCCGCGGGCGCCCGGAGCGGGCGAAGGCGGGCGCCGCCCCGAGCGCGGTGGGCAGGGTCAGGGCCGCCGAGGCCGCGAGCGAGCCGCGGAGCACGGCGCGGCGACCGGGGAGCGGACGGTGTGACATGGATGCGCCTCCAGGGACGGGATCCGGCCAGTGTGCGCTGCCACAACTACTCGCCCGGCGCGGCTCGCACGCAAACCCCACATGAACAACTGATCCCACGGGGGCGAGCGCCACGCCGGACTCCGGGCCCCTGGCTCAGCGGCTGCCGTCGAGGATGACGCGCGCGACGAGCGCCGGGTCGTCGTTCATCGGGACGTGGCCGCAACCGGGCAGCCGGACCAGCCGGGCCCGGGGGATGATCCGCTTGGCGCGGACGCCCTGCCGGGGGAGGAGCAGCCGGTCCCGGGCGCCCCAGGCGACGGTCACCGGGATGGTGGGCACGTCGTCGGTGAACCGTACGGTGGTGCCCGCGCGGAGGGTTTCGGTGAATCCGGTGGCCCCGGCGAGCGCGAGCGTCTCGGCGACCACGGCCTCGGGGGCGCGGCGTCCCGGACGGGCGTAGATGGTGCTGGTCAGCGCCGCCCGGCCGGCCGCGGAGCGGGCGAGGCGCTCCACCAGCGGGAGGGGCATCCGCTCCGCGATCCGCCGCATGCCGATGAGCACGGCGAAGGCATACCGCCGCTCGGCCGGGGTCCAGAAGCCCGCCGGGGACAGGGCGGTGACGGACCGCACGAGTCGTTCGCGGCCGAGCTCCAGGGCCAGCAGGCCGCCGAGCGAGTTGCCCGCGACATGCGGCCGGTCGAGCTCCAGCTCCTCGCACAGGGCGCCCAGGGCGGCGTTCATGGTGGGCAGGTCGTGGGTGAGGCCGTCGGGCAGCGACGGGGAGGCGCCGAAGCCGGGCAGGTCCACGGCGATCACCTCGCGCTCGGTCGCGAGGATGTCCACCACGGGGTCCCAGGCCTGGCGGTGATGGCCGATGCCGTGCAGCAGGAGCAGCGGTTCGCCGCGGCCCACGCGCGCGTAGGACAGGGTCACGGTCTGCGGGCCGCGGGGTGAGGTGACCTTGAAGGAGACGGTCGCGGACATGAGGGTGCTCCTCGTCTGGGACTCGCGGAAACGGACGCCGCCCGGCGCCGTAGACAGCTTGTCAGCAATTGCTACCGACGGGTAGTCCCCGGGTCGGCGCCCGTCGTCGGCCGACGGCCGGTGCCGCCTGGACACCACCGCGCGGGTCGGCTGGGATGGTGCGGTGACCACCGACACCGTGACCGACGTCTTCGAGGAACACCGCCCCGTTCTCCTGGGGGTCGCCTACCGCATGCTCGGCCGGGTGACCGACGCGGAGGACGTGGTCCAGGACGCGTGGCTGCGCTGGTCCGGCGGCGACCGGGCCGATGTGCGCGAACCGCGCGCCTACCTGGTGCGCGTCACCACCCGCCTCGCCATCGACCGGCTGCGCCAGATCAAGGCGCGCGGCGAGACGTACGTCGGCCCGTGGCTGCCCGAGCCGTACGTCACCGACTTCGGCGACACCGTCCCGGACACCGCCGAACGGGCCGTGCTCGCCGACTCCGTCTCCCTCGCCGTCCTCGTCGTCATGGAGTCCCTGTCGCCGCTGGAGCGCGCGGTGTTCGTGCTGCGGGAGGCGTTCGGCTACCCGTACGCCGACATCGCCGCCATGCTCGACCGCGGCGAACCGGCCGTACGCCAACTCGCCGGCCGCGCCCGCAAGCACGTCGAGGAACGGCGCCCGCGCTACGAGGTCGATCCCGCCCAGCGCCGCGATCTCACCGAGCGGTTCCTGGCCGCGGCGACCGACGGCGACCTGGAGGGCCTGCTGGAACTGCTCGCGCCGGACGTGCGCCTGGTGGGCGACAGCGGTGGCAAGTCGCGCGCCCCGCTGCGGGTCCTGGAGAGCGCCGACCACGTGGGGCGCTTCCTCCTCGGCGTCGCCCGCAAGGGCATCCCCGACCTCTCCGTCCGCTTCCTGGAGCTCAACGGCGGCCTCGCCGTGCTCGCCCTGTCCGGCGGCAAGCCCGACTCCGTCTTCCAACTCGACGTCGCCGACGGGCGCGTCCAGGCGGTGTACGTCATCCGCAATCCCGACAAGCTGCGGTCGCTCGCCGCGCTGCTGTAGCGGCGGCACGCACCCACGTCCCCCGTCGTCCTGCCGATTGGTCTTGACCAAGGGTGAGGGCCGCCCTATGGTCGCTGATAAGTGAAACAACCTTTAATAAACAAGGGCGCTAAAACGCCTCCGGACACGGCGATCGTGGAGGACAGGGTGGGGACCACGCAGCTGGAAACGGTGCCGGAACCGAAGTACTGGCATCTCAGGACGGTGCTCAGCGAGGCGCTGGACTCGGAGTTCTCCGTGGGCGAGATCCTGCCCAACGAGCGCGACCTCGCCGCCCGCTTCGGCGTCGCGCGCGCCACGCTCCGGCAGGCCCTGGAACAGCTCGAACTGGAGGGCAGGCTCCAGCGCCGCCGCGGTGTGGGCACGACCGTCGCCCCGCCACGCATGGGCGTCTCCGTCGGCACGGCGCAGCACGCCTGGCCGGGCGGGTCGGCCGACGCCTGGCAGTCCCTCGACTGCGCGCTCGAGGTGCCGCCCGCCGCCGTCGCCGAGACCCTGGTGACCGGCCGCGAGGAGCCCGTGCACGTGGTGCGGCGCTCCCGCGTCTCCCACGGACAGCCCGTCGCCGCCGAACTGCTGTACATCCCGGCCGACTCCGTGCCCGACCTGTCCGGCATCGACGCGCCGTCCGGCCCGGCCCGCGCGCGTGCGGTGCTGCGGGAACTCCAGCGGCTGGAGCTGGAGCGGCAGGAGAACGCGGTGGAGCTGGGCTCCGCCCGCGCGGACGACGCGAAGGAACTGGACCGCCTGCCGGGCGCGCCCGTCCTCGTCGTCACCACCCGCTTCATCGCCCGCGGCCGCACCGCCGCGCTCTCCGTCGCCACATACCGCGCGGACACCTGCCGCCTCACCTTCGGCGACAGCGGCGGCGTAGAAATCCACCACGGCCCAGACCGCCAGGCCTCCTGACAGGGTGGACTTCGCGTAGCTGCGGGCATTCGCACCCGCCGCCGCTGCGGGCAGTCGTGCCGCTGGGGCGATGGGGGTACCTCCCACTCGAGCGAAGCCGAGAGTGGGGGAGGGTGGGCGCAGCGGCACCCGGCAGGCGCCGGCGAGCGGAACCCACCCCCGCCCAGGTGGCACCGGAGCGGAGGTGTTCCGCAGCCCGGCGTCAACGGGGTGCCGTCGCGCCCACCTGTGCCACCATGCGGCACGACTGCCCGCGGGAGCGGGCGCGAGGCGCGCCGGGACCCCGGGGCGCTGGGCGCCGATACGGCGTGCCCGCTAGCGGCGAGCCGTCACCGTGCCCTCCACCGCGAAGAGTTGCTCCTCGACATGGTCGAGTGCCAGCCGCACCGCCCCCGTGGCGACCGCCGCCTCGCCAAGGTGCGACAGCGTGACCCTCGGCGGCCGCAGACAGTAGCGGGCCAGCTCGCGCCGCAGCGGCTCCAGCACGCCGTCCAGCCCCGCCGCCCAGCCCCCGATCACGACCAGCTCCGGGTCGAGGGCCAGCACCAGCGCGGCCACGTCGTGGACGAGCCGCCGGATGAAGCGGTCCATGGCCGCCAGCGCCCGCTGGTCCCCCTCGCGGGCCTGGGCGAACACCTCGGCGACCGCCTGCTCGTCGAGCGGGTGCAGCGGCTCGTCCGTGGTGGACAGCAGCGCCTCCGGGGTCGCCTCCCGACCCAGCAGATGCAGCGCCCCGATCTCCCCGGCCGCCCCGCCGTACCCCCGGTGCAGCCGCCCGCCGATCAGTGATCCGGCGCCCGGGCTCAGCCCGGCCAGCACGAACACCACGTCGTCGGTCTCCCGGGCAGCGCCCTTCCAGTGCTCGGCGACGACCGCCGCGTTGGCGTCGTTCTCCACCAGCACCGGACACTTGAAGGACCGGCTCAGACGCTCGCCGAGGCCCAGCCCCGTCCAGCCGGGCAACGCCGTGCCCAGCCGCACCGTGCCGTCCGCCTCGACGATCCCGGGGGTGCCCACACCCACGGCCCGCAGGGAGCCGCGCGGGACACCGGCCCGGCGCAGCAGCTCAGCGACGGCGGTGCGCAGCCGCTCCAGCCGCTCGTCGGCGTCGACCGTCTCGTTGACGTCCCTCGCCTGCGCGCCGATCACCTTGCCGTCCAGATCGGCCAGCAGCGCGGCCACCCGGTGCACACCGATCTCCAGGCCGAGCAGATGCCCGGCCTCCGCCCGGAACCGGAACCGCCGCGCCGGCCGCCCCTGCCGCCGCGCGGCGCCTTCCTCGGCCGCCGTCTCCACGACGAGGCCCGCCTCGATGAGCCCCTCCACGACGCCTTCCACGGTCGGCCGGGACAGTCCCGTCACCCGGGTCACCTCGGTCAGCGTCGCGCAGTCCGTGGCCCGCAAGGCGTGCAGCACCACCGCGGAGTTGATCCTTCGCAGCAGCGAGGGGTCCCCGCCGGTCAGCCGACCCACCGTCCGTCCTCCCAGCTCGTGCGCGTGTTGGGCGGATCGTACTCGGCGCGGCCGACCCCGGCGACCTCCGGGCACGGCCGCCCGGCGACCGCTCCCCGGGACACGGCTCAGCCCGGCGCCACGAAGCCCGACTCGTAGGCAGCGATCACCGCCTGGGTGCGGTCACGCGCCCCCAGCTTCGCCAGTACGGCACTCACATGGGACTTCACGGTCTCCGTCCCCACCACCAGCTTCGCGGCGATCTCCGCGTTGGTCAGGCCCCGTGCCATCAGCCGCAGCACCTCCCCCTCACGCTCGGTCAGCCGCGCCCGCTCCAGCACGGCGCGCGCCGCGCGGTTGCCGTCGCCGTCGCCGTACTCGGCCGCGAGCCGCCGCACCGAGGCGGGGAACAGCAGCGACTCGCCCTCGGCGACCAGCCGTACCGCGTGCACGATCTCGGCGGGCCGCGCCCGCTTCAGCAGAAACCCGTCGGCGCCCGCGCGCAGCGCACCATAGACGTACTCGTCGTTCTCGAACGTCGTCACGACGAGGATCTTCGGCGGCGCCTCCACCGACCGCAGCAACGCGCGCGTGGCCTCGATCCCGTCCAGCAGCGGCATGCGTACGTCCATGGCGACCACGTCCGGCCGCAGCCGCCGCACCAGCGGGATCACCGCCGCCCCGTCGGCCGCCTCACCGACGACCTCGATGTCCGGCTGCGCCTCCAGCACGGCCCGCAGACCCGCGCGTACCAGGGGTTCGTCGTCGACGAGCAGAACGGTGACCGGCATCCTGCCAGCGTAGATCAGCGCAACGGGAGCTCGACCCGCACCCGCCAGTCACCCTCGTCCGGCCCGGTGCGCGCCTGCCCGCCCAGCAGGGCCGCGCGCTCACGAATGCCGCGCAGACCGCTGCCCCGGCCGGGACCGGGTGCCGCCCCGGTGAACGGATTGCGGACCTCCAGGCCCAGCGAGCCGTCGTCGACCGCGATACGGACCCGGACGGGGACGGCGCCCGCGTGCCGCAGCACATTGGTCAGCGACTCCTGGAGGATGCGGTACCCCTCGCGGGAAACCGGCCCGGGAACGGTGTCCAGGGGCCCGGTCACCTCGACGTCCACCTTCGCGCCGGACGCCCGCGCGGACTCCAGCAGCCGGTCGGCGTCCGCGAGGGTCGGCCGGCCGCCCACCGGCCGCCCGGACTCGCGCAGGACGCCGAGGACCCGCTCCAGGTCCTCCAGCGCGGCCCGGCCGGTCTCCTCGATGGCGTCCAGGGCCCGGTCGGTGAAGGCGGGATCGCCGGCCGCGCGGGCGGCGCCCGCCTGCACGACGGCCACGGTCAGGGCGTGACCGATGGAGTCGTGGAGTTCCCGGGCGATACGGGTCCGCTCCAGGAGCTGCTCGGTGCGTTCCTCCATGGCGGCCAGCCGCTCGGCGGGGGAGGGGCCGAGCAGGCGCTGCGCCAGCGCCGTGATCAGACGGCCCCAGCCGACCACGGTCGCCCCCAGGACCGCCAGCGCCGGGGGCAGCAGGAGGACGTGCCACCAGCGGTGGCCCTCCAGGAGGAGCAACTCACCGGAGGCCGTGTCCCCGCCGAACACCGCCGCCGTCAAGTCCACCACGGCGAGAAGCAGTTGCACGGTGCACAGCGAGGTCGCGCTGCCGATCAGCAGCCGCGCCTGAAGCCATACGACGAGCCTGCCCCGGTCGCTCCAGGAGGCGGACGGCGCGGCGACGATGGCGCCGCTCTCGCTGTCGTGCCGCTGACCGGTCAGCAGCAGCCGGGCCTGCAACCCCTCCACGGTGCGCATCGCGGGCACCAGACCGACGGGCAGGAGCACCACGGCCGCCGCCACCCAGGTCCACCACGCCTCCTCGAGGAACAGCCACATCGACGGCCACACGATGGCGATGAACAGATGCAGCAACCGTGTGTACGTCACCGTCCGGCCGAACGGGAGCAGCAAGCCGACCATGCCGTCATCGTGCCAGCCGCCACCGACGACCGGCCTCCCCCGCACGGGGGAGACGATCTCCACCGGCGGGGGAGGCACCGCCCCCGTACGAGCCGTCACGCTGCTGCCATGACCAGCATCGACGTCCAGGACCTCACCAAGGAGTACGGCACCCGGCGAGCCGTGGACCACCTCTCCTTCCGCGTTCTGCCCGGCCGGGTCACCGGCTTCCTCGGCCCCAACGGCGCGGGCAAGTCCACCACCATGCGCCTGGTGCTCGGCATCGACCACCCCACATCCGGCTCCGCCACCATCGGCGGCCGTGCCTACGCCACCCTCCAGGAACCCCTGCGCCAGGTCGGCGCCCTGCTCGACGCACACGCCGCCCACGGCTCCCGCTCCGGACGCGACCATCTGCGCGTGCTGGCGGCGAGCCACCGCATTCCGGACCGCCGCGTCGACGCGGTGCTGGAGGAGACCGGGCTGGGCTCGGCGGCACGCCGCCGGGTGCGGACGTACTCCCTGGGCATGCGCCAGCGGCTGGGCATCGCCGCCGCGCTGCTCGGCGACCCGGCGGTGATCATGCTCGACGAGCCCTCCAACGGCCTCGACCCGGAAGGCATCGTGTGGATCCGCACACTGCTGCGCCGGCTCGCGGACGAGGGCCGTACCGTCCTGGTCTCCAGCCATCTGATGAACGAGACCGCCTCCTTCGCCGACCATCTGGTCGTCCTCGGCCGTGGCCGTCTGCTGGCCGACACGCCGATGCGGGAGTTCATTGACAGGCGCGTGCGCCCCGCCGTCCGCATCCGCACCTCCGATCCCACCGCCCTCCAACGGGTCCTCGCCCGGCACGGTCACGATGTCGTGGAACACCCGGACGGCCACTGGAACGTGCCGGACGCGCGCGTGGACGACATCGGACGCATCGTCTCCGCCGTGGGGGTACCGATCCTCGAACTCGCGGCGGACGAGGGCACGCTGGAACAGGCCTATCTGGACCTGACCGCCGCCGAGACCGAGTTCGCCGCACAGCCCCAGGAGGCCTGACCATGCCGTTCGCACCCGTGTTCCACGCCGAGTGGCTGAAGATCCGCACGGTCCGTTCGCTGCCGGGAGCGCTGCTGGCGCTGTTCGCCGTGACCACGGCGTTCTCCGCGGTCGCCGGGGTCTCGAACACGTCCGACCCCGAGTTCGACCCGCTGTTCATGGCGCTGTCCGGTGTCGCACCGGGACAGATCGCCGCCATTTCCTTCGGCGCCGTGGCCGTCTCGGCCGAGTACCAGAGCGGCGCCCTGCGGCTCTCGCTGGCCGCGGTCCCGCGGCGCGGGCAGTGGTACGCCGCCAAGGTCGCGGCGATCGCCGTCCCCACGCTGGTCGTGAGCCTGTTGACCGCCCCGGCCGCCCTCCTCGTGGCGCGGGCGGGACTCGGCACGGCGGCGAGCGGCCTCACCCTGGCCGAGCAGATCCGCGGTGTCGTGGGCGGCGTCGTCTACCTGACGCTGATGGCCCTGTTCGCCGCGGGCCTGGCGACCGTGCTGCGCAGCGGAGTGGCCACGCTGTCCCTGCTCATCCCCTTCATCCTGATCGTGTCCTTCGTGATCGGTGACGCGGCCGGCACCGTCGCCGACTTCCTGCCCGACCGTGCCGGACAGGTGGTGCTGTACGAGACCCACGACGGAACCCTCGGCCCCTGGTCGGGACTTGCGGTGCTCACGCTGTGGACGGCCGCCGCGCTGCTGGCCGGGGCGTGGAGTCTGCGCCGCCGGGACGCCTGACCAGGGCGCCTGACCGGAAGTCGGCTGACGCACCGCCAACTGTCAGTGGCGACGGGTTTACTGGATCCATGAACATCGCCCAGCACATTGCCCTCATCGACGAGCTGTGCTTCCGCCCCTTTCCGGCGGAGCACGGCCCGTCCGACGTCGGCTTCGGGGGACCGGGCCACCATGTCGCCGTGCTGGAGACCGGTGACGGCCCGGGCCGCGATCCCGCGCGGTGGGCGGTGACGGTGGACCAGTTCGAGAAGGACCGCGACGCCGTGTACGAGGTCCTGGCCTCCCGCTGGGGGGACGTCGACCCCTGGAACCTGGGGACGGTCCTGCTGCGCACGGCACAGGAGGAGATCCCCGAGCCGTGGGAGTGGCTCAGCGTCCGCGCGGGCGTGGCCTGGCTGTGGGAGGTGCAGGGCACCGGCCGCTGGGTCGCCGTCGCGGTCGCCGACCGGGACCCGGCCGACGAGATCCAGCTGCTGGCGGTGGTCACGGAGACGGCCCCGCCATGACCACCGGCCGTCACCGCTCCGCCGCGGCCTCCCGCAGCCGGCCGAACTCCTCGGCCAGCGTCGCCGGTGTCCAGTGCGCGTTCAGCCCGCTCGGATTGGGCAGCACCCACACACGGGTGTCGCCGATGGTCCGCGCCTGCCGTCCCACCCGCGCCGTCCGGTCGTCGAACGCCGCGCGGTACGCGGTGACCCCCACCACGGCGAGCCACCGCGGCCGGAGCCGGGCCACCTTCAGCGCGAGCAGCCGCCCGCCCTCCCGGTACTCCTCGGCCCCCAGCTCGTCCGCCCGGGCCGTGGCCCGCGCCACCACATTGGTGATCCCGAGCCCGTACGACAGCAGCTCGCGCTGCTCCGACGGCAGCAGCAGACGGGGCGTGAAGCCGGAGCGGTGCAGCGCCGGCCAGAAGCGGTTGCCGGGGCGGGCGAAGTGGTGGCCGGTCGCGGCCGTCATCAGACCGGGGTTGATGCCGCAGAACAGCACCTGGAGCCCGTCCGCGACCACATCCGGTACGAGACGGTCGCGGGCGGCCTCCAGCTCCTCCCGGGTGAAGCGCCTCAGAGGATGGCCCCCGGGGTGTAACCGGCGGCTTCCGGGTGCCGCTTCACGATCTCGTCGACACGGCCGACGACGGTGGCGACCTGGTCGCTCGCGGCACCGGTGAAGGACAGCTTGTCCGCCATCAGCGCCTCCAGCGCGGCGCGGTCGAGCGGCAGCCGCTCGTCGGCGGCGAGCTTGTCGAGGAGGTCGTTGCGCTCGGCGCCCAGCTCCCGCATGGCGAGGGCGGTGGCGACGGCGTTCTCCTTGATCGCCTCGTGCGCGACCTCGCGGCCGACACCCGCGCGCACCGCGCCCATCAGCACCTTGGTGGTGGCGAGGAACGGCAGATAGCGGTCCAGCTCCCGGGCGACGACGGCGGGGAAGGCGCCGAACTCGTCGAGGACCGTCAGGAACGTCTCCAGCAGACCGTCGAGCGCGAAGAACGCGTCCGGCAGCGCGACCCGGCGCACCACCGAGCACGACACGTCGCCCTCGTTCCACTGGTCGCCCGCCAGCTCGCCGGTCATCGAGGCGTAGCCGCGCAGGATCACCATCAGGCCGTTGACGCGCTCACAGGAGCGGGTGTTCATCTTGTGCGGCATCGCGGAGGAGCCGACCTGGCCCGGCTTGAAGCCCTCGGTGACCAGCTCGTGCCCGGCCATCAGCCGGATCGTCTTCGCCAGCGACGACGGCGCGGCGGCCAGCTGCACCAGCGCGGTGACGACCTCGTAGTCCAGCGAGCGCGGGTAGACCTGGCCGACCGAGGTGAACGCCTCGGAGAAGCCCAGATGGCCGGCGATCCGCCGCTCCAGCTCCGCCAGCTTGGCCGCGTCCCCGCCGAGCAGGTCCAGCATGTCCTGCGCGGTGCCGACCGGCCCCTTGATGCCGCGCAGCGGGTAGCGGCCCAGCAGCTCCTCCACCCGGCCGTACGCGACCAGCAGCTCGTCGGCGGCGGTCGCGAACCGCTTGCCGAGGGTGGTGGCCTGCGCGGCCACGTTGTGCGAGCGGCCGGCCATGACCAGCTCGCCGTACTCGCCGGCCAGCCTGCCCAGACGCGCCAGCACGGCCACCGTGCGGTCGCGCATCAGCTCCAGCGACAGGCGGACCTGGAGCTGCTCGACGTTCTCGGTCAGGTCCCGGGAGGTCATCCCCTTGTGCACGTGCTCGTGCCCGGCGAGGTCGTTGAACTCCTCGATCCGTGCCTTCACATCGTGCCGGGTGACCTTCTCGCGCTCGGCGATGGAGGCCAGGTCGACCTGGTCGAGGACGCGCTCGTAGTCGGCGATCGCCGCGTCCGGCACCTCGATCCCGAGGTCCTTCTGGGCCCGCAGCACGGCGAGCCAGAGCTGCCGCTCCAGCTTCACCTTCTGCTCGGGCGACCAGAGCGTGGCGAGCTCGGCGGAGGCGTAGCGTCCGGCGAGGACGTTCGGGATACGGGGCTTGGCGGGCGCAGCAGTCACGTACATGGAGTCTACTGGCGATTCCTGCAGGCCGGCGCCACGGGGTGGTTCGGCGGAAGCTACAAAGGGCCGCGGTGTCAGCCGGCCTCGTACGGCAGCAGCTCCGGGCGCTTCGGCGGCAGGCCGTCGCCGGAGGAGCGGCCGGTGAGCCGGCGGCCGATCCACGGCAGCAGGTGCTGCCGGGCGAACCGGACGTCCTCGACCCGCCGCGCCACCCACCGCGGCGGCAGCGTCGCCTCCGGGGGCAGGTGCCACTCGGGGTCCTCCGGCGAATGGCCGAGCGTCTGCCAGACCGCCTCCGCGACCCTGCGGTGTCCGTCCGCCGTCAGATGCAGCCGGTCCACGTCCCACAGCCGGGGATCGGCGAGCGACGGCGCCCCGTACAGGTCGACGACCAGCGCGCCGTGCCGCTCGGCGAGTTCGTCGACGCAGGCGAACAGGGCCTCCATGCGCGGACGGAAACGCTCCAGGACGGGGCCCTGGCGGCCGGGGCTGCGCATCAGCACCAGCTGCCCGCAGTGCGGGGCAAGACGCTCCACGGCCTCGGTCAGCAGATCCCGGACCCGCGCCATGTCGCACTTGGGCCGCAGGGTGTCGTTGAGCCCGCCGACCAGCGTGACCACATCGGCCCGCATCGCCGCGGCGACCTCGACCTGCTCGTCGACGATCTGCTGGATCAGCTTGCCGCGCACCGCGAGGTTGGCGTACCGGAACCCGGGAGTGGTGGCCGCCATCCGCGCGGCGAGAAGGTCGGCCCAGCCCCGGTAGGTGCCGTCGGGAAGGAGGTCCGACATGCCTTCGGTGAAGGAGTCGCCGAGGGCGACAAGGCTGCTGTAGGTGGGATTCTTCTGCATGGCGACAGAGATGGTATCCCGTGGCACATACCCAGCGGTCGGTCACCCTTCCCGCTACTCAGGTCCGCTGCCCGAAGAGCTCCCGCAGGACGTCCTCCATCGTCACCAGTCCGGCCAGCCGCCCGTCGGCCCCGAGGACGGCCGCCAGATGCGTACGGCTGCCCCGCATGGCGGTGAGGACGTCGTCCATCGGCGTGCGCTCCCGCACCCGCGCGATGGGCCGCATGTCGTCCAGCCGGAACGGCACATCGCGCGGTGAGGCGTCCAGGGCGTCCTTCACGTGCAGATAGCCGACGATCCGCCGCTGCTCGTCCACCACCGGGAAGCGGGAGAACCCGGACTCCGCCGACAGCCGCTCCAGGCCCTCCGCCGTGACGCCCACGCGCGCGTAGACCACGCGCTCCAGCGGCATCACCGCGTCGCGCACCGGCCGCCGGCCCAGCTCCAGGGCGTCGTGCAGGCGTTCCCGCGCACGGTCGTCGATCAGGCCCGCCTCACCGGAGTCCTTCACGATCTGGGCCAGCTCGGCGTCCGAGAAGGACGCGACGACCTCGTCCCGGGTCTCGACCCGCAACAGCTTCAGCAGCGCGTTGGCGAAGGCGTTGATGGTGAAGATGACCGGGCGCAGCGCGCGGGACAGCGCCACCAGCGGAGGGCCCAGCATCAGCGCGCTGTGGGCCGGCTCGGCGAGCGCGATGTTCTTCGGCACCATCTCGCCCAGCAGCATGTGCAGATAGGTCGCGAGCGTCAGCGCGATCACGAAGGACACCACGTGCCCGGCGCCCTCCGGGACTCCGACCGCGTGGAACACCGGTTCGAGAAGATGCTCGATCGCCGGCTCGGCGACGACACCGAGGACCAGGGTGCACAGCGTGATGCCCAGCTGCGCGGCGGCCATCAGCGCGGACACGTGCTCCAGCCCCCACAGCACGCTCTTCGCGCGCCGGTCGCCCCGGTCGGCGTACGGCTCGATCTGGCTGCGGCGGACCGAGATCAGCGCGAACTCGGCGCCGACGAAGAAGGCGTTGACGACCAGGGTCGCCAGGCCGATCAGCAACTGTACGACGGTCATCGCCGCGCCCCCTCGCCGTCCGCGGTTCCGGTCGGGTGCCGATCCGCCGCGTGCCGGTCACCGCGCGGCGCGTGCAGCCGGACGCGTGCCGCGCGGTGACCGGTGGCGTCCAGCACCTCCAGCCGCCACCCGGCGACCTCGAAGGCGTCACCGACGGCCGGGATGCGACCCAGCTCGACGGCCACCAGCCCGGCGAGGGTCTCGTACGGCCCCTCCGGCGCGCGCAGGCCGACCCGGGCGAGCTGGTCCACGCGGGCGGAGCCGTCGGCCGAGAACAGGGCGCGCCCTTCCTGGTCGGTGCCGGCCCGGGCCAGGTCGGGTGTCTCGTGGGGGTCGTGCTCGTCGACGACCTCCCCGACGACCTCCTCGACGATGTCCTCCAGCGTGGCCACCCCCGCCGTGCCGCCGTACTCGTCGATCACCACGGCCATGGTGCGCCGCCCGGAGAGCCGGTCCAGCAGCCGGTCGACGGTGAGCGTCCCGGGAACCAGCAGCGGTTCGCGCATCAGCTCCGACACGGGCACCTGGGCCCGGCGTTCGGCGGGCAGCGCCACCACGTCCTTGACGTGCGCGGTGCCGACGACCGCGTCGAGGGTGTCGCGGTAGACGGGGAACCGGGACAGCCCGGTCGCCCGGGTCACGTTCGCCACGTCCTCGCAGGTCGCCCGGACGTCCAGGGCGATGACCTGGACGCGCGGTGTCATCACGTTCTCCGCGGTGAGGTCGGCGAGGTTCAGCGTGCGGACGAACAGCTCGGCGGTGTCCGGTTCCAGCGCGCCCTCCCTGGCGGAGTGCCGGGCGAGCGCCGCGAGCTCCTGGGGCCCGCGCGCGGAAGCCAGCTCCTCGGCCGGCTCCACGCCGATACGGCGCACTATGCGGTTGGCCGTGTTGTTCAGATGGGTGATGAACGGGCGGAAGGCGGCGCTGAACCAGCGTTGCGCGTTGCCCACCCGCTTGGCGACGGCCAGGGGCGACGAGATGGCCCAGTTCTTGGGCACCAGCTCGCCGACCACCATCAGGAACACCGTCGACAGGGCCGTGCCGATCACCAGGGCCAGGGAGCGCGCCACCGAACGGGAGACGCCGATGTCCTCCAGCGGGCCCGCGATGAGCGCGGCGATCGACGGCTCGGCCAGCATGCCGACCACCAGATTGGTGACCGTGATGCCGAGCTGTGCGCCGGAGAGCTGGAAGGTCAGCGCCCGTACGGCCTTGAGCGCGCCCGCGGCGCCGCGCTCGCCGCGCTCGACGGCACGCTCCAGCTCGGCCCGCTCGACCGTGGTGAGGGAGAACTCGGCCGCGACGAAGGCGCCGCAGGCGAGCGAGAGCAGGATCGCCGCCAGAAGGAGGAGCACTTCGGTCATCGGGTCACCTCTGTCCCATGGTCGGACAGGACGGGGAGGGATGCGCGATGTCGGGGGAGGGGTCGCCCATGGGCGGACGCACACAGCCTTTCTTCGGGGCCCGGCAGTAGTGGGGTGCCGTCGGCCCGAGGGTCAGCCGGTGAGGGGCTTCACCCAGCGCCGCCAGCGTTCCTCGGGCGCGTACCCCGCGGCGTCCCAGGCATGATGGGCGGTTTCGTTGCTCTCGAGCACCATCGCGTCCGCGCGGCGCCCGCCGAGCCGTACGAACCGGTCCTCCGCGGCGGTGAGCAGCGCGGAGGCGATGCCCTGTCGGCGGTGGTCCGGGTGGACCGCCAGCCGGTACAGATGGCACCGCCAGCCGTCGAAGCCGGCGATCACCGTGCCGACGAGGTCGCCGCCGCTCTCGGCGAGGATCAGCGCCTCGGGGTCGCGGGCGACCAGTCCTTCCACGCCCGTCCGGTCGTCGCTGATGCTCGTGCCCTCGGCGGCCACCTTCCAGAAGGCCAGTACGGTGTCGAGATCTCCGGGCGTCGCGGCCCGTATGCGCGGTTCGGTCATGCGGTGATCCCAGCACAGGTGATCATGGGCGGCACGCCATTTCACGATCCGGACCACTGCGGTGGACCGACGTTTCCTTCGCCCCCGCCGCCCCTTCCCGTCCCGGACCTGGGACTCCGCCCCGGACCCCGCTCCTCAAACGCCTGAGGGGCTGGTTTCACCGGAGGGCTCATTTCACTCGTGGGCGATGGCCTCCAGGACGTTCATTCGTGATGCCCGCAGCGCGGGCAGGAGGGCCGCCGCGATGCCGACGACCGCCGAGCCGATCACGACGGCCACGACGGTGCCCCAGGGGATGGCCAGCGCGGTCATGCCCTGGAGGGCGAGGACCTGCTGTATGCACAGGCCCCACACCAGCCCCAGCGCGAGGCCCAGGACCGCGCCGAACACCGCGATCACCACCGACTCCAGCCGGATCATCCGCCGCAGCTGCCGCCGCGCCAGGCCGATCGCCCGCAGCAGGCCGATCTCGCGCGTGCGCTCCACCACCGACAGCGCGAGGGTGTTGACCACGCCGAGCACCGCGATGATGATCGCCAGCCCCAGCAGGGCGTAGACGAGGTACAGCAGCACGGCGATCTGGTCGTGCACCAGGTCCTTGTAGTCCGCCTGGTCACGGGCCTGCACCTGGGGATACGGCTCCAGCGCCGTGTCCAGCCGGTCGCGCAGCTCGTCCACGCCCGTCCCGTCGGCCGCGTTGACGTACAGCGCGGAGTCCTGCCCGCCCGGCACGTACTCCTCGACCGTCGCGATGCCGAAGAACAGCCCGCCCCGCATCCCGAAGCCCTCGCCGCCCTCCATGTCGGTGAGGGCGGCCACCGTCAGCCCGGTGCTCCGGCCGCCGGGGAACTCGACCGGGACCGTGCTCCCCATGCGGACGCCGTGCTCCTCGGCGAAGTCCGCGTCCATGGCGATGTTGCCGTCCGCCAGGGCGGCCGCCGTGCCGCCGCTCGCGTACGTCATCCGCGCGACGTCGTCGACCCGGTCGTCGTACCCGGCGGCGGTGGTCTCGATCCGCTCCCCGTCCGGCAGCCGCACCGCGAGCGGCGCGAACCGCTGCCGTACGACCAGCCCGACGCCCTCCGTGTCCCGGACGCGGTCGGTGACCTCCTGGGAGAACGGCATGAAGTTGGCGTTCTGGAGCACGAAGTCCGCGCCCAGCGTCTTGTCGATCTGCTCGTCGAAGGAGCGGGACATCGAGGCGCTGGCCACCGACATCCCGCCGACCAGGGCCAGCCCCACCATCAGCGCGGCCGCGGTCGCGCCCGTACGGCGCGGATTGCGCAGGGCGTTGCGCTGGCTCATCCGGCCGACCGGACCGAACAGGGCGGGGAAGGCCCCGCCCAGCACCCGGATCACCGGCCGCACCAGCAGCGGACCGGCGACGACGGTCGCGATCAGGGTGAGGACGACACCGAGCCCCAGCAGCGAGGCCGCCGACGAGGTCTCCGTGCTGAGCACGCAGCCCACCAGCGCGGCCGCGCCGAGCGCGCCCACCACGGACCCCACCACCGCGCGGACGCGCAGCGGCCGCCCCACTCCGGCGATCTCCGCGTCCGCGAGCGCGGCCATGGGCGACACGCCCGCCGCGCGGCGGGCCGGGAGATACGCCGCGACGAAGGTGACGCCCACGCCGACGACGTACGCGGTGACGGGGGTGACCCAGCCGACGACCATCTCCGTGGTCTTGAGGTTCATGCCGAACGCGCTCATGAGGCGGATCAGACCGAAGGCGAGCCCGATGCCGGCCGCCAGCCCCACGGTCGAGCCGACCAGACCGAGCAGCACCGCCTCGGTGAGCACCGACCGGCGCACCTGCCTGCGGTCGGCGCCGAGCGCCCGGAGCAGCCCGAGTTCGCGGGTGCGCTGGGCGATCAGCATCGAGAAGGTGTTGACGATCAGGAAGACGCCCACCAGGACGGCGATCCCGGCGAATCCGAGCATCACGTACTTGATCACGTCGAGGAACGCGCCGAGTTCGTCGGCGGCCGTCTTCGCCAGCTCGTCCGCGGTTTGGACCTCGTAGGCGCCGCCGCCGAGCTCGGCCGTGACCCGGCGCTTCAGCTCCTCGTCGGTCACGCCCGGCGCCGCCTCCAGGGAGACGCTGGTGGCCCGCTCCGCCGAGCCCAGCAGCTTGGCGGCCGCCACCTCGGGGTCGAGGAAGACGAGCGCCGCGCCGGGGTTCGTGGTGGTGAACGTGGCGATGCCGACGACCTCCACGCGGAAGGAGCCCGGCTGTGCCTGCACCGACAGCGTGTCCCCGATCCCGACGTCCTTGGCGTCGGCCGTGTCCGCGTCCAGGACCGCCTCGCCGTCGCCGCGCGGGGTGCGGCCGGAGGTCAGCTCCACCACACTGCGCTCGGTGACGTGCCAGTCCACCGCGAGGGTCGGCGCGCCCGTGGTCGGCCCCACCGATTCGTTGTCGCTGTCGACGACCGTGATGTTCTCGACCTCGACGTCCGGATGCGCGGACTCGACGCCGTCGACGCGGGCCAGGTCCCGGGCGAGCGAGGCCGGCACGGTCTGGACGGCGCCCGTGGGCACCGACGACTCCAGCTCCTCCCGGGGCCCCACCGTCACGTCCGCGGAGGTGGAGGCGAAAAGCCGGTCGAAGGTACGGGAGACCGTGTCGGAGAAGATCAGGCTGCCCGCGACGAACGCCACGGACAGGACGACGGCCAGCGCGGACAGCAGCAGCCGCCCCTTGTGCGCGAGGAAGCTCCGCAGCGTCGCCTTCAGCACGGCGTCAGTCCCTCTCGGAGGTCGGCTCGTCGTCCGCCGGGACGGCTCCCGGAGCGGGGCCGCCGGCAGCTTCCGACGGGGCGCGGATCACGTCGAAGCGCTTCATCCGTTCCAGCACCGACCCCGCCGTTGGCTGCCGCATCTCGTCCACGATCCGGCCGTCCGCGAGAAAGAGCACCAGGTCGGAGTGGGCGGCGGCACCCGGGTCGTGGGTGACCATGACGACGGTCTGCCCGAGCGAGTCCACGGCCTCGCGGAGGAATCCGAGCACTTCGAGACCCGCGCGCGAGTCGAGGTTGCCGGTCGGCTCGTCCGCGAAGATCAGCTCGGGCCGGGAGGCCAGTGCCCGGGCGCAGGCCACCCGCTGCTGCTGTCCGCCGGACAGCTGCGCGGGGCGGTGCTTGAGGCGGTCCCGCAGGCCGAGCGTGTCGATGACCTGGTCCAGCCATTTCTCGTCGGGTTCCCGGCCCGCGATGTCCATGGGCAGGGTGATGTTCTCCCGGGCGTTCAGCGTCGGGATGAGGTTGAAGGACTGGAACATGAACCCGACGCGGTCCCGCCGCAGCCGGGTGAGCTCACGGTCCTTCAGACCGGTGATCTCGGTGTCTCCCAGCCACACCTGCCCGGCGGAAACGGAGTCGAGCCCCGCCAGACAGTGCATCAGCGTGGACTTCCCGGACCCCGACGGGCCCATGACGGCCGTGAACCGTCCGCGCACGATGTCCACGTCCACCGAGTCCAGGGCCAGCACGGTCGTCTCGCCCGAGCCGTACGCCTTGGTCAGGCCGCGGGCGCGGGCCGCGATCCCGTCGGCCGACGCGAGGCCGGGGGCGTGCTCCGCAGCAGGTGTGGACAAGGCCGCCTCCTCCGAGTGGGCGTCAGGTGGTGCCTGTCGCCCCGAGCGTAGTGTGATCCGTCCCACACCTGATATCCCCCGTGGGTGCGGGTCGGTCTCCTTCCCAGGTCGTGCCCCCGATGCCGGTGTAAGGGGCACCTTCTCGGGCGCGGTCGCCGCACTTGCCGCCGCTAGCACCCCGGCGCTAGCTTCGAGGTATGGCGAAGACCCAGCTGAACGTCCGCGTGGACGAGGGCACCGCCCGCGCGGCGCGGGAACGTGCCCTGGCGCGGGGGATGAGCGTGAACCGCTACATCGAGGAACTGGTCCGGCAGGACACCGGCGAGGCGGGCCGCGCGTTCGTCGAGGCCGCCGCCGACTTCATGAAGCAGTACGAGAGCGTCTTCGCCGAGGAGTTCGGCAAGGAGCGCGAAGGCACGCGCGAAGGTCGCCGCTGAGCCGTTGAACGACCTGCGCATCGACCTCGCGTGGCTGCTCATGCTCGCCGAGCAGCAGACCCCGGGCGACCCCCAGGTCACCGACTGGGGTGCCCTCGTCGCCGCCGTCGCACGCCACGGGGCCGAGATCTTCGACGTCCCCGTCTACGACAGCCCGCACGCCCGCGCCGCCTCGCTGCTCCAGCTGCTGATCCACGTCCCCGCGCTGGAGCGCTCCAACGCCCTCTTCGCGTCCGCCGTGGCGTACGCCTATCTCGTCGCCAGCGGTCTGAAGGTCGTCACCTCGCCCGAGCAGGTGCGCGATCTGGCCCGGCTGGTCAAGGACGGCCAGGCGACCGTGGACGAGATCGCCGCCGAGCTGCGCCGCTGGAGCGAGTGATCAGCGCAGGGTGGTCGCCGCGTCGCCCGGCGGCCGCCACGCGGTGCCCATGACGCAGTACGAGGTGGGCAGCGTCGGCCCCTTCTCCGGCATCAGCATCCGCCGGTAGGGGCCGAGCTCGAACCCCGCCTCCCGCAGCGAGGCGACCGGGTCCCGTGCCACATGGCAGCCACCGGCCAGCGGCGGCCACACCGTCCGGTCGAGCGTCCGCTGGGTGACGCGCATGATCCGGCCGCCGCCCCGGCCGTGCTCGAAGAACCGCACCTCGCCGCCCGGCCGCAGCACCCGCCGTAGCTCCGCGAGCGCCCGCCGCACGTCGCGGACGCTGCACAGCACCAGCGACAGCACCGCCCCGTCGAACGCCTCGCTCTTGACCGGCAGCGCCTCCGCCGCACCCGGCGCGACATCCACCGGCACCGGGGCGCGCAGGGCGGCCTCCACGGCCAGCGCGCGCAGCGCCCGTTCCGGTTCGATGGCGACGATCTCCGAGACGGTCCCCGGATAGTGCGCGAAGTTCAGACCGTTGCCCGCGCCGACCTCGATCACCCGGCCGGACAGTCCGCCGAGCAGTCTGCGCCGCACGTCGGCCATTCCCGCGCGGGTCTCGGCGGCGGTGCTGATCCGGGCGTAGTACCGCGCGAACACCGGATGGTGCACGGCGTCCCGCTCCACCTTCGCGGAACGGGCGGACGGTAGCTGCATGAGGACCTCCCCGAGGACGGGCCTACGCCGATTCTCCCCGCAATGCGCCGTCCGCACCCCTGCGCGTCGTCAGGGCGCCTCGCGCGTCCGGAACGTTTCCGCGTCCCAGGTTCCCTCCAGACGGGGCGCCAGCCAGTGCGGTGCCGAGGCGCGGAATTCCGTCGGCGGGAGGGCGCCCGCCCCGGCCGGTACGGCGCCCAGCAGCGGGGCCCCGGTCACGTCGGGCAGGTCCAGCAGGTTGCAGCGCGAGGCCAGATCGGGCTCGGCGGGCCAGCTGCCGATCACGACACCCGCCAGGTCGAGCCCCCGGCGGCGCAGTTCACGGGCCGTCAGCTCGGTGACGTTCAGGGTGCCGAGCCCCGCCGACGCCACCACCAGCACCGGCGCAGACAGCAGTACCGCCGCGTCCGCCAGCGTCCCGCCGGCCGCGTCGAACCGTACGAGCAGCCCGCCCGCGCCCTCCACCAGCACCAGATCGTGCTCGGTGGCCAGCTTGGCGGCACGCTCCGCGATGTCGTGCGGATGAACGGGTGCCCGGCCGGCCCGGCGGGCCGCCGTGGCCGGCGCCAGCGGATCGGGGTACCGGGCGAGCTCGGCCGTGGTCACCGCGCCGGCGAGCCGCGCGGCCTCCTCGGCGTCCCCGGTCTCCTCCGGCCGCACACCCGTCTGCGCCGCCTTCAGCACGGCCACGGACCGGCCGGCCGCCAGCGCCGTCGCGGCGACCGCCGCCGTCACCACGGTCTTGCCGACCTCGGTGCCCGTGCCCGTGATCACCATCACCGGCATGTCATCCCTCCTTCGCCGCCGCGCACACCGCGCCGGCGATGCGCGCCACGTCGGCGTCGCCCGTGACGTACGGCGGCATGGTGTAGATCAGATCGCGGAACGGCCGCAGCCACACGCCCTCACGGACCGCGGCCTCCGTGGCCGCCCTCATGTCGACGGCGTGATCGAGCTGTACGACTCCGATGGCGCCCAGCACGCGTACGTCCCGCACCCCGGGCAGGCCGGCCGCCGGAGCCAGCCCCGCGCGCAGCCCGGCCTCGATCCGCCCGACCTCCGCGCGCCAGTCCTGCCCGAGCAGCAGTTCGATGGAGGTGCACGCCACGGCCGCCGCCAGCGGATTGCCCATGAAGGTCGGCCCGTGCGCCAGCACCGGCACCTCACCGCGCGAGATGCCTCGCGCGACCCGCGCGGTGCACAGCGTCGCCGCCATGGTGAGATAACCGCCGGTCAGCGCCTTGCCCACGCACATCACATCCGGCGTCACCGCCGCGTGCTCCGCCGCGAACAGGGCACCCGTGCGCCCGAAGCCGGTCGCGATCTCGTCGAACACCAGCAGCACGTCGTGCGCGTCGCACGCCTCACGCAGCACCCGCAGATACGCGGGGGAGTGGAACCGCATCCCGCCCGCGCCCTGCACCACCGGCTCCACGATCACCGCGGCCAGTTCACCCGCGTGGCGCTCGATCAGCTCCCGCAGCCGGTCGGCGTACGACTCCTCGTACCCGGCGGGCGGGGCCTCGGCGAACACCTGGCGCGGCAGCACCCCGGACCACAGCTCGTGCATGCCCCCGTCCGGGTCGCACACCGACATCGGCTGCCAGGTGTCACCGTGGTAGCCGCCCCGCCAGGTCAGCAGCCGCCGCTTCTCCGGCCTGCCCAGCGAACGCCAGTACTGGAGGCACATCTTCACCGCGACCTCGACCGACACCGACCCGGAGTCGGCGAGGAACACATGCTCCAGACCGTCCGGAGACATGTCGACAAGGAGCTTCGCCAGCCGGACGGCGGGCTCGTGCGTGAGCCCGCCGAACATCACATGGCTCATCCGCTCCAGCTGCTCGCGCGCGGCCCTGTTGAGCGCCGGGTGGTTGTAGCCGTGGATGGCCGACCACCAGGACGACATCCCGTCGACCAGTTCGCCCGAGCCGTCCGCGAGCGTCAGCCGCACCCCGCTCGCCGACTCCACGACGAGCGGTTCCTGACGCCCCGGCATGGGCCCGTACGGATGCCAGACGTGCCGCCGGTCGAGTTCCAGCAGTTCGGCGACGGACCGCTCAGGCATTGGGCGCGAGGTCCGTTCCGGCGCCCCGGCGGCGTACGGCGACCAGATCGGTGCGCGGCTCCTCGGCCGCGCTCCCGCAGGAGGCACCCGAGCTCGCGGAACCGCACGCGCCGTCGCCCTCGCCGGACCCGCAGCCGCCGCCCGCGCGGTGCTCGGGCAGCGTCACCTCGCCGGTGCCCTCCACCTCGAACCCGGCGTCCGCGATCATCTCCAGGTCCTCCCTGCCGGCCTGGCCCTCGCTGGTGAGGTAGTCGCCGAGGAAGATCGAGTTGGCGAGGTGCAGCGCGAGCGGCTGCATCGTGCGCAGATGCACCTCACGGCCGCCGGCGATCCGCACCTCGACGTCCGGGCAGACGAACCGCGTCATCGCCAGGATGCGCAGGCAGCGCTGCGGGGTGAGGTGCCACTCCTTGGCGAGCGGTGTGCCCTCCATCGGGATCAGGAAGTTGACCGGCACCGAGTCCGGGTCCAGCTCGCGCAGCGAGAAGACCACGTCGACCAGGTCCTCGTCGGACTCGCCCATGCCGGCGATCAGCCCGGAGCAGGCGGACAGACCGGCCGCGTGCGCCTTTCGCACCGTGTCCACCCGGTCGGCGTACGTGTGCGTGGTCGTGATGTCCCCGTACGTCGACTCGGACGTGTTCAGGTTGTGGTTGTAGGCGTCGGCGCCCGCCTCACGCAGCCGCTCCGCCTGGCCGTCGGAGAGCAGCCCGAGGCAGGCGCACACCTCGACGCCCTCGTTCTGCTCCTTGATGGCCTTGATGGTGTCCGAGACCCGGTCGACATCGCGGTCGGTCGGACCCCGGCCACTGGCCACCAGGCACACCCGCTTGGCGCCGCCCGCGAGACCGGCGGCGGCCGCCCGCGAGGCCTCGTCCGGCTTCAGCCAGGTGTACTTGAGGATGTCGGCCTTGGAACCGAGCCGCTGGGAACAGTAGGAGCAGTCCTCCGGGCACAGGCCGGACTTGAGGTTGACGAGATAGTTGAGTTTCACCCGTCGGCCGAACCAGTGCCGGCGCACCTTCCCGGCCGCCGCCACCACATCGAGCAGGTCGTCGTCGGACGTCGCGAGGACGGCCAGAGCTTCCGCGCGGGTCGGCGTCTCGCGCCGAAGCCCCTTGTCCACCAGCGTGTTCAGCAGGTCCATGAGAGCCGATCCTGTCCTACCCGACCCTCCCGGGCCAAGGAGAGTTCGTACAACGGAGGCGCTTCGACGTGTGGGTATTGCCACACAGTGGTCCGCCCGGCCTCCCGCTACTGTCTGTGCACTGCCTACAAAAGCCCCGGAGGACCCATGGCGTTCGGCTGGATCGACGAGCAGGCGGAACTGCGCCGCCGGGCCGGACTCGTACGGACCCTGCGCCCCCGGGCCGCCGACACGCCGCTGCTCGATCTGGCGAGCAACGACTACCTGGGTCTGGCCCGGCATCCGGAGGTCACCGAGGGCGCGGCACGGGCGGCGCGGACCTGGGGCGGCGGTTCGACCGGCTCCCGGCTCGTCACCGGCACCACCGAGCTCCATACCGAGCTGGAACGCGAACTGGCGGACTTCTGCGGCTTCGAGGCGGCCCTGGTCTTCTCGTCCGGCTACGCGGCCAACCTCGCCGCCGTCACCGCGCTGGCCCCGCACGGCTCCCTGATCGTCTCCGACGCGGGCAACCACGCCTCGCTGATCGACGGTTGCCGGCTGGCCCGAGGGACGACGCAGGTGGCGGCCCACGCCGACCCCGACGCCGTGCGCAAGGCGCTGGGCGGGCACGACGGACCGGCGGTCGCGGTGTCCGACACGGTGTTCTCGGTGGACGGCGACGCCGCCCCGCTCGCCGGGCTCGCCGGGGCGTGCCGCGAGCACGGCGCGGGTCTGGTGCTCGACGACGCACACGGTCTCGGCGTGCTCGGGGAAGAGGGGCGGGGGGCTCCGCACGCGGCGGGACTCGCGGGCGCCGACGACGTCGTGGTGACGGTGACGCTGTCCAAGTCGCTCGGCAGCCAGGGCGGAGCGGTGCTCGGGCCCTCCCGGGTGATCGGCCACCTGGTCAACGCGGCCCGGACGTTCATCTTCGACACGGGACTCGCGCCCGCGGCGGCCGGTGCGGCGCTCGCCGCGCTCCGGCTGCTGCGCCGCGAACCCGGGCGGGCGGCGCGGGCCGGCGCGGTGGCGCGGGAACTGCACGGCCGGCTGACGGCCGCGGGTCTGGAAGCGGTGCGTCCGGACGCCGCGGTCGTCTCCGTGCGCGCCCCGTCCCCGGAGCAGGCCGTGCGATGGGCGGCCGACTGCCGGGCGGCCGGCCTGTCCGTGGGCTGCTTCCGTCCTCCTTCCGTGCCCGACGGCATCTCACGGCTCAGGCTGACCGCCCGCGCGGACCTGTCCGGGGCGGAGATCGAACGCGCTGTACGTGTGATCGGCGAGACGCGACCATGAGTCGGCGGGGCACGGCCGTGAGTCGCTCGACGAGGGGTTGATCGGTCGGTCGGTGATTCGGTGGCCGGTCAGCGGACCGCGGTCAGGAACTCCGCCCAGCTGTCGGGGGAGAACAGCAGCGCGGGGCCGTCGGGGGCCTTGGAGTCGCGCACGGCGAGCAGTCCGGCCAGGGGGCCGGTGGCCGGCCGGGCCGTCTCGACGCAGTTGTTCGCGCCGGTGCTGTAGCTGCTGCGCAGCCACCGCACATCGCTCAGCGCGAGGCCGGAGGAAAGGGTCCGAGGCGGTGCAGGCATCGTGCCTCCTTACGCGCCGGCTGCAGTACCGGCGATGAAATCCAACGAGTCCTCGGGTGAAAGGGCGTGGATCGAAAGGGCGTTGAAGGCCTCCGAGTAGGCCCGGAGGTCTTCTTTCCGCTCGAGGTAGAGGCTACTCGTCAAGTGGTCGAGAACAACCACGTCCAGATCAGAAGTGCGCGAAAATGAAAAGATTACGAAAGGACCGGTCACGCCGATGTGCGCCCCGGCGGAGAACGGCAGGACCTGCAACCGCACTTGGGGCAGCCGGGCGGCCTCGACCAGCCGATTCAGCTGACGGGTCATCACTCCCGGACCGCCGACCTCCCGGCGCAGCACCGCCTCGTCCAGGACCGCGCTCAACTCCAGCGGGGGCTCCGCCCGCAGTACGTCCTGCCGGGCCAGCCGCACCTCGACCAGCGTGTCCAGGCGCTCCTCCGACGCGCCCTCCAGGGCCGCCTCCGTCACCGCGCGGGCGTACTCCGGTGTCTGCAACAGCCCCGGGATCACCGTGGTCTCCAGGGTCCGCATCGCGCTCGCCTGCGACTCGAGGCTGATGAAGTCCCGGTAGGTCGGCGGCAGTACACCCCGGTAGGCGTGCCACCAGTGGTCCCTGCTGCCGCGGTCGCCGGAGCCCGACAGCACCAGGAGCAACTCCCGCAGCTGCGGGTCGTCCACGCCGTAGACGTCGAGCAGTAACCGGACGTCGGTCGGCTTCACCCCGCTCGTGCCCGTCTCGATCCGGCTCACCTTCGACTGGTGCCAGCCCGCCAGCCGGGCCGCCTCACCACTGGTGAGTCCCGCCGAGGTGCGCAGTGCGCGCAGTTCGGCGCCCAGTTTCCGGCGGCGCACCGCGGGACCGTGCTGCATGGGCTTCTCCTTACTCCTTCCGAGCCGCCCACATACGGTCTCCCGTCGCAGAGTTCACCGCTTTGAGCGACAGATATATGCATATCTTGGTGGATCGCCGCCCTACGCCGTGCGGTGATGGCAGTCTGGCGACGAAGCACCAGTGCGGGACCGTACTCGAACAATCCGCTCCGTGTCGGACTGCGGTCCCGTGGGAAAGGGACGACCTCGCCATGGCAGACCATCTGGAAGCATCCGTCACTCTGCCGAGCGATCCCGCCTCGGTCTCCGCCGCCCGTGCCCATGTGGTGGGCACGCTGGCCGAATGGGGCATGCCGGCGGACACGGAACTGTGCGACACCGTCCGGCTGATCGTCTCGGAACTCGCCACCAACGCGGTGCAGCACACGCTCGGGCAGTCGCCCACCTTCACCGTGGACGTCGTCCTGGTCCGCGACGAACGGGTGCACATCGGGGTCACGGACAGCCACCCGCGGTTGCCCAAGCGGCTGCCCGCCGCGGTCCAGCAGGACAACGGCCGCGGACTGGTCATCATCCGCTGGCTGACCGCGGAGTGCGGCGGCAGGCTGAGAATCCGCCGCACGCGTGAGGGCGGAAAGACCGTCTCGGTCGAACTCCCGTGGACCGTCCGGCCCGCCGAAGCGGTCACGGCGGCGGGACAGCAGGAGCAGCACGAACCGCCTCCCCGGGAGGCGGCGGGGCGGCGGTGATTGCGGACGCCGCCGCCCCCGCGGTTCACTTCACCCGGCCGTACCAGACGCTCCGGGTCCAGATCTTCTGGAGGCGCACCACGTCCCCGGTCTTCGGGGCGTGCCAGATCTTGCCCTTACCCGCGTAGATGCCCACGTGGTAGACGTAGCCGCCCGAGTGGAAGAAGACCAGGTCTCCCGCCCTGCGGCTGCCAGCGGAGATGTGGCGGGTCTTGTTGTACTGCTGGGCGGCGGTGCGCGGCAGCTTCTTGCCCGCCTTCTTGAACGAGTACAGAGTCAGCCCCGAGCAGTCGAACCTGTTCGGCCCCGTGGCACCCCACTGGTAGGGCGAGCCCTTCTTGGAGGCCGCGATGTGCAGCGCCCTCGTGGCCGGGCTCGCGGCGGCCGCCTCCGAGGCGGCTCCGGGGACCGCGATGGTGCCGCCCACGGCGGCCAGGGTGAGGGCCGAGGCCGTGCCGGCCCGGGCCATGAGAGACGGGACACGATTGAGCGCAGTCATGCGCAACCCTTCGTCAGCCGCCTGTGAAGGATGACCTGTCGGATTCGGGCTGGCGAAGTGGCCCGGCCGCACGCGTGCGGCTTCACCCCAAGGGCTGCTCGGAACTGACGCTCCGGCGACCCGTCGTGCTTGGGTCCTCCACTCCTGCCGATCCACTCCTGTCGACCGGTCATCCGGGCGGCGGCAGGACTCGGCGTCCGCCCGGATCGCCCCGCCGCGGCGGCGGGGTCTTGTCGTCAGTCAGGGATCTTGGCTCATGGCGCGATCGAAAACCCAACGGAACGGGGGGTTTGTGTTGTTACTCACCACTCATCCGTTCGGGTGGACGGCTCCCTGTTCGGGGCGTCGTCCCGTGCCCGGGGGATCCGCGGACCAGCGGTGGGACAGGCCATTCCGGCCTTCGGGTACGCGCGTTGCGCAACTTCGACGCGTCGAAAACAGCAGGTTCGTCTACGCCGGATGGGGGTACACCGTTTGGTCCGTTTCAACCCCGGCCGGGACGCGCCGTCGGCCGGGGTCGTCGTGCGGGGTCCGTGGGCGTCAACTGCCGGAATCCGGCGGCAGCGTGACCCGGGCCGTGCGCCGCTCGCCGTCCAGCACGCGCAGGGCGCGCGTCAGGGTGACGGAGTGCAGCTCGCTCTCGCCGCGCCCGTGCATCAGGGTCAGCGCGTCGCGCAGCGCGATCGCCTTGCCGACCAGCGCCTGGGCCGCGCGCAGTCCGCGGTAGGTGTCACCGCCGAGGGCGGGGTTGACCCGGCCGAGCAGGTCGACGACCTCGAGATAACGGTCGATCAACTCGGCCTCCGCGCGGGTCAGCGCGGGCAGCGGGGGCAGTTCGGGTGGCAGCATCCGGGGCTCACCTCGAGCCGGAGGCGGGGTACGCGTTCCTGCGGTTCGGGACGATCCGGTCGGCCAGGCCGTAGTCCACCGCCGCCTGCGCGTCGAGGACCTTGTCCCGCTCGATGTCCGCCCGGACCTGCTCCGTCGTGCGGCCCGTGTGCCGGGCCAGGATCTCCTCCATGCGGGACCGGATACGGGTCAACTCCTCCGCCTGGATGGCCAGATCGCTGGTCTGTCCCTCGATCGGCTCAAGGAGGGAGGGCTGACGGAGCACCAGACGGGAGTCGGGCAGCACGAACCGCTTGCCCGGGGTGCCGGCGGCCAGCAGCAGCGCGGCGGCTCCCTCCGCCTGGCCGAGGCAGATCGTCTCCACGTCGCACGTGACGTAGCGCAGCGTGTCGTAGATCGCCGACATGGAGTGGAAGGAGCCGCCGGGGGAGTTGACGTAGAGCGAGATGTCCCGGTCGGGGGAGTGGTGCTCCAGATACATGAACTGGGCCATCACGTCGTTCGCGGAGGTCTCGTCGATCTGCGTCCCGAGGATGACGATCCGCTCCTCGAGCAGCTTCGAGTACGGATCCATCGTCCGTTGCCCGGATGCCGTGCGTTCGGTGAACTCGGGCAGGACGTGGCGGGCGGACGGTCGGGTCATGAGAGCCCCTCCTGTCTGGTTGTCTCTGTAAAAAATGTACAGGACGTACGTGACGTTATGATGGGTTCATGGCCTACGAGATTCCGGTTACCCAAGCCAGGGCTGAGCTCGCCGACCTCATCAACCGAGTGGTGTACGGCGGTGAACGCGTGGTCGTGACCCGGCACGGAAAGCCCCTCGTCGCCCTTGTGTCCGCCGATGACCTGCGACGACTCGAGGAGCTGCGGGAGGACCGGGAGCCCGCCGAGGAGCCGGTGATCAGCACGCTGGCCGGTGTCCGTGAGGTCGCGTCCGCTGCCCGCGAACACCCGCGCTTCGGCATCGCGGCGGAGCACCGGGGAACCGCCACCTCGTAGACCCAGGCGAACAGGACCGTGCACCCCCGTCCGCTACGGCGGGGGTGCACGGTCGTCTTCGTGCCGCGGGCGGTGGTGCGGCCGTCACGCGGGTCGGGCGGCGGTCAGCCGGCGGGAGCGAGGCTCGGCCCGGACGCCGGTTCCGTCTTCCCCGTACGTCCCTTCAGTGCGTCGCCGACCAGGACGGCCCCCAGGCCGAGCGCCGCCCACCAGGTCAGCGTCAGCGCGGGCCCGGCCGCCGCCGCGCCGTCGAAGAAGGACACCGAGCGCAGCAGGGACACTCCCGCCCCCGGCGGCAGCCACTGGCCGATCACCCCGGCCGGCCCGGGCAGCATCTCGGGCGCCGAGGCCGCCCCCGAGAAGGGGTTGCCGAGCAGCATGATCAGAACGCCGCCCAGGACGATACCGGCCCGGCCCATCAGCGCCGCGAGTCCGGCGACCCCCGCACTCATGGCCAGCGCGGCCAGGGCGAACGTACCGGCCACGGCCCACCAGTCCCCCGGAACGGCCTCCAGCCAGCTGTGCGCCAGGGCCGCCGCCACGGCTCCGACCAGGGCGGCGGCCCCGGCCAGCGCGGCCACCGCGCGGGTGCCGCGCAGCCCCAGCAGCGTCACCGCGGCGCCGGCCCCGATCCCGGCCAGGGCCAGGGGCAGCACGCTCGTGTTGAGGACCGCGCCGCGCGGATCCCGTTCGGCGGCGGGCACGACGTCCACGGTGGTGACCGCCGCGCCGGTGGCGGAGGCCCGCTCCGCCACCGCCTGCTGGAGCATCTGGGCCACGACCGGGCTCGCCGCGGACGCGGTGAGCAGCCTCGGGCCCCGCTCGGTGACGACGACCGCGCCGTACACCTCGCGGTCCTCGACGGCCTCACGGGCGGCGGCCTCATCGGCGTAGCGGTGCAGTTCGAAGGCGCCGTTCCGCTGCTTCAGCTGCTGCTCCACCGGCGCGGTCGCGGCGGCGGGGCCGGCCACGCCGAGTGGCAGGTCGTTAGGCGCCGTACGGGCCGCGGGCCAGGCGAAGGCCCAGAGGGCCAGCGCCACCAGGGCGGGGATCAGCAGCATCACGGCGAGGACCCGGCGGTGCGGCGACAGTGATGAGGAGGGCATGAGAGCTCCAGCGGGCCTGAAAGAAGGATCGTTCGTTTTACGTTCATCGCCACCGTCCCGCTCCGCGTGCTTCTTGTCAAGAAGGAATGTTCGTTTTAGATTCGGCGCATGGCTCGCGTATCCCAGGAACACCTCGACGCCCGCCGCCGTCAGATCCTCGACGGCGCCGCGCTCTGCTTCGCCCGCAACGGCTTCCACGCCACCTCCATGCAGGACGTCCTCAAGGAGGTCGACCTGTCGGCCGGCGCGGTCTACCGCTACTTCGCGGGCAAGGACGAGCTGATCACCGCGATCGTCGGCGAGGTGCTCGGTGAGGTCCGGGAGGCCTTCGACGAGGCCGCCGGGCAGAGCCCGCCCCCGTCGCCGGACCGTCTGATCGGCGCGGTGCTCGGCCGCGTCCTCGGCGCCCGCGCCTCCCTCACCGTCGACGGGGAGCCCGCCTTCCCGAGCCTGATCCTCCAGGTCTGGGCGGAGACCCTGCGCAGCCCCGAGCTGGCCGCCGCCCTGCGCGAGGGGTATGGCGCGGTGCGGGACGCGTGGACCCGGGTCGTCGAGGGCTATCAGAGTGCCGGGATGATGGCGGCGGACGTTCCCGCGCAGGACGTGGCGCGGATCATGGTCGCCCTCGTGCAGGGGTTCCTGGCCCAGCAGTCACTGTTCGGCTCCGCCCCGGTCGAGGTGCTTCAGAACGGGCTGCGCGGTCTGATGAGCCACCGGGACCCGGACCGGCCCGCCCCGGCGGGTCACGGTTCGGTTAACGTGCCCGAAACCCCGTCCGACTAGCCTCACCCTCCACGCCACCAGGCACGTCGCGCGGTGGCCGCGGCAACCGGGCCCCGCACGGTCCGGAGCGAGGACTGTGAGGTGGGACGTGCAACTGACCCCGCACGAGCAAGAGAGGCTGCTGATCCACGTGGCGGCCGACGTCGCCGAGAAGCGCCGGGCCCGCGGACTCACGCTGAACCACCCCGAGGCGGTCGCCCTCATCACCGCGCACATCCTCGAGGGTGCCCGGGACGGCCGCACCGTCGCCGAACTCATGGCCTCAGGGCGCCGGCTGCTCACCCGGGACGAGGTCATGGAGGGCGTCCCGGAGATGATCCACGACGTCCAGGTGGAGGCGACCTTCCCGGACGGCACCAAGCTCGTCACCGTCCACGACCCGATCGTCTGACGGGGGAGCGGCCGCCGTGATTCCCGGAGAGATCCTGTTCGCCGACGACCCGATTGCCTACAACGCGGGTCTCGACGTCACCCCGCTGACCGTCCTCAACGCCGCCGACCGGCCCGTCCAGGTCGGCTCCCACTACCACTTCGCCGAGGCCAACCCCGGCCTGGAGTTCGACCGCGCGGCGGCGCGCGGAAAGCGGCTGAACATCGCCGCCGGCGCCGCCGTACGGTTCGAGCCCGGCATCCCCGTCGAGGTGGAACTCGTCCCGCTCGCCGGAGCCCGCGTGGTGCCCGGACTGCGCGGGGAGACCGGAGGCGCGCTCGATGCCTGAGATCTCCCGCGCCGCCTACGCCGACCTGTTCGGCCCGACGACCGGTGACCGCATCCGGCTCGCCGACACCGACCTGCTGATCGAGATCGAGGAGGACCGCTCCGGCGGGCCCGGACGCGCGGGCGACGAGGCCGTGTTCGGCGGTGGAAAGGTCATCCGCGAGTCCATGGGCCAGTCCCGCGCCACCCGCGCGGACGGCACCCCGGACACGGTCGTCACCGGCGCGGTCGTCGTCGACCACTGGGGCGTCGTCAAGGCCGACATCGGCATCCGCGACGGCCGGATCACCGGCATCGGCAAGGCCGGCAACCCCGACACCATGGACGGCGTCCACCCGGACCTGGTCATCGGCCCCGAGACCGAGATCATCGCCGGCAACGGACGGATCCTGACCGCCGGAGCCATCGACGCGCACGTCCACTTCATCTGCCCGGGGATCGCCGACGAGGCGCTGGCCTCCGGTGTCACCACCCTGGTCGGCGGCGGCACCGGACCCGCAGAGGGCTCCAAGGCGACCACCGTCACGCCCGGTTCCTGGCACCTGGCGCGGATGCTGGAGGCCATGGAGGCGTACCCGCTGAACATCGGGCTGCTCGGCAAGGGCAACACCGTCTCCCAGGAGGCGCTGCTCGCCCAGATCCGGGGCGGCGCGGCCGGGCTCAAACTGCACGAGGACTGGGGTTCCACCCCGGCCGTCATCGACGCCGCGCTGACCGTCGCCGAGCGGACCGGCGTCCAGGTCGCCATCCACACCGACACCCTCAACGAGGCCGGATTCGTGGGCGACACGCTCGCCGCGATCGCCGGACGCGGCATCCACGCGTACCACACCGAGGGCGCCGGCGGCGGACACGCCCCGGACATCATGACCGTGGTCTCCGAACCGCACGTCCTGCCCAGCTCCACCAACCCCACCCGGCCGTTCACCGTCAACACCGTCGAGGAGCACCTCGACATGCTGATGGTCTGCCACCACCTGAACCCGGCCGTACCGGAGGACCTCGCCTTCGCCGAGTCCCGGATCCGGCCGTCCACCATCGGTGCCGAGGACGTGCTGCACGACCTCGGCGCCATCTCGGTCATCTCCTCCGACTCCCAGGCCATGGGACGCGTAGGAGAGGTGATCATGCGGACCTGGCAGACCGCCCATGTGATGAAGCGACGGCGCGGCGCGCTTCCCGGCGACGGACGCGCCGACAACCACCGGGTACGTCGCTATGTCGCCAAATACACGATCAACCCGGCGCTCGCCCAGGGGCTGGCCCGTGAGATCGGCTCCGTGGAGCGCGGCAAGCTGGCCGATCTCGTGCTGTGGGAACCGGCGTTCTTCGGGGTCAAGCCCCTCCTCGTCCTCAAGGGCGGACAGATCGCCTACGCGCAGATGGGCGACGCCAACGCGTCCATCCCGACCCCGCAGCCGGTGCTCCCGCGCCCGATGTTCGGGGCGATCGGGCGGGCGCCCGCAGCCAACTCGGTGAACTTCGTGGCGGAACCGGCGATCGAGGCCGGACTGCCGGACCGGCTGGGTCTTGGCAAGCGGTTCGTGACCATCGACTCCACCCGTGGGGTGACCAAGGCGGACATGCGGGAGAACGACGCCATGCCGGACGTGCGGATCGACCCCGACAGCTTCGCCGTGCGGGTCGACGGGGAGCTGATCGAGGCGTCCCCGGCCGAGGAACTGCCCATGGCCCAGCGCTACTTCCTCTTCTGATGTCCAGGGGAGCGCTGCTGGTTCTGGCCGACGGCCGGTTTCCCGCCGGGGGGCACGCGCACTCCGGCGGGGCCGAGGCGGCGGTCCGGGCCGGGCGGATCACGGGGGCCGCGAGCCTGGAGGACTTCTGCCGGGGGCGGCTGCACACGACGGGGCTCGTTGGGGCGGCGCTCGCCGCCGCGGCGGCGCTGGGGGTCGATCCGGTGGCGCTGGACGCGGCCGCCGATGCGCGTACGCCCTCGCCCGCGCTGCGTCTGGCCGCGCGCAGGCTGGGGCGGCAGTTGACGCGGGCGGGGCGCGCGGTGTGGCCCTCCGACGAGCTCGAAGCACTGGCGCGGCGGTTTCCCAAGGGGGCGCATCAACCGGTGGTGCTGGGGGTGGTCGCGCGGGCGGCGGGGCTGGGGGCGGTGGATGCGGCGTACTGCGTGGCCTACGAGTGTGTGAGTGGGCCGGCGTCGGCGGTGGTGCGGTTGCTGGGGCTCGATCCGCTGGACGCGACGGGGGTTTCGGCGCGGTTGGCGGTGGAGGTGGACGGGGTGGTTTCGCGGGCCGTGGAGGCGGCGCGGGGGGTTGTCGGTGAGGGGGTCGACGTGTTGCCTTCGGCGTCCGCGCCGTTGCTGGAGGTTTTCGCGGAGGCGCATGCGGGGCGGTCGGGTCGGCTCTTCGCCACGTGAGGTCGCCCCCGCCGCCCCTTCCCTTCCCGTCCCCGGGGGCTCCGCCCCCGGACCCCCCATCGGCCTACGGCCTCGTCCTCAAACGCCGGACGGGCTGGAAGTTGTCAGCGGCCTCGTCCTCATGTGCCGGACGGGCTGGATAGCTGGATACTGGAGGCGTTCCATGCATCTTGATCACTCCCTCTCCCACGACGGGCCCGCCGCCGTCAGTGCTGATGTACGTCGGCCCGACGGGAGGCGGCGGGCTCTGCGGATCGGGCTCGGTGGGCCCGTGGGGTCCGGGAAGACCGCCACCGTCGCCGCGCTCTGCCGGGAGTTGCGGGACCAGGTGTCGCTCGCCGTCGTCACCAATGACATCTACACGCGGGAGGACGCCGAGTTCCTGCTCCGCGAGGCCGTGCTGCCGCCCGAGCGGATCACCGCCGTGGAGACCGGGGCGTGCCCGCACACCGCGATCCGCGACGACATCTCCGCCAACCTCGAAGCCGTCGAGGACCTCGAGGACGAGGCCGGACCGCTGGATCTGATCCTCGTCGAGTCCGGCGGGGACAACCTCACCGCCACCTTCTCCAGGGGGCTCGTGGACGCGCAGATCTTCGTCATCGACGTGGCCGGCGGGGACGACATCCCGCGCAAGGGCGGCCCCGGGGTCACCACCGCCGACCTGCTGGTCGTCAACAAGACCGATCTCGCCCCCTACGTCGGCTCCGACCTGGCCCGCATGGCCGCCGACGCCAGGGCCCAGCGGGCCCACCTCCCCGTGGTGTTCCAGTCGCTGCGCGGCGCAGACGGGGCGAAGGAGGTCGCCGACTGGGTGCGGGAGCGGCTCGCGGCGTGGACGGCGTGACCACCGCCGGCGTATGTGCCGTCGCCCGGGTCCGCGCCCGCCCCGACGGCCGGGGCGGGACCTCCCTGCCCGTGCTGGAGAGCGACGGCCCCCTGGCGCTCCGGCGGACGCGGGGGACCGGCGCCGAGGCGCGCGTCGTGCTGGTCGGCGCCATGAGCGGCCCCCTCGGCGGGGACCGCCTCACGGTGCTCGCGGACGTGGAGCCGGGCGCCCGGCTCCGGTTCGGATCGGCCGCCGCCACCCTCGCCCTGCCCGGCCGGTCCGGGGGCCAGGCACGCTACGACACACGGCTCACCGTCGCCGAGGGCGGTGAACTGCACTGGCTCCCCGAGCAGTTGATCTCCGTCAGGGGGAGCGACCTGTCTGTCACCACCCGGGTCGACCTCGCTCCCGGGGCCCGGCTCGTGCTGCGGGAGGAGCAGGTGCTGGGGCGCGCCGGGGAGCCACCCGGAAGGCTCACCTCCCGTCTGACCGTACGGATCGCGGGGCGTGCCGTCCTCGACCAGGAGCTGTCCTGCGGTCCCGGAGCCCCCGGAGGCTGGGACGGCCCCGCCGTGCTGGACGGACACCGAGCCGTGGGCCAACTTGTCGTAGTGGACCCCGAGTTCGAGGAAAAGCCGGCAGGCGCCCGGCAGTTGGGCGAGGGCGCCGCCGTCCTGCCGCTCGCCGGACCCGCCGTCCTGGTGAGCGCCGTGGCACCCGACGCGCTGCGGCTGCGACGCCTGCTCGACGAGGCGGGTGCCTCCCTGTGATCAGCGCAGCGGCAGGCGCGGGAACCGCCGCTTGTCCTCCGCCTCGCGCGCCGCGTCCTCGGCCTTGGCGACCGCCGCGTACTGGTCGACGTACTCCTGCTCGGACAGGCGGAGGACGGCGTACATGATCTCGTCGGTGATGGCGCGCAGGACCGCCTTCTCGTTCTCCATGCCGGCGTAGCGCGAGAAGTCCAGCGGCTCACCGAAACGGATCACCACCGGGTGGATCCGCGGGATCACCTTGCCGGGCGGCTGCGCCTCGAACGTGCCGATCATCGCGCAGGGGATCACCGGCACGCCCGCCCTGAGGGCCATGACCGCGACACCGACCTTGCCCTTGTAGAGGCGGCCGTCGTGCGAGCGCGTGCCCTCCGGGTAGATGCCGAGCAGTTCCCCCTTGCTCAGCACCCCGAGGCCCTCCCGGATCGCGGCCTGCCCCGCCTCCTTGCCGGAGCGGTCGACGGGGATCTGCCCCGCGCTGTGGAAGAAGAACGCCGTCAGCCGGCCCTTGAGGCCGGGGCCGGTGAAGTACTCGGCCTTGGCGAGGAAGGTGATGCGCCGCTTGAGCACGGCCGGCATCAGGAAGTGGTCGGAGAACGACAGATGGTTGCCCGCGACGATGGCGGCGCCGGACGACGGAACATGCTCCAGGCCCTCTATTCGCGGCCGGAAGACCAGTCGGAGCAGCGGGCCCAGCAGCACGTATTTGAGCAGATAGTAGAACAAGCGCACGCTCCTCGACTCTGGCGGACGGGCGGTGCCGCCGCATTCGAGCAGGTCATCCGGCACGTCGTGGGCTGCCAGTCTAGGACCGGGCACGGCGACCCGGCACCAGGTGCGACGGGACGGGATGTGCCGGGCCGGGCCGGGCCGTTGAGCGTCCGTCAGTGGCGTACCGCGCGGAGTAGGCTCCGAAGCATGCGGATCTCCGTCTCCTCCGACATGGACGAACCCGTGGCCCACGCCCTCCTCGCCGAGCTCCGCGAGCGCGGCCACGAGGTACGCGCGCACGGCGCCCTCAGCCCCGGGGACGACCCGCAGTGGGCCGTCTGCTCCGAGGCGGCGGCCCGCGACGTCGCCGACGGGACGGCCGACCAGGCGGTGGTGTGCTGCTGGACCGGCACGGGCGCCTCCATCGCCGCGAACAAGGTGCCCGGCGTCAGGGCCGCCCTGTGCGCGGACGCGTACACGGCGGACGGCGCGCGCCGCTGGAACGACGCCAACGTGCTGGCGCTCAGCCTGCGGCTGACCTCCGTACCGCTGCTGAGGGAGATCCTCGACGCCTGGTTCGCCGGCGCGCCCAGCGACGACCCGGAGGACCGGCGCAACGTGGACCGCACGGCGCGGCTCGACCGGGAGCGCACCGGCCACTGACCCACGGGTTCCCGACGTCACAGCCGTACGACGACCAGCGCCGTGTCGTCCGTGGCGCCGCCGGGGCGCAGCAGCTCCAGCAGCACGATGTCCGCGAGGGTCTCGGGATCCTCCGTCCGGTGGCGGCCCAGGGCCTCGGAGAGCCGGAGCAGACCCAGGTCGATGTCCTCCCGGCGCCGCTCGATCAGACCGTCGGTGTACAGCACCAGGGTCGCCCCCGGCGTGAACCCGGTCGTCGCCTCCGACCTCGGGGTCGGATCGGGCTGGGCGTCGAGCGGCGGGTCGGTGGCCCGGTCGAGGAACTCCACCTGTCCGTCGTGGTGGAGCAGCACGGGCGGCGGATGGCCGGCGCTGCTGTAGGTGATGGTGTGCCGGTCGAAGTCGATGAACGTCGTCACCGCCGTCGCGGACTCGGCCCCGTCCACCACATGGGCGTAGCGGCCCACCACGTTCAGTGCCTGCGCGGGCCCGTCCGCCACCCGGGAGGCGGCGCTGAGCGCGCTGCGCAGCTGCCCCATGACCCCGGCCGCCGCCAGACCGTGCCCGACCACGTCGCCCACGGACACGCCGATGCGGTGCCCGCCCACCAGGTCGACCAGGTCGTACCAGTCGCCGCAGACGTTGAGCGCGCCCACCGCCGGCCGGTAGCGCACCGCGGCACGGTGGTGGCCGACCTGCCGGCGGGCGGGCAGCATCGCCTCCTGCAACGCCAGGGCCACCTCGCGTTCCCGGGCGTGCGCCCGACGCAGCCGGTTGTTGAGCTCCTGGAGCTCACGGCCGCGCGCGTACAGCTCGGTCTCCATCACCAGCCCCCGGCCGCCGACCGCGCTGTCCTGGGCCCGGACCAGCTCGGTCACCTCCTCGACCCGGTGCACGATCATCGCGACCCGCCCGTCGGGACCGCGCACCGGTGTGTTCACCGGGCTCCAGTAGTGCTCCTCCCACACCCCCGAGTGCTCCGGGGTCTCCAGGTCGTAGCGCTGCACGGCCATGGTGTCGCGCTCCCCGGTGGACAGGACCCGCAGCAGCGAGGTGCGCAGATTGTGCGCGCCCTTGGCCTCCGGGTCGTTGGGGTTCTCCGGGAAGACGTCGAACATGCCGCGGCCCACCACGCTCTCCCGGGCCCGGCCGGTCCCGCGGACGAAGGCCTCGTTGACATCCAGGTAGACCAGGTCCGGAGTCAGCACCGCCACCATGCCGGGCAGGGCCCGGTAGACCGCCGCGTAATCGATCGGCACCTCCGCCATGGCCCTCGCCTCACTCCAGCGGTGCGTTCAGCGACTGCTCCGCCCAGATGATCTTCCCGTCGGGCACGAACCGCGTGCCCCACCGCTGGGCCAGCTGGGAGACCAGCAGCAGGCCGCGCCCGCCCTCGTCCATCGCGCGGGGATGCCGCAGATGGGGAGCGGTGGCGCCGCCGTCGAACACCTCGCACACCAGCGCACGCTCCCGGATCAGCCGCAACCGTACGGGCCCGTCGGCGTGCCGGATGGCATTGGTGACCAGTTCGCTGACCACCAGTTCCGTGGTGAAGCCCAGCTCGTCCAGCCCCCATCGGGTCAGTTGCCGGGTGGTGGTCTTGCGGGCCTGGGCCACGACGGCCGGATCCGCCGGCAGCTCCCAGACCGCGACCTGCCCGGGGTCGAGACGTTTGGTACGGGCCATCAGCAGGGCCACGTCGTCGTACGGACGGGCCGGGACCAGCATGTCGACCACGGCCCGGCAGCTCTGCTCGAGCGCCGACGAGGCACCCTCCAGGGCCTGACGCAGGCGCTCCCGGTCCGCCCCGTCGCCCGTCGGCTCCCCGTGGGCCAGCAGACCGTCGGTGTGCAGGGCGAGCGTGCTGCCCTCGGTCAGGGACAGCTCCACCGCCTCGAACGGCGGACCGCCCACACCGAGCGCCGGCCCCTGCGGAAGGTCCACGAAGGTGACCGTGCCGTCGGGGGCCACCACCGCGGGCGCCGGATGGCCCGCCGCGGCCATCGTGCACTTACCGTCCACGGGGTCGTAGACCACGTACAGGCACCCGGACCCGACGGACCGGCCGGGGGCGTCGCCGGACTCCCCGCCGCCCTCGTCCCGCGCCAGCCGCGACGCCAGGTCGTCCAGATGGGCGAGCACCTCCTCGGGCGGCAGATCGATCGCGGCCAGGGTCCGTACGGCGGTGCGCAGCCGCCCCATGGCCGCCGCGGCGTCGATGCCGTGCCCCGGTACCTCGCCGACGACCAGGGCGACCCGGGCGCCGGACAGCGGGATCAGGTCGTACCAGTCGCCGCCCAGACCGGTCAGCTCGTCGGCCGGGAGATAGCAGGCGGACACCTCGACGGCGTCCTGCTCGGGCAGCCGGCGGGGCAGCAGACTGCGCTGGAGGACGAGCGCGGCGTCCCGCTCACGGGTGTAGCGCCGGGCGTTGTCCACGCAGACGGCGGCGCGGGAGACGAGGTCCTCGGCCAGATTGAGGTCGTCCGCGTCGAACGGGTTCTGCCGGCGCCGACGGAAGAACGTGGTGACGCCCAGGGTGACGCCACGCGCCCGGACCGGGACGACCATCACGCTCTGGAGGCCCAGCTCCAGAAACGTGGACTCCCGGCCGCCCGGGGTCGCGGCCCACTCCAGGGCCAGCGGGTCGAGCTGTTCCTGACGCCAGGACCGGCCCGTGGTCAGACAGCGCACCGGCGGCGAACCGGCCAGGTACGACACGACCGCCCCGTGCTCCACGGCCGTCCGCGGCAGATCCTCGTACATCGACCGGTGTCCCGCGCGGCGCAGCGGCACCCGGTCGGAGTCGGTGAGCGGTCCGGGCGGGAGTTCGGCGCCGTGCAGCACCGTCTCCAGCAGGTCCACCAGGACGAAGTCCGCGAGGTCCGGCACGGCGACGTCCGCCAGTTCCTGCGCGGTGCGCATGATGTCCAGCGTCTGGCCGATGTGCTCGCCGGCCCGGTCGAGCAGGGCGAGACGCTCCCGGGCGCGGTGCCGCTCGGTGACGTCCACGACGGTGTAGTACACGCCCATCGGACGGCCGCGGTCGTCGTCGAGGCGGGTGAACGACAGCATGTGCGCGGTCTCGCGCATGGGTGCCGAGCGCACCCGCCCGACGTGCTCGTAGCCGACCACCTGCTCGCCGGTGTCCAGCACGTGCCGCATCTGCGCCTCGACGGCCTCGGCGTTCAGCCCCGGCTGGACGTCCGCGAACCGGAGCCCCAGCCGCCGCTCGGCGGGACCGCCGCCGAACTGCTCGAGCGCGGCGTTGGACCACACGAAGCGCAGCTCCGTGTCCACGATCGCGATGCCGATCGCCGTATCGGTGACCATCTGCTCCAGCACGGACCGGCTCATGTCCCAGCCGGCCGAGTCGGCCAGCTCCGACAGCAGCACCAGCAGCGACGAACGGCCGCGCGGCTCCACCGTCGGCGTGATCCGCACCATCACCGCGACCGGATGCCCGTCCCGGTGCCGGGCGGTCATCAGCCCCGCCCAGTCGCCGTCCGAGCAGCACCGCTCGACCAGGTCGGGCACCCGCTCGGCGTCCTCGGGGATCAGCAGCTCGGCGAACTTGCGGCCCACCGCCTCGGACGCGCGGTACCCCAGCAGTCGCTCGGCCCGCTCCGTCCAGCTCGACACCATGCCGTGCGGATCCAGCAACAGGGGAACGGCGTCGGCCACATCGAACCCCTGCCGGGCAACGTCCTGCTCCTTGTGTCCGCCCACGGCCGACCTCTCTGTCGCTGAGAGTGGTCTACCACCTCTTGTCCCCATCTTCACCCTTGGAGCGGGCCGAGGGCTCCCCGGGAGGTGCCGTCCCCCGCGCGAGCCGGGCGGGGGACGGCGACGGCTCAGGCCTGCCGGGCCAGAACCTTCTCCACGGTGTGCAGGGCGCTCTGGAGCTCCTCCGCCGTGATGGTCAGGGGCGGGGCCAGACGGATGGTGGAGCCGTGCGTGTCCTTGACCAGGATGCCCTCCCGCATCAGCCGCTCGCTGACCTCCCGGCCGGTGCCCAGCGCCGGGTCGACGTCCACGCCCGCCCACAGACCGCGCGAGCGGAAACCGACCACGCCCTTGCCGACGAGGGATTCCAGGCCCTCGCGCAGGATCCCGCCCAGTTCCGCCGCCCGGCGCTGGAACTCGCCCGTCTCCAGCAGCTCCACCACGGCCGTACCGACCGCCGCGGCCAGCGGATTGCCGCCGAAGGTCGACCCGTGCTCACCCGGATGGAGCACCTCGAGGACCTCCCGCCGGGCCACCACCGCCGACACCGGGACGATGCCGCCGCCCAGCGCCTTGCCGAGCAGCACCACGTCCGGGACGACCGACTCGTGCTCCACGGCGAGCGTGCGGCCCGTGCGGCCGAGCCCCGACTGGATCTCGTCGGCGACGAACAGGCACCCCGCGCGGCGCGTCAGGTCCCGCACACCCGCCAGATAGCCGTCGTCCGGAATCACGACGCCCGCCTCGCCCTGGATCGGCTCGATCAGCACCGCGGCCGTCGTCTCGTCGACCGCCGCCTCCAGCGCCGCCAGGTCGTTGTACGGCACGACCCGGAAACCCGGGGTGAAGGGCCCGAACCCGGTCCGGGCGACCTCGTCCGTCGAGAAGCTCACGATCGTCGTCGTACGGCCGTGGAAGTTGTCCGCCGCCACCACGATCGTCGCCCGGTCGGCCGGGACGCCCTTCACGTCGTAGGCCCACTTGCGGGCCACCTTGATCCCGCTCTCCACCGCCTCCGCGCCGGTGTTCATGGGCAGCACCATGTCGAGACCGGTCAGCGCGGCCAGCCGTTCCGCGAACTCGGCGAGCCGGTCGTTGTGGAACGCGCGCGAGGTCAGCGTGAGCCGGTCCAGCTGGCGGTGCGCCGCCTCGATCAGCGCCGGATGCCGGTGGCCGAAGTTGAGCGCCGAATAGCCCGCCAGCATGTCCAGGTACCGGCGGCCCTCCACGTCCTCCACCCACGCGCCCTCCGCGCGGGCGACGACCACGGGCAGCGGATGGTAGTTGTGCGCGAGGACCGGCCCCTCGGCACCGATCAGCTCGGCGGACGAACGCGCGGGTACGACAGAGGTCATGAGCGGATCTCCTGAGTGCAGCACTTGATGCCCCCGCCGGCCTTGTGGAACTCGGACAGGTCGACGGGAACGGGAACGTAGCCGCGGTCGGCGAGCCGGGCGGCGAGGGCCGTGGCCCCCGGCGAGACGAACACATGGCGCCCGTCGGAGACGGAGTTCAGCCCGAACGCCATCGCGTCCTCACGGGTCGCGAGCACCGCGTCCGGGTAGAGCCGGGCGAGCACCTCACGGCTGCCCGGCGAGAAGGCCTCCGGGTAGTACGCGACGTTCTCGTCGTCCAGCACGAACAGCGCCGTGTCCAGGTGGTAGAAGTACGGATCCACCAGCGTCAACCCGATCACCGGCACCCCGAAGTACTCCTGCGCCTCACGGTGCGCCTCGGGGGTGGTGCGGAACCCGGTGCCGGCGAGGATCCAGCGCCCGGCGGGCACCAGGTCGCCCTCGCCCTCGCACACCGACTCGGGATGCTGGACCTCGTACCCCTCGGCCTTGAACCAGGCCTCGTACGGCACGGACTCGGGACGCCGCTCGGGCGCCAGGAACAGGGAGCCGAAGACCCGGCCCGCCACGACGACCGCCGCGTTCGCGGCGAACACCATGTCGGGCAGCGCGGGCTCCGGGTCCACGGTCTCCACGGTATGACCGTGGGCGCGGTAGGTGTCGATCAACGTACGCCACTGGCGTTGGGCGAGGGCGACGTCGACGGGACGGTCGGGGTGCATCCAGGGATTGATCGCGTACCGCACGGCGAAGTGTCTGGGTTCGCAGACGAGGTATCGCCGTGGGGACGCCACACGGAAGTCGGGCACAGAGGGGTTCCTCCGCTTCCACGCGGTCTCGACAGGGGTGTCTCCACGGTAGGAACCGACCGGGACGGGCGACAAGGAACGAGAGCTGCGTGTCCACGCAGGATCACTGCGTCTTTCCGCGGCTCAACGCACGTCCGGTGCGCCCTCGGGGGCCGGCTGGCTCACTCCCGCCTCAGGACTGTCCGGCAGCAGATGGGACAGCACCATCACGCTGATCGTCTTCCGGATGAACGGCTCCTGGCGGATCCGCTCCAGCACCTCCTCGAAGTGCTCCACGTCCCGCGCCCGCACGTGCAGCAGCGCGTCCGCGCCGCCGGTCACCGTCATCGCCGCGGCGATCTCCGGATGGTTGCGCACCACCTCCGCCAGCCGCCGGGGCGGCGCCGCGCCCTCGCAGTACACCTCCACGTACGCCTCGGTGCGCCAGCCCAGCGCCGACGGCCGCACCGTCGCCGTGAACCCGGTGATCACCCCGGTCTCCCGCAGCCGGTCCACCCGGCGCTTGACCGCCGTCGACGACAGCCCGATGGCCGCGCCGATCTCCGCGAACGACGTCCTGGCGTTCGCCATCAGCGCGGTGACGATCTTCCGGTCGAGTTCGTCGAACGACGCGGGCCTGCTGTTCATGCGGGCACTGTATCCAGCGGGAACGCCCGGGGCCGGGGCATGTCCACACGTGGAAATCACCCCTACACTCCACCTTCATGCTGCGCGCCCTCGCCGTCGACGACGAACGTCCCTCGCTGGAGGAACTGCTCTACCTGCTGAACGCCGACCCCCGCATCGGCAGCGCGGAGGGCGCCGGCGACGCCACCGAGGCACTGCGCCGCATCAACCGCGCCCTGGAGTCGGGACCCGACGGGCCCGAGGCCATCGACGTCGTCTTCCTCGACATCCAGATGCCGGGACTCGACGGCCTCGACCTGGCCCGGCTGCTCACCGGGTTCGCCCGGCCGCCGCTCGTCGTGTTCGTCACCGCCCACGAGGACTTCGCCGTCCAGGCCTTCGACCTCAAGGCCGTCGACTACGTGCTCAAACCGGTCCGCAAGGAACGGCTGGCCGAGGCGGTCCGCCGCGCCGCCGAGCTGCGCGCCGCGGGCCGGCACGGCACCGCCGCCCCGCACATCCCCGTGCACGAACCCGACCCCGACCACATACCCGTCGAACTCGGCGGCGTGACCCGCTTCGTCGCCGTCGACGACATCACCCACGTCGAGGCCCAGGGCGACTACGCCCGTCTGCACACCGACCGGGGCAGCCACCTCGTACGGATCCCGCTGTCCACCCTGGAGGAGCGCTGGCGCTCCCGCGGCTTCGTCCGCATCCACCGCCGCCATCTGGTCGCCCTGCGCCACATCGGCGAGCTCCGGCTCGACGCGGGCACCGTGAGCGTCCTGATCGGCTCCGAGGAACTCCAGGTCAGCAGGCGGCACGCCCGTGAACTGCGGGACCTGCTGATGCGCCGGACCACGAGCTAGACGGGGGAGGACCCATGCCCCAGGACCCGACCGAACGCCGCGTGGTCGTCACCGGCCCGCCCCGCCGCGCCCGCCGCTCCTCCGGCTACTACCGCCCACGCACCGAGATCGACGAACAGACCACCCTCGGCCACACCTACGTCCGCTCCCTGATGCGCATCCAGCTGCGCACCGGACTCGCCGTGTTCGCCGTCCTCGCCCTGCTCATCGGCCCCCTCCCGCTGGTCTTCGCCGCGGCACCCGACGCCCGCCGCCTGGAGTGGGCGGTGCTCGGCTTCGGGCTGTACCCCCCGCTGGTCCTGCTCGCCCGCTGGTACGTCCGCCGCGCCGAACGCAACGAACGCGACTTCGTGCGGCTCGTCGAGGACCGCTGAGACCGGGGACCGCCCGCACCGTGAACTCCACCTACGCCGTCACCGCCGTCGCGCTCGTCGCCCTCGCGACCGTCCTCGTCGGCGCCTTCGGCCTGCGCATCTCCCGCACGACCTCCGACTTCTACGTCGCCTCCCGCACCGTCGGCCCCCGCCTCAACGCGGCCGCCATCAGCGGCGAGTACCTCTCCGCCGCCTCCTTCCTCGGCATCGCGGGACTCGTCCTCGTCCAGGGCCCGGACATGCTCTGGTACCCGGTCGGCTACACCGCCGGCTATCTGGTCCTGCTGCTGTTCGTCGCCGCCCCGCTGCGCCGCTCCGGCGCCTACACGCTGCCCGACTTCGCCGAGGCCCGGCTCGACTCGCAGACCGTACGACGGCTCGCCGGAGCCTTCGTCGTGGGCGTCGGCTGGCTGTATCTGCTGCCCCAGCTCCAGGGCGCCGGGCTCACCCTGACCGTCCTCACGGGAGCCCCCGACTGGCTGGGCGGGGTGATCGTCGCCGTCGTGGTCACCGTCATCGTCGGCGCGGGCGGCATGCGCAGCATCACCTTCGTCCAGGCCTTCCAGTACTGGCTGAAGCTCACCGCCCTGCTCGTCCCCGCCCTCTTCCTGATCGTCGCCTGGCAGAGCGACGGCGCCCCCAGCCACGCCTTCGACGAGCCGGCCACCTTCCGCGAACAGCGCGTGGTCCGCGTCGACGACACCCTCGACCTCCGGCTCTCCGAGCCGCTGACCGTCACGGTGGACGGCACCGTCGACGGCCGCGACCTCGACGGCACCGAGATCGGCCTGCCCGCCGGCACCCACCGCATCGACGGCGGCACCCGGCTCACCTTCGCCGAGGGCGCCGAGGTCCCCGCCGCCGGGCGCGGCGCCGACGACGCCCTGTCGCCCTCCCGGGCCGAGTCCCGCGAGGAACGCCCGCTGTACGCCACGTACGGGCTGATCCTCGCCACCTTCTTCGGCACCATGGGACTGCCCCACGTCGTCGTCCGCTTCTACACCAGCCCGCACGGCGTCGCAGCCCGCCGCACCACCGTCGCGGTGCTCGGCCTGATCGGCGCCTTCTACCTCCTCCCGCCGGTCTACGGCGCCCTCGGCCGCCTCTACGCGCCCGAGCTCACCCTCACCGGCGACGCGGACGCCGCGGTCCTGCTCCTGCCCGGACGCATGATCGGCGGAACGGGCGGCGACCTCCTCGGCGCGCTGGTCGCCGGGGGCGCCTTCGCCGCGTTCCTGTCGACGGCCTCCGGGCTCACCATGGCCGTGGCCGGAGTGCTCACCCAGGACGTGCTCCCGTCGCGCGGCGTACGGCACTTCCGGCTCGGCACGGTGCTCGCGATGGCCGTACCGCTCGGGGCGAGCCTCCTGGTCGGCGGGCTGCCGGTGGCCGACGCCGTGGGGCTCGCCTTCGCCGTGTCGGCGTCGTCGTTCTGCCCGCTGCTCGTCCTCGGCATCTGGTGGCGCCGGCTGACCCCGCCGGGGGCGGCGGCCGGCATGCTGGTGGGCGGCGGCTCCGCGTTCCTCGCCGTCGCCGCGACCATGGCCGGCTACCCGGGCGGCGGCCCGCTGCACGCCCTGCTCGCCTGGCCCGCGCTGTGGTCGGTGCCGCTGGGCTTCCTCACCATGATCCTGGTCTCGCTCGCCACCCCCGGCCGGGTGCCGCCCGGCACGGCGGCCGTGCTGGCCCGCTTCCACCTTCCGGAGGAACTCCGTACGGAGGTGTCCGCATGAGCGGTTTCCTCGCCGGTCTGCTCGTCGCCGTATTGCCCCTGCTGGCCGCCGGGTTCTGGATCGGCCGGCGCACCGCCCGGCCCGCCGGCCTCGCCGGACTCGGCACGCCCGTCGAGCACGCCACCTTCGAGACCCTGCACACCGCCTCCCTGGCCACACCCCCGCTCCGGGCCGGCCTCACGGAGGAGACCGCCGGGAAGTCCGCCCGCAAACTGCGCTCCCTGCTGGGCACGGACGCCCTGTGCCTCACCGACCGCGAGCAGGTCCTCGTCTGGGACGGCGTCGGCGCCCACCACCGCACCGAGATCATGGAGCGCCTCACCGGCCCTCTCGACACCGGCCGCGGCGAGGCCTTCCCGCTGACCTGCGACACCCCCGACTGCTCGGTGCGCTGGGCCGTGGTCGCCCCGCTCACCGTCGACGACCGGGTGCACGGCGCGCTGGTCGCCTGCGCGCCCCGCGAGTCGGCGGTCCTGGTCCGGGCCGCCGGCGAGGTCGCCCGCTGGGTCTCCGTCCAGCTCGAACTCGCCGACCTCGACCAGTCCCGCACCCGTCTCATCGAGGCGGAGATCCGGGCGCTGCGGGCGCAGATCTCCCCGCACTTCATCTTCAACTCGCTCGCCGTGATCGCCTCGTTCGTGCGCACCGACCCCGAGCGCGCCCGCGAACTGCTGCTGGAGTTCGCCGACTTCACCCGCTACTCGTTCCGCCGGCACGGCGACTTCACCACCCTCGCCGACGAACTCCACGCCATCGACCACTACCTGGCGCTGGTCCGGGCGCGCTTCGGCGACCGCCTCTCCGTCACCCTCCAGATTGCCCCCGAGGTGCTGCCGGTGGCGCTGCCCTTCCTCTGCCTCCAGCCGCTGGTGGAGAACGCCGTCAAGCACGGGCTGGAGGGCAAGGCCGACAAGTGCCGCATCCAGATCACCGCGCAGGACGCCGGCGCCGAGGCCCTCGTCGTCATCGAGGACGACGGCGCCGGAATGGACCCCGTCCTGCTCCGTCGCATCCTCGCCCGCGAGGTCAGCCCCACCGGCGGCATCGGCCTGTCCAACGTCGACGACCGGCTCCGCCAGGTGTACGGCGACGACCACGGCCTCGTCATCGAGACGGCCGTGGGCGCCGGCATGAAGATCACCGTCCGGCTGCCGAAGTACCAGCCGGGCGTGCACCTGGCGGGCCGGCTCACCCCGAGGTGAGGCGGGTGTCCCTCAGGTGCTGCGGGTGGCGACCATCCCCAGGGTGATCAGTCCCAGAACGACCCAGCCGAACCACAGCCAGCCGTTGCTTCCGAGTGCCACCGTGTAGGCCGTGACGGCGACCAGGCCGCCGACGGTGAGCACTCCCATGGTCTTCGTGGACGTGGAACCGTTCGTGGAACCGGGCATCGCAACACCCTCCTCATGGTTCGGCTCCCTCCATGGTGCCCCCGTTCTGCCTCCTCACGGTGCACACGACGACATGTGTGCCCGATTTCCACGGCCCCTCACTGGTCCACGACCCGGCTTCGTGGACCGACGGGTCGAATCCGTAGTCACGCGGCGGGACCGCGCGGGCACACGCCGCGTCCGACTCCGTACGCGCCTCGGCGAGCGTGACGTCCCCGTCCAGCCGGGTGAAACCGAGCACCTGCTCGTCGTACCTCCCCTCGCACGACACCAGCCGCGCCTCCCGGCGGGACCGCACGTCCAGACAGTCCCGCCGCTGCATCGTCGCCGTGTCGGCGAACGCCGTCCCGGGGCGGCGCCGGTCCCCGAGCGGCCCGTACACCGGCCCGTGCGCCCCCAGCACCAGACAGGCGGTACGCCCGTCGGCCGCCTCGAACCCGTCCGGCGTCGGTACGACGGCCAGCGCGCGCACGTCGGCCAGCCGGCCGCGCAGTTCCCGGGTCCGCTCCTCGCAGCGGGCCGGGCCCCGCTCCCGCGCCTCCTCGTCCGAGGCGGCCTCGACGAGCGCCACGACCTGCCCGTCGGGTGCCTGGTCCGAGCAGGTCGGGTCCAGGGCCAGCCGGGGTGTGCCGCCGAACCGGGTGCCGCCCGGCCAGTCGGCCAGCACGCAGTCGCCCTCCTCGAGCGCCCGGGTCAGCCCGACGGCCTCTCCGTACGGTCGGGCCGCCGTCCCGCCGCCGGCGCCCTCCCGGTCGGCCAGCGCGTACCAGGCCCCGCCCAGGGCCAGCACCAGACCCAGCCCGCCCGCGAGGACGGCACGCAGGGCGTGCGGGCGGGGACGCCGACGGGTGCCGCCGGCGGGGCCACGGGGCTGCGCGCCGGGTGCCGGGCCGGGGGAGGCGTCCCAGTGCGGCTGGGACCCGGGGTCGGTCCCGGTCCGCGGATACGTCTCCGACTGGGGCGTCACGATCCGCGCCAGCTCGGCCTCCACGTCCCGAGCCGCGGCCCGCTGTTCCGGATCCTTGGCGAGCAGCCCCCGCAGCACCGGCTCCAGCGCACCCGCGCGCACCGGCGGGTAGGGGTCCTCCATGACCGCCGCGGTGACCGAGGCCAGCGGCGACTCACGCGCGAAGGGGCCACGTCCCTCCACCGCGTGGTACAGCGTGCAGCCGAGCGAGAACAGGTCGGCCGCGGGCGTCGGCGGACCGCCGGTGGCCCGCTCCGGCGCCAGATAGCCCGCCGTGCCGACCAGCGCGGACGCCATGGTGTACCGCGTCTCCCCGGTGTCCGGCTGTACGGAGATGCCGTAGTCGGTGAGCAACACCCGCCCGTGCGGCGCACCGCCCCGGTCCGGGGCGAGCAGGATGTTCGCCGGTTTCACGTCCCGGTGCATCACGCCCCGCTCGTGCCCGGCGGTCAGCGCGTCCAGCACGGCCAGCCCGATCCGGGCGCACTCGGCCGGGGGGAGCGGACCGTCGCGGGCGAGCAGCTCCCGCAGATCGACGGCGCCCGCCACGTACTCCATGACGATCCAGGGCAGCCCCTCGTGCTCCAGCACGTCGTGCACCGTCACCACGTGCGGATGGCCCCGCAGACCGGCAGCGTGCCGCGCCTCCGCGCGAGCCCGGGCCACCCGGGCCTCCCGCTCCTGGCCGGGCTCGGCCGGATCGCCGAGCACGACCTCCTTCAGCGCGACCTCGCACGCGAGTCTCTGGTCGTGGGCCAGCCAGACGTGTCCCATGCCGCCGCTGCCCAGCCGGCGCAGCAGCAGATAGCGGCCGGCGATGACCCGGCCCACTCCCGACGTCGGTGATCCTGACGGCATCCGGTCACTCCCGGGTTCGACGGGGGCGCTCAGCGGTGGCGCTCGCGGTGGGCGCCTCGGAGGTGGCGGGCACGCTCGTGTCCGGAGCGCTGCTCGCGGGCCCGCTGGTGGGCGGTGGGGGCGTGGCGCTCGTGACGGGGGCGCCGGTCGGGGGCGCGGAGGTGGTACGGGGTGGTGCGGAGGAGCTTTCCGGGGGCGCGGAGCGCGTCGGCGGCGGGGACGTGTCCCCTTGCGTCCCGCTCGGCGACGCGGGCCGCTCGGACCGCGAGGGCCCGGTGGAGGACCCGGACGGCTCGGAGGGCGAGGACGACGGAGACGACGCGGACGAAGGGGACGAGGCGGACGGCGTCGGCCGCGTCGACGGCGGTCCTGGCCCCTTCGACGCGGGCGGCGACTGCGAAGCCGGGGGAGTGGTCCGACCGCCGGACCCACTCCCACGCGAGTCCTCCGCCACGCTCAGCGTGACGTACGCCCCGAACCGCAGCTCGGCCCCGGCCGCCGGATCGGACGCCGTGACCCGCGCGCCGTCCGGCGGCGGCTCCTCCCCGCCGTGGGCGACCGCCAGTCCCCGCCCGGTCAGCCGTCGGCTCGCTTCGCCGAACGTGGTCCCGGTGAGCCGCGGCACCGCCCGCCGCTCCCGGGTGTCGAAGGCGGAGTCGTCCTCGCCCGTCGTCCCCACGGGCCGCGCGATGCCCCGGTCGGAGTCCTCGACGTCCACCAGGGCGATCCGCTCCAGTTCGCGGGTCGCGGGCCGCACGACCACGACCTCGGAGCGGTCGTACCCCTTCCACTTCTTGTTGCCGTCGTCGAACGACACGGAAATCCCGGTCCTGTCCCCTTCGAAGGGCCGCAGTGGATTTCCGCACGAGCACTTCACCGCCGGCAGCCCCTGCTCGTCGACCAGAACCGCGATTCCCGCCTGGAGCAGCGCATTGAAGGGAACAGCCTTTCCCTTTTTGTAGTCGTGGTTCTTCACCAGAGTGTCGTGACGCAGGAGAACAGGGGTGAGCCGGTCGAGATACCCCGGTATCTCATCCGTACGGAGATCGAGTGCCCCGGCCCACGCCCGCGCCTTGCGGTCGTTGCGCCGCTCGCCGAGATACCGCTTCAGCTGCTCGACGTCGCAGATCGTCGCCTGTGCGGTGCCCCCGTAGAGACCCGGTGTGTCCCCCTGCTGGAGGCCACCGTGAGCGGGCCGGGCCCGCACCTCGGCGTCCCGTCCGAGTCCGCTGCCCTCGTCGAAGAACGGTGCGAGGGAGGCGGTTCCCGCGGCGACCGCCTTCACATCGAACAAAGGTGTGCCCGAATCGCACCCGCCGACGGCAAGAAGTAACAACGACAGGACGGCGATCTTCCGAATCGCCGCTTTTCCCGTCCTGTTCATGAACGCGCGAAGTGCCATCACCGCTCCCCCCGGCGGTCCCCCCTGACGGCATTCATGCTACTGGAGGAAATTGCCCGTTCAAGGGGAACGGGAAGACGGTGAATTCAGTTTCCGCGTGCGTGCAATGAGGCCAGATAGGCGTTGTACGCCTCGAGTTCCTTGTCCCCGTCCCGGTCGGCCGCGCGGTCCTTGCGCTTGGCCTGCCGCTGGTCCGAGGCGTACCACTGGAACAGCAGCGCGATCAGCACCAGGACGGAGGGGATCTCGCTGAACGCCCAGGCGATTCCGCCGGCCGCGTTCTGGTCGGAGAGCGCCTCGATGCCGAGCGAGCCGGGCGGGTTCTCGAACGTCGTGACCATCGGGGTCGACGCCATCATCAGGGCGATGCCGAAGAACGCGTGGAACGGCATGCCCGCGAACAGCTCCAGCATCCGCATCAGATACCCCGGCCGGTGCGGGCCCGGGTCCACGCCCATGATCGGCCAGAAGAAGACCAGGCCCACGGCGAGGAAGTGCACCATCATCGCGATGTGCCCCGTCTTGGAGCCCATCAGGAAGTCGAACAGCGGGGTGAAGTACAGGCCGTACAGGCTCGCGATGAACAGCGGGATGGTGAACACCGGATGGGTGACGACCCGCATGTAGCGGCTGTGCAGCAGCATCAGCAGCAGCTCGCGGGGCCCCTTGCGGCCCCGCCCGGCCGGCGGCAGCGCGCGCAGGGCCAGGGTGATCGGGGCGCCCAGCAGGATCAGGATCGGCGACACCATGCTGATCACCATGTGCTGCACCATGTGCACGCTGAACATGACCATGCCGTAGTCGTTCAGCTTGGTGCACATCATGAGCCCGATGCTCAGCACACCGGCGACGAAGGCGACGGTCCGGCCCACCGGCCACTTGTCACCGCGCCGCACCAGCCGGACCACGCCCCAGCCGTACAGCGCCAGCCCCAGCAGGCAGGCGAGAAGAAAGAAGGGATCCGCCGACCAGCCGAGCCCTCGCCCCAGCGTGAACGGCGGCAGATCCATGGTCATGCCGTGCCCGCCGTGATCCATCCACCGGCTCCATTTTCGTCCAGGTTGTACGCAATCAGTCCGCACCCAGACTAGAACCGCCCCCGGCGACCTCTGTCACCGGGGGCGGGAAGCGCCCCGAAAGGGGCGCGGGGAACTGCGCGACAAGCCCCCACGGCCCGCAGACCGCGACGAACCTGATGGACCGAGCTCTTAGCGGCGCCGCGAGTTCACAAGACGCACTCCGCCTCGTCATACCGTGCCTCCGGCACAGTCTTCAGCGTCTCGACCGCCTCCGCGAGCGACACCATCACGATGTCCGTACCCCGCAGCGCGGTCATCCGCCCGAACTCCCCCCGGTGCACGGCCTCCACCGCGTGCCACCCGAACCGCGTGGCCAGCACCCGGTCGTACGCCGTGGGCGTCCCGCCCCGCTGCACGTGCCCGAGGATCACCGGCCGCGCCTCCTTGCCGAGCCGCGACTCCAGTTCCACGGAGAGCTGCCGGGCGATCCCGGCGAACCGCTCATGGCCGTACACGTCCTTGCCGCCCTCGTCGAAGTCCATGGTGCCGGCCTTCGGCTTGGCCCCCTCCGCGGCGACGACGATCGCGAACCGCTTGCCGGCCGAGAACCGCTCGCCGACCTTCGCGGTCAGCTCGTCGATGTCGAAGGGCCGTTCGGGCACGACGACCGCGTGCGCGCCTGCCGCCATGCCGGAGTGCAGCGCGATCCAGCCGGTGTGCCGGCCCATGACCTCCACGATCAGCACCCGCTGGTGCGACTCGGCGGTGGTCTTCAGCCGGTCCAGTGCCTCCGTCGCCACGCCGACGGCCGTGTCGAAGCCGAAGGTGACGTCGGTGACAGCGATGTCGTTGTCGATGGTCTTCGGCACACCGACTATCGGCAGGCCGTTGTCCGACAGCAGCCGGGCCGCCTTGAGCGTGCCCTCACCGCCGATCGGGATGATCGCGTCGAGGCCGAGTTCCTGGACGTGCCCCTTGGCCCGCTCCACACCGTCCCGCAGATGCTCCGGGCGCACCCGGGAGGAGCCGAGGATCGTGCCGCCGCGGGCGAGGATGCCGCTCACCGCGTCGAGGTCGAGCTTGAGGTAGTCGCATTCCAGGAGGCCCTTCCAGCCGTCCCGGAAACCGATGACCTCGTCGCCGTGGTCGACGACGGCACGGTGCACGACGGACCGGATGACGGCGTTCAGGCCGGGGCAGTCGCCGCCGGACGTGAGGACACCAATGCGCATAGCCCGAAACAACCTTCTCGATGTGGGCCGGGACCGGACCGCGCTGTCCGGCTCGATCTCCGCCACCCTAGCGGCTCCGGGGGGCGGGGCCGCACCTCGCGTCCGCCTGCTGGACGACCCCGCTCACCTGTGCGGACCAGCCGTCAGACGGGCCGGTTACGCCCGTCCGACGCCCAGGTGTCCGCGGGTCCGCGGACACCGGCCCGCGTGGTTCACGCGGGCTGCTGGGCCGCCGCGATGCGTTCGTTGCGCAGCGCCTCGTACCAGCGGTCGTCGGTGGGCGGCAGCGCGTTGACGTCGAGCGCCAGCTTCAGCAGCAGGTCCGCGATCTGCGGGTTGCGGGCGAGCACGGGACCGTGCATGTACGTGCCGAAGACGGTGTCGTTGAACGCGCCCTCCGTGCCGTCCCCGGTGCCGTTGCCGTTGCCGAAGCGCACCTGGGCGAGCGGGCGGGCGGTGGGGCCCAGGTGGGTGACGCCCTGGTGGTTCTCGAACCCGGTCAGCGGGGGCAGCCCCAGCTGCGGGTGGATGTCCGCCAGCACGTCACCGACGCACCGGGCGCCCTCACCACGCACCGAGACCACGTCGAGCAGTCCAAGGCCGGGCTCGCGCTGGCCGAGGTCGTTGATGAACTCGTGGCCGAGGATCTGGTAGCCGGCGCAGACCGAGAAGACGATCGCGCCGTTCTCCACCGCCCGGTGCAGACCGCCGTCGCGGCGCAGCCGCTCGGCGGCCAGCCGCTGCGGACGGTCCTCACCGCCGCCGATCAGGTAGATGTCGCCGGAGGTCGGGATCGGCTGGTCGCTGCGCACGTCGAGCCGTGCCACGTCCAGGCCGCGCTGTCGCGCCCGGCGCTCCACGACGAGGACGTTGCCCTGGTCGCCGTACGTGCTGAGCAGGTCCGGGTAGATCCAGACGACCCGCAGCTGGTTGTCGCTCACTTCAAGTCCCCAGAGGTGTCGTGGTCAGTTGCCGACGCGGCGGCGCAGGTCCTGGAACGCGGTGTAGTTGGCGATGACCTCGATCCGGCCCGGCGGGCACAGCTGCACCGCCTGGTCGAGGTTCTCGCAGACCTGGAACTGCTGGTTCGCGACCTCCAGGCGCACCGCGAGGTCCAGCTTCCGGTCGCCGACGACGCAGATCGGGTGACCCGTCAGCCGGGTGTAGTCGACGTCCCACAGCCAGGAGGTGTCGGTGCCGTCCGCGGAGCGCGCGTTGACCGAGAGGATCACCGGGGTCGGCGGCGGGTCGATCAACGAGAACGTCTCCAGCCAGCCCGCGGGGTTCTTGGCGAGCAGCAGGCGCAGGTCACGGCCCTGGAACTGGACGACGTCGTAGCGGCCGGCCACGGCCTGCACCTGGTACATGCGCTCCAGGGCGACCTGCGGCGGTACCCCGAAGACGGCGGCGACGGCCGCGGAGCTGGCGGCGTTGGCCTTGTTGGCGCGGCCCGGCAGCTGGAGGTGGATCGGCCAGGCGGAGCCGTGCGGGTCGAGGACGTGGTCGCCGGAGAGCGCCCAGCTCGGGGTGGGCCGGCGGAAGCCGCACTCGCCGCAGAACCAGTCGTCGCCGGGCCGCTGCATCACACCGCCGCAGGACGGGCAGGACCAGGCGTCGTCCTTCCACATCTGGCCGGCGGCGACCCAGATCACGTTGGGGGAGGAGGACGCCGCCCACACCACCAGCGGGTCGTCGGCGTTGGCGACGACGACGGCCTTGGACCCGGCCAGGCCCTCGCGCCAGTTCTCCGCGAGCATCCTGGTCTCGGCGGCGCGGTCGAGCTGGTCGCGGGAGAGGTTGAGCAGGGCGATGCACTTCGGGTCGGTGTCCCGGGCGACGCCCGCGAGGTACTTCTCGTCGACCTCGATGACGGCGAACTTGGCCTCCGAGCCACCCGCGAGCGCCGAGGTGATACCGGCCGGCATGTTGGCGCCGAGCGCGTTGGAGACCACGGGCCCCGCGGCCCGCAGCGCCTCGGCGATGAGCCGGGTGGTGGTGGTCTTGCCGTTGGTCGCCGAGACCAGGACGCAGTCCAGGTTCTGGGCGAGCCGGGCGAGGAGATCGGGGTCGAGTTTGAGTGCCACCCGGCCGCCGATCACCGAACCGCTGCCGCGCCCGGCGGCGCGGGATGCCGCTGCGACCGCCTTGCCCGCGGTCACGGCCAGCTTGGCCCGCGGCGTGAGCGGGTCCGAGTTGCCTGCCATCAGTTCTCGATCCTCCTTGCGTACGCGCCGCGTCTGTGCCTGACGGCCACGTGGTGGGACCTCAGCCTATCGAGATCCATTCGCACTCCAGAACCGCGGCACCACCGTGAGACGGGCGTTGCTGGAAGGACCGTACTCTGACCGGCATGCGACAAGGCTCCATCCCCGGCGTCCACGGACGTGTGCGGCCCCTCACCCTGCTCGGCGACCCGGTGCTGCACGCACCCTGCCTGGAGGTCACCGACTTCGGCCCGGAACTCGCCCGCCTGGTGGACGACTTGTTCGCCACGATGTACGCGGCGCAGGGCGTGGGCCTGGCCGCCAACCAGGTCGGCGAGCCGCTCAGGGTGTTCGTCTACGACTGCCCGGACGACGAGGACGTCCGGCACCTGGGACATGTGGTGAACCCGCGGCTGGTCGAGACGGACGGGGTGGTGGTGCGCGGCCCCGAGGGCTGTCTGTCCCTGCCGGGCCTGGAGGCGGGGACGGAGCGCCACGACCACGCGGTCGTCGAGGGCTTCACGGTGACCGGCGAACCGGTCACCGTCCACGGCACCGGGTTCTTCGCCCGGTGTTTGCAGCACGAGTGCGACCACCTGGAGGGCCGCGTCTACGCCGACCGTCTGACGGGGTGGCGACACCGCAGGCTCATGCGCCGGGCGGAGCGGGCCCCCTGGCGCCGGCCGGGCTGAGTCTCAGAACCCGGGCCCGCCCACCTTGTCGCCCGCCGCGGCCAGCCGCCCCCACAGCAGATCGGCCAGGCTGCGCACCAATTCCGCCCGGGAGCAGGGCCGTTCGCCGAGCCACCAGTCACCGGCCGCGTGCATCATGCCGACGATGCCGTGCCCCCACACCCGGGCCAGCCGCTGGCCGGCCGGTCCGAGGTCCAGCCGCTCCTCGATCACCTGGGCCAGCTCCTCGCCCATGCGCCGCAGCAGCGGCGCCGAGTGCTTGCCGACGTCGAAGCCCTGGTCGCTCTGCGACCCCTCCGCCGGGTGCATCAGGAACCGGTACACCTGGGGTCGCGCCTCGATCGCCGAGAGGTAGGTGTCGAGGGTCGCCTCCACCCGCTCGCGCCGGTCGGCCGGGGCGTCCAGCGCGGCCCGCAGCGAGTCCAGCAGCGCGTCGGTGTGCCGCTTGGCCAGGGCGGCGTAGAGTCCTCCCTTGTCGCCGAAGTGCCGGTAGAGGATCGGCTTGGTGATGCCGGCCTCGGCGGCGATCGCGTTCATCGACGCCTGCGGGCCGTCGCGCAGCACCACCCGGTCGGCGGCCTCCAGCAGCTCGCGCCGGCGTCGGTCGGCGGACCGCTGCTGATCGGTCCGCTGTGTGGTGTCCATGAGCTCTCCCCACCCGTGCTGATTCGGTGACGCCTGCGCAAACTAACACTGAAGGCGCCGGCGTCATCGAACGGGATGCCGACCCGTCCTGGGGAGTTGACTTTTCCTACCCACCGGTAACAGACTCGGGGTTACCGCAAGTAACATGCACGTGTGTCGCCGCTGGAGGGGTCATGGCCGAGTTCACCATGGAGCTCAACGACGAACAGAAGGAGGTCCGGGACTGGCTGCACGGCTTCGCCGCCGATGTGATCCGCCCCGCGGCCGCCGAATGGGACGAGCGTGAGGAGACTCCCTGGCCGGTCATCCAGGAGGCCGCCAAGGTCGGCATCTACTCCCTCGACTTCTACGCCCAGCAGTACTTCGACGCAAGCGGGCTCGGCATCCCCATGGCCATGGAGGAGCTCTTCTGGGGCGACGCCGGCATCGCCCTGTCGATCGTCGGCACCGGCCTCGCCGCCGTCGGAGTCCTCGCCAACGGCACCGAGGAGCAGATCGGCACCTGGATCCCCCAGATGTACGGCGACGCCAACGACGTCAAGGTGGCCGCGTTCTGCTCCTCCGAGCCCGACGCCGGCTCCGACGTGGCCTCGATGCGCACCCGCGCGGTGTACGACGAGGCCAAGGACGAGTGGGTGATCAACGGCACCAAGACCTGGGCGACCAACGGCGGCATCGCCAACGTCCACGTCGTGGTCGCGGTCGTCGACCCCGACCTCGGCTCCAAGGGCCACGCCTCCTTCATCATCCCGCCGAACACCCCGGGCTGCTCCCAGGGCCAGAAGTTCAAGAAGCACGGCATCCGCGCCTCGCACACCTCCGAGGTCGTTCTGGACAACGTGCGCGTCCCCGGCTCCTGCCTGCTCGGCGGCAAGGAGAAGCTGGACGAGCGCCTCGCCCGTGCCCGGGAGAAGGCGAAGAACGGCGGCGAGCGTGTGAAGAACGCCGCGATGGCCACCTTCGAGGCCTCCCGCCCGGCCGTCGGCGCCATGGCGGTGGGCACCGCCCGCGCGGCGTACGAGGTCGCCCTGGAGTACGCCACCACGCGCGAGCAGTTCGGCCGCCCCATCATCGACAACCAGGGCGTCGCCTTCCAGCTCGCCGACATGCGCACCCAGATCGACGCCGCCCGCCTGCTGGTGTGGCGCGCCTCCTGGATGGCGATCAACGGCAAGCCGTTCACGGCGGCCGAGGGCTCGATGTCCAAGCTGTTCGCCAGCGAGACCGCCAAGAAGGTCACCGCCCAGGCCATACAGATCCTCGGCGGCAACGGCTACACCCGCGAGTACCCGGTGGAGCGCATGCACCGCGACGCCGCGATCTACACCATCTTCGAGGGCACGAGCGAGATCCAGCGCCTGGTGATCGCCCGCACCCTCTCGGGCATGCCCATCCGCTGAGGCCGCCCCACCCGAACGACCCGGCGGTGCGGGCGGCACCGCCGGGTTACCCCTGCCCCGCTCAGGGGGAACGCTGGTGGGTGACCGACGCGACGGAGGACGCGATGACACGCACCGCCAGGGAACTGCTGGAGACGACGACCAGGGAACTCGCCCCGGACTCCCGGTCCAACCCGCTGGTCCCCCTGATCGCCCGCGGAGAGGCGGACCGCGGCGTCCTGGCCACGCTGGCCCTGGAACAGGGCCGGGTGATCCCGGCGGACCGCCGCGCCTTCCTGCATCTGGCGGAGCGGGCCGCCCCGGAGCCGGCCGCGTACTTCACGGCCCTGGCCGAGGGCGAGACCCTGGCCGAGCGGCACCTGCGGACCTTCGCGGCGGCGTGCGGCGTGGACGAGGCGCGCGCGGACGCGTACAGCCCCCTGCCGGGCTGCCAGTCCTACCCCGCGTACGTCGCCTGGCTGGCCCTCAACGCGGACCCGGCCGAAGCGGTCCTGGCCCTGACCGCCAACTTCTCCGCCTGGGGCGGCTACTGCGCCACCATCGCCGTGGCCCTGCGCACCCACTACGGCTTCACCGACGAGCCCTGCGCCTTCTTCGACTTCTTCGCGGAACCGGCCCCGGCTCTGGAGGAAGCAGCCACGAAGGCGGTCCAGACAGCCCTGGACAAGGGAACCCTGAACGAACCCCGCGCACAGCAGTACGCCCACGCGCTCCAGATCTACGAGGCGATGTTCTGGAGGGCGCTGGTGCAACCCACCTGACAGGGGCCCTACGGCGTCCCACTGCTGTGGGCGATACACGCGACGTCGATCCGATCGGCCAGCTTCGCAAGCTCAATGGTCAGCGCAGCGACCGTGTCCTCGTCGAGCCCGTCCTCCCCCGCCTCGACAAGCCGAACCCACCGCCCACCCACGGTACGCAGCAGCTTGCTGACATCGGAAGCGGCCACCTGGAGGGTCCCGCGGTCGTCGACGATCAGAGGCAGAGTCACTTCGCGGTTCACAGTCGGGATCGTAGCCGCGCGGCCGTCACGCACCCTGCCAAACCGTGGTGATGTTGCAGAACTCGCGGATTCCGTGCCCGGACAGCTCACGCCCGTACCCGGATCGCTTGACCCCGCCGAAGGGGAACGCGGGATGGGACGCCGTCATGCCGTTCACATACACACTGCCGGCCTCCAGGTCCCGTACGAACCGGTCGACCTCGGCCTCGTCGCGGGTCCAGACGTTGGAACTGAGGCCGAAGGAGGTGTCGTTGGCGATCAGCACGGCCTCGTCCAGGTCCGCCGCGCGGTACAGGGTGGCGACCGGGCCGAAGGCCTCCTCCCGGTGGATGCGCATCTCCCGGTCGACGCCGGCGAGCACCGTCGGCGGGTAGAACCAGCCGGGCCCCTCGGGACGCTCGCCGCCGCACAGGACGGTGGCGCCCGCGCGGACGGCGTCGTCGACCAGTTCCTCCAGGTCGCCGCGGCCCTTCTCGCTGGAGAGCGGGCCGACGTCCGTCTCCTCGTCCATCGGGTCGCCCATCCTCAGCGCCCTCATACCCGCGGTGAAACGCTCGGCGAAGGCGTCGTAGACGTCCGTGTGCACGATGAACCGCTTGGCGGCGATGCAGGACTGCCCCGTGTTCTGCGTCCGCGCGGTGACCGCGACCTCGGCGGCCCGGTCCAGGTCGGCGGAGGGCATGACCACGTACGGGTCGCTGCCGCCCAGCTCCAGCACCGTCTTCTTGACCATCTCCCCGGCGGTGGAGGCGACCGCGCGGCCGGCGGGCTCGCTCCCGGTGAGGGTGGCGGCCTTCACCCGCTCGTCCCGCAGGAGGTCGTCGACCGCGGCGGAGCCGACGAGCAGGGTCTGGAAGCAGCCCTCCGTGAAGCCCGCGCGGTGGAACAGGTCCTCCAGGTACAGGGCGGTCTGCGGCACGTTCGAGGCGTGCTTGAGCAGGCCCACGTTGCCCGCCATCAGCGCGGGCGCGGCGAACCGCACCACCTGCCACAGCGGGAAGTTCCACGGCATCACGGCGAGCACCGGGCCGAGCGGCCGGTAGCGCACCACGACCCGGGACGCGCCGGAGTCCTTCACGTCGGAGGCGTCGGGTTCCTCGTCGGCCAGGAGCTCCGCCGCGTGATCGGCGTACCAGTGCATCGCCTTGGCACACTTCGCCGCCTCCGCGCGGGCCTGCTTCACCGGCTTGCCCATCTCCGTGGTGATCACCCGGCCGATGGTCTGCTGGTCCTCGTCGAGGATCTCGGCGGCCCGGTGCAGCAGGCGGGCCCGCTCGTCGAAGGTCGTCGTCCGGTACGTCCGGAACGTGGCCTCCGCGAGCTGGAGCCGGCGCTCGAGCTCCTCCTCGTCCATGGGGTGGTACGTCTTGACGGTCTCGCCGTTCGCCGGATTCACCGTGGCGATGTGCATCGCTGACCTCCCTGGGGACCCTGTGCCTTCCGACCTTCCCGCGCGCCGGTGGGCGCCGCAACGCGGGAGGGCTCCTCAGGGCGAGTGCTCCGCCAGGCGGTCGAGAAACGCGGTCTGCGCGCGGATGATCACCTCGCGGGCCCGGTCCAGGGGGAACCACGCCACCCGGTCCAGCTCCGGGAACTCCCGCATCCGCCCCGACTTCGGCGGCCACTCCATCTCGAAGGTGCCGGGGACGACGGCCGCCGGGTCGAGATCGGCCTCCACGGCCCAGACCGTGACCGTCTTGCCGCCCGCCTGGCGGACCTCCCCGAGCGGTACCGCCTCGCCGTCCGGCGGCGGCACGCCCAGCTCCTCCCGGAACTCGCGGCGCGCCGCCTCCCAGGCCGGTTCGGCGGGGTCGTACTCGCCCTTCGGCACGGTCCACGCCCCGCTGTCCTTCCGCGCGAAGAACGGTCCGCCCATATGGCCCAGCAACACCTCCAGGCCCTGACCGGTATGCCGGAACAACAGCAGTCCGGCGCTCCGGGCGCCCTTCACGGCCGTACCTCGGGGTGGGCGGCGAGCAGCGCCTCGACCGTGTCCGCCTCCTCGGGGCGCTTGTCCTCGCGGTAGCGGACCACGCGGGCGAAGCGCAGGGTGACGCCGGCCGGGTAGCGGGTGGAGCGCTGGAGGCCGTCGTAGGCGATCTCCACGACGAGTTCGGGGCGCACCGTCACGACGTGGGAACTCTCGTCCACCGCCAGTTCCCGCAGGCGTTCCGTCTGCCAGGTCAGCATGGCGTCGGTCATGCCCTTGAAGGTCTTGCCGAGCATGGCGAAGCCGCCGTCGGCGGTGCGGGCGCCCAGATGCAGATTGGACAGCTTGCCGGTGCGGCGGCCGTGGCCCCACTCGGCGGCCAGCACCACCAGGTCGAGCGTGTGCACGGGCTTGACCTTCAGCCAGGACGCGCCGCGTCGGCCCGCGCTGTAGGGGGCGTCGACCCCCTTGACCACGACGCCCTCGTGACCGCGCTTCAGCGTCTCGGCGAGGAACTCCTCCGCCGCGCCCAGGTCCTCGGGCCCCGACACGAGCGTCCGCCGCACCCGCATGGGCTCCGGGACCAGCCGGGCCAGCTCCGCGTGCCGCTCGGTGAACGGCAGGTCCAGCAGATCGCGGCCGTCGACGGAGAGCGCGTCGAAGAAGACGGGGGAGACGGGGACCTCCCGGGCGGCCGTGGCCACGTCCACCCGGGAGCCGACCCGTCCGGCGGTCTCCTGGAAGGAGCGGGGGCGGCCGTCCTCGTCGAAGGAGATCACCTCCCCGTCGAGGATGAACCGCTCGCCCCGCAACTCCCGCGCCGCCGCCGTCACTTCCGGCAGCCGGCCGGTGATGTCGTCGAGGGTGCGGGTGTGGACGCGCACGATGTCCCCGTCGCGGTGCACCTGGACCCGGATGCCGTCGAGCTTCTCCTCGACCGCGCACGCCCCCAGCTTCTCGACCGCCTCCGCGACCGAGGAGGCGCTGTGCGCCAGCATCGGCAGCACCGGGCGGCCGACGGTGAGCCGGAACCGCTCCAGTGCCCCGGGGCCGTCCGCGAGCAGCGCCTCCGCCACCGTCTGCAACGAGCCCGCGAGCATCACGGCCCGCCGTACGTCCGCCGACGGCGCCCCCGTCGCCCGCGCCAGCCCTTCCACCGCGACCGCGTCCAGGGCGCCCTGCCGGACCTCGCCGGTGAGCAGCCCGAACAGGAACCGCTGCTCGTCCTCGGTGGACGCGCCCAGCAGCTCGCCGACCAGCCGGGCCCGCTCGGCCTGCGATCCCGCACCCGACACCTTGCCCAGCGTGGTGAGCAGCGCGTCGACCTCGCGCACCGTCAGGGACGGCTCGGCGGCGGGGGCGACCGGACGGCTCAGCACCTTCCAGCCCACGCCGAGCCGTCCCTGCGGCAGCCGGCCCGCCAGATACGGGATGACGATCGGCACGTCGTCGGCCTCCGCCTCCCCGAACAGCTCGGCGAGCAGAGCGATCTTCCGGGACCGCGCCGAGGTGGCGGCGACCTCCTGGGACACACGGGCCAGCCGGGACAGCAACATGCGGCCATGGTGCTACGGGGGCGGGCGCTCCACACCCCGGCCGTGCGGCCGGCCATCCGTCCACCCAGGTGGGCGCGACGGCACCTCGTTGGCGCCGGGCCGCGCAATCCCCCCGCACCAACACCGCTCTACCGGCGCTCGCCGGGTGCCGCTGCGCCCACCCGTGCCGCCCCAGCGGCACGACTGCCCGCAGCTCAGGCGTCGAGGCCGGTCATCAGAAGGTCCCCGACGATCGCGGCCGCCGCGCGGTAGCCGCCGCTCGCCGCGTGCACCACCTGCTCGGCGAAACCGATCGCGTTGCCCGCCGCCCAGACGCCAGGGACCGTGGTAAGACCGGTCGGGTCGACGACCGGGTACGCGCCGAACGGCGTCTCGTTCAGCTCGGCTCCCAGCCGCTCCAGCAGGCCGGTCTGCGGCACCGGGCGCGGCCCGACGAACAGCACGGACCGCGCGTGCGTGGTGCCGTCGGCCAGCCGCACCCCGGTGAGCCGGTCGTCCTCGACCACCAGCTCCGCGACCTCACCGGGCACCACGTCGACCCCGGCGGCGGCCAGCCGGCGCAGATCCTGGTCGGACAGCTCCTCCTCGGCGACCTGGTGCAGGAAGAAGGTCACGTCCTTCGACCACTGGGACACCATCAGCGCCTGGTGCACGCTCGCCGCGCTCGACGCGAGCACGCCGAACGGTTCGTCGCGCACCTCCCAGCCGTGGCAGAACGGGCAGTGCAGCACGTCCCGCCCGAACCGCTCGGCGACCCCGGGGACTGCCGGCAGCTCGTCCTTCAGGCCCGTCGCGACGACCAGCCGTCGCGCGCGCACGGTCCCTCCCGCGTCGAGTACGACGGTGAAGTCCTCGCCCCTGGTGACGTCCGTCACCCGGTCCCGGACGAGCTCCACCCCGTAGCCCGCGATCTCCTCCCGGCCCAGCGCCAGGAACTCGGCCGGCGACATCCCGTCCCGGGTCAGATAGCCCTGCATGTGCGACGAGGGCGCGTTGCGCGGCTCGCCCGCGTCGACGACCAGCGTGCGGTGCCGGGCCCGGCCCAGCACCAGCGCGGCCGACAGCCCCGCCGCCCCGCCCCCGACGACGACCACGTCGTACGTCTCGTTCCCGTGTGTCGCGTTCCCGTGTGTCCCGTTCATCGTGACCACCTCCACGACGACGGTCGCCCAACCGGTGCCGGATTGACAAACAACTTTGCCGAACCTGCAATACCGGTATGACTACGGACGACGTTCTCGCGGATGTGGGCCCCCGGCTGCGGCGGATCAGGAAGGAGCGGGAGGTCACCCTGGCGGCACTGTCCGAGGCGACCGGCATCTCCGTCAGCACCCTCTCCCGCCTGGAGTCCGGACTGCGCAAACCCAGCCTCGAACTGCTGCTGCCGATCGCGCAGGCCCACCAGGTGCCGCTGGACGAACTGGTCGGGGCCCCGCCGGTCGGCGACCCCCGCGTCCGCTCCGAGCCGATCGTCTGGGGCGGGCGCACCCACTGGCCGCTCACCCGCCAGCCCGGCGGGCTCCAGGCGTACAAGGTGCTCGAACCGAAGCGCAGGCTCGAGCCCGAGCCCCGCACCCACGAGGGCTACGAGTGGCTGTACGTGCTGTCCGGCAAGCTGCGGCTGGTGCTCGGCGAGCACGACGTGGTGCTGGTGGCGGGGGAGGCGGCCGAGTTCGACACGCGCGTGCCGCACTGGTTCGGGTCCACGGGCGAGGGGCCCGCGGAATTTCTCAGCCTGTTCGGCCCCCAGGGGGAGCGGATGCATGTGCGGGCGCGGCCGAAGCGGGCGTGACGGACGAGGGTGTTCCCCTGTCGGCAAGCGACCGCTTAGTATGCGGTGGACCCGGTCAGGCGAACACGACGTTCACAGCCCCGTGGAGGCCCCGTATGCAGGCATGGCAAGTGCATGAGCTCGGCGAGCCGGGCGAGGTGATGCGCCTCGCGGACGTGGCGCGGCCGACGCCCGGTGACGGGCAGGTCCTGCTGAAGGTGCGTGCCGCCAACATCAACTTCCCGGACGCGCTGATGTGCCGGGGCCAGTACCAGGTCCGGCCGCCCCTGCCGTTCACCCCGGGCGTGGAGATCTGCGGCGAGACGGAGGACGGGCGCCGCGTGATCGCCAACCCGGCGCTGCCGTACGGCGGTTTCGCCGAGTACGCCGTCGCGGACGCCGCCGCGCTGCTGCCCGCGCCGGACGCGCTGGACGACGCCCAGGCCGCCGCCCTGCACATCGGCTACCAGACCGGCTGGTTCGGGCTGCACCGCCGGGCCGGTCTGGAGGCCGGCGAGACCCTGCTCGTCCACGCTGCCGCGGGAGGGGTCGGCAGCGCGGCCGTGCAGCTCGGCAAGGCGGCGGGCGCCACCGTCGTCGGCGTCGTCGGCGGCGCCGAGAAGGCGGCCGTCGCCCGCGAGCTGGGCTGCGACGTGGTGATCGACCGGCGCGAGCAGGACGTCGTCGCCGCGGTCAAGGAGGCCACCGGCGGCCGGGGCGCCGACGTGGTCTACGACCCGGTCGGCGGCCAGGCCTACGCCCAGTCCGCCAAGGTCGTCGCCTTCGAGGGGCGGATCGTCGTCGTCGGATTCGCCAGCGGTTCCATCCCGAGCCCGGCGCTCAACCACGCCCTGGTGAAGAACTACTCGATCGTCGGCCTGCACTGGGGCCTCTACAACACCAAGAACCCGAAGCTGGTCCAGCACTGCCACGAGCAGCTCACCGACCTCGCCGCGCGGGGCGCGATCAAGCCGCTGGTGAGCGAGCGCGTGCCGCTCGCCGGGGCCGCCGACGCCGTGCAGCGGGTCGCGGACGGCGTCACCACCGGACGCGTCGCCGTGCTGCCCTCGCTGGAGAACGGAGCCGCCGCATGACCGACGCCGCCGAACTGCGCCGCCGTACCCGGGAGTTCCTGGCCGCGCATCCCCCCGCCGACACGGAGCGCCTGGACTTCCTGCGCGCCCGCTTCGACGCCGGACTCGCCTGGGTGCACTTCCCCGAGGGGCTCGGCGGGCTGGGCGCCCCACGCTCCCTCCAGGCCGTCGTGGACGCCGAACTGGAGGCCGCGGGGTCACCCGACAACGACCCGCGCCGCATCGGCATCGGCCTGGGCATGGCCGCGCCGACGATCCTCCAGTACGGCACTGAGGAGCAGAAGCGGCGGTTCCTGAAGCCGCTGTGGACCGGCGAGGAGGTCTGGTGCCAGCTGTTCAGCGAGCCGGGCGCCGGATCGGACCTGGCGGCGCTCGGCACCCGCGCCGTGCGGGAGGGCGAGGACTGGACGGTCAACGGGCAGAAGGTGTGGACGTCCAGCGCCCACCTGGCCCGCTGGGCCATCCTCATCGCCCGTACCGACCCGGACGTGCCCAAGCACCGGGGCATCACCTACTTCGTCTGCGACATGACCGACCCCGGGGTCGAGGTGCGGCCGCTGCGCCAGATCACCGGCGAGGCCGAGTTCAACGAGGTGTTCCTCACCGACGTCCGCATCCCCGACTCCCGACGCCTCGGTGAGGTCGGCGACGGCTGGCGGGTGGCGCAGACCACGCTGAACAACGAGCGCGTGGCCATCGGCGGTATGCGGCTGCCCCGCGAGGGCGGCATGATCGGCCCGGTCTCGAGGACCTGGCGCGAACGCCCCGGACTGCGCACCCACGATCTGCACCAGCGGCTGCTGAAGCTCTGGGTCGAGGCCGAGGCCGCCCGGCTCACCGGTGAACGCCTCCGCCAGCAGCTCGTCGCCGGACAGCCCGGCCCCGAGGGCGCCGGCATGAAGCTGGCCTTCGCCCGCCTCAACCAGGAGATCAGCGGCCTGGAGGTGGAACTCCGCGGCGAGGAGGGCCTGTTGTACGACGACTGGACCATGCGCCGCCCCGAACTGGTCGACTTCACCGGCCGCGACGCCGGCTACCGCTACCTCCGCTCCAAGGGCAACAGCATCGAGGGCGGGACCAGCGAGGTCCTGCTCAACATCGTCGCCGAGCGCGTCCTGGGCCTGCCCGCCGAGCCGCGCACCGACAAGGACGTCGCCTGGAAGGACCTGGCCCGATGACGACGCAGCGCACCCAGCCCGACCTGCTGTACTCGGAAGAGGAGGAGGCGCTGCGCGCCGCCGTCCGGGACCTGCTCACCGACCACTGCGACGCCGCCGGGGTGATCGCCCGCGCCGAGTCGGACGCCCCGCACGACCTGTCCCTGTGGAAGTCGCTCACCGACGGCATGGGCCTGGCCGGCCTGCTGGTGCCCGAGGACAAGGGCGGCCAGGGCGCCACCCACCGCGAAGCCGCCGTCGTACTGGAGGAGTTGGGGCGCGCCGTGGCCCCCGTGCCGTATCTGACGAGCGCGGTCGTCGCGACCGAGGCGCTGCTGGCCTGTGAGGACGGTGGCGACCTGCTCGCGGAGCTGGCGTCCGGGCGGCGGATCGGCGCCCTCGCCGTCGGCCTGCACACCGCTCCCGGCGCCCCGTTCACCACCGTGACGGCGGAGGGGAGCGTGCTGCGCGGCGAACTGACGGGCGTCGCGGACGCCGCCGTCGCCGACGTACTGCTCGTCCCGGCCGACGACGGCGGCCTGTACGCGGTGGAGGCCGACACGGTCACCGTCACTCCTCAGGTCTCCCTCGACCTGACCCGTCCGGTGGCACGCGTGGCCCTGGACGGTGCGGCCGGGCGCAGGCTGGGCGACGCCGACGTCGCCGTACGCCGCGCCCTGCGGGCCGGCGCCGGACTGCTCGCCTCCGAACAGCTCGGGTCCGCCGACTGGGCGCTGACCGAGACCGTCCGCCATCTGAAGGACCGCACGCAGTTCAACCGCCCCGTCGGCGGCTTCCAGGCGCTCAAGCACCGGCTCGCCCAGCTGTGGCTGGAGGTCGTCAACCTCCGCGCCGCCGCCCGCAACGCCGCCGACGCGCTCGCGACCGGCGAGGACGCCGACGTGGCGGCGGCCGTCGCCCAGGCCTACGCCGCGCCCGTCGCGGTCCGGGCCGCCGAGGAGGCACTGCAACTGCACGGCGGCATCGGCATGACCTGGGAACACCCGGTCCACCTCCACCTCAAGCGCGCCAAGGCCGACTCGATCGCCTACGGCACGGCGGGCGCACACCGCGGGGCACTGGCCGAGCTGGTCGACCTGCGAGCGCCCTGACCGGCCGGATCGACGCGAAGAAGCCCGTCCCCCTCGGGGGGCGGGCTTCTTCACGCCCTCCCGGTGCGGAGAAGTGAACGCCCGACGGCGGATCGGCCAACTCCCCGCACGGCCCTGCTCCTTGGACACCCCGGCCCCTCATACTCTCCCCCAGTCTCGAACTCACTCGACCGGGCGGGGCCCCCATTGGTCCCGTACGGCCCTTCCAGGGAGGCAGAGCATGGCCCTCACCACCCGTCGCAGAGCCCTCACCACCCTCGGCGCCACCCTCGCCGGTACCGTCGCCCTCCCCGCGACCCAGGCGCTGGCCGGCGAACGGAAGCACCACCCGCGCCCGTTGTGGCGCGCCCACGCCCACAACGACTACGAGCACCCCCGTCCCCTCCTCGACGCCCTCGACCACCGCTTCGGCAGCGTCGAGGCCGACATCTACCTGGTCGGCGGCCAACTCCTCGTCGCCCACGACCCCGAGGACCTCGACCCGTCCCGCACCCTCGAGTCCCTCTACCTCGACCCGCTCACCGCGCGGGTCCGCGCGAACCACGGCTCGGTGTACCGCGGTCACCGCCGGCCGCTCCAGCTGCTGATCGACATCAAGACCGAGGGCGCGTCCACCTACCTCGAACTCGACCGCCGTCTGCGCCGCTACCGGCACCTGTTCACCACCTACGCGCACGGCCGGGTGCGCCCCGGCGCGGTCACCGCCGTCGTCTCCGGTGACCGCGCGGCCCGCGCGCCCATGGAGGCCCAGCGGGTGCGCAGCGCCTTCTACGACGGCCGGCTCACCGACCTCGGCAGCACCGCGCCGGCCTCCTTCGTCCCGCTGATCAGCGACAACTGGACGCTCAACTTCACCTGGCGGGGCGTCGGCGCCTTCCCCGACGCCGAGCGCCGGAAACTGCGCGACATCGTGGGCACCGCCCACGCGCGCGGGCAGCGGGTGCGGTTCTGGGCCACCCCGGACCTGCCCGGCCCCGCGCGTGACGCGCTCTGGGGGGAACTGGTCGCGGCGGACGTCGACCACCTCAACACCGACGACCTGGCAGGACTCGAATCATTCCTCGACGCCTACCGGGGGGCGTGACACCACACGTTCGGAGGACAGCTCAGCCGCCCGGACGAACCCTCCGCTACGCCACACTTGCGGCCGAACGCCGCGAAACGGATGTGGCGGAGGAGGTTGACGATGGCCATTTCCATCTCTGTGGTGCTGCTGCTCTCGGTCCTGGCGGTGATCTTCCTGCGCAACGGCGGGCTGAAGATCTCCCACGCGCTGGTCTGTCTGCTGCTCGGGTTCTACCTGGCCAGCACGAGCATCGCGCCCACGATCCACAGCGGTCTCACGGCGACCGCCGACATCGTCGGCGGTCTGCGGCCGTGAGGCCACCGGACCGGGCGCCGTTCAGCGTTCGGTCACCGCGTCCCGCGGCAGCACGGTGACGCGGTGGAAGTTGCACCCGGCGGGCGCCGGGAGCGGGGACGGGGACCTGTGCTGGTGCGCCTTCAGGGCGACGCTCACCAGACTCAGCAGCAGGTCCACGTCGGTGGCGCAGTCCAGATGCACCGTCACCCAACTGGAGCCCGGGACCAGTTGTATGGCACTCGACCCGCCCAGGTCGTAGTGGAACCGCTGGATGGCGCGCCGGGTGAGGTGGAGGTCCACGTCCCGCGCGGAGTGGAAGTGGACGATCTCGTCACGGGCGGTACGGAGCGCCTGCCCCGTGCCGCAACCTGCCGTACAGGCCGTGAGATCGGACCATGTGAGCAGTCGCTCCATGGCACGCTGCGCCGGTGTCATACCCTCATCGTCGCCTGCTCACCGCCCGGCAACCAGTAGTTGGGCGATTCGTAATCGACCGGTGAGGTGGCGGGGCCGGCCGGCTCAGGCCCGCTCGGCCACCTGCGCCGGGTCGTCCAGCACTCCCCGGACCACCGAGTGCGCCGCGCCGAGCAGCGGGCCCTCGGGGCCCAGCGGGGAGACGGAGACGGGGCAGGCCGGTCCCGCCGTGCGGCGCGCCAGTTCCGACCGCAGTGAGGGCAGCAGCCAGGGCGCGAGCCCGGACAGCGCTCCGCCCAGCACCACGCTCTCGGGGTCCAGCAGATTGACCGCCCCGGTCAGCGCGATCCCGAGCGCCGTTCCCGCGTCCTCCAGGGCACGCCGCACGTCCTTGTCGCCCTGCTCGGCGCGCCCGGCGAGAAGTCCGACGCGGTCCTCGCCGGGCTCCAGTCCGGCCGCGCGCAGCACCGCCTCCTCGCCGGCGTACTGCTCCAGACAGCCGCGTCCGCCGCAGGCGCACTCCGGTCCGTCGGGCCGCACGGGCACGTGGCCCAACTCTCCCGCGAAGCCGCGGTTGCCGTGCAGCAGCCGCCCGTCCACGACGACCGCGGCACCGATACCGATCTCGGCCGACACATGGAGGAAGTCGCGCGGGGTGTCCTCGCCGAGCCACAGTTCGGCGAGGGCACCGAAGTTGGCCTCGTTGGCCACGGTGAGCGGCAGCCCCGCGGGCAGCAGCTCGCCGAGGTCCGTGCTCTGCCAGCCGAGGTTCGGGGCGCGGACGACGGTACGCGCGTCACGCGCCACCAGACCGGGTACGGCCACGGCGAGCCCCGCCGGCCACAGGCCCTCGCGCTCCGCCTCGGCGACGACCCGCCCTATCAGCCCGGTCAGTTCCCCGAGCACCGGCTCGGGGGAGCGGTCCCGGTTCGGGACGTGCCGCACCGCCCGCGCCCGGACCCGCCCGCGCAGGTCGACCGCGCAGACCGCGAGATGGTCCACGCCGACCTCGGCGCCGATCCCCGCGGGGCCGTGCCCGCTGACCGCCAGCGCCGAGCCGGGACGGCCCACGCGCCCCGGCCGCTCGGGCCCCAGTTCCTCCAGCAGACCCGAGCGGATGAGCTCGTCGACCAGCGTGGACACCGCCGCGCGGGTCAGGCCGATGCGTGAGGCGACGGCGGCCCGGGACAGCGGCCCCTCGGCGCTGACGGTGTGCATCACCCGCGACAGGTTGCGGCGGCGCATGCCCTGCTGGGTGTCGGGCAGCGCGCGCCCCGGACCGGCCGGGCGGGCCTTGTGCGGCGGTGCGCTCATTCCTCCGTCGTTCCTCGGTCTCTGCCGTCGTCGAGTGGTGCTGCCTGGTGGGCGCCGGGGCCCGTGTCGCGGGAGCGGCCGCCGTCAGTCGGTGTCCGTGCCCCGGTCCAGCAGCGGGGCCGCGTCGGAGAGTACCCCGGCCAGTCTGGCCAGCGTCTCCTCGTCCCGCTCCACGGCCTCCAGCACCGGGCCCGCCGCCGTGTTCCAGCGCCGGGCGACCGCGGCCGGGTCCTCCCCGGTGAGCAGCCCCGCCGCCTGGGCCGCCGCGCCGAGCGCGACCAGCTCCTTGGCCTCGGGCACCTGCACGGGCCGCCCCGACAGCCGCCGCACGGTCTGCTGCCAGGCCGTGCCCCGCGCGCCGCCGCCGATCAGCAGCAGGGGCGCCGACGGGTCGGCGTCCTCGTCGAGGACGAGGTCGAGCGCGGCCAGCAGGGAGTACACGGCACCGTCGTAGGCGGCCTGGAGCAGCTGGCCGCCGGTGGTGTCGTGACGCAGCCCGTGCAGCAGACCGGAGGAGTTGGGGAGGTTCGGGGTGCGCTCGCCGTCCAGGAAGGGCAGCAGCGTGACGCCGTGGCCGGGCTCCACGGCCTCGCGGTCCAGGCCCAGCAGGGTGGCGACCCGGTCCACGGCCAGCGTGCAGTTGAGCGTGCAGGCCAGCGGCAGCCAGTCGCCGCGCGCGTCGGCGAAGCCCGCCACCGTGCCGGTCGGGTCGGCCGGCCTGCGCTGCGTCACCGCGTACACGGTGCCCGAGGTGCCCAGGCTCATCACCGGTGTGCCCGGACGCACCCCGAGGCCGAGCGCGGCGGCGGCGTTGTCGCCGGTGCCGCACGCGACCAGGGTGCCCTTGGAGAACGGCAGGTCGTGGCTGTCGCGCACGGTCCCCGCGACTTCACCGGGACGCACCACACGCGGCAGCAGCGCCGGGTCGAGGCCGACGTGCGCGAGGATCTCCTCGTCGTACGCCTCCGTCCCCGAGGCCCACCACCCGGTGCCGGAGGCGTCGCCGCGGTCGGTCGTGCCCTGCCCGGTGAGCCGCTCGGTGAGGTAGTCGTGGGGGAGCCGGACCGCCTTGGTGGCGCGCACCGCGTCCGGCTCGTGCTCCGCCAGCCAGGCCCACTTGGTGACCGTGAAGGAGGCGGCCGGCACGCTTCCGGTGCGCTCGGCCCAGAACTTCGCGCCGCCCAGTTCCTCGATCAGCCGGGCGGCCTGCGGCGCGGAACGCACGTCGTTCCACAGCAGCGCCGGGCGGACCGGCTCACCGTGCTCGTCCAGGCTGACCAGGCCGTGCTGCTGCCCGCCGATCGACACCGCGGCGGCCTCGTGCGCGGCCTCGCCGCACTGCCGCAGCGCCTCGGACAGGGCGTCCCACCACTGGCGCGGATCACTTTCCCGGCCCGCCCCCGAGGTCACCGTGTGCGGTGCCTGGCCGCTCGCGACGACCCTGCCGGTGGCGACGTCGACGACCAGCGCCTTGGTGGACTGCGTGGATGTGTCCACGCCGACGACGAGCGGACCCTCGGCTGCTGACATCGGTCTCTCCCTCTTCCGCGACTCGGCGGGGTGTGTCTCTTCCCAGAAATGTTCCTGCATACTAATTTGTAAACCGCCATGACGAAATAGCCCGAGCGAGCAAGGAGCCGCGGCATGAACTACCAGCCCACCCCCGAGGACAAGTTCACCTTCGGACTGTGGACCGTCGGCTGGCAGGGACGGGACCCCTTCGGTGACGCCACGCGGCGCGCCCTCGACCCGGTCGAGTCGGTGCGGCGCCTGGCCGAGCTGGGCGCCCACGGCGTCACGTTCCACGACGACGACCTCATCCCCTTCGGCTCGAGCGACAGCGAGCGCGAGGAGCACATCAAGCGGTTCCGGCAGGCGCTGGACGACACCGGCATGAAGGTGCCGATGGCGACGACCAACCTGTTCACCCACCCGGTGTTCAAGGACGGCGGCTTCACCGCCAACGACCGCGACGTGCGCCGCTACGCGCTCCGCAAGACCATCCGCAACATCGACCTCGCGGTCGAGCTCGGTGCCGAGACCTATGTGGCCTGGGGCGGTCGTGAGGGCGCCGAGTCCGGTGGCGCCAAGGACGTGCGGGACGCCCTCGACCGCATGAAGGAGGCCTTCGACCTGCTCGGCGAGTACGTCACCTCCCAGGGCTACGACATCCGCTTCGCCATCGAGCCCAAGCCGAACGAGCCGCGCGGCGACATCCTGCTCCCCACCGTCGGCCACGCCCTGGCGTTCATCGAGCGCCTGGAGCGCCCGGAGCTGTACGGCGTGAACCCCGAGGTGGGCCACGAGCAGATGGCCGGCCTCAACTTCCCGCACGGCATCGCGCAGGCCCTGTGGGCGGGCAAGCTGTTCCACATCGACCTCAACGGGCAGAACGGCATCAAGTACGACCAGGACCTCCGCTTCGGCGCGGGCGACCTGCGGGCCGCGTTCTGGCTGGTGGACCTGCTGGAGTCGGCCGGGTACCAGGGCCCGCGGCACTTCGACTTCAAGCCGCCGCGGACCGAGGACTTCGACGGCGTGTGGGCGTCGGCGGCCGGCTGCATGCGCAACTACCTGATCCTCAAGGAGCGCGCGGCCGCGTTCCGCGCCGACCCGGAGGTGCAGGAGGCGCTGCGCGCCGCCCGTCTGGACCAGCTGGCCCAGCCCACGGCGGCCGACGGCCTCCAGGCCCTGCTCGACGACCGCTCCGCCTTCGAGGACTTCGACGTCGATGCGGCGGCGGCCCGGGGCATGGCCTTCGAGCGCCTCGACCAGCTGGCGATGGACCACCTGCTGGCCGCTCGCGGCTGAGACCCGGCCGTGGGGGTGCGGCCGTCCCGATGTGGTCATGGGACGGCCGCACCCCCACGCGCGTGACGGCGTGCGCTCCGCGCGGAGTACGCCGGAATCATGGCGGGCGTGCCCTGAGTCCGTATCAACTTCCGCGCGGCGTCTTCGCGCGGGGCCGGTCCTCGCGGGGACCATGGCGCGTATGGCCATGCCCCCCGTACCGCCTCAGCCGCCGGACGACACACCGCCCCCGGGCGGCGGTTTCGGACCGCCGCCCCACCCGCCGGAGCCGGCCGGCAGGCGCAGGACGGTGCTCATCCTGCTCGCCGCGATCGTGGCCGTGGCGGCCGTGGCCCTCGTCGTGGTGATGGCCACGGGGGACGACGACTCGCCGGACCGGGAGCCGGGCAGCAGCACGGGGACCCACGGCTCGCCCGAGGAGTCACCGGGCCTCCCCTCCGAACTGCCCAGCGGCCTTCCCAGCCGGCTGCCGTCCGGCTTCCCCACGGAGCTGCCGTCCGAGTTCCCGAGCGACCTGCCGACCGACCTGCCCAGCAACCTCCCGAGCGGCCTGGAGTCACTCCTGCCGGAACTGCCCTGACGGCCCGGGGGTGTCCGCGAAGTCGCGTCGTCCGCCCGGAGGGCGGGCCTCGCGGCGACCGGTGCGTGCTCCGGCCAGGCGTCGCCGGGCAGGCGGGACTTCGCGGACACCCCCTGGCGAGTCACTCCCCGGTCGATCCCTCCGCCGTGGCCAGGGCCGTCGCCGGGTCCTGGGAGGAGCCTCCCGCCGGGACCCATCGGCCGTGTTCCTCGCGGTACGGCCACCAGCGGCCCTCGCGCCCCAGACGCAGTTGGACGGGCTCACCGACGACCGTCCACCGGTTGGCCCGGGCCCGAAGCGCCGGGCGCTCGTCGTCGTCCCACGCCGAGTCCAGTGCGGCACGCGCGCGTGCCAGCCGCTCCCCGTCGACCGTCCACTCCTCGTCGAGCACCGCCAGTGCCGCCGTACCGCCGTGCCGCCAGGCACTCACGGCCACCGCCAGCCCCTCCCGGCCGCGCCCCGATCCCTCGGCCAGCCGGTCGGCAACCGCGCGGCCGGGCTCCCCGGCGGCCAGCCGCACCGCGTCCCACGCGACGGTCGCTTCCGGTGCCGGTGCCGGTGCCGACTCAACGGGTTGCCGTTCGTGCCCGTCGCGGAGCGCCTCCGCCAGCAGGCGATGCGCCCGTACGGCGGTCCGGGCGGCCAGGAACTCCAGTGCGGACGGATCGATTCCGGCGGGCGGCGCGGTCTCCGTGTCCAGGGCCGGGGGGACCCCGGGCTCCGCGGGCAGCGCGGGAGCAGCCGGCAGCGAGGGCAGGATGTCGCCGGCCGCGTACGCCTCGGCCGCGTCCACCCCCTCCGCGCCCCCGGCGGGCCGCCCGGCGGACGTCTCCCCCCGCGTCCGGAGCGCCTCCAGCAGGGCGCGTTCACCACGTCCCCGCATCAGCAGCAGGACGAAGGGGTCGTGGTCCAGCAGCCGGGCCACCTGGTAGCACAGCGCCGCCGTGTGACCGCAGTGGTCCCAGGCATCGCAGTCGCACTTCGGCTCCAGATCGCCGAGGCCCGGCAGCAGTTCGACGCCGGCCAGCTCCGCGTCCTCGACCAGATGCGTCGGCATCTCCCGGTCCAGCAGGGCCGCGACATGCCCGGCCCGTTCCACGGTCATGGCCAGGAACCGGTCCCACTGCTCCTCGGACAGCTCCTGCAACAGCACGTCCGCGCGGTGCGCCGTACGGTCCCGGTCCTGTACGACCGCCGTGATGCGCCCCGGCCGTACCGACACCGCGCCGACCGCTCCCGCGCGTGCCAGCCGGCGGCCCGCCTTGAGCTGCCCGGAGTCCAGTGCCGTACCTTCCAGCGCCGTCAGCCAGGCCTGGCCCCACCAGGTCTGCGTGAAACCACGCCCCCGCGCGGGCGGCAGCGCGGCGAAGGTGCGCTCCATGTCGGCCCCGTCGGTGTCGTACCGGTTCATCGCGGTCCCCCTCGCAGCTCGACCAGATCCGCCAGCTCGGCGTCCGTCAGTTCGGTGAGCGCCGCCTCGCCGGAGCCGAGCACCGCGTCGGCCAGCTCACGCTTGCGCACCAGCAGCGCGGCGATACGGTCCTCGATGGTCCCCTCGGCGATGACGCGGTGCACCTGCACCGGCCGGGTCTGGCCGATGCGGTACGCGCGGTCCGTCGCCTGCGCCTCGACGGCGGGGTTCCACCAGCGGTCGTAGTGCACGACGTGCTCCGCGCGGGTGAGGTTCAGCCCCGTGCCCGCCGCCTTCAACGACAGCAGGAAGACCGGAACCTCGCCGTCCTGGAAACGGCGCACCATCGCCTCACGCGCGGCGACCGGTGTGCCGCCGTGCAGGAACTGGGTCGGCACGCCCCGCGCGGCAAGATGCCGTTCCAGCAGCCGCGCCATCTGCACGTACTGCGTGAACACCAGAACGCCGGCCTGTTCGGTGAGGACCGTGTCGAGGAGTTCGTCCAGCAGCTCCAGCTTTCCGGACCTCCCGGCGACCACCGGCCGCTCCTCCTTGAGGTACTGCGCCGGGTGGTTGCAGATCTGCTTCAGACCGGTCAGCAGCTTCACGATCAGCCCGCGCCGCGCCATGCTGTCGGCGCCGGAGATCTCGGCCAGCGCCTCGCGCACCACGGCCTCGTACAGCGCCGTCTGCTCCGGGGTGAGCGACACCGCGTGGTCGGTCTCGGTCTTGGGTGGCAGCTCGGGCGCGATCCCCGGGTCCGACTTGCGGCGGCGCAGCAGGAACGGCCGTACCAGCCGGGCCAGCCGTTCCGCCGCGGCCGGGTCCTGCCCGCCCTCGACGGCGTCCGCGTACCGCCGCCGGAAGGTGCCGAGCCGGCCCAGCAGTCCCGGGGTCGTCCAGTCGAGGATCGCCCACAGCTCCGACAGGTTGTTCTCCACCGGCGTACCGGTGAGCGCCACGCGCGCGCGTGCGCCGATGGTGCGCAGCTGACGGGCCGTCGAGGAGTACGGGTTCTTCACGTGCTGGGCCTCGTCGGTGACGACCATGCCCCAGGGGACGTCGGCCAGCCGGGAGGCGTCCAGCCGCATGGTGCCGTACGTGGTGAGCACGAACTCGCCGTCGGCCAGTCCGTCCAGCGTCCGCCGCGCACCGTGGAAGCGGCGCACCGGCACTCCGGGCGCGAACCGCTCGATCTCCCGCTGCCAGTTGGCCATCAGGGAGGTCGGGCAGACCACGAGGGTGGGGCCGGCCGACTCCGGAGCGGTCTGGCGGTGCAGGTGCAGCGCGATCAGGGTGACGGTCTTGCCGAGCCCCATGTCGTCGGCGAGACAGCAGCCCAGACCCAGGGAGGTGGTCCGGGCCAGCCAGGTCAGGCCGCGCCGCTGGTAGTCCCGCAGGGTGGCGGCGAGGGCGGCTGGCTGTTCGACGGGCTCCTGGGACTCGGGCTCCGCGAGCCGGTCCCGCAGCGCCGCCAGCCAGCCGGTGGGCCGTACCTCGATCCGGCTGCCGTCGACCTCCACGGAGCCGGTCAGGGCCGCACCGAGCGCGTCGACCGGAGTGATCTTGTGGTCCTGGCGCGCACGGGCCCGGGCCGGTTCTTGAGGGTCGATCAGGACCCACTGGTCGCGCAGCCGCACGAGGGGACGGTTCGCCTCCGCGAGCCGGTCCAGCTCCTCGCGCGTGAGCCGTCGGTCGCCCAGGGCGAACCACCAGTCGAAGGCCAGCAGCGCGTCGGCCGACAGGAACGACGGCCCGTCCGCGAAGCCCGCCCTTTCCGGCGCGGCCCCGTCGTCGGCGGGGCCGACCTCCGCGCGGGTGGTGAGTTCGCGGACCAGATCCTTGGGCCAGTGCACGTCGACGCCCGCGCCGGCGAGCGCCCGGGTGCCCTCGCCGAGGAGTTCGGTGACCTCCTCGTCCGCGAGGTCCACCGCGTCCGGCACGGTCGCCGACAGCAGAGGGGCGAGCGGTGCCCAGGCACGCGCCGCGCGGCGCAGCGCGAGCAGGGCGTCCATCCGCGCGGTGGAGCCGAAGGCCGCGCCGGCGGTCCCGGCCCACACCTCGCCCGCGTCCGCGACGAGGGCGGGGTCGCCCACGCCGTGCATCTGGAGGACGGCCCGGAAGGACACGTCCGCGTCGTCGGCGGCGGGGTCCGTCGCGTCCGGCAGCCCGCGCACCTCGATGCGCAGCGACAGCCGTACGCCCGCGTCGTGTCCCGCGGCGATGTCGGCGGCCCAGTCGCGCAGTCCGGGCAGCCGCTGCGGTCGCGGTGCCGCGAAGGCGGCCGTGCCGGTCGCGAGGTGGGCGGCGGGGGTGCGGGGGAGGGAGTCGGCGACCGCGTCGAGGAAGGCACGCAGCAGCCGTTCGGGATCGTGCAGACGCGGCGGGCCGGTGCCGTCCAGCGGTACCGCGTGCGCCTCCGGCGGCATCGCGGCGGCGAGCCGGCGGACCGCCTCGACGTCCTCCGCGTCCAGCGGGCCGACGCGCCAGGCGTCGTGGTCGGCCGGGGAGAGACCGGGCAGCAGCAGTCCGCGCGCCACCAGGTGGAGGGCGTGCACGGCGGCGGCGCCCCAGAACAGGGCGGCCCGGTGCCCCGCACCACCGGCACGCGCGCGCGTGAGCAGCGGAAGCGCGGCGTGCACGGGCAGCACGGTGGCGGGCACCCGTACCACCTCGATCCCTTCGTCGCCGGGAACGGCCACGGTCAGGTCCTCGTCCCACGCCCCGTCCACGGCGAAGGGAGGAGCCGAGCCGTCGGGCCGCCAGAACGCGAACCGACCGGTCCGGGCGGGGTCACCGGGGAGGAATACGACGGCACACCGGGCCGGTTCGGAGTGGGCGGGGGACAGGGCCGGGGAAGGCGTCTGCACAGAGATGACAAGTCCTCAAACTTGACTAGTGAAGCCGGAGTCGCCGAGGGTACAGCATGAGCGGCGTCGCCCGGGTATGCCTCTGCTGTGATCCGGGTCACCATGGAGGCGCGTCGTGAGCCTCCCGGACGGGAGGGTCACGACGGGCTCCCGGAGACCTTAGGGGGCGCACCTCAGGGACGTCTCAGGGTCGCGGTCCGGAACCGTGGCGGGCGCGGGCCCGTTTTCACGGCAGAGAGCGGCAGTGGCCGCGAAGGAGGCGACACTCATGTCGAAGAACGCCAAGATCGCCGCGGGGGGTGTGGCGGCCGGACTCGTCCTGCTCATCTGGCTGCCCTGGTGGGCCGCGCTTCTGATAGTCCTGGGAGTTCCGGCCGCCGCGTACCTCGCCCTGGACCCCGCACAGCGGCGCAGGCTGCGCCGTGTCTCGCGCAAGGAGCTGGGCCGCTGAGGCGCTACGGCGTCACCGCCTCACCGGAGTCCAGCGCGCAGGAGTTGACCACGTCGCCGTCCGCGGGCCTGACGATCGTGCGGTCCGCGGGCGGCGCGACTCCGCGCTCCACCCACGCGACCAGGGCGTCGAACGCCGAGCGGTAGCAGGGCAGGATCGGTCGCAGCCGGTCCGGATGGGTGTCGTACAGCCCGTCGGCGTGCGTGCCGTCCTGCACCGTGTAGTAGCGGTGCAGCCGCCCCCGGCCGCTCGACTCGATCATGCGGTCGTACACATCGGAGTCGACGGACTTGGGCAGCAGCGCGTCCAGATCGCCGTGCAGGGTGATCATCGGCCGTCCGATCCGCCCGGTGAGCGCCACGCGTTCCACGGCACGGTGCACGGAGGCGGGGCGCGAGGCGTAGTCGTAGGCGGCGTCGGAGGGGCACGGCGCCAGGATCTCCTCCGTCGTCGATCCGGCGGAGGGGTCGGGGCAGCCGGGGTCGTGGGCCGGGTCGAACTCGGCGCGGTAGATCTTCTGCGTGAGTCCCCAGTAGGTCTTCTCGTGGTACGGCCACAGGAACTCGGACCCCCGCGCGAAGCCCGCCTCGTACATGTCCTCGTCCGTCGCCGCGCCGAACGTCCTGGCCACCGCCACCGGCAGGGAGACCAGCGGGTTGCGCCCCTCGGCGGCCCACAGCGTGCCCTCCCAGTCCACCCCGCCGTCGTACAGCTCGGGATGGTTCTCCAACTGCCAGCGGGTGAGGTAGCCGCCGTTGGAGACGCCGGTCATGTACGTACGGCGCGGGGCGTGCCCGTAGTACCGGGCCACCGCGCGCCGGGCCGCACGGGTGAGCTGCGTGGTCCGCTCGTTCCACTCGGCGACGGCGTCACCGGGCCGCTTCCCGTCGAGGTGGAAGTCGACGCCGCTGTTGCCCTTGTCCGTCGACGCGTAGGCGTAGCCCCGTGCCAGCACCTGGTCGGAGATGGCCCTGTCCGTCGCGTACTGCTTGCGGTTGCCGGGCGCGCCGGTGACGACCAGCCCGCCGTTCCAGCGGTCCGGCAGCCGGATCACGAACTGCGCGTCGTGCCGCCAGCCGTGGGTGGTGTTGAAGCGGGAGGAGTCCGGGAAGTAGCCGTCGATCTGCACCCCGGGCACGCCCGAGGGCGACCGGGTGGCCGCGGCGGTCAGCCCCGCCTGGTCGGTCATGTCGGTGTACGGCGTACCGGCCAGTCCCGTGGTGGTCAGATCGGCCAGACACGCACTGCGCTGATGCGCGGCGCCGGGCACCCGCACCCGGTCCTGGCGCGCGCAGTGACCGTTGTCGGCCGCACCGGCCGGAGTCGGGGATGTGAGGGCGGCCGCGGCGAGGACGGCGGCGAGCAACGGAACGCCATGGGAGGGACGCATACGGCCTCCGAAAGGACGAGCGACGGAAGAGGGCAGGGAATCGATCGCGGAACCGCCCCATGGTGAGGGCCCGCCCTCGCCGTCATCGATGGGTTGGCGCCCCATGGAACGACAGCCGCACGTGGGGTCTCAGCACACGCCGGCGTCCCGTCCCCGGGACGTTGCCCCGAACCCCTCGCGGCTCAGAGCGGTCGTACGGCCATCCGGTCGAGCGCTTCCAGCAGGCCCGGCAGCTCCGGCCCCCGGCCCACCGGCAGGACCTCGCGGGGTTCGTCGTCGAGCAGGACGAACGCGATGTCGTCCGTCCGGGCCACCAGCGACCAGCCGGGCCCGTCGGCACGGAGGGTGCGCGCACCGCCCGGTGCGAAGGACGAGCGGACCCGGCCGAGCGGCGGCGGCGAGTCGACATACGCGCGTGCCTCCGCGAGGACGCGGCGGATGCCGCTGTGGCGTGGCTGCCCGTCCCGGTGGCCGTCGGCCTCCTGGTCCTTCGGGCCGTCCTCCGCCGGTTCCTCGGCGCCCTCGGCGGCCCGGTCGGAGCCGGCCGGCTCCGGAAACGCCGAGTCGTCGACGCGCTCCCGCCAGACCGCCCACTGAAGCGCGATCTCGTCCGCCCCCAGCCGACGCTGGGCGGGCCCCCAGGCCCCAGCGTCCGGCGGGGCCAGCGGGGGCCCGTCGGCGACATCGGGACCGGGATCGTGCGGCGCCGGCACGTTCGGCGCCGCGACGGCCACCGCGAGCGGCCAGCCGGGCAGCGCGGCGACGACCGTGCGCTCGTCCGGCGACAGGTCCTGCTCCATGCCGCAGTCCCAGGCCGCGATCGCGACGGCGACCAGCGAGACGTCGTCCACGACGACGGTCCACCGGGCGCCCTCGCCGTCCTGGCCGAGCACCAGCCCGTACCCGTCGGCGAGTGGCGGAAGGCCGAGCGCCGCGCACGCCTCGGGGTAGTCGTCGCCCAGCACGCTCGGGAACTTCGCCGGCGTCAGCAGCGCCGCCGTGAGCACATAGAGCGCGTCGTCCGCGGCGGCGACGGCTTCCTCGTCCGTCCCGGCCATCCCAGCCTCCCCATCGGTTCGTCCATCGGCGCGCACCATATGCCGACCCCGAGCCGCTTGTCACGACCCCCGCAGCCGTGCCCGGAGCTGCAGGTTTCCGGCCGGACGGGGCGAATCGACCACGCTTCGGGGGGCCGCATGTCGCCTTCGCGGACCGTTCATCTCCTGCTACTCAACGTAGAGTTGCGGCTTCGACGACATGAAGGGGGCAGCACGGTGCGGCGCTTCGAACGGCTGGAACGGATTCGGCGGATGGACCCCCACCGGGAAGCCACGGAGATCTACCGGCTCAGCTCGGCGTACGAGTTCCCCTGGGACTTCACCCGGGCCCTGGAACTGGCCCTCTACCGCACCTACGCCGTCCCCCGGATCGGCCGGTTGCTCGCCGAGACGGCGGAGCTCACCGAACGGTCCCAGAAACGCTACGACGACACCTCGCTCCTCCTCGACGCCATCGTGGAGCATGGCTTCGGCAGCACCCCGGGCAGGACCGCGATCCGCCGCATCAACCGGATGCACCACGCCTACGACATCCCCGACGACGACATGCGGTACGTGCTCTGCACGTTCGTGGTCATGCCCAGGCGGTGGATCGACTCCTACGGGTGGCGCAGGCTGTCACGGCACGAGATCGTCGCCAGTGCCGTCCACTACCGGACCCTGGGACGGCACATGGGCATCAAGGACATCCCGGAGTCCTACGAGCAGTTCGAAAGCTGCCTGGACGCCTACGAGGAGGCCCACTTCGCCTGGGACGAGGGCGCCCGCCGGGTGTCGGACGCCACGCTCGACCTCATGGCCTCCTGGTATCCGCGTCCACTCGCCCCGTTGCTGCGCACCGCCACGCTCGCCCTGCTCGACGAACCCCTGCTGCGCGCGTTCCGCTACACCCCACCGAGCGCGGCCACGCGCGCGTGGGTACGTCGCGCGGTACGGCTGCGGGGCCGCGCCGTCCGACTGCTGCCGCCGCGCCGCGCGCCGCACTTCGCCCGGCAGAACCGGGAGATCAAGGGCTATCCGAACGGCTACCGGCTGGCGGACCTGGGCACCAGCCCCGTACCGGGACTGCGCGGCTGCCCGGTGCGGCACCCGGACTGAGTGGCCCGGCACCCGGCCGACGGCTCAGTCCGCACGGACGGCCAGGGCGAGGAAGCGGGTGTCCTCGTCGGTGTACGACGTCGGACGCCAGCCCGAACGGGACAGCAGCGCGCGGAGGTTCGGCTCCGCGCGGAGGTCGTCCGGGGTGAGCGCGCGGCCCTGCCGGGCGGCGAGTGCCGCGCGGCCGATGGGGTGGAACAGGGCGAGCACACCTCCCGGCCGCACCACCCGCGCGATCTCGCGGAGGTTCCCGGCCGGGTCGGGCAGATGCGCGATCAGGCCCGCCGCGAACACGGCGTCCAGTGAGGACGAGCGCAGCGGCAGCGCGGCGACGTCGGTCAGCAGCAGCGTCCCGTCGCGGTCCCGTCCGGCCCGTGCCGCCTCCCGCAGCATGGCCGGGGTCAGATCCGCGCCGAGGACCACGCCCGAGGCCCCCACGGCCGCACGCAGCGGAGGCAGGGCCCGCCCGGTGCCGCAGCCCGCGTCGAGCACCCGGTCCCCCTCGCGCAGCCCGAGCTCGGCGACCGCGGCCGCGTAGGCCGGACCGTCGTCGGGGAAACGGCGGTCCCAGTCGGCGGCACGCGCGCCGAAGAACTCCTGGACGTGTGTGTGGTCGTCGCTCATGCACCGCATGATCCCTCACCGGGGCGGGCGCCACGCTTGTGCGCACGTTCGAGCGTGACGCGGTCGTTCCGGTGCACGGTCGCGTCATCTTTCAACCGCTTTCGAAACGCGCCCCCTTCGCGCGCCCGCGCCCCCTAGCGTCCCGGGGCCATGGGACACCTGGACCACGCCGCCCTGGGGTGGCTTACCCCCGCGCTGTCGTACGCGATGGCCTGCACCGGCGCCGCCCTCGGACTGCGCTGCACTGTCCGCGCGCTCGCCGCCGACGGCCGAGCGCGCCGCAACTGGCTGATCACCGCCGCCTCGGCGATCGGCACGGGCATCTGGACCATGCACTTCGTGGCCATGCTCGGATTCGCCGTCAGCGGCACCGGCATCCGCTACGACGTGCCGCTCACCCTCGCGAGCCTGCTCGTCGCCATGCTCGTCGTCTGCGCCGGCGTGTTCGCCGTCGGCCACGGCCGCGACCGGTTCCGGGCACTGCTGCTCGGCGGGCTCACCACCGGTCTCGGCGTCGCCAGCATGCACTACCTGGGCATGGCGGCCGTGCGGCTGCACGGCGAGGTGAGCTACGACCCGGTGCTCGTCGGCCTCTCCGTCCTCATCGCCGTCGTCGCGGCCACGGCCGCCCTGTGGGCCGCGCTCAACATCCGGTCGCCCGTGGCGGTCACCCTCGCCTCCCTGATCATGGGCGCCGCGGTCAGCAGCATGCACTACACGGGGATGTTCGCGGTGAGCGTCCGCGTCACGCCCTCCGGCGAGCCGCTGCCCGGCGCCACGGCGATGCAGTTCATCTTCCCGCTCGCCGTCGGCCTCGGGTCCTACCTCTTCATCACCTCGGCCTTCGTGGCGCTGTCCCCGACGGCCAGGGAGAGCGAGGCATCCGCCTCGGCCCAGCGCCCGGTCGAGCACACCGCCCACTGACCGCGCCCGGAGGCGCCGGCGTCCGTTCCGGCCCGCCCCACGCACCACTCCCGAGCGAGGAGTCCATGCGCACCTACCGGAGGACCCCGACAGCCCGCGCCGAGGCGCCGCCACCGCCTCCCGTGCGCGGCCGGCGCGCACACGCCGGACCACCGGCGGACGAAGGCCCGCACACCCCGGAAGAGCCGGCCCCGGGCACGGCACCCACACCCGCGCGCCACCGGCTCGCCGGCCCCCGCACCGTGCGCGCCAAGATCATCTGCCTGTTGATGGTGCCGGTCGTCTCCCTGCTCGCCCTGTGGGCCCACGCCACCGTGGCCACCGCCCAGGACGTCTCCCGCCTGCGCCAGGTCCAGCGCGTGGACGCCGCGGTCCGGGCCCCGGTCACCGCCGCCGTCACCGCCCTTCAGACCGAGCGGGCGGCCGCGGTGCGCCGTGCCACCGACGCCTCCTCGGTACGGCCCGAGGAACTGACGGAACTGGCGCGGCGCACCGACCGGGCCGTCGCGGACCTGCGGCTCGGCGAGCACCGGACCGTCGCCGACGGCGAGGAACTGCCCCGCGCGGTGGCCGGCCGGCTCGAGGCCTTCGTCACCGCGGCCGAACGGCTGGGTCCGCTGCGGACGGCGCTCCGCGAGGGACGGGTCGGCTGGACCCAGACGTACGGCCAGTACACGAGCGCCATCTCCACGGCCTTCGGCGTCGGTGGCGCACTCACCGGCATCCAGGACGCCGAACTCGGTTCCGACGCGCGCGTGCGGCTCGAATTCTCCCGCGCGGGGGAGGCGCTGGCCCGGGAGCACGCCGTACTGGCCAGTGCCCGGCTGCACGGCAGCCTCAGCGGGGAGCGGCTGCGGCAGTTCACCGGGGCCGTCGAACTGCGCCGCACGCTCACCGGCTCCGCCGCCCTCGACCTGCGCGGCCCCGCCCGCACCGCGTGGCAGACCCTCGCCGACAGCCGCGACTACGCCGTCCTCTACACCGCCGAGGACAAGATCCTCGCCGCGGAGCCGGGCCCCCGGGCCGCCCACGCCGTCCCACGGGACGCCTGGGACACGGCGCACGCGCGCGTGCGGGACGGCATGCGGACCGTCGAGACCGAGGCGGGCGCCGGCGCCGCGGACCGGACCGACCCGTTCACCCGCGGACTGCTCACCCCGGCCGGCGCCGCCGTGCTCCTCGGGCTCGCCGCCGTCGCCGCGTCGCTCATCATCTCCGTACGCATCGGCCGGGGCCTCGTGGTCGAACTGGTCGGCCTGCGCAACGACGCCCTGGAGATCGCCCGCCGCAAACTCCCCGAGGCCATGCGGCGACTGCGCGCGGGCGGCGAGATCGACATCCGGGCCGAGGCGCCGACCGGGCCGCCCGCGCAGGACGAGACCGGCCAGGTCGCCGAGGCCCTCGGCACCGTGCACCGCGCCGCGCTGCGCGCCGCCGTGGAGCGCGCGGAGCTGGCCGACGGGATCTCCGGCGTCTTCGTCAACCTCGCCCGCCGCAGCCAGATCCTCGTCCACCGGCAACTCGGCCTCCTGGACAGCATGGAACGCCGCTCCGACGACCCCGGTGAGCTCAGCGACCTCTTCCGCCTCGACCACCTCACCACGCGGATGCGGCGCCACGCGGAGAGCCTGATCATCCTCTCCGGAGCGGCCCCCGGCCGCGCCTGGCGCATGCCCGTCCCGCTCACCGACGTGGTGCGCGCGGCGGTGTCCGAGGTCGAGGACTACGCGCGCGTGGAGGTACGCCGCCTCTCCGAGGCGTCCGTCGTCGGCACGGCCGTCGCCGACCTCACCCACCTGCTCGCCGAGATCATCGAGAACGCGGCCCAGTTCTCGCCCCCGCACACGCGCGTACGCGTCACCGGCGAACCCGTCGGCAACGGCTATGCCGTCGAGGTCGAGGACCGGGGTCTCGGCATGGGCAAGGAGGCCCTCGCCGAGGCCAACCGCCGCATCACCGAGTCCGAGGCGCTCGACCTGTTCGACAGCGACAGGCTCGGCCTGTTCGTGGTCAGCAGGCTCGCCGCCCGGCACGACATCAAGGTGCGCCTGACGACCTCCCCGTACGGCGGCACCACCGCGGTCGTCCTGCTCCCCGTCGCCCTGCTGGACGACGGCACGGCGGAACCGCCCGCCGACGGCCCCGCCCGGAAGGCACCGCGGCCGGAGCCGCACACCTCCGCGCGGGTGCCCGACGACGTCCCGCGCCCCGAGGCCGTCCCCGCCCCGGACGACCGGCGGGCGCTGACCGCCCCCGTGGCCGGCACGGTGGACGGCCCCGTCGCCACGGCGGACACCGGCACCGACCTGCCGCACCGCACCACCGACACCGCGCGGGGCACCGCCTCGGACCGACCCCGAGGAGTCGCCACCCTGCGACTGCACCGCCCGGACGAGGAGCCGGCCGGCTCCGACGACCTCCCGCGCCGCGTACGCCAGGCCAGCCTCGCCCCGCAATTGCGCGACGCCCGGCCCGAAACACCCCCGCCCCCGCGGCAGGACGGCCGGGACGACCGCACCCCCGAACTCGTACGGGACCGCATGGCGGCCTACCGCGACGGCTGGGCGCGCGGCGGCGGCAGACCTCCCGGCCCCGGCACGGCCCCCGGTCCCGCGAAGCACAGCACCGAAGGAGACCCCGCATGATCCGAGAACCGCGCACCGGGACCGGCCGGCGATCCGGCGAACTCGACTGGCTGCTCGACGACATGGTGCTCCGCGTCGGCGACGTACGGCACGCCGTGGTGCTCTCCAACGACGGACTCGCCGTGGGGGCCTCCGGTGGGCTCGGCCGCGAGGACGCCGAGCACCTGGCGGCGGTCGCCTCCGGCTTCCACAGCCTCGCCAAGGGCGTGGGCCGGCACTTCGGGGCCGGCGGAGTGCGCCAGACGATGGTCGAGATGGACGACGGCTTCCTGTTCGTGGCCGCCGCCGGAGACGGTTCCTGCCTCGCCCTCCTGACCGCCGTGACCGCCGACATCGGCCTGGTGGCCTACGAGATGGCCCGGCTGGTCAAGCGCGTCGGCGAGCACCTCCGCACCCCGGCCCGCGTGGGCGCGCGGCCGCCGGCCGCCGGATGAGACGAGGAAGCGGTCCGAGCCGATGACCGAGGACACGACGGGCGTCCCGCGCGAGCGGGGCAGCCAGTGGTACGACCACGAGGCAGGGCCCCTGGTCCGGCCGTACGCCATGACCGGCGGACGCACCAGGCCCGGCCCGAACGGGGTGCGCTTCGACCTGATCGCCCTCGTCACCCTGACCCCGGCCGCGCCCGGCGCCGACGACCCGGCGCTCGGTCCGGAGCACGGCGCCCTCATCGACCTGTGCCGGCCCGAGACGCAGTCGGTCGCCGAACTCGCCGCGGGCGCCGATCTGCCCGTCGGCGTGGTCCGGGTGCTCCTCGGCGACCTGCTGGAACGCGGCCGCGTCACCGTGAGCCGCCCCGTACCGCCCGCCCACCTGCCCGACGAGCGCATTCTCCGCGAGGTGATCGCCGGTCTGAAGGCGCTGTAGGCGGCACCGCACCCAGGACCGGAACGCCGCACATCCGTACCCCCTGCCGACCGCGGCCGGCACTCCAGAGAGAAGTGATCGATGGTCCCTGAACACTCCGACGTGTCCGACGCCTCCGGCGGCGAGACGGCCGCGCTGGCACTGAAGATCCTGGTCGCCGGCGGATTCGGCGTGGGCAAGACCACCCTGGTGGGCGCGGTCAGCGAGATCCGCCCGCTGCGTACCGAGGAACTGCTCAGCGAAGCCGGTACGGCGGTGGACGACACCGACGGCGTGGACCAGAAGGTCACCACGACCGTCGCCATGGACTTCGGCCGCATCACCATCCGCTCCGGACTCTCCCTGTACCTCTTCGGCACCCCGGGCCAGGACCGCTTCTGGTTCCTGTGGGACGAGCTCGCGCAGGGCGCCCTGGGCGCGGTGGTCCTCGCGGACACCCGGCGACTGGAGGACTGCTTCCCCGCGGTGGACTACTTCGAGCACCGGCGGATCCCGTTCGTGGTCGCCGTCAACTGCTTCGCGGGAGCCCGGCGTCACGACGCCGGGGACGTCTGCCGCGCGCTCGACCTGGACCCGGGGACACCCGTCGTGCTGTGCGACGCACGCGAACGCGACTCGGGCAAGGACGTGCTGATCCGGCTCGTCGAGTACGCCGGACGCATGCACACCGCCCGGCTGCTCGACTCGGTGGGGTGACGCGGGATCCGGGCTCGCGCCACCCTTCCTCGGTCATCTTCCGCCCCATGCCCTCCGTCCTCCTTGCCCGGCGCCCGGTCGTGGGGAAGGCTGACGCGAGGGACCTCCCGCCAGGAGGGAACCCCACGCACGGGGAACACCACGGGGAAGACCAGGGGGAGACACACGACATGGCGCAGAACCAGGGACTCGACTGGCTGCTGGACGACCTGACCCAGCGCGTCGAACACGTACGGCACGCGCTGGTCCTGTCCAACGACGGGCTGGTGACGGGCGCGAGCACGGGGCTGCGCCGTGAGGACGCGGAGCATCTCGCCGCCGTGTCCTCCGGACTGCACAGCCTCGCCAAGGGCTCGGGGCGGCACTTCGGCGCGGGCGGCGTGCGCCAGACGATGATCGAGTTCGACGACGCGGTGCTCTTCGTCACCGCGGCCGGCACCGGCAGCTGCCTCTGCGTGCTCAGCGGGGCCGAGGCCGACATCGGTCAGATCGGGTACGAGATGACGCTGCTGGTCAACCGTGTCGGCGAGCATCTGGACGTGGACGCCCGTCAGCCGGATCCAGGCACAGAGCTCTGACCTGCGGGTTCGTCTACGGCTGCGGAGTTATCCACAGGCTCGCCACGAAGAGTGACGGAGCGGCTACGGTTTTTCCGAGCGGGCGCACCCGGCGCCGGCCGCCCACACGGGGGAGACGAGCATGTCCGGACAGCACACCGTCGCGCACGACGTCACCATCACCGCCCAGCGACCCACGACGCCACGCGACGCCTGGGTGGGCACGGGCCGCGCGGCCCGCGAACTGGGTCTCAAGCGCACCGAGTTCGACCTCGCCGTGCACATGGGACGCATCCGCACGGCCCCCTGCGACGGCGGAGGGGGCCGGCGGGTCGCCCGGGCGGAGATCGAGCGGCTCCGCGCCGGGCCCGGCTTTCCCGAGGCGCTGCGCCGGAGCGTTCGGACCGTGGGCACCACGGAGGGCGCGGCCCTCATCGGCGTGACGAAAGCCCGGTTCACCCGCCTGGCGAGGCTGGGCCTGCTGGTGCCGGTCAGGTTCTACTTCAACCGCTACCGCGCCGTGGTCTGGCTCTATCCGGCGGAGGAACTACGGCTGTTCGCGGCCGACGACAGGAACGCACCGCTGCTGACCGGTCGCACGCCGGAGAGTCTCCGGGGCCAGCTCGACACCGGCCTCGACCTGCGTCCGCGCAACTGGCGCACCCGGCAGCTGGGCTTCATGCTCCGGGAGTCCGACGACCCCTGGTCCCGCGCCGGCGCCGTGGCGTCGCTGCTCGACCCGCTGCATGTGTCCGATGCCGTCAAGGACCCCTACGACCGCTCCCACCTCAACCGGTTCCGCCGCCCGCCGCCGTCGCACGGCGCGCCCGGCTCACCGGCCGCCGACCTCGCGCAGGAGCTGATGACCGCCCGGGACCCGGACGAGGTGGCCTGGCTGCGGGCCGATCTGACCCGGCTGACGGAGGAGGCACGGCAGCACCGGCCGGCGCCACGCCCCGCTCCCCGCCGTCCCGGACCCGCGCGGCGACCGTCACGGACCGCCGAACCGGCACGCGGGACACGCCGTGGCCTGTTCGGCCGGTGGCGGCGCGGAAACCGGTGATCTACAGCGCCCGGAACAGGCCCTCCTGGACGACGGAGACCAGCATCCGTCCCTCCAGGTCGTAGATCCGGCCCCGGGCGAGGCCCCGTCCGCCCGTGGCGATGGGCGACTCCTGGTCGTACAGGAACCACTCGTCCGCGCGGAACGGGCGGTGGAACCACATCGCGTGGTCCAGCGACGCCATGTCGAAGCCGCGCGGCCCCCACAGCGGCTCCACCGGGATCCGTACGGCGTCCAGGAGGGTCATGTCACTGGCGTAGGTCAGGGCACAGGTGTGCACCAGCGGATCGTCGCCGAGCGGGCCGACCGCGCGCATCCACACCGCGCTGCGCGGCTCGGCGCCCTTGACGTCGTCGGGTTCCCAGCGCAGCCGGTCCACGTAGCGGATGTCGAAGGGCTGACGGCGCGCCATGCGCTCCAACTGCTCCGGCAGCGCGCCCAGGTGCTCCCGGATCTCGTCCGAGACCGTCGGCAGCGACTCCGGATGCGGAACCTCGCGGGCCGGCGGCAGCTGGTGCTCGAAGCTCCCCTGTTCAGGCTTGTGGAAGGAGGCGGTGAGATTGAAGATCGTGCGGCCCTGCTGCACCGCAGTGACCCGTCGCGTCGTGAACGACCGGCCGTCCCGCACCCGTTCGACCTGGTACACGATCGGCACCCCGGGCCGGCCCGGACGCAGGAAGTACGCGTGCAGCGAGTGCACGGGGCGGTCGCCCTCCGTGGTGCGGCCGGCGGCGACCAGTGCCTGGCCCGCCACCTGGCCGCCGAAGACCCGCTGGAGCGACTCCTGCGGGCTGCGGCCACGGAAGATGTTGACCTCGATCTGCTCCAGGTCGAGCAGGGCGACGAGGCTCTCGGCCGGATTCGTCATGGGTGGGATTCTCCTGTGCTCACAACTGGCCGACATCGGTGACCCGGACGATCGCACGGCCCTCCGCGTCGGAGGCGGTGAGGTCGACCTCGGCACTGATGCCCCAGTCGTGATCGCCGTTCGGGTCGTCGAAGATCTGCCGGACCCGCCACAGCCCGTTCTCCGGCTCCTCCTCGATCAGCAGCAGTTTCGGTCCGCGGGCGTCGGGTCCGGTGCCGAGTTCCTCGTACTCGTCCCAGTACTTGTCCATCGCCTCGCCCCAGGCACCGGCGTCCCAGCCGGACTCGGCGTCCAGCTCGCCCAGCTCGTCCACCTGGTCGAGGGCGGCGAGTTCGACCCGGCGGAACATGGCGTTGCGGACGAGGACCCGGAAGGCGCGGGCGTTGGCGGTGACCGGCTTGACCTGGTCGGCCTTCTCCTGGGCCTCCTCGGCGGTCATCTCCTCCGGGTTGGCCAGCTGCTCCCACTCGTCCAGCAGACTGGAGTCGACCTGGCGCACCATCTCGCCCAGCCAGGCGATCAGATCCTCCAGGTCCTCCGACTTCAGGTCGTCCGGGACGGTGTGCTCCAGCGCCTTGTACGCGCTCGCGAGGTAGCGCAGCACGATGCCCTCGGTGCGCGCCAGCTCGTAGTGGGACACCAACTCCGTGAAGGACAGCGCCCGCTCGTACATGTCGCGGATCACGGACTTCGGCGACAGCGGATGGTCACCGACCCAGGGGTGGCTCTTGCGGTAGGTGTTGTACGCCTGGAAGAGGAGCTCCTCCAGCGGCTTCGGGTAGGTGACGTCCTGGAGCCGCTCCATGCGCTCCTCGTACTCCACACCGTCGGCCTTCATCGCGGCGACCGCCTCGCCGCGCGCCTTGTTCTGCTGCGCGGCGAGGATCTGCCGCGGATCGTCCAGGGTGGACTCCACCACGGACACCATGTCCAGCGCGTACGACGGCGACTCGGGGTCCAGCAACTCGAACGCGGCCAGCGCGAACGTCGACAGCGGCTGGTTCAGTGCGAAGTCCTGCTGGAGGTCCACGGTCAGGCGGACGATGCGGCCCTCGGCGTCCGGCCGGTCGAGCTTCTCGACGATGCCGCCGTCCAGCAGCGAACGGTAGATGGCGATCGCCCGCCGGATGTGCCGGAGCTGCTGCTTGCGGGGCTCGTGGTTGTCCTCCAGCAGCCGTCGCATCGCCTCGAAGGCGTTGCCGGGCCGGGCGATCACCGACAGCAGCATGGTGTGCGTGACCCGGAAGCGGGAGGTCAGCGGCTCCGGCTCGGAGGCGATGAGCTTCTCGAAGGTCTGCTCGCTCCAGGCGACGAAGCCCTCGGGCGCCTTCTTGCGCACCACCTTGCGGCGCTTCTTCGGGTCGTCGCCGGCCTTCGCCAGCGCCTTCTCGTTCTCGATGACGTGCTCGGGCGCCTGCGCCACCACGAAGCCCTCGGTGTCGAAGCCGGCTCGTCCGGCGCGGCCCGCGATCTGGTGGAACTCACGGGCCCGCAGCGTGCGCACGCGGTTGCCGTCGTACTTGGTCAGGGCCGTGAACAGCACCGTGCGGATGGGGACGTTGACGCCCACACCGAGCGTGTCCGTGCCGCAGATGACCTTCAACAGTCCCGCCTGCGCCAGCTTCTCCACCAGCCGCCGGTACTTGGGCAGCATGCCGGCATGATGCACACCGATGCCGTGCCGGACGTAACGGGACAGATTGCGGCCGAACTTGGTGGTGAAACGGAAGTTGCCGATGAGCTCGGCGATCCGGTCCTTCTCCTCGCGCGTGCACATGTTGATGCTCATCAGCGCCTGCGCCCGCTCCACCGCCTGCGCCTGCGTGAAGTGCACGATGTAGACCGGCGCCTGCCGGGTCTCGAGGAGATCCGTGAGCGTCTCGGTGAGCGGCGTGTACCGGTACTCGTAGGACAGCGGCACGGGGCGCGTGGCCGAGCGGACCACGGCGGTGGGGCGGCCGGTGCGCCGGGTGAGGTCCTTCTCGAAGAAGGACACGTCGCCGAGCGTCGCCGACATCAGCACGAACTGCGCCTGCGGCAGCTCCAGCAGCGGGATCTGCCAGGCCCAGCCGCGGTCCCCTTCCGCGTAGAAGTGGAACTCGTCCATCACGACCTGGCCCACATCCGCGTCCCTGCCGTCGCGCAGCGCGATCGACGCCAGCACCTCGGCCGTGCAGCAGATGACCGGGGCGTCGGCGTTGACGGAAGCGTCGCCCGTGAGCATGCCGACGTTCTCCGTGCCGAAGATCTTGCACAGCTCGAAGAACTTCTCCGACACCAGGGCCTTGATGGGCGCCGTGTAGAAGGTGACCTCGTCGCGCGCCAGGGCGGCGAAGTGCGCGGCCGCCGCGATCATGCTCTTGCCGGAGCCCGTGGGGGTCGACACGATCACGTTCGCCCCCGAGACCACCTCGATCAGCGCCTCCTCCTGGTGGGGATAGAGCGTGAGACCGCGCTCCTGGGCCCACGACTCGAAGGCTTCGTAGAGGGCGTCGGGGTCGGCGGTCGGCGGCAGCTGATCGATGAGGGTCACGCCCCCATCTTGCCTGCCCACCCGCCCGATGCGGGAATCGGCTGCGGGCGGGAAGATCGCGAACGCTACGCTGTGTCGCCGGCGGAGCGTCAACGCGCCCGGTCAACTGGACAGCGGCGAACGAGAAATGGGGCGGGCAACGGCGATGATGGGACCAGCACACTCACTGTCGGGCGCCGCGGCCTGGCTCGGGGTCGGTGCGGCGACGGCCGCGGCCGGACATGCCATGCCCTGGCCCGTTCTCCTGGTCGGCGCCCTGATCTGCGCCGGCGCCGCGCTCGCCCCGGACCTGGACCACAAGGCGGCCACCATCTCGCGGGCCTTCGGTCCCCTGTCCCGCTGGCTGTGCGAGATCGTCGACAAGCTGTCGTACGCCGTCTACAAGGCCACCAGGAAGCAGGGCGACCCTCGCCGCTCCGGCGGTCACCGCACCCTCACGCACACCTGGCTCTGGGCCGTCCTCATCGGCGCCGGCACCGCGGTCCTGGCGATCACCGGCGGCCGCTGGGCGGTGCTGGCCATCCTCTTCGTGCACATGGTGCTGGCCATCGAGGGCCTGCTGTGGCGGGCGACGCGGGGTTCCAGCAGCGACGTCCTGGTGTGGCTGCTGGCGGCGACCAGCGCCTGGATCCTCGCGGGTGTCCTGGACCAGCCGGGCAACGGCGCCGACTGGCTGTTCACCGAGCCGGGCCAGGAGTATCTGTGGCTGGGCCTGCCGATCGTCCTGGGCGCGCTGGTGCACGACATCGGCGACGCGCTGACCGTCTCCGGCTGCCCGATCCTGTGGCCCATACCGGTGGGCCGCAAGCGCTGGTACCCGATCGGCCCGCCGAAGGCGATGCGGTTCCGGGCCGGCAGCTGGGTGGAGCTGAAGGTGCTGATGCCGGCGTTCATGCTGCTGGGCGGGGTGGGCTGCGCGGCGGCGCTCAACGTGATCTGAGGACCGCGCGGTTCCCCGACTCAGCCGGAGCCGTCACCGCCGTACCGGCGCTCGAAGCGGGCGACGCGGCCCTCCGTGTCCACGGTCCGGGCCCTGCCCGTGTAGAACGGGTGGCTCTCCGAGGAGATCTCCACCTCCACCACCGGGTAGGTCTCGCCGTCGTCCCACTCGATGGTCTGCTCGCTGGTAGCGGTGGACCGGGTGAGGAAGGCGTAACCGGCGGCACGGTCACGGAAGACGACCGGGTGGTAGTCGGGGTGCTTGTCCTGCTGCATGAGTGCTCCTCGGGGTCAGCCCGGCAGGTTGTCCTCGTCGACCACGTGCACGGCGGCCTCCTCGGCGGAGGCGGCCGCGCCGTCGATGCCGACGTCCATGGCGACCAGGGCCTCCTCGTCGTCCTCGTGCGCCCCTTCGTCGGGGGCCACCAGCCGGCCGGAGCGGGCGGCACCGACCTCGTTGTCCAGGAGTTCCCCGTCGGTGCCCGAGGAATCACCGATGCCGTCGCCGTCGGCGGCGGCGAGATCGGGCGTCTCCTCCGCGAGCCGCTGGTCCAGTGTCTCGCCCTCGTGGCGCTCCGCCGCCGTCACGCCGTAGTGCTCGACGGCCCACGGCCGCTCCGGAGGGGACCAGCCCCGGTCGAGGGGGTCGGCGACGCCGTCGTTCTCCAGGGTGTCCTCGGCGTCGAGCAGTCCGGCGTCGTCCTGAACCTCGGACGCGTCGGGCTGGTAGACGTCGTCTCCCCAACCGTCGGCGCTGTTCACGGGTACCTCCAGGGGGTGGGGACGGGCCCGTTCCCGCCGCGGCCCGCGCCGGGCCGCCTGTACGAGGCACTGGCGCCGCCGGGGTGCTCCCCGGGCCGGTGCCTGACTCCAGCCTTCCACCGGAGCTCCCCACCGCGCAACGCCACACCCGCGCGGGCACCGCGCCCGGACAGGCAAGGGGCATCCCGCGGACGCCCCGGTGCCGACCCCGGGCGCCCGATCGCAGCGAGCCACGTTCCGCCGCACCACAGCCGCGACATCTGGCCCCGGCCCACCACCTGCCCCCCAGCGGCGCACGGCGAGACCCGGCACTTCCGTCCCGCCCCACCGGGGCCCGACCAGATGAAGGACGACGGGAGCCCGCGCGCCGACGGCCGGATTCCAGGATCGCCCAGAGGTCCGGGGCCGCATCGGACCCCGGATCCGCGGAGGCGGGGCCCCGGATCGCGGTTCCGGCCGGCTCTACCGGGGCCCGACCGGCCGGTCCATCTCGTCCGCGCCGGTCTCGGCATCGGTCGGCCGGTGATGAAGGACGACGAGCCCTCGCGCGCCGACGGCCGGATTCCGGGAACGCCCAGAGGTCCGGGGCCGCATCGGACCCCGGATCCGCGGAGCGGCCCGCCGGCGTCACCCCGGCCGGAGGCCGCCCCGCCGGGGCGTCCTCCGGCCGGGTCGGCTCAGCCGTGCCAGGAGCGCCACAGTGCCGCGTACGCGCCGTCCGCCGCGACCAGGTCGTCGTGGCTGCCGAGTTCGCTGATGCGGCCGTCCTCCACCACGGCGATGACGTCCGCGTCGTGGGCGGTGTGCAGGCGGTGCGCGATGGCGACGACCGTCCGGCCGTCCAGCACCCGGGCCAGGGAGCGCTCCAGGTGACGCGCCGCACGCGGGTCGAGCAGCGAGGTCGCCTCGTCCAGCACCAGCGTGTGCGGGTCGGCCAGCACCAGCCGGGCCAGCGCGATCTGCTGGGCCTGGGCCGGGGTCAGCGCGAACCCGCCGGAGCCGACCTCGGTGTCCAGGCCGTCGTCGAGCGCACGCGCCCAGCCGTCCGCGTCGACCGCCCCGAGCGCCGCCCACAGCTCGGCGTCCTCGGCGTCGGTCCTCGCGAGCCGCAGATTGTCGCGCAGGGAGCCCACGAAGACGTGGTGCTCCTGGTTGACCAGGGCCACATGGGCCCGGACCCGCTCGGCGGTCATCCGGGACAGTTCGGCGTCGCCGAGGGTGACCCGGCCGTCCCGGGGCGCGTAGATCCCGGCGAGCAGCCGGCCCAGGGTGGACTTGCCCGCGCCCGAGGGGCCGACCAGCGCCAGCCTGGTCCCGGGGGCGACCTCCAGGGACACCTTGCGCAGGACGTCCACGCCCTCCCGGTAGCCGAAGTGCACCTTGTCCGCGTGCACCCTGCGCCCCTCGGGGGCCAGACCCGCGTCACCGGCGTCGGGCTCGATGTCCCGGACCCCCACCAGCCGGGCCAGCGACACCTGCGCCACTTGCAGCTCGTCGTACCAGCGCAGGATCAGCCCCACCGGGTCCACGAGCATCTGCGCGATCAGCGCACCCGTCGTCAGCTGGCCGACACCGATCCAGCCCTCCAGCACGAACACTCCGCCGATCATCAGCACCGAGCCGAGCACGGTCACATGGGTGATGTTGACGACGGGGAAGAGCACCGACCGCAGCCAGAGGGTGTAGCGCTCCCAGGCGGTCCACTCCTTGACCCGCTGGTCCGACAGGGCCACCCGGCGCGTGCCGAGGCGGTGCGCCTCCACGGTCCGCCCCGCGTCCACGGTCTCGGCGAGCGAGGCCGCCACGGCGGCGTACCCGGCGGCCTCCGAGCGGTAGGCGGCCGGCGCCCGCCGGAAGTACCAGCGGCAGCCGGCCACCAGCAGCGGCACGGCGAGCAGCACGGCCGGGGCCAGCTCGGGCGCCGTGACCACCAGTCCGCCCAGCAGCAGCACCGCCCACACCACGCCGATGGCCAGCTGGGGCACGGCCTCGCGCATGGCGTTGCCCAGCCGGTCGATGTCGGTGGTGATCCGCGAGAGCAGATCACCCGTGCCGGCCCGTTCCAGCACGCCCGGCGGCAGCCCGACCGATCGCACCAGGAAGTCCTCGCGCAGATCGGCCAGCATCCGCTCGCCCAGCATGGCCCCGCGCAGCCGGACCTGACGGACGAACACCGCCTGGACGGCCAGCGCGAGCACGAACAGTGTGACCGTGAGCCCCAGATGGAGCTCCCGCTCCCGGTCCGAGACCCGCTCGACGAGTCCGCCCAGCAGATAGGGGCCCACCATCGAGGCGACCACGGCGACCGTGTTCACGGTGATCAGCAGCGCGAAGGCGCGCCGGTGTCTGCGCAGCAGCTCGGTCACGTAGGCGCGGACGGTCGCGGGCGCACCCACGGGCAGCGTGCTGGCCGCGGTCGGGGCCGCCGGGTCGTAGGCCGGTGGCGCCACGCCGATCATGCTGTCTCCTCGATCTCTTCCAGTTCTTCCAGCCGGTGCAGGACCTCGTCGTCCCGCACGGCCCCGTCCTCGCCCACGCCCTCGCCGAGCGCGGCCTCGTCCTCGGTCTCGCGCGTCACCACGGCCCGGTACCGGGGCTCGGTGCGCACGAGTTCGCGATGGTCGCCGACCGCCGCGACGGTGCCGTGGTGCAGGAACACCACGCGGTCGGCGCGGTCCAGCAGCAGCGGGGACGAGGTGAACACCACGGTGGTGCGCCGCGCCCGCAGTGCGCGCACACCCTGGGCGACACGGGCCTCGGTGTGCGAGTCGACGGCCGAGGTCGGCTCGTCCAGGACGAGCACCTCCGGGTCCGTGACCAGCGACCGGGCCAGCGCGAGCCGCTGCCGCTGGCCGCCGGACAGGGACCGCCCCCGTTCGGTGATCCGGGCGTCCATCGGGTCGTCGGCGTCCACCGAGCCCTGCACCAGCGCCGCCAGCACGTCCCCGCACTGCGCGGCGTCCAGCGCGTCGCCCGCGTCGACCGCGCCGGACGCGGGCACGTCGAGCAGTTCGCGCAGGGTGCCGGAGAGCAGCACCGGGTCCTTGTCCTGTACGAGGACGGCCCGGCGCGCGGAGTCCAGCGGCAGTTCGTCGAGCGGCACCCCGCCGAGCAGCACAGAGGTGCCCGGTTCCGGCGCGTGCCCGCCGAGCCGTTCGGCCAGCCGTCCCGCCGCGTCCGGATCCCCGCACACCACGGCGGTGAACCGGCCGGCGGGGGCGAGCAGACCGGTCTCCGGGTCGTACAGGTCCCCGGCCGGGATCTCGGCGGCGCGGGACCCCGTGGTGTCCGTGGCCCGTTCCAGCGACAGCACGCGCGCGGCCCGCTTGGCCGAGGGACGCGAGAAGGAGTACGCCATCGCGATCTCCTCGAAGTGCCGCAGCGGGTACGTGAGCACCATGACCGAGCTGTACACGGTGACCAGTTCGCCGACGCCGATCCGGCCCTCGCGGGCGAGGTGGACGCCGTACCAGACCACGGTGATCAGCAGGAGCCCCGGCAGGGCCACCTGGATGGCGGCGATCAGGGACCACATCCGCGCGCTGCGCACGGCGGCGTGGCGGACCTCCTGGGAGGCGCTGCGGTAGCGGTCGAGGAACAGTTCCTCACCGCCGATGCCCCGCAGCACGCGCAGCCCGGCGACCGTGTCCGAGGCGAGCTCGGTGGCCCGGCCGGCCTTCTCGCGCTGGGTGTCCGCCCGCCGGGTGGCGCGGGGCAGCAGCGGCAGCACCGCGATCGCCAGTACGGGCAGTCCCACGGCGACGACGACACCGAGCGCCGGCTCGTAGACGACCAGGCCGACGCAGACCAGCACGATGGTGACGGCCGCCGCGGTGAACCGCGACAGGGCCTCCACGAACCAGCCGATCTTCTCGACGTCACCGGTGGACACCGCCACGACCTCACCGGCGGCGACGCGCCGGGTCAGCGCCGAGCCCAGCGTCGCGGCCCTGCGGGCCAGCAGCTGCTGGACGCGGGCGGCGGCGGTGATCCAGTTGGTGACGGCGGCGCGGTGCAGGAAGGTGTCGCCGATCGCGTTGCCCGCGCAGGCCAGGGCCAGCAGGCCCCCGGCCAGGGCGAGCCGGCCGCCGGAGCGGTCGACCGCGGCCTCGACGGCGACGCCGACGCAGAAGGGCAGCGAGGCGACGGAGGTGAAGTGCAGCAGGCCCCAGGCCAGTGACTTGAGCTGCCCGGACAGCTGGTTCCGGAAGAGCCACCACAGGAATCGGGGACCCGAGCGGGCGTCGGGCACACCCGGGTCGGGAAACGGAAGGTCTTGAATCTGCATGACGTCCCAGTGGCTCGGATCAGGGGAGGCGGATACGGGAAGCGGTGGGGGGAGAGGTGGAGGGGGAGCGCGGGCATGCCTGCGCGCCCTCCGCGCGGAGGCAGCAAACCGTGACAGGTTGACGCCGCCGCGTACCGGGAGGCAAACGGTTTTCCACGCCACCGCACAGAACCGGCGGCACGGACGTCCGGCACCGCCGGACCGTCACGTCACACGGGGCGCCCCGACGCGTCGTCGCACCGGGGCACGGCCGATCCGTCGATCAGGGTGTCCAGCAACTCGCCCAGCGTCTGGCGCTGTTCGTCCGCCAGCGGGGCCAGGATCTCCTGGGCCGCGGCCCGGCGCGCGGCACGCAGTTCCCGCAGCGCCGCGCGCCCGTCCTCGGTGAGCTCGATCCGGATGACCCGCCGGTTGGCCGGATCCGGAACCCGCCGCACCTTGCCGTTCGCCTCCAGCCCGTCGACCAGCGTCGTGACGGCCCGGGGGACCACCTCGAGCCGCTCGGCCAGATCGGCCATACGGGGCGGCGAGCCGTAGTGCGCCAGGGTGCGCAGCAGCCGGGACTGGGCGGGGGTGATGCCGAGGTCGCTCCGCTCCAGATGGCGCTTCTGGATGCGGTGCACCCGGCGGGTCAGCCGCAGCAGCTGCTCGGCCAGCAGGCCGTCGGGGTCGGGGGCGGTCATGCGGGAACAATATCAGGATGCCGTTCATTGTGAGCATAGGTAACAATGAGGGATGGTGGGCTCCCGCCCGCCCTTCGACCCCGTCACCGTCCCGAAGGAGACCATGCACCCCGACCACGAACCCGCCTGGACCCCGCCTGCCGGCGGCAAGGAGCAACCCCGGCAGGTGCGGCGCATCCTGAAGCTCTTCCGTCCCTACCGGGGGCGCCTCGCGATCGTCGGCCTGCTCGTCGGTGCCGCGTCGCTCGTCTCGGTCGCCACCCCGTTCCTGCTGAAGGCCGTCCTCGACGTCGCGATCCCCCAGGGCCGCACCGGGCTGCTCAGCCTGCTGGCGCTCGGCATGATCCTCAGCGCGGTCCTCACCAGCGTCTTCGGCGTGCTCCAGACCCTGATCTCGACCACCGTCGGCCAGCGCGTGATGCACGACCTGCGCACCGCCGTCTACGGCCGGCTCCAGCGCATGTCGCTCGCCTTCTTCACCCGCACCCGCACCGGCGAGGTCCAGTCCCGCATCGCCAACGACATCGGCGGCATGCAGGCCACCGTGACGTCCACGGCGACCTCCCTGGTCTCCAACCTCACCAGCGTGGTCGCCACCGTCGTCGCGATGCTGGCGCTCGACTGGCGGCTGACCGTCGTGTCGCTGGTCCTGCTGCCGCTGTTCGTCTGGATCAGCCGCCGGGTGGGCAACGAGCGCAAGAGAATCACCACCCAGCGCCAGAAGCAGATGGCCGCGATGGCCGCCACGGTCACCGAGTCGCTCTCGGTCAGCGGCATCCTGCTCGGCCGGACCATGGGCCGCTCCGACTCCCTGACCGGCGCCTTCGCCGACGAGTCCGAGCGCCTGGTCGACCTGGAGGTGCGGTCCAACATGGCCGGCCGCTGGCGCATGGCCGTCATCACGATCGTCATGGCCGCCATGCCGGCGGTCATCTACTGGACGGCCGGCATCGCCCTCCAAATGGGAGGCCCCGAGGTGTCCATCGGCACCATCGTCGCCTTCGTCTCGCTCCAGCAGGGCCTGTTCCGACCGGCCGTGAGCCTGCTGTCCACGGGCGTCCAGATCCAGACCTCGCTCGCGCTCTTCCAGCGCATCTTCGAGTACCTCGACCTCCCGATCGACATCACCGAGCGCGAGGACCCGGTGCGCCTCGAGCGCGTCAAGGGCGAGGTCCGCTTCGAGAACGTCACCTTCGGCTACGACGACAAGAGCGGCCCCGTCCTCGACGGCATCGACATCACCGTCCCCCCGGGCGGCAGCCTCGCCGTCGTCGGGTCGACCGGCGCCGGCAAGTCCACGCTCGGCCACCTCGTGCCGCGGCTCTACGACGTCACCGGCGGCCGGGTCACGCTCGACGGCGTCGACGTCCGAGACCTCGACTTCGACACGCTGGCCCGCGCGGTGGGCGTCGTCTCGCAGGAGACGTACCTCTTCCACGCCTCGGTCGCCGAGAACCTGCGCTTCGCCAAGCCCGACGCCACCGACGAGGAGCTGTACGCGGCGGCCGCGGCGGCCCAGATCCACGACCACATCGCCGCCCTGCCCGACGGGTACGACACGGTGGTGGGCGAGCGCGGTCACCGGTTCTCCGGCGGCGAGAAGCAGCGCCTGGCCATCGCCCGCACCATCCTGCGCGACCCGCCGGTGCTGGTGCTCGACGAGGCCACCAGTGCCCTGGACACCCGCACCGAGGCGGCGGTGCAGGCGGCCATCGACGCGCTGTCGGCCGACCGCACCACCGTCACCATCGCCCACCGCCTGTCCACCGTTCGGAGTGCCGACCAGATCGTGGTGCTCGACTCCGGCCGGGCGGTCGAACGCGGTACGCACGAGGAGCTGTTGGAGCGGGGCGGACGCTATGCGGCCCTGGTACGCCGGGACGCCCAACTCGAACCGACAAAATGAAGATATGCCGGATTTATGACGGTATGCGGGTTACCGTGCCCGCATGCAGACGAACACTCCGTCACGGAGCACGATCCGACTGACGCGCCGGGGCCGGCTGGCCCTCGCGACGCTCGGGGCCGTCGTGGCCGGCACCGCCGTGGCGGTGCCGCTGCTGATCATTGACGGCGGCGACGAGCCCCGCCCCACGACCCTGGTGGTCCCGGAGGGCTGGCGGGCGAGCCAGGTGTACGCCGCCGTCGACAAGACCCTCGACCTGCCCGCGGGCACCACGAAGAAGTCCCTGGCCCAGGCGAACCTGAAGCTGCCGAACGAGGCCGAGGGCAATCCGGAGGGCTACCTCTTCCCGGCGACCTATCCGCTGCCGGAGACGGCGACCCCGCAGAAACTGCTGGCGCGCATGGTCGACACCGCCAACAAGAAGTTCAACGGAGCCCCGATCGCCGCCGGTGCCCAGCGCAACGCGATGAACGTCTACCAGGCGGTCACCGTCGCGAGCATCGTCCAGGCGGAGGCGGCCACCAAGGCCGACATGGGCAAGGTGGCCCGGGTGATCTTCAACCGGCTGGAGCGCGGGATGCCGCTCCAGATGGACTCCACCGTCAACTACGCCCTGGGCCGCGCGACGCCGCGCACGACGGAGGCCGACACCCAGGTCGACAGCCCGTACAACTCCTACGAACGCATGGGGCTGCCCCCGACCCCCATCGACAACCCCGGTGAGGACGCGGTGCGCGCCGCGATCAACCCGACCCCGGGCGACTGGCTCTACTTCGTCACCGTCAAGCCGGGCGACACCCGCTTCACGGCCGACTACGCGGAACACCAGCGCAATGTGGCCGAGTTCAACGCCCGGGCGAGGAAGGCGAGCGAACCGGCGGAGAAGTGAGCCGGCCCGGTCCCGGCCGTCACGCCGCGACCGGCTCCTTGGCCAGCAGCCGCCGGATGTCCCGCACCGCCGCGCGTCCCGCCCGGTTGGCGCCGATGGTGCTGGCCGAGGGGCCGTAGCCGACCAGATGGATCCGCGGGTCGGCGACCGCCCGCGTGCCCTCGACCCGGATCCCGCCCCCGGGTTCCCGGAGCCGCAGCGGGGCGAGATGCTCGATCGAGGGGCGGAAGCCGGTCGCCCAGAGGATGACGTCGGCCGCCACCCGCCGCCCGTCCGCCCACGCCACTCCGTCGGGCGTGATCCGGTCGAACATGGGCTGCCGGTCGAGCACGCCGTCCGCGAGCCCCTGCCGGATCGCGTCGTTGAGCGGCAGCCCGGTCACCGAGACGACGCTGCGCGGCGGCAGGCCCTGCCGCACCCGCTCCTCGACGAGCGCCACGGCCGCCCGGCCCGCCTCCTCGTCGAAGGGGCCCTCGCGGAAGACGGGCGGCCGCCGGGTCACCCAGGTGGTGGCCGCCGCGTACCGCGCGATCTCCAGCAGGTGCTGGGTGCCGGACGCCCCGCCGCCCACCACGACCACCCGCTGCCCGGCGAACGCCTCGGGCCCCGGGTACCGCGCCGTGTGCAACTGCCGCCCCCGGAAGGTCTCCTGGCCCGGATAGCGCGGCCAGAACGGCCGGTCCCAGGTGCCGGTCGCGTTGATCAGCGCCCGGGTCGACCACGTGCCGTCCGAGGTCTCCACCAGCAGCCGCCCGCCGGACCCCTCGCGCACCGCCCGCACGTCCACCGGACGCCGTACGCGGAGGTCGAACGTCCGCTCGTAGCGGTCGAAGTACTCGCCGATCACCTCGGACGAGGGCCGCGACGGATCGGCGTCCGTGAGTTCCATGCCCGGCAGCGCGTGCATCCCGTGCACCTTGCCGTACGTCAGCGAGGGCCACCGGAACTGCCAGGCGCCGCCGGGGCCGGGGGAGTGGTCCAGCACCACGAAGTCCCGGTCCGGCTCGAAACCGGTCCGCCGCAGGTGATAGGCGCTCGACAGCCCGGCCTGCCCGGCGCCCGTGACGACCACCTCGACCTCGCGCATGTTGTTCACGCTTCTACCAACCGAGGGGAGGCCGTGGATCTTCCCGCCGCAGCTCCCCGTGGATCCGGGGCGCATGGGCCAGGATGGAGCACATGTCCGATGCCTTCACCACCCGAGTCCTGAACATCGCCACCGGCTCCGACGAGAGGGTCGTCGACATCACCGGCGACTGCGAGTCCTTCCTGCGCGAGGTGGCGGCCGGCCGTGACGGCCTGCTGAACATCTTCGTGCCGCACGCCACGGCCGGTATCGCCGTCATCGAGACCGGCGCCGGCAGCGACGACGACCTCCTGTCCGCCCTGCACACCCTGCTGCCCGCCGACGACCGCTGGCAGCACCGCCACGGCAGCCCCGGTCACGGGCGCGACCACGTCCTGCCCGCCTTCGTCCCGCCGCACGCGACGCTCCCGGTGGTGGGCGGACGGCCGGCCCTCGGCACCTGGCAGTCGGTGTGCCTGGTCGACACCAACAGGGACAACCCCGACCGCCGGGTGCGGCTGAGCTTCCTCGGCTGACCCGGAGGTGGTCAGCCCCGGCCGCGGACTACGGCGACCGGACAGTCGGCGTGGTACAGCAGCGCCTGGCTGACCGAACCGAGCAGCATCCCCGTGAAGCCGCCGTGCCCGCGTGCCCCGGTCACCACCAGCTGGGCCGCACGGGTCTCCTCGAGCAGCGTGTGACGCACCCGCCCCCGCTCCGCGCGCAGTTCCACGTCGACCTCGGGACGGGCCTCCCGCCACGGAGCCACCGCTTCCTCCAGCAACCGCTGGTGCCTCTCACCGAGCCGGTCGAGATCCACCACCACGTTCAACGGATCGGCGAAACCCTCGTACGGCGTCGGCTCGCTCCAGGTGTTCCACACGTGCGTCGCGACCAGCGGCGCCCCGCGCAACGCGGCCTCGGCGAAGGCGAACCCCGCCGCCGCGTCCCCGGCCGGCGAACCGTCCACGGCGAGGAGCACCGGACCTTCGGGATCGGCACGGCCACGGACCACCAGGAGCGGGCAGTGCCCGTGCGCGGCCAGCTGCACGACCGTCGAGCCCAGCAGCAGATCCCCGAAACCCCCGCGGCCCCGACCGCCGAGCACGGCCAGCACCGCGTGGCGCGACTCGCTCTGCAACACCGTCAGCGTCTCCCCGGACGCCACGGTCCGCCCGACCTCCAGACCGGGCGCGTGGTCGTGGGCGCGCTGCTCGGCCTGCGCCAGCACACCGTGGATCATCGGGTCCAGGTCGGCGGGGTGACTGAACGCGTGCACGATGCGCAACCGCGCGCCGCGCAGCCGCGCCTCATGGGCCGCGACGTCGACCGCGGCGAGACTGGACGGCGAACCGTCCACTCCTACGATCACCGTGTCACTCACTTCACACTCCCGTCCCCGGCCCCGGCGGGGCACCCGGGTACCCGCGCGGGAGGGCGTGTACCCATCCGGCTCCGACCTGCGGAAATACGGTCTCCGTGGGCATCCTCGGCCGCGCCCGCGCCCCCTGTCCATCCGTGACAACACCCATGTTCCGGCCGCATGGCGGGATGGCACCATGTCCCGGGTGGGGGTGGATCATCAGTGCCGTGCGACGGCCCGGCCGGCACCCCACCTGACGACACGAGAAGAGACGGAAGGGGACGGGCTGTGCCTGCTCCACGGATGAGCGCCACGCCGCTGCCCGGCATCGGCGTGAAATACGACCTCACCACGCGTGAGCACGAGCACCTGTCCGTGATAGCGCACCGGGACGGAGCCCGCACGGTCAACGTCTACCGCTCCGACGACCCGGACGCCTGTGCCCGGTCGCTGCGCCTGACCGTCGCCGAGTCCGCCGCCCTGATCGACGCGCTGATGCCCGCCCACCACAGCCCCAACCTGCTGCACACCACCGACCTGGGACTGGTCGCCGAGCGCGTCGAACTGTCCGCCGCCTCCCACTGGAACGGGCGGCTGCTGGGCGACACCCGCATGCGCACCGACACCGGCGCGTCGATCGTGGCCGTGCTGCGGCGGGCCGAGGCGATCCCGTCCCCCGCGCCGGACTTCCGGCTGGCCGGCGGGGACACGCTGATCCTGATCGGCACCCGCGAGGGCATCGAGGCCGCCGCCGAGATACTCGGGCGGGAGTGAGCGCGTGCACTCCTCCGCGGTCTTCCTGATCGAGTTCGGCGCGATCATTCTCGGCCTCGGCCTGCTGGGACGCCTCGCCGGACGCCTTCAGTTCTCCCCGATCCCCCTCTACCTGCTGGCCGGCCTCGCGTTCGGCGAGGGCGGGCTGCTTCCGCTCGGCGCGAGCGAGGAGTTCGTCGCGATCGGCGCCGAGATAGGCGTGATCCTGCTGCTGCTCATGCTCGGCCTGGAGTACACGGCCAGCGACCTCGTCTCCAACCTCAAGACCCAGTACCCGGCCGGCCTCGTGGACATGGCCCTCAACGCCCTGCCCGGCGCCGCCCTCGCCCTGTTGATGGGCTGGGGCCCGGTCGCCGCGGTCGTCCTGGCCGGCGTCACCTGGATCTCCTCCTCCGGCGTCATCGCGAAGGTCCTCGGGGACCTCGGACGCCTCGGCAACCGCGAGACGCCCGTCATCCTCAGCATCCTGGTGCTCGAGGACCTGGCCATGGCGGTCTACCTGCCGATCATCACCGCGCTGCTGGCCGGAGTCAGCCTCGCCGCCGGCAGCGTCACGCTGGCCATCGCGCTGGGCGTGGCCGGGCTCGTGCTGTTCGTCGCCGTCCGCTACGGACGGGTGATATCCCGCTTCGTCTCCAGCGACGACCCGGAGAAGCTGCTCCTGGTGGTGCTGGGCCTGACGCTGCTGGTCGCCGGGCTCGCCCAGCAGCTCCAGGTCTCGGCGGCCGTGGGCGCGTTCCTGGTCGGCATCGCCCTGTCCGGGGAGGTCGCCGAGGGCGCGCACAACCTGCTGGCGCCGCTGCGGGACCTGTTCGCCGCGGTGTTCTTCGTCTTCTTCGGACTGCACACCGATCCCGAGTCCATCCCGCCGGTGATCGTTCCCGCCCTCGCGCTCGCCGTCGTCACCGCACTGACGAAGGTCGCCACCGGGTACTGGGCCGCCCGCCGGGCCGGGATCTCGCCCAAGGGCCGTTGGCGCGCGGGCGGCACCCTGGTCGCCCGGGGCGAGTTCTCCATCGTCATCGCCGGACTCGCGGTCACCGCGGGCATCGAACCGGAACTCGGCCCGCTGGCCACGGCGTACGTCCTGGTACTGGTGGTCCTGGGCCCGCTCACGGCCCGCTACACCGAGCCCATCGCGCTGCGCCTGACCGCCCGGCGCGCCGCGGCCGCCGACGCCGTGCCCGCGAGCCGCACGGCGCCGGCCGCCGAGACGCTGGAACCGGTGGACGAGAGCCGAACCGACTGAACCGCCGCGCCGAGCGATCCAGGGGGTGTCGTTTGGATCTCGCCGGGGTCGCGGGGCCTGGCACGCGCATCTGCCGCGTTGTCGTCGGTTGCCAGGGCTCCGCCCTGTCGCCCTCCTCCTCCCCCACTGCCCTGAACGGGCGTGGGAGGTGCCCCCAGCAGCTGCACGCACCAGACCCCGCTCCGGCCGGCTGACAAGGCGCCGTCACCCGGAGCCGGCCTGATCCGAACGACACCCCCTAGTTCTCCAGCCGCACCGGCATCAGCATCGAGAACGTGTGCTCGTCGTCCGGCCGGCGGATCGCGAGCGGGGCCGTGGGGTCGCCGAACTCGAGGACCAGCCGGTCACCGGCCGCCGCGTCCAGCGCGTCCAGCAGGAACGCGCGGTTGAAGGCGACGAGATCCCGGCCGTCGGCACCGTCCCCGGCCGGGGCGACCGAGCCGTCCTCCGACACCCGCAGCACGGTGAGCTCGCGGCCCACGGCGTCCGGGTCCTCGTTCACGCGGACGGGACCCGTGCGCACCGCCTCCCGGAACGCGGGCACGTCCACCAGGGAGCGCCGCCCGGCCGGGAGGCGGACCAGGCGCCGGTAGTCGGGGAAGTCGTGGCCGAGGCAGCGGCCGGCCGTCTGCCGGTCCCCGGTCTCCAGGGTCACGCGGTCGCCGTCCACGGAGAGCCGGACCTGTTCCTCCCCGTCCAGCAGCGCCCGCATCGCGTCGGCGAGCGCGAGGGGCACGGTGACCCGGACGCGGGACCCCTCGGAGCCGCTCGCGTCGGCGCGGGCCACGGCCATGCGGTACCGGTCCGTGGCCGCGAGGCACAGCGCGTCGTCCTCCACGTCGAACAGGATCCCGCCGAGCATCGGCAGCTCGGGGTCGGTGCCGGCCGCGAACCGGACCGCGTCCAGGGCGGCGGCCAGCCCGGGGCCGGAGACGGACAGCCGGACGGCGGTGTCGGTGCGGAGCGAGGTCATGGGGTTCTCCCTGTGGTCGAGTAGGGCTCGGAGCGTGGAGAACTCGGCACGGGCGTCGGACAGCCCCTGCTCCAGCCGGAGCAGATGCGCCTCGAGGAGCCGGCGTACGAGACCGGTGTCCGCGCCGGACCAGCCGGCCAGCACCAGCCGGATGTCCGCCAGCGGCATCCCGGCCCGGCGCAGCCGGGCCAGCAGCCGGGCCTCGTCCAGCTGCTCGGGGGCGTACCAGCGGTAGCCGCTGACCGGATCCACCCGGGCAGGCACCAGGACACCGGCACGGTCGTAGAACCGCAGGGCGCTCACGCCCAGCCCGCTGTTCCGGGCCGTCTCACCAATGCTGTGCATCTCGCTCTCCACACCCGGAACCCTGGTCCCTCGACAAGGTCGAGGGTCAAGCGACGGCGGCTGTCCGATGAGGGCCGTACGGGTGATGGCCTCACCCGACCCGGCGGACGTGCGGCGGGCCGGCGTACCACCGGCGCACGGGGGCGCGTTGGACCGGCATGGACAGCACTGGGACGGCGCGGCGCCTTCTCGGGCACGACGCCGCGGGCCGGTTGTACGCCGAACTCACCAGCGGGTACGGGGGCCATACGCCGATCTACGCGGCCCTCGTCGCGGAGTGGCGGGCCAGGGGGCACACCGTCCCGGAGCACCGCGACGGCCTGTGGGCCTCCTTCGCCGCCGCCACGGCGAACGAACGCGCGACGGTGCTGCCCGTGCCCTTCCTCGTCCCGGTCCCTCTCCTGTCGGCCTCCGCCGAGGACGCCCGCGGGGAGCTCACCAGCCCTCGGGCCCAGCGGACTCCGCGCTGACCGGCGCCAGGACGGCGAGGGTGCCGGTCGCCCGGCGCAACGCCAGTTCGAGCGGGCCGGGAGCGTGCAGGGTGCCGGTGCCGTCCGGCGGGACGAGCCACTCCAGACGCCCGGCCGGCCGGTACGGCGGCGGAACGGCGACCCAGGAGCCCCGGCCGACGTGCCGCACCCCGCACCCGACCCACTCGCTGACCGGGTCGGGCGGCAGGAAGAAGCCCACCCTGCGGGCGGTGACGTCCACCAGTGTGGGCCCGGGCACCTTCAGGGGATCGCGCCACAGGATGTCCAGGGCGAGCAGCCCGAGGCGGTCGGGCACGCTCAGCACGTCCCAGTACCGGCCCGCCGCGAGCAGCGCCGTCCCCTTCCCGTGGTCCCAGTCGCGCTTGCACTCCTGCGGGTCCGTGGCCGCCGCGGCCAGCCACTCGACGGCTTGCTTCCACATGACGCTGTGCATGTCCCACCCCGGCGCGGTCGGCGGCGCCGCTGCGGGCGCGTGCGGTACGGCCATGCTGGTAGATATTTCTATCCACCGGAAGGGTGGCGCGGGCTGGCGTTTCGGTCAGTCGTGGCGTTCCGCGCGCTCCGCGTTCCGCTTCTTGATCCGCGCGGCCTCCTTGCGCACCTCGGCCTGGGTGGCGCGCTCCCGCTCCAGCCACTCGGGGCGCTCCTCCTTGAGCGCCTCGATCTGGTCGGTGGTGAGGGCCTCGGTGACCCCGCCGCGCGCGAGACCGGCGATGGACACGCCCAGCTTCGCCGCGACCACCGGGCGGGGGTGCGGACCGTCGCGCCGCAGGTCCCGCAGCCACTGCGGCGGATCGGCCTGGAGCGCGTTCAGCTCGGCGCGTGAGACGACACCCTCCCGGAAGTCGGCGGGGGTGGCGTCGAGGTACACACCCAGCTTCTTCGCCGCGGTCGCGGGCTTCATCGTCTGGGTGCTCTGGTGCTGCGTCATGGCGTCCAGGGTATCGACCGTGTGCACGACCTCCGACCACGGCCGGTAACCTGGCCAGGTGACAGGCTCGGAAGTGTCCCCCTCGTTCCGGCTCGTGTACGTACCCGGGGTGATGCCCGACAAATGGGTGCGCATCTGGAACGAGCGGCTGCCCGACGTCCCGCTGACCCTCACCCAGGTGCCCGCCGAAGCGGCGCAGGGGCTGCTGCTGGGCGGCGACGCCGACGCGGGTCTCGTCCGGCTGCCCGTGGACCGTACGGTCCTCAGCGCGATCCCCCTCTACACCGAGCAGACGGTCGTCGTGGTGCCGAGGGACCACCTCGTCACGGCGGCCGACGCGGTGACCCCGGAGGACCTGGCCGACGACATCGTGCTGCACCCGCTGGACGACGTCCTCGAGTGGGAGAGCCTGCCCGGACGGCCCGCCCTCGAACGGCCCGCCACCACCGCCGACGCGATCGAGCTCGTCGCGGCCGGGATCGGCGTGCTCGTCGTCCCGCTGTCGCTCGCCCGGCTGCACCACCGCAAGGACCTCACGCACCGGCCGCTGGAGGAGGCCCCCGGGTCGAGCGTGGCGCTGGCCTGGCCCGAGGCGGCGACGACGGACCAGGTCGAGGACTTCATCGGCATCGTCCGGGGCCGGACCGTCAACAGCACCCGCGGGCGCAAGCAGCAGCCGGAGCAGAAGAAGCCCGAGCGTCCCGCCCAGCCCCGCCGGCCGTCCGGCGGGTCCGGCGGCCGGGGGCGCCGGTCGGGCAGCGGCGGCACGACGAAGAACCCGCGACGGGGCAGGCCCCGCCGCGGGTCATGACCGCGCTACCGCACCGTGGGGGACGGTGACGGCGCCGGAGACGCCGTGTTCAGGTCCTCCAGCTCCTTGGGGATCTCCAGCGCGAGGACCGGCGCACCCGCCTGCGGAGCGGGCGGGGTCACCTGCTCCTGCGGCATCTTGGGCGGGCTGGTCTGCTGGAAGTTGACCTGCTCGTGATTGACCAGCCCCGTCTTCTCCAGCACGGTGATGTGGTCGAGCACCGTGTCGTTGGCCTGGTCGGCCAGTTGGCGGATGAGGGTGTTCCTGGTGTTGGCCCGGATCTTGGCGATGGCCGGGAAGATCTGCCCGTGCGTCACGCGCATGATGTTCACCGCCGTGGAGTCGAACTCCTTGCCGGTGGTGGACTTCACAGTGTCCACGAACCCCTGCTGCTGCGGTGACGCCTGGTTCGGCAGGGTGATGCCGAGCTCCAGGGAGATCTTGCGGCAGCTGGCGTCGAGCCGGCCGTGCCCGACGACCAGGTGCTCGCCCGCCTCCTTCATCTCCGGTGTCGTGCCCCGCTCCATCGCCAGCAGCCCCAGCGGGTGCTCCCACAGCCCCGCCGCGCGCACCTTCACCACGAAGTCGCGGTCCGCCTCGGTCAGCGGGCCGTAGTTCGTGTTGGCCACCACGCGGTCCTGCTTGGTCGAGGTGTTCTGTACGCCCAGCATGGTGGGATAGGCGAGCGCGGTGAGGGTGAGGATCATGGCTCCGCCCACGAACGCGGTTCCTGCCGTGCTGCGCGAGATGCGCATCGTGCCTCCTGGGATATGAAACGGCCCAACAGCAGGAAGTACGGACGGAAGGCGCGGGGCAATCATCGTTCGGGAAAGAATTTTCGGACGGTCTCAGTCGGCGTAGCCGGCCCTCCGCGCCGTACTCACCACCTTGTCGCCGTCGGCGCGGCTCAGCAGACCCTCGGACACCCAGCCCGCCACGGTGGACCGCACCCGTGTCACCAGTGCTCCCTTGTCGTGGAAGGGCGCTCCGGCCCAGATCTCGTCGAGCAGCGTCGTGCCGTCGCCCCGAGCGGGGTTGGCGACACCGGAGTCGGACATGCCGAAGATCACACGTGGTTCCGAGCGCCGGACGTAGGCGTGCGTCGGGTCCTCGGTCCCCTCGGCGAAGGGGGCCAGCTCGATGCCGTCGAGCGTGTAGTGCAGGGGCTTGCCCGGGACCGGGGTGAGGGACGGCAGCAGATCGCCGGAGAGCCCGGCGTTGCGGTACAGCCCGAACCGTACGGCGTCCGGCCCCGGCCGACGGGCGACCAGATGGACCGGGCCCAGGAACAGAGCCTGGAGGCCGGGATCGTCCGGGGTGGGCTCCACCCGCAGCCGGAAGGGCACGGAGATCCGTACGGTGTCGCCCTCGCGCCAGGTCCGCCGGACGGCGAAGTAGCGGCCGGGGACCGGAGTGCCCGGTACGGCACGCCCGTTGACCGTCACCCGGAAGCCGGCGGTCGCCCAGGACGGCACCCGCAGCAGCAGCGTGAAGGAGGCGGTCCCGCCCCCGATGGTGAGCGTGCTGCCCCGCTCCTCCGGGTAACGCGTGGTCTGGGTGACCGTGACGCCCTTCTCGGCCCAGGTCAGCCGGGAGGCGCTGTACAGGTTGACGTACAGGGCGGTCCCGTCGGTCTTCGCGAAGTACACCGAGTCCTGGTACTTCGTGGCGCTCTCCATGCCGGTGCCCTCGCAGCAGGTCGTCCCCTGCTTGGGCGTGTAGTCGCGCACATGGCCGGGCGTCAGGCCGATGAAGTAGGTGACGAGCGGCTTCTCCGCGTCCGGCCGGTCCTGCTTGGAGCCGAGCACCTGGTTGAACAGGGCCCGCTCGTAGTAGTCCATGTACGCCGGGTCCTGCTCGTGGAAGAACAGCGTCCGGCTCAGCTTCAGCATGTTGTACGCGCAGCAGGTCTCCGCCGTGGTGTCACCGATCGTGCCCGCGATCACGTCGCGGGCCTTCCAGAACTCGCCGCTGCTGGTGCCGCCGATCGCGTACATCCGGTGCGGAACGACCATGCGCCAGAAGTTCCGCGCGGCCGTGAGGTAGCGCTCCTCACCCGTCTCGTCGTGCAGCCGCACCAGGCCCGTGAAGATCGGGATGTGCTGGTTGGCGTGCAGCCCGTCGAGGATGTCGGTGCCGGCGGCGCAGGCGTCGATGAGTCGGTCCAGGTCGAACAGCCGGGCGAGGGCGAGGTGTTCGGGACGTCCGGTGACCGAGTGCAGGTCGCAGATCGCCTCGACGATGCCGCCGAACTCCCCGCTGGAGAAGAGCCCCCACATCCGCTGCCGGGTGGCCGCCGGCAGCACGGAGAGCCGTGCGTACATCCAGTCGCACATGCCGGACGCCAGATCGAGCGCCCGGTCGTCGTCCGTGGCGAGATACGCGTCCAGCAGCCCTCTGAGGATCTTGTGCGCGGTGTAGTACGGCGCCCACACCCGGGTGTAGTCGCTGCCGGTCATCGACTCCAGAGCGATGAACTGCGTCTCCGGGTACGCGGCGAGGAAGCCGGGGTGGCTGGGCGCGCCCCAGGTGCGGCGCAGGGTGGCGTCCAGGCCCCGGCCGGAGGCGTCCGCGAACGTCGCCCCGGTCGTCTCGTCGAACGCGTACGACGCCAGATCGCCCCGGCCGGCCGACGCGTCGGCGGCACGGTGGTCCCGCAACTCCCTGACCTCCTCGGCGGTCAGCGCCCGAGAGAAGACGTCGACGCCCTCGAAGGCGCCCGCGAAGACCGGATCGGCGGGGAAGTTCGAGCGGCCCAGCCAGTTGTTCGTGAGCGTGCCGAGCGCCGCCGGGGTCAGGGTGATGGCCGTGCTCCGGGCCACGGCGGTGCCGTTGACGTACAGCGTGCCGGTGCCCTCGGCGAGGGTCACCGCCAGATGGCTCCACTCGTCGAGCGGCAGCGGGGCGGTGCCGTCCAGGCCCTGTTCGCCGCCCGGGCCCGAGGTGGTGACGGCGAACCGCGGTACCCCGTCGGCGTTGCGGGCGGCCAGATACAGATAGCGGGTGGTGTCGTCGCCGAAGTCGAAGACCCTGGCCCAGGCGGCGTCGTGGGCCGGCCGCACCCACGCGGACAGGGTGAGCGCCTCGGTGTCGGCGAGGACGGCCGCCGGAAGGTCCACGTACTGGTGGGAGCCGCGTACGAGCTCCGCCGCGCGGCCGAACCGCCCGTCGACGCTCAGCGTGGCCGGGTCGTGCCGCAGCGCCTCCCGTACCTCCGTCAGGGCCCCGACCATGGTGCCGATCCGGTCCGCGAAGACCTGCTCGCCGGTGCCGCGGTACGCCTGCGCCAGCATCGTCAGGAAGTGGCCGGTGTAGTGGCCGCGCAGATTGCCGTTGGCCTCCCCGTCCAGTCCCTCCCAGCCGCCGGGGGCGACCGCGCCCCCGGCAGGGAGTCCGGCGTTGGCGCGGAAGACCTGGAGCAGCCGGTTCACGTCGTAGCCGCGGGCGTGGTCGAGCATCAGCTGCCGCTTGTCGGCGAAGACGCCCGGTCCGAGCGTCACGTCCTCGAGCCCGAACGGCCGCACGGTCCAGGCCGCGGGCACGCCGGAGGGGGCGGCCGGAGCGGCGGGAGCGGCGACGGCGCGCCCGGTGGCCGCGGCGGAGACCGCGGTGGCCGTCGCCGTCAGGGCGGCTGCCTGGAAGAGGGTTCGTCTGGAGAGGGGCCGTGCCATGGATGCTCCTCTGTTCGATATCACGAACGTTGTACGAACGATCGACCAGACGATAGGGAGGGGGCGGAAAGGCGTCAACGGTCCGGGAGCGATCGGTTCCGGACGTTCGCCGGGCGCGCGGACGGCGGGTGGTGTCAGGAACGCCGGGCGGAGTCCGCCAGCCAGGTGCGCGCCGCCCGCGCCGTGAACTCCGACTGGCCGCCGCGCAGCAGCAGGCCCGCGGTGGCGAACTCCGGCGCGTCGGCCTGCGCGGCGACATACGGGATCGCGATGCAGCGCATCCCGGCCGCGTGCGCGGCGGCGGCGCCCGGGGCCGCGTCCTCGACCACCACGCAGTCGGCGGGGTCCGAGCCGAGCCTGCGTGCCGCCTCCAGGAAGATGTCGGGGGCCGGCTTGCCGTGGGCCACCTGGTCGGCCGCTACGACGGTGCGCAGCCGCCTGTCCAGCCCCGTGCCCGCCAGGATCGCCCCGATGGCCTCGGGCGAGGAACCGGAGGCCACGGCCATTGGCACACCCTCGTCCGCCAGCAGCTCGACGAACGCCAGCATCTCCGGGTACACCTTCGTCCCGGCGCGGGCCAGCTCCAGATAGTGGCGGTCCTTGACCGCGAGCAGTTCCTCCACCGGGGCGGACAGTCGGTAGCGCCGCCGCCAGTCGGCGATCGTGTCCCGGGTGCTGATCCCGACGTACCGCTCGTGCTCGGTCCAGGAGAAGTCCGGGACGCCGTACTCGGCGAGCGTCCGGCGGCCCGCTTCGTAGTAGTTCGGCTCGCTGTCCACGAGCGTTCCGTCGAGATCGAAGATGACCGAGAGGCTGCCGAGCGTGCTCATGGGGTCCAGGATGACAGGGCTCACTTCCGTGCCGTCCGGCCGATCGACTCCACCAGGGGCAGCATCCGGTGCGGCACGCGCTCGCGCAGCGCCACCTCGGTACGGGTGCGGACCACGCCCGGCAGACTGATCAGCTTCTGGATCACGTCCTCCAGATGCGCGTTGTCGCGCGCCACGACCCGGGTCAGCAGATCGCCGCCGCCCGTGATGGAGAACGCCTCGACGATCTCCGGTACGGCGGCCAGCGCGTCGCCCACCTCGTCCAGGTGTCCCTGGGTGACCTCGATGTGCACGAACGCCAGCACGGGGTGGCCCAGCGCGGCGGGGGAGAGGGCCGGCCCGGTGCCGGTGATCACGCCTTCGCGCTCCATGCGGTCGAGCCGGGCCTGGAGGGTGCCGCGGGCGACCCCGAGGAGCCGGGCGTACTCCCGCACGCTGGTGCGCGGCTGCTCCAGCAGCAGCCGCAGGATGCGGGTGTCGAGTTCGTCCACGGCCATGAGGTCCCAGGTCTCCACGTCGGCCATTGGCACCTGGATGGCCGTAGGAATGCCGTGATCACTGTACCAATGGCACACTCTCACACGAGGCTGTTGAGCCACTGGTGGGTGAGGTGGTGATATGGACGAGTCGATGGCGCTGCGGACCCCGCGGCGCCTTTTTCGTGCCACGGCGCACATCAACCATTCCCAGGGGGCGGTAAGCGGTGCTGAAGAGGGTGTTCATGGCTCCGGACCCGGGCCGGATCCGGCTGCGCTTCGCGACGCGGGCCGTGCTCGGCATCGGGCTGGCCGTCGTCGTCTGCGGCCTGGCCGGACACTCGCTCACCGGTGCCGTCACCGGTGGGCTCGCCGCGCTGCTCGCCCTGTTCACCGTCACCGACCCCACCGTCCGCGGGCAGGCCGTCACCACGGCGCTGCTGCCCGCCGTCGGCCTGCCGGTGCTCGCCGTCGCGGCCGTGCTGCACGACCAGCCGGTGGCCCGGGACCTCGCCTTCCTCGCCGTGGTCGGACTGGGCGTGTACGCCCGGCGCTGGGGCCCGCGCGGCCACAGCCTCGGCGTCTTCGCGTTCATGACCTACTTCGTGGCGCAGTTCCTGCACACGAGGACCGCCCAGCTGCCCGAGCTCTACGCCTCCGTCCTGCTGTCCGTGCTGGCCGCGGCCACGGTGCGGTTCGGGCTGTGGTGCTACGAGCGCCGCCTGCCCCCGGCCGTCGTACCGGCCCCGCCCGGCGGCACCGGGCTGGCCCGCGTGACCACCCGCCAAGCGGTCCAGGCGACCGCCGGCGCGGGCTTCGCCCTGGTCGTGGGCCAGCTGGTGTCCGGACAGCGCTGGTACTGGGCCGTCGGCGCCACCTGGTGGATCTTCGTCAACACCACCTCGCGCGGCGAGACCCTGGTGCGCGGCTTCCGGCGGGTGCTGGGCACGGTCATCGGCATCGGGCTCGCGCTGTGCGTCGCCGTCCCCGCGCACGGCGACGGACCGGTCACGGCCCTGGTCGTCGCCGTCTCCGTGTTCGGCATCTTCTACACGGCCGCGGTGTCCTACACCTGGATGATGCTCTGGGTGACGGTGCTCGCCGCCATGCTCTACGGCCTGCTGGGCGTGCTCACCCCCGGCCTGCTGGCACTGCGGGTCGTGGAGACCGGCGTCGGCGCGCTGGGCGCCGTGCTGGCGGTGGCGTTCGTCCTGCCCGTGACCACGCACAGCATCACCGCCGCCTGGATCGAGCGGGCGCTGCGCTGCGTCCACGCGTGCACCGCGGAGGCGGCCGCACGGCTGGCCGGGACCGCGGACGCCGACCCGGCGCCGATGGTGGCGGAGCTGGAACAGCTGCTCGCCCGGGTACGGCTCTCGCTCGCCCCGCTGGTGCACCCCCTCAACCCCATGCCGGCCCGCAAGCGGCGCGCCCGCCGGGTGCTCGACCTGCTCGACGACTGCGCCCGGGAGATCCGCGGCCTCGTCGCCGTCGCCGCCGACCCGGAGGCCTCGCACGACGCCCGCCTGGCCGCCGCCTGCTGGCGCGTGGAGGCCGCCGTCGAGGCGCTCACCGGCGGCCGCGACATCGCCGTACGGACCGACCCGGCCGGTACCGAGCCCGCCCTGGCCCATCTGCACGGCCTGGAGCGCGCCCTCGCCGAACTGGCCGCTCCACTGCGGGCGCCGTCCGGCTCCCCGCTGGTCGGGGCCTGACACGCGAGAGACGCACAGGACCCTTGGTCTAGACCTTGCGTGATCGACTGCTACCGTCACCCCGGTCGGCATCGGACGAGAGGGGACAGAGGTGGCGGACGGCAGTCGGCGGGCGTTCATCGGGTCGTTCACGGCGGCCGGAGGCCCGGGCATCGTCACCGCCGCCGTCGAACCGGGCAGCGGCGCCCTGACCGTCCTGGGCACCGCGAACGTCCTGCCCGACCCCTCCTACCTGGCCCTCTCACCCGACCGCCGCACGCTGTACGCGGTCAGCGAGACGGCCGAGGGCGCGGTGGCCGCGTTCCGCGTCACCGGGAACGAGCCGGAACCGGCCGGGCGTGAGGTGCCGGTGGAGGGCAGCGGACCGACGCACCTCAGCCTCTTCGCGGGACACGTCCTCACCGCGAACTACGGCTCGGGCAGTGTCAGCGTCGTTCCCGTCCGTCCGGACGGCACCCTCGCGCGCTCCGTGTCAGGGGTGCTCCGGCACACCGGTTCCGGCCCTCATCCGCAGCGTCAGCAGGGCCCGCACGCCCATCAGGTGCGCCCCGATCCGAGCGGCCGCTGGGTGGTCGCCGTCGACCTCGGCACGGACTCGGTACGGGTCTGCGCGCTGGCCGACGGCGCCCTCTCGCCCCACCGGGAGATCGCGCTGCGTCCCGGGTCCGGCCCGCGGCACCTGGCCTTCCACCCGGACGGTTCGTACGCCTACGTCCTCAACGAGCTCAGCCCCGCCCTCGTCGTCTGCCACTGGGACGCCGCCGAGGGCGCGCTGAGGCCGCTCGCCGAGATCCCGGTCCTGCCCGGCACCCCGGCGGGTGACGCCTATCCGTCCGGGGTGGCCGTCTCGCCCGACGGCCGCTTCGTGTGGACCGCGACCCGCGGTGAGGACGTCCTGACCGTGTTCGCGGTCGCGGGGGAGGGCAAGGAGCTGACCCCGCTCACCACCGTCCCCTGCGGCGGGCACTGGCCCCGCGCGATCACGGAGTCCGACGGTGTCCTGTACGTCGCGAACGAGCGCTCCGGGGACGTGACCTGGTTCGCGCTCGACCCGGACACGGGAGTGCCCCGGCGTGCGGGCGCGATCCCGGTGCCGGCGGCGTCCTGCGTGGTCACCGGCTGACCGGCGCGGTCCGGCCGCGACGAAGGGCCCGCTCCGGAATCCGGAACGGGCCCTTCGCCATCGTGCGGGAACCGGCCGGGTCAGCGGGCCGGGGTGCTCTGCGCCTGCGGCGGGGCGATGCCCAGCGCGGTCGTGTACTTGGCCAGGGCCAGCTTGCCGATCGCCGGGTACGGGCCGAGCGCCTCGGCGGCGGAGCAGTCCGCCTCCTTCGCCGCCTCCTCGAGGAGGCCGGCGTCGATCTCCGGGCCGATCAGATACGGGGCGAGCGCCAGCTGCTGCGAACCGGAGCCCCGCAGCTGCTCCGCCACGGAGGCGATGGAGCCCTCCTGGTCCAGCGCGGCCGCCATCACCGGCACGGCGAGGCGCGCGGCGAGCAGCATGCCGGTGATACCGGCCGCCTGCACGGCCTCGTCACCGCCCACCGAGGCCAGGATGATGCCGTCCGCGGCCGTCGCCACCGTGAACAGACGGGCGCGGTCGGCGCGGGCCAGACCGACCTCGGACAGCCGCACGTGCAGCGCCTCCGCGAGCAGCGGGTGCGGACCCAGCACATCGGTCAGCTCGGCGGCGACACGGCTCTCCATCACGGCCTGGCGGACCTGGCGCAGCAGCGCGCTGTCCGGACCGGCGAGCAGCGGCACGACGACGGCGACGGGACCGTCCGGCTCCTTGACGTCCATGCCGGCGGCGCGGGCCTGCTCGAAGCGGGCGGTGCGCTCCTCGGCCGCGTGCGTGAGGACGGACGGCAGCGAGGGGAACTCCTCGTCGTCCCCGTCGAGGTAGCCGATCCGGGCGTCCAGACCGGGCAGCTCGGAACGGGCGATGCTCACGACCTCTTCGGCGAGCGAGCGGGTGGCACTACTGGGCGTACCCGGCACGGCGAGGACGAGCGCGGGCGCGCCCTCGGGAGCCACCAGGGGTTCGGGACGGCGGTGCCGTCCGGGCTGGCGGGGGCGCGGCATTCGTACTGGCAGGCCGGACGCGGGCCCAGTGGGGGTGCTCATGGTGCCGCATGTTAGTGGTTTCCCCGGCTCCCCTGTTCGGGGAGGGTGCAGGTGAGCGGTATCCGTCCGGTTTTGTCTGATGAGTTACGTACGGACGTCGGCCGCGCGGGTGACGTCCTCACCTGCCGGGCCGGTCACGCACAGCATCTTCTCGTCGCCAGGAAGGGTGAATGATCCGGCGGTGAGGTCGTCCGCGATGCGCACCGCCCCGTGCAGGGGATCCCCCTCGGCCAGGACCCGCCGCGCCCGCGGCAGCCGCCCGGCCAGCTCCTCGTCCAGGGGATCGAGCAGCGCGGCACCCATCTTGAACAGGCCGCCGGTGAGACCGACCACCGGCTCGCCCGCAGCCGGGCACACGGCCACGGCGGAGTCCGCCATGTGCCGGGCCGCGGCCCGCAGGATCTCCACGGCGACGGGCTCGCCGTCGGCCGCGCACTCGCCCACCCGGGGCGCGAAGGAGGCGAGCACGGCCGGCCGGTCGGTCCGCGGATACAGCCGGCCGGGCAGCCCGGCCGCCGGACCGAACATGTCCTCGGCGCCTTCCAGCAGCCGCGCGGAACCGCCCTCCCGTCCGTCGTGCGCCCGCATCGCCGCCTCCAGCCCCGCCCGGCCGATCCAGGCCCCGCCGCCGCAGTCGCCGAGCAGATGCCCCCAGCCGTCCGCCCGGCGCCAGCCGGTCAGATCGGTGCCGACCGCGATCACTCCCGTACCGGCGGCGATCACGGCACCGGGCCGCGGGCCGAGGGCGCCCACGTACGCGGTCACGGCGTCGGCGGCCAACACCACCCGCCGTACGCCCAGTTCACGGCCGAGCGCACCCGGCAGCTCCGCGCGCAGCTCGTCCCCCAGACTGGCCAGCCCGGCCGCGCCGACGACGGCCGCCGTCAGCCGCTCGATCCCGGCCTCCGCGCACAAGGCCCGCGCCATCGGGACCAGTTGCTCCATGAGGTGCCCGGCGTCGAGGCCCCGCGCTCCGGTGCGCACCGGTTCCGCGGAGGCGCCCCGGGCCAGCGGGCCGCGCCCGCCGGCCCCGACGACGACCCGCAGACCGGAGCCCCCGGAGTCCACGGCGAGGAAGCCGGGCCCGGTCACGGCAGGCGCCAGTCCACGGGCTGGCCGCCCTGGCGGATCAGCAGGTCGTTGGCCCGGCTGAACGGGCGGGACCCGAAGAAGCCGCGGTCGGCGGACATCGGCGACGGATGGGCCGACTCCACCGCGGGCAGATCACCGAGCAGTGGACGGCAGTTGCGGGCGTCCCGCCCCCACAGAATGGAGACCAGCGGCTTGCCCCGCCCCGCCAGCGCCCGTATCGCCTGTTCGGTGACCTCCTCCCAGCCCTTGCCGCGATGGGCGGCCGGCTTGCGCGGGGCCGTCGTCAGCGCCCTGTTCAGCAACAGCACTCCCTGCCGGGTCCACGGCGTGAGGTCACCGCTCGACGGCTGGGGCAGGCCCAGGTCGTTGTTCAGCTCCCGGAAGATGTTGATGAGGCTGCCCGGCAGCGGTCGCACCTCGGGCGCGACCGAGAACGACAGTCCCACCGCGTGCCCCGGGGTGGGGTACGGGTCCTGCCCGACGATCAGAACGCGTACCTCGTCGAAGGGCTGCTGGAAGGCCCGCAGGACGTTCGCCCCGGCCGGGAGGTAGGTGCGTCCCGCGGCGATCTCCGCGCGCAGGAAGTCCCCCATTCCGGCGACCCGTTCGGCCACCGGCTCCAGGGCCTTCGCCCAGCCCGCTTCGACGATTTCATTCAAGGGTCGTGGTGCCACGGGCGTCACCCTACTGCCGCGACGGCGGCGGAGATCAACCAGTGGCCAGGACCGGACGGGATCCTCGTACGGTTCGTACGCCTCGTACGGCTCATGCGAGGACCGCGGCGCGCACGCACAGCACGTCCGGCAGATGCGACGCCAACTGCCGCCAGCTGTCGCCGTCGTCGGCCGACGCGTACACCTCGCCGTTGCGGTTGCCGAAGTAGATGCCCGCCGGGTCGGCGCCGTCGTGACACATCGCGTCGCGCAGCACCGTGCCGTAGTGGTCCTCCTGCGGCAGCCCCGCCGTGAGCGGCTCCCAGCTCCCGCCCGCGTCCGCGGTCCGGAAGACCCGGCAGCGCCGGTCCGCCGGCACCCGGTCGGAGTCGGCGTTGATCGGGAACACGTACGCCGTGTCCCCGCGACGGGGGTGGGCCACCACCGCGAAGCCGAAGGTCGACGGGAGGCCCTCGCCGATGTCCGTCCAGCGTCCGCCCGCGTCGTCGCTCCGGTACACCCCCCAGTGGTTCTGGAGATACAGGCGGTCCGGGTCCGCCGCGTCCCGGGCGACCTTGTGCACGCACTGCCCGAACTCCGGGTTCGGGTCCGGCAGGAACACCGCGGACACCCCGGAGTTGGACGGGGCCCAGCTCGCGCCGCCGTCCCGCGTGCGGAACACACCCGCCGTCGAGACGGCCACGGTCACGGCCCGCGGATCGCGCGCGTCGGTCAGCACGGTGTGCAGGCCCTCACCGCCGCCGCCCGGCACCCACTTCGACCGCGTGGGGTGCTCCCACAGCGGGCGGATCAGCTCGAAGGTCTCCCCGCGGTCCTCCGAGCGGTACAGCGCGGCCGGTTCCGTCCCCGCGTAGACCACGTCCGGTTCGGCCGCGGACGGGTGCAGCTGCCAGACCCGCTCCAGCGAAGCCCCGGTGTCCTGGGGGAACTTGACGGCGGGCCGGGCCGGTTCGGTCCAGCTGCGGCCCAGGTCGTCGGAGTGGAACACCGAGGGTCCCCAGTGCGAGCTGTCACCGCCGGCCAGCAGCCGGGGGCTCGTGCCACGGGTGTCGATGGCGAGCGAGTACACGGCCTGCGCGTTGAAGTAGGGACTCTCGTCGAACTCCCAGGCGCCACCTCGCCGGCGCCCGATGAACAGGCCCTTGCGGGTGCCCACGGCGAGCAGTACCTCGGTCATGCCGATCACCTCCGCGACGTCTTCGTCGACGTCATCGTTTCGGACATCGGCCAGTCTGCACCCCACCACTGACAGTCACCTCTGGATCAGTCGGGCCGCAGGTCGGAGCGCGTGTGCACGCGTCCGCGGGATCGCGCGCGGCGGCTCGACGGCCGGTCAGCCGCCGTCCGGCAGCGCGCGGCCGAGGATCGCGTCCAGTCCGGCCGACGCGGGCAGCGTGCCGAAGACGTGCCCCCAGTCGCCGCCCAGCCGCGTCGCGCAGAAGGCGTCGGCGACCGCGGCCGGGGCGTGCCGGACGAGGAGCGAGCCCTGGAGCGTCAGCGCCATCCGCTCCACCAGCCGTCGGGCGCCCGCCTGGGAGCCCTCGGCCAGTTCGTCCTTCAGTCCCGCCACGGCCGCGTCCAGCCGCGCGTCCGCCCCGCGCGTCAGGTCGAGTTCGTCGAAGAGCGCCTGGGCGGTGGCCGTGTCCCGGCCGAGCGCCCGCAGCACGTCGAGCGCGTTGACGTTCCCCGAGCCCTCCCAGATCGACAGCAGCGGGGCCTCGCGGTAGTGGCGGGGCATGCCCGACTCCTCGACGTAGCCGTTGCCACCCAGGCACTCCAGGGCCTCCGCGGTGAAGGCCGGCCCCCGCTTGGTGACCCAGTACTTGCCGACCGCCGTCGCGATCCGGCGGAACGCGGCCTCCCCGGCGTCCCCGCGCACCGCGCGGTCGGCGGCTCCGGCCAGCCGCAGGGTGAGCGTCGTGGCGGCCTCGGACTCCAGCGCCAGATCCGCCAGCACGTTGCGCATCAGCGGCTGGTCCACCAGCCGCGCCCCGAACGCGCTGCGGTGCCGCACGTGGTGGCCGGCCTCGACGAGCGTCCTGCGCATCAGCGCCGCCGACATCATCACGCAGTCCAGCCGGGTGCAGTTGACCATCTCGATGATGGTCTTCACGCCCTGTCCCTCCGGGCCGACCAGCCAGGCGACCGTGCCGTCGAACTCGGGTTCGCAGGAGGCGTTGGAGCGGTTGCCCAGCTTCTCCTTCAGCCGCTGTACGCGGAACGTGTTGCGGGTGCCGTCGGGCAGCACGCGGGGCACCAGGAAGCACGAGAGCCCGCCCGGGGCCTGCGCCAGCACCAGGAACACGTCGCACATCGGCGCCGAGGTGAACCACTTGTGGCCGCGCAGGGTGTACACGCCGGGTTCGGCGGTGGGGGTGGCCGCGGTGGTGTTGGTGCGGACGTCGGAACCGCCCTGCTTCTCGGTCATCCCCATGCCGGCCAGCAGCCCGCGCTTCCCGGCCGGCACCCGCAGGCCCGGCTCGTACTCCCGGCTGGTCAGCAAGGGCTCGTACACCGCGGCCAGCTCCGGCTGCCGGCGCAGCGCGGGCACCGCCGCGTACGTCATGGACGTGGGGCAGCCGTGTCCCGCCTCCGTGTGTCCCCACACCAGCCCCTTCGCCGTGCGGACGACATGGGCGCCGGGACGGTCGTCCGCCCAGGGCGCGGCGGCCAGCCCTTCGGCGACGGCCGTGCGCATCAGGTGGTGCCAGCTCGGATGGAACTCCACCTCGTCGAGGCGGTGCCCGTACCGGTCGTGGGTGCGCAGTTCGGGCTCGTGGCGGTTGGCCAGGTCGCTCCACTCCTGCACCTGCGCGCTGCCGGCCAGCCCGCCGAGCCGGCGCAGCTCCTCCTCGGCCCATCCGGCGCCCTCCCGCCGCAGCCCTTCGAGCAGGGCGGTGTCGTCGGAGGCGTCGTACGGGGTCAGGGGCGGGGGCTGGTTGGTGACGTGGTGGGTGGCGCCGCCCGCGCCGAGATCCTGCCGCCGCTCGTCCGCGAATGTGGTGGTCATGACGCGAGTGTTGCACTATTTCCACAGTCGCAGCAATCATGCAACATGATCGGCGTCGTAGAGTACGGCCCCATGCGGAGGAACGACCCGGCGGCACCGGACGACCCGCGACCGCGCCCCCTGTCCGCGCGGTCGGTCGTGCTCAGTCTGCTGCTCGGTACCCACCCGCCGGAGCTGCCGGCGAGGGAGCTCGGGCGTCTCGTGGAGGGCTTCGGTGTCGGCGGGTCCACGCTCCGCGCGGCGCTCAGCCGGATGGTCGCCGCCGGTGACCTGCGGCGCACGGACGCCGGCTACCGGCTCAGCGACCGGCTGCTCGAGCGTCAGCACCGCCAGGACGAGTCGGTGGAGCCGCGCACGCGCGCGTGGGACGGCGACTGGGAGCTGGTGGTGATCACCGCGACCGGCAGGGGCCCCGCCGAACGCGCGGACCTCCGCACACGGTTGGCCGCCCTCCGGCTCGCGGAACTCCGCGAGGGGGTGTGGCTGCGCCCCGCCAATCTGGAGCGCGGCCTGCCCGCCGCCCTCGACGAGGTGGCCGAGCGCTGCACGGCCCGCCCAGGCAGGCCCGCCCGCGAACTCGCCGCGAGCCTGTGGCCGCTGGAGGCATGGTCGGGCACCGCCCGCGCGCTCCTGGACCACATCGAGCGCGCCGACCGCCCCGCCGACCGGCTCGCGGCGTTCGCCGCCGTCGTACGTCATCTGCTCGCCGACCCCGTACTGCCTCCCGTCCTGCTGCCCGCCGACTGGCCGGGCGACGAGCTGCGCGCGGCGTACGCCGGCTACCGCCGGGAGCTGACGGGGGAGGTCCGTTCACGCGTGGGCGGCGGATGACGGCGGGCAGGCCCGGTGACGCGGCCGGCCGTACGGGGCGCCGCGCTGGACGCCTCGTACGGCCGCTGCCCGTGGGGGGCGCCGGTGAGGACTACCGGTAGGTGATGTCGGACGACGAGTACTTGCAGTACGTGCCGTCGGGGCCCGAGCCGTTGGAGTCCGGCTCGTCGCCGTCGTCGTTGCCGATGTACTTCTGGCAGGGGACGATCTTCTTGCTGGTGTCCCCGATGATCGTGATGTTCCGCAGGGTCGCGCTGTCGCCGTAGTTGGTGTTGATGCCGGCGATCCTGCTGCCCTTCCAGGTCACCTCGATGGTGTTGAGGTTGATCGTCCGCTTGTACTGCGTGGAGCAGTTGCCGCAGGAGCGGACGAAGGTGCCGAAGTTCTTGACCGCGAAGTTCGACACGTTCAGTGTTCCGGCCCCGTTGAACTGGAACACCTTGTCGCTGGCTTCCTTGGCGCCGCCGCCGCTGACGGTGTACACCGACCCCGACGACTTGCCCTTGAACGTGGCGGCGTCCTCGCCGACGTCCTCCCACCAGACGTTCTGGAGTGTGCAGGAGCCCTTGCAGTGGATGCCGTCGGCCGCCGGGGCGCCCAGGATGACGTTCTTCAGGACCGCGCCGTCCGCGAGTTCCAGGATCGGGCCCTGGTCCTCGTCCTGGCCGCCGGAGCCAAGGTCACCGGTGCCGTACAGGCGCTTCATCCCGTAGTCCTTGGTGCCGGACACGGAGATGGTGGAGGAGACGCCCTGGCTGCCGTTCGGGGTCGGCCAGGTGGCGGCGTTCGCCGGGGATGCGCCGGTGGTCATGACCATGCCAACCGAGAGTCCCAGGGTGGCGAGTGCGCCCGTCAGTGCGCGGGTGCGTGGTCGTTTCGCGGAAGTCATGTCGTTCCTTCTGTCGTGGTGTGGGGGTGCGATCCATGTACATGAACGACGTTCGTGGTGGTGTGCGGCGTGACCGATCGATTGACGCGACGGGTCACGCTGCTGAACGGGAAACGTAGAGGGTAAGCGCTTTCTAGTCAACGCTCCGCGAGGATCACATTCGGCCAGGAACGGAGGACGCCGGTGACCCCGGGGCCGATGCGGCACCCCGGGGTCACCGGCGAGGTGACGGACGCGATCAGACGGAGCGGTGGTACTGGTCGGGTACGTGAACCTCGCCGCCCAGTTCGCGGGCCGCGTGGCGGGCCCACGAGGGGTTGCGGAGCAGCTCGCGGCCGAGGAGCACCGCGTCCGCCTCGCCGTTGGCGAGGATCTTCTCGGCCTGCTCGGCATCGGTGATCAGCCCCACGGCGGCGACCGGCATCGGCGTCTCGTTGCGCACCCGCGCGGCGAAGGGGACCTGGTATCCGGGCCCGGTCGGGATGTGGACGCCGGAGGCGTTGCCGCCGGTGGAGACGTCGAGCAGGTCGATGCCGTGGGTGTGCAGCTCGGAGGCGAAGCGCACGGTGTCGTCCGCGGTCCAGCCCGACTCGTCCAGCCACTCGGTGGCCGAAACGCGGAAGAACAGCGGCTTGTCGTCCGGCCATTCCTCGCGCACGGCGTCGACCACCTCCAGCGCGAAACGCGTCCGGTTCTCGTACGAGCCGCCGTAGGCGTCGGTGCGGTGGTTGGAGTGCGGGGAGAGGAACTCGTTGATCAGATAGCCGTGGGCCCCGTGGATCTCGGCGATCTCGAACCCGGCGGCGAGGGCCCGGCGCGCGGCGGTGCGGAACTGCTCCACGATCTCCTGGATCTGTTCGACCGTGAGCTGGTCCGGCACCGGGTGGCGCTCGTCGAAGGCGAGCGGGCTCGGAGCCACCGGCTGCCAGCCGTGCCCGTCCGGTCCGACCGGCGCGCCGCCCAGCCAGGGCCGCTCGGTCGACGCCTTGCGTCCGGCGTGCGCGAGCTGGATGGCCGGGACGGTGCCCTGGGTGGTGAGGAAGCGGGTGATCCGGCGGAACGCCTCCACCTGGGTGTCGTTCCAGATGCCGAGGTCGTACGGCGAGATGCGGCCCTCCGGTGACACGGCGGTGGCCTCGACGACGATCAGGCCGGTGCCGCCGGCCGCGCGAGCCGCGTAGTGCGCGAAGTGCCAGTCGTTGGGCGCGCCTGCCTCGGGTCCCTCGGGCGCGGCGGAGTACTGGCACATCGGCGGCATCCACACCCGGTTGGGGATGGTCGCTCCGCGCAGGGTGAAGGGCTCGAACAGCGTGCTCACGGTGGACTCCATTCGGCTGGGGTGCCAGGGGTGGGTGCGCTCGTACGATAGGCATCGTAGTACGGGGGATGTCAAACTACGATGGTTCTCGTACAATGAGCCTTCCCGGACCCACCTGGAGCCGCCGTGACGACCGCCGCCCCCGCCACCAGCAGCCGCGACCTGCCGCATCCGGCGCGTGAGGAGATCCGGCTGGAGGGCGTGCTGCACGCGCTCTCCGACCCCGTGCGGATGCGGATCGTCCGCGAGCTCGCCGCGGAGGGTGTCGAGCTGTCCTGCTCGCACTTCGACCTGCCGGTCACCAAGTCCACCACCACGCACCACTTCCGGGTGCTGCGGGAGAGCGGCGTGATCCGCCAGATCTACGAGGGCACGGCCAAGATGAACGGCCTGCGCCGGGACGATCTGGACGACCTCTTCCCGGGGCTCCTCGACTGCCTCCTCACCGCCGCCGCCCACCAGTCCACCCGCCAGGACGCGGGCTGACCGGGACGAGGGCCCCGGGCTCGCGCGCCCCGCGCGCCCGGCTCGAGGAATTCGAGCCGGTCACTCGCCGGTGAGGCGCCGCCCGTTGGCTCGCGGGCGTCCCCCTGGGTACGCGGCAGCCCGTCGGCTCATGGCGTCATGGGCCGGTGCCGTTCGCGTTGCCGGAGGCCGCCTGGGGACGCCGGCGGCGCACGTCGGGTTCGTGGGCTCGGCTCCGGGGACGCGTCCGCCGGTTTCCTCGGAGACCGGGATCCGGTGAGGCGGCGCCGGCGCGGATGCGGCGGCCGCCTGTCCGTCCGGCGGGGACCGCTTTCCGGCAGCGATCCCGCCCCAGAGGGTGTCTCGTCGATCGGGCCGGCTCGGCGAACGGCGTCCGGTGCCGTGCGTCGCCGGGCGGAGGAGGGAGTCGACGCGATGGGGGGCTCCCTCCCCGCGCATGGGGGAGCAGCCGGGCGTGAGGGAACCGGGGTGTGACGACAACGCGGCGAGGCGTGGTGCCCCGCGGGACCCCCTTCAGGGCCCGGGGTCCCGCGGGCCGGCGGTCGTCGGTACGGCCCGGGGCCGCTGTCGCAGGGCCGTCCGGGCGTGGGCCGCGTTCCGGTGGCCTCGCCGGAGTCGGGTCCTGCGGACCGGGACCGTCCGTACGGTCACGGGCCGGCCATGCGGGCGGCCGTCAGGAGGGCGTCCCAGTCGGGGAGTTTGACCGTGGTCCGGCCGAGGGAGGCGCCCAGCTCCGCCTCGGCGCGTTCGATCGCCTGCCAGCCGGTCCATTCGACGGGTTCGACGCCCTCGGCCCGCAGCGCCGCCCGTGGGTCGCCGGGCAGCTCGCGGTCCACGAGGAAGGGCGCGTCCTGCAACAGGGACGTCACCGTCTCCTTCGCGCAGGGCCGGTTCGTGCCGATGACCCCCGTCGGGCCCCGCTTGATCCAGCCCGCCACGTACTCGCCCGGAGCCACCGCGCCCTCCCGCAGCACCCGCCCGGCCTGATGCGGCACCGTGCCGCCGACCGCGTCGAACGGCACCCCCTCGAGCGGCACCCCGCGATAGCCCACCGAACGCAGCACCAACTGCGCCTCGATGTCCTCGTACCGGCCCGTGCCCACGACGCCGCCGTGTCCGTCCGGCACCGTCCGCTCGAAGCGCACCGCGCCCACCCTGCCCTCCCGGGCCATGACCTCGACCGGGCGGAGGAAGAAGCGCAGACGGATCAGACGCCGGGCCTCCGGCACCGGAGCCCCGGCCCAGCCGCGCAGCACCTCCACGTTGCGGCGCTGCGGGGCGGGCAGCGCCGACGGGTCCGTGTACGCCGGGTCCTGCGCGGCCTCGGCGGGGTCCACGGCGAGGCCGGTGTCCGGCAGCGTCCCCAGTTCGCGCAGCTCCTTGGTGGTGAAGCGGGCCTGGGAGGGGCCGCGCCGGCCCACCATCTGGATCCGCGTCACCTCGCTGGCCGCGAGTGCGGTCAGGGCCGCCTGCGGCATGTCGGTCGGGCCCAGCTCCGCCGCCCCACGGGCCAGCATCCGGGTGACGTCCACCGCGACGTTCCCCACCCCGATCACCACCGCCGACCGCACACCGCGCAGGAAGCCGTCGTCGACGGCGTCCGGATGCGCGCTGTACCAGGACACGAACTCCGTCGCCGACCAGCTGCCCGGCAGCTCCTCGCCGGGGATCCCCAGCCGCCGGTCGGTGGCGGCGCCGACGCAGTACACCACCGCGTGGTACAGCTCCCGCAGCCGCGCCACCGACACCCCGCCCGGCCCGACCGGCACCCCGCCGAGGAAGCGGACGCGCTCGTGCTCCAGGACCGTGCGGAGGTTGTTCTGCAAGGACTTGATCTTCTCGTGGTCCGGTGCCACCCCGTAGCGGACCAGACCGTACGGGCACGGCAGCCGGTCCAGGACGTCGACGCGCACCTGGGCGTCGAGCTGGACGAGGCTCTGGGCGGTGTAGCACCCACTCGGACCCGAACCGATGACGGCGACACGCAGCACGGCGGAACTCCTCACCCCGGGGGTTCGACAGGAGATCGCTGATGTCTTCCAGCATGGCACTGTCCCCGCTCCGCTGACAGGGTGCCGTCCGTCGCCCGGGGTGCGTGTTCTACGGGGGGAAACTGATCACACGGTTACGTTGCATGTGTGCTTGAGGCATCTTTTCTTCAGCTTTCCGATCGCTCTCCGGCGGAGGGTGCGGTGTCCGTGTGGCCCGCGTGGGAGGTGCGGGAGGGGGAGCGGGCGACGCGGTGGCTCCATGTGCGGCTGGCCTTCGGCGACGGGGCCCGGATCGACGCGCTGGCGACCGTGTGCGAGGGGTGGGTCTGCGTCGAGGACGTACGGGCCCGGCCCGCGCTGGCGCTGGAGGATCTGGCCCTGTTCGCCGACTGGATCGAGGGGCCGCTGGCCCGGGCCTGCGGCGCCGAGACCGAGCCGGACCCCGGGGACGGTGCCGGCGCGCACCGGGAGGGGTCCGCCCCGCGGACGGGGCCGGACGAGCGGGGTCTCGCGGCACGGGCGTACCGCGCCGCGCAGGAGCGGGGAGCCGATCCGGTCCTCGCCGTGATGGACGAGACCGGGTACAGCCGGCGCGGGGCGCTCAGGCTCATCGGCCGGACGCGCGACGCGGGTCTGCTGCCCTCGCGGCACGCCCGGCGCTGAGCGGAGCCGTCGTCCTCGCCGCACGCCCCGGTCGCGGGCCGGCGAGGCGTCACATGAGGTCGCGCATCCGGCTGATCTCGCTCGTCTGCTGGGCCACCACGTCGTCCGCCATCTCCTCCATGCGGATGTTGTTGCCCTGCCCCTTCAGTTCGGTGGACATGGTGATCGCGCCCTGGTGGTGCGTGATCATCAGCGTGAGGAAGAGCTGGTCGAACGCCTTGCCGTCGGCCGCGCTCAGCTGCTTCAGCTGGGCCTGCGTGGCCATTCCGGGCATCGTGGCGTGGTCGTGCCCGTGCCCGTCGTCCCGCTCCGCCTTGTCATGGCTCTTCAGCCAGGCCTTCATGGCCTTGATCTCCGGCTGCTGCGCGGCGGCGATGCGCTCGGCCAGCTTGACGATCTTCGACGACTCGGCGCGGTCCGGCACCAGGTCGGTCATTTCGAGGGCCTGCGCGTGGTGCTCGATCATCATCCGCGCGTACGAGACGTCCGCGGAGTTGGGGGAGTCGTCCTCCACGCGCTGCCGCTCGGCCTCCTCGGCCGACAGGGTCCGGTTCGCCTCCCCGGGCTCGCCCGGCGCGATGACCGAAGGCCCGCTGCCCGCGGCCGACTTGGTGTCGTCCGTGTCCGAGTCGCAGCCCACGAGCCCGAGTACGGCCAGAGCGGTCAGCCCGGCCGCGACGACGGACACACGTGACGCACGGCGGTAGTGCACAAGAACCTCCTGTGGCAGGGGGGTTGCGAGACACCTCGTGAGTGTCGACGACCGTCCTAGCACGCTTCCGCGCGTCAGTGATCAAAAAACTTCATTGCAAGTGTGTTGCCCCCTGTTGGTATGTGCATGTCGAAGACGATACTGCCGGTGCGAAAACCGTTCCGACGTGAACGGAACCAGGGAGGAAAACAGTGATCCTGTTGAGTGTTTCCCGAACCCGGCGCAGACGTCTGGGAGTTGCCGCCGCAGCCGGCGGGCTGCTGGCCGCGCTCCTCACCGCCGCCCCGGCGGCGGCGATCCCCGACCCCGGGGACTCGCCCGCCGCCGGGAAGGAGGTCTCACGCAGCGACCAGGCCGAGGCCCGCGAGGCCATCGAGAGCGGTGAGATACCCGGCCAGGACGAGATCGTCCACTCCGACAACATCCGGCACGTGGCCAACATCCCCAAGGACGCGCTGCCCGGCACCAATTCGGACCTGGCCTTCCAGGGCCGGTACGCCTTCGCCGGCAACTACGACGGCTTCCGCATCTTCGACATCAGCGACCCGAAGGCGCCGAAGACGGTGGCGCAGGTGCTGTGCCCCGGCTCGCAGAACGACATCTCCGTCTCCGGCGACCTGCTGTTCCTGTCCACCGACTCCTCGCGCAGCGACAGCAGTTGCAACAGCACCACGCAGCCGGCGACCGAGAAGTCCTCGTGGGAGGGCATGAAGGTCTTCGACATCAGCGACAAGCGCAACCCGCGCTACGTCGCCGCCGTCGAGACCGCCTGCGGCTCGCACACCCACACGCTGGTGCCCGAGGGCAAGAACGTCTACGTCTACGTCTCGTCGTACTCGCCGAACGCGGCCTACCCCGACTGCCAGCCGCCGCACGACGGCATCTCGGTGATCAAGGTGCCGCGCAAGGCCCCGCACAAGGCGGCGCTGGTCGGCTTCCCGGTGCTGTTCCCGGGTGAGGGACCGGACGGCGGCGGCAACCCCGGCGGGCCCACCAACCCGGGCGTCTCCAAGACCACCGGCTGCCACGACATCACCGTGCTGCCGTCGAAGGACCTGGCCGCCGGTGCCTGCATGGGCGACGGCATCCTGTTCTCCATCAAGGACCCCGAGCGGCCCAAGGTGATCGACCGGGTGCAGGACAACGTCAACTTCGCGTTCTGGCACTCGGCGACCTTCAACCAGAAGGCGAACAAGGTCGTCTTCACCGACGAGCTGGGCGGCGGTGGCGGCGCCACCTGCAACGCGGAGATCGGCCCGAACCGCGGCGCGGACGGCATCTACGACATCGTCGGCAAGGGCGACCGGCAGAAGCTGGTCTTCCGCAGCTACTTCAAGATCCCCCGCCACCAGGCGGACACCGAGAACTGCGTCGCGCACAACGGCTCGCTGATCCCGGTCAAGGGCAAGGACCTGATGGTCCAGGCCTGGTACCAGGGCGGCGTCTCCGTCTGGGACTTCACCGACTCCTCGAAGCCGAAGGAGATCGCCTACTTCGAGCGCGGTCCGCTGTCCACGGAGCAGCTCGTCACCGGCGGCTCGTGGTCGGCGTACTACTACAACGGCTACATCTACTCGAACGACATGGCCAAGGGCTTCGACGTCCTGAAGATCGACGACCGGCGCACGGACCCGGCCCGCTGGGTCCACCTGAGTGAGCTCAACGTGCAGACCCAGCCGGACTACTTCGACTGAGTCCCCGGCCCGGGCTCGGTCGAGAAGAACCGGCCCAGGTCCGCTCCACACGTCCCGCCGGATGCCTCGGTGTCCGGCGGGACACCCATCTCCCAGTCGAGCCGGTAGCGCTTGAACAGTTCCGCGCGCAGCGCCGGGATCGGCATCGGGGCGCCCGGCATCAGGGCCGCGTACACGGCGCCCATCAGCAGGGCGCGCAGCATCGGATAGTCCGCCTCGACGTCGCACGAGCCGTGCCGGGCGACGGTGTCGCCGAGCAGCTCGGCCAGGCGCCGCTGCTCCGGGCAGGGCACGAAACCCTCCGCCTGAAGCAGTCCGGCCATGTGCTGGCGCATCAGTACCGGCCGGTCCCGTGCCAGGCCCAGGATCGCGTCGATGGCCCGCGCCATCCGCTCCCGGCCGTCCTCGGTGCGCGGCTCGCGCTCCAGCGCCTCCTCCAGGGTGCGGTGCATCAGCCGGTGCACGGCCGACTGCACGAGCTGGCGCTTCCCCGGGAAGTAGTACGAGACCAGGCCCCGCGCGGAGCCCGCCCGGTCGGCGATGTCGCCGAGCGTCGTCGCCTCGTATCCGTGCTCGCCGACCAACTCCACGGCGGCGTGCAGAAGCCGCTCCTTCGAACGCCTCCGCAACTCTTCATTGACCAGGGCGCTGCGCGGGGACATGCTGGACTCCTGCGTTGACTGGCTGCCAGCCAACTATACTCAGCGCATCCGGTGAGGCCCCTGCGCGGGCCTCTTCCGGCTGCCGTTCACCTCGGGCGACGCGGGGGATCGTCCGAGGTGAACGGTCCTTCGGCCGGAGTGTGAGCGGCTTCGGAGAGCGGATACCGCCGCTGGTGGATGCCCACCGCCGCGGCCACCACCAAGGCGCCGATCAGCCAGCCGCCGAGGACGTCCGTGGGCCAGTGGACGCCGAGCCAGACACGGGTGAGGCCGACCCCGGTCACCGAGACGACCGCCACGGCCAGCGCCGTGCGCCACAGGACGCGGCCCACTCCGTGACGGTGCAGCAGCCACAGCAGCAGGCCGCAGACGACCGTCGCGGTCATCGCGTGCCCCGACGGGAACGCCGCGTAGTGCGCGGAGTCCACCGGGTCGGGCCACACCGGGCGGGCCCGGTCGAGGGCGGCCTTCAGCCCCTGTTGGACGGCCGTTCCGACGGCGACCGTCAGCACCAGCCAGACCGCCGACCAGCGGGCGGCGTACCGCCAGACGAGCAGCCCGGCCGCCACACCGCACAGCACCCGCATCGTCCACGGGTCCCAGACCCAGTCCGTCAGGATGCGGGACGTCTGCGTCAGCCCCGGTTCGTCGACCGCCCAGCGGTGGGTGGTGCGGGCGATGTCGCCGTCGAGGTCGAACAGCGGACGCCACTCGACGGCGACCAGCGCCAGCAGCAGCGCCGAGCACAGCGCCAGCACTCCGGTGGAGAGGGTGGCGGGTCGGTGCTCCGGGGGCCTGGGCGGGGATTCGGCGTGGGAGGTGCGCATGAGCCGATCCTCGCCGATCACCGGCCCCCGCGGCCAGCTTCGTGCCCCCGCGGGCTACCCGAGCGCCCGCAGCCCCGGTACGAAGGCGACCAGGACCGGGATCACCGGGACCAGTGAGGCCACGGCTGTCAGGCGCAGCCGGCGTGCCGCGGTGAGGCGGTCCGGGGGTGTCAGGAGGCGGCGGACGCGGGCCGGGACGTGGGCCTGGGGGGTCGGGCAGGGGCCGAACACCCCGCGGTGTTCGTTGAGTTCCACCAGCGCGAGGGCCGTGGTCAGCCGGCCGAAGCGGCGGGACGCCATGTCGTCGGCGGCGAGTTCGACCAGCCGGTGCATCTCGTCGCGGAACGCCGCGAACACCGGCACCTGCGGAAACCCGTCCGCGAGCGCGGACGAGCAGTGCAGCAGCCAGTCGTGCCGGGCCCGCGCGTGCCCCCGCTCGTGGGCGAGGACGGCGTCCAGTTGCCGGCCCTTCAGCCGACGCAACGCGGCCGTGGTGACGACCAGTTGGGGCGGGGTGCCCGGCAGCCACCAGGCCTCGGGCCGCTCGCCCTCCAGGACCACGAGCCGGTCGGCGCCCGGCTCCTCCCCGGGCAGCAGCGGGGCCCGTACCAGCAGTTCGGCCCGGCGCGCCCGGCGCCGGGCGCGGGCCCGTGCGACCTCCCGGACGAGCATCGCCGCGCTCCACAGACCGCCGCACGCCAGCGCCACCGCGGTGGTCGCCGCCCACAGTCCCGCCGTGCCGAGCGCGTACGCCTCCACGACCGCCCGGGGCGCCGTGGCGAACACATGGCCGCCCACCGCCCGCCAGGCCGCCGCCGCGCTGAACGTCATCGACAGCGCGCAGCACAGCAGCACCGCCGCGATCACGCACTGCCAGGCCCACAGCGCCACCACCGGTTCACGGTCCGGCCAGTCGGCCCGGGCGAGCAGCCGGGGACCCAGGACGGCGGTCAGGACGCCGAGCATCAGCAGGACCGCGGGGAGGATCATGTGTGCAGCCTATGAGCGCGGGCCGCCCGGGAGCACGGGCCGAAGGACCGAAGTGACGCAGACAACGGTCCCGCCCTCACATCGTCAGCAGCATCGCCACCATCGCGATCCCCATGGACAGCCGGCAGGCCCGCGCCAGCTCCGGCCGGTCGCCCCAGCCGGTGCCGCCGCCCGCGACGGAGGCCACGGGGACCAGCCGCACGCCGGCGGCGAGCACGTACGCCATGAAGTAGAGCAGCAGCGTCCCGGTCAGCAGGGGGGTGCCCGAGCCGCCGTGCCCGTGCCCCGGCCCGGCCGCGGCCATGGTCACCGCCATGTACACCATCGCCCCGGAGCCGATCAGATGGTGCAGATGACGCGCGCTCGTCCGGGCCGCCCACAGCGCGTGCAGCCCGGCGGCGCCGAACACCGCCGCGAAGGCCGGCCAGGCCCAGGCGGGCGGCGTGAACGCCGCCGCCGGCACCGCCATCACGGCCATGCCGAAGCCCATCAGAGCCTCGCCGCCCGCCGCACGGCGCTGTTCCTCCACACGGCTGCGCATGCGCAGCAGACAGTAGGCGCCGGTCGCCGCGCAGAGCGCGACCAGCAGCCAGCCGGACGACACCGGTCCGTGCACCGCGACCTCCCCCTCGACCCGCTCGACGGTCGGTGGTGGCATGCCCGGTCCCGGCCGCGGACACCCGAGCGCACGGGAGTGCACGGGAGCGTTCGGGGGAGTGCGGCAGGCCGGAGCATATAATTCACAGGTAAAACACCTGCTAACGTTGTTCCCCATGAGCAGTGCGCCCCCCACCCCGCCCACGTCCCGGAGTCTCCCGCTCGCCGCCACGCTGCGCCTCGGGCGGCCCTCCAACATCTGGTTCAAGCCGGCCCTCAGCGTGGTCGCCGCCGTCGCACCGCCCAGCCTGCTCCTGGTGGCGCTCGGCCGGCTCGACCTCGCGATGTACACCATGGCCGGTTCCCTGTGCGCCCTGTACGCCCACAATCGCCCGTACGCCGCCCGGGCCAGGGCGCTGGCGTGGGTGGTGCTCGGCATGCTCGCCGGTCTCGCCGTCGCCCTGGTCGCCGCCTCCCTCACCCGCGACGCCGTGGTCCTGGTCGCCGTCGGCGCCGTACTGGCCGCCGTGCAGAAGGCGCTGTGCGACGCCACCCGCGTCGGGCCGCCCGGCAACGTGGTCCTCACCTTCGTCAGCTCCGCCTCGCTGTTCGTGCCGCAGACCCTCGGACAGGTTCCCGGTCATCTCGCGCTCGCCGCCGCGGCCGGAGCCTGGGCCTATCTGGTGGGCATGGCGCCCGCGCCGTTCCGCCCGCACGGACCCGAACGCCGCGCCACCGCACACGCCCTGAACGCCGCCGCCGCGTACGCCGCGACCGGCGGCCCCCGCGACGCCCACCCCGGCGCCCGCGCCGCCGCCCACGCCGCCGTGCAGGTGGCGTGGCAGTCCCTGCTCTCCACCGGCGACCGCCCCTCCGCCACCCGCCGCGCCCTGGAACGGCTCGTCGTGCGCGCCGAGGTCGCCCTCGCCGCGCCCGACGACGCCGACCCCGAACGCCTGCGCGCCTGGGCCCGCGCGCTGCGCGGCAACGGCGCCGTCCCGCGCCCCGACGACCCCCGCGCGGACGCCGCCGAACTCCTCGGCGTGGCCGCCGAACGCGCCACCCCGCCGCGGCCCCTGTGGACCAGGCTCGGGCCGCTCACCCCGATCGCCGTCCGCACCGCCCTCGGCTGCGCCCTCGCCGGCTGGGCCTCCCTCGCCCTCGGGATCGGCCGCCCCTACTGGGCCCTGGTCACCGCCGCCTCGCTCTACCAGGCCAACGTCACCCTGACCTGGAGCCGGGCCGTCCAGCGCGTCGTCGGCAACCTCGCCGGCGTCCTGCTCTTCGCCGCCGTCGCCCCGGTCGCCCACCTCGGCCCGCTCGCGCTGGTGCTGTGCTGCCTGCTGTTCAACTTCGGCGCCGAGGCGCTCATCAGCCGCAACTACTGGCTCGGCAGCGTCTGCGTGACCCCGCTGGCGCTGCTCGTCACCGAGTTCGCCGGGTACCAGCGGCCCGGCGACCTGATCACCGAGCGTGCGGTGGACACCGTCGTCGGCGCCCTCGTCGGGTTCGCCGCCGCCGTGGCCGTCACCAACCGGAGGGCGGGCGACCATGTGGAGCGGGCGCTCACCACGGTCGACCGCGCCCGCGAACACGCCGCGCGCCTCCTGGCCGGGCCCCCGCCCGCCCCCGCCACCCTGGCCGCCGCCCGCCGCGACCTCGCCGCCGCCCTGGTCGATCTGCGGGCCACCGTCGACGCCGCGTCCGGCGAGTGGTGGCAGCGCGCGCTGCCCCAGGAGCGGGTCGTGCTCGCCGAGCGGTCGGGACACCGTACGCTCGCGGCGACGGTACGACGCCAGGGGCTGCTTCCGGACCCCGGCACGGGCACGACCACGGAGGACGTACGGCCATGACGGCGACCGAAGGACCAGCGGCGGCCGACGGCGGGGGAGCGGCGGAGGCCGACGGGGACGTGCCCGGCCGTTCGCGGGGCGACACGGTCGCCGCCGTCGTCCGTCAGTGGCGCGCCGTCCACCCGGACCTCGACACCGGTCCCATGGAGGTCATCGGCCGCATCAACCGCTGCGCCGCCCTCCTCCAGCAGGCGGAGGACGCCCCACTGCGCCGCGCCGGACTGACCCGCCCGGAGTTCGACCTGCTCGGCGCGCTGCGCCGCACCGGCCACGAGCTGACCCCGAGCGAGCTGGCCCGGGAGACGTTCTCCTCGGGCGCCGCCGTCACCAAACGCCTCAAGCAGCTCACCGAACGCGGACTGGTGGAGCGCCGCGGCGACACCCGCGACCGCCGGGTCGCCCATGTCCGCCTCACCGACTCCGGGCGCGACCTTGTCGACGGCATCCTGCCCGCGCAGCTGGCCTACGAGACCGCCGTCCTGTCCGGTCTGGACAGCCCGGAACTCGGCGAACTCGCCGCGCTGCTCGGCGAACTCCTGGGGCAGCTCGAAGGACGCCTGGGCGCGCTGCGGGCGTGACGGCCCCGAGCACTCCCCACGGGCACGCCCCCGAGCACGCCCGCGCTCACCCCTCGTCGGCCGCCCGGTACACGCCGAACATCGCCCCCTGAAGGTCACGGAGCACCGCGATCCTCGGACCCTCCGGATGGGAGACCGGTTCCATCAGCACCGTGCCCCCCACCGTCGTGGTGGTCACCGCGGCGTCGTCCACGTCGTCGACGGCGAAGTACGGCAGCCAGTGCGCCGGCACCTCGTGCGGGAACTTGTCGTCCATCGTGACCATGCCGCCGAAGTCCGTTCCGCCGACGCTCCACTGCGGATAGCGCACGGAGGGGTCCACGCTCCAGCCGAACACGGTGGTGTAGAAGGCCACGGCCTGCTGCGGCGCACGGGTCAGCAGCTCCACCCAGCCCAGTGACCCGGGGGTGCCGAAGACTCCGGCGCCCGGGAAGGCGCCCGCCTGCCACAGCTGGAAGACGGCGCCCGTGGGATCGGCCGCCACCGCGAACCCGCCCGCGTCGAACACGTCCGTCGGACCGAACAGCGTCTGCCCGCCGGCGGCCCCCACCTCGTCGAGGGCGGCCTCGACGTCGGCCACCGCGAACGACACGTTCCAGGCCACCGGCTGCGCCTCCTGGTACAACGGCGCCAGCCCGGCGACCGCCGCGTCACCCAGGTACGCGACCGTGTAGCCGCCCGCCTCCTCGCGCGGATCCGCGTCGGGGCGCCAGCCGAACAACCGCGTGTAGAACCGCCGGGCGGACTCCAGGTCGGTGGTCCCGAGCTCGACCCAGCAGGGCCCACCGGTCACCGGCGCGGACAGTCTCATGGCGCTCCCTTCGGTCCACCGCCACGCTAAGCCCGGCCCCCGCTCCCGGCCATCCGGCGTGAATCCCGCCGGCGAGGGCCGGGGGACCGGTGCCTCGGCCCCGTACCCCACCGTGTGGCGGTCTGCCGCGTTCACCCCGTGCGGCATCGGCCGCCCGGTCGCCGCACCCCGGAGACCGGCCGGACCGTGCCCGACCGCCTCACCGGCTCCGGTCTCCGCGAACCGGCCCGCGCCGACCGTGGCCGGGCGCCTCCCCGGTGACCCCTAGATGCCCGGCCGGTACCGCAGCGGGTGTTCCGCCGGGATCTCGACCAGCACGATCGGTGTGCCGTCCGGGTCGGTGATCCACATCTCGATCAGCCCCCACGGCTCCTTCACCGGGGGACGGACGATCTCGACGCCCTCGGCCGCCAGTTCCTCGTGCGCCGCGGCGACGTCCTCGACCTGGAGCCACAGCCGTACGACCGGCGACGCCGCCGACGAGGAGTCCGAACGGCCCGAGAGCTCCAGGAACCCCCCGCCGAGGAAGTAGACGGTGCCGCGCTCAGGGCCGGTGCCGAACTCGCGGTGGACGGCGAGGCCCAGCCGATCGCCGTAGAAGGCGCGGGAGCGGTCGGGATCGGTGGGGCGGAGCAGGACGCGGCTGCTCAGTACGTGCACCATGCGGCCGAGCGTAGTGGCCGGGTTAGTCTCGTTCCCGCCCGAGCCACGCCGGAAGGCGCCGCAGACGAACCGGAGACGTGCCATGGAATCCGCCACCGACACCGCACTGACCTTCCGCGATGCCACCGACGCCGATGTGGACGCCCTCGTCGCGCTGATCGAGTCGGCCTACCGGGGAGAGTCCAGCCGGGCCGGATGGACCACCGAGGCGGACATACTCGAGGGACAGCGGACCGACCGGGAGGGCGTGCTGGAGGTCATCAAGGCGCCGGACAGCCGGCTGCTCACGGTGGAGCGCGATGGCCGCACGGTCGCCTGCTGCCAGCTGGAACACCGCGGCGCCCACGCCTACTTCGGGATGTTCGCGGTCAGCCCCGCCCTCCAGGGGGCGGGACTGGGCCGGGCGATCATCGCGGAGGCGGAGCGGCAGGCCCGCGAGACCTGGGGCGTGAGCGAGATGCACATGACCGTCATCTCCGTGCGGGAGGACCTGATCGCCTGGTACGAGCGGCGCGGCTACCGCCGTACGGGAAGGATGACGCCCTTCCCGTACGGCGACGAGCGCTTCGGCGTTCCGCAGCGCGACGACCTGGAGTTCGAGCTGCTGGTGAAGGAGCTGGTCTGACGGCTCACGCGGTGAAGCGGCCGGTGCGCTTGATCTCCGGGTAGTCGGTGGTGGCGCCGTCGAGCCCCAGGGCCCGTACCAGCCGGAGGTGGTCCTGGGTGTTCACCACCCAGCCGATGATCCTCAGCTCGGCCTTCCGCGCCTGCTCCACGATCTCCAGCGTGAGCCGGCGGATGTTCAGACAGACGGTCGAGGCACCGGCCCCGACCGCCCGCTCGACGACGTCGGGGCCGTAGCGGCTCGCGATGAGCGCCGTGCGCACCCCGGGCACCAGGCGGGCGATCTCCGTGATCGCCTCGTCGTGGAACGAGGACACCTCGATCCGGTCGGCCAGGTCCCGTTCGTTCATCACCCCGGCCAGCGCACGGGCGGCCTGGACGTCCTTGATCTCGGCCTGGAGCGGTGCCCGGACGGCGTCGAGCACCTCTTCGAAGACGGGAATACGCTCGCCGCGCCCGGCGTCCAGGGCCCGGAGCTCGGCGAGCGTCTTGTCGGCGATCGCGCCCGTGCCGTCGGTGGTGCGGTCCACATCCGTGTCGTGCATGACGACGAGCGCGCCGTCCTTGCTCAGATGCAGATCGAGTTCGATGACGTCGAGGCCCGACTCCTGGGCGGCGACGAAGGACCGGAGGGTGTTCTCGGGTTCGACACCCATGACTCCGCGGTGACCGATGGTGAGGAAGTTCAAGAGACGACTCGCTTCCGTCGACGGCGGCGGGGGGCCGCGTCCCTACGGCCCTCCTGGACCGTATCGCCTGTGCCCGCAGCGTCCAGAGGCTGAACATCGATTGCGCAGGCGCTCGCCCGACCGGGTGTCTCACAGGAAAAAATGCGGCCGAGGCGGGGGTGGGGCAGGATATTTTCCCGAGGCTCCCCTTGCTGGGAGAAACCCCATGTGTATACGGTCTTCTTACGCGAGGTTCTCCCGTGGAGGATGGGAAATGACGGAAATTCTTGTGCAGGTGGGTGCGGAGGGGAAGGTTCCTTCGGTGGTCAGGGTGGTTGAGCACCCGGCATGGCCCGTGCTCAAGGATGCCGTGGAGCGGATCCGGCCCTGGCAGTCCAAGGACGGCTCGATCGACTTCGACGCCGAGAACGCCCCGGCCCGGACCGACGCCGAGCACGCCGTGCGCCAGGTGATCGAGGCCGTCGGGCAGCTGTCCCCGCTGCTCCCGCACGACCGCGCCTACCACGAGGCGCTCGCGAAGGACCTGGGCCGCTGGGCCGAGGGCGGTTTCGAGGTGCCCGACTTCCTCGACTCGCTGCTGGCCTTCCAGCCGGCCGCGCACCGCGAGGACGGCCTCCAGCACCTGGTCGTCTTCCCGATGTACACCCAGAACGGCAATCCGGACCGCAACATCGAGGCGGTCGTGCTGCGCATGGTCTGGCCCGACTGGCTGGCCGAGCTGGAGCGCACCCGTTACGACAACCCGCTGTTCTGCGGCATCACCTTCGAGGACTTCACCGCGGGCTACGACACCAACTCCGCGGTCCTCTTCCCCGAGACCATCGCCGTGCGCGAGGCCCCCGAGCGGTTCACCTGGGGCGGCATCTTCTGCGACCGCGAGGCCGCCCGATTCCGCCGCGTCACCGAGGCCGCCGTGGACATCCTGGGCCTGGAGCTGCCCGAGGACGTCGCCGCGATGGTGCACGACCAGAAGCGCTGCGAAGAGGCGTTCGTGCTCTGGGACATGGTCCACGACCGCACCCACAGCCACGGCGACCTGCCGTTCGACCCGTTCATGATCAAGCAGCGCCAGCCGTTCTGGATGTACGGCCTGGAGGAGCTGCGCTGCGACCTCACCGCCTTCAAGGAGGCCGTGAAGCTGGCCGGCGAAGGCGTCCCGCAGGCCCGTGACGTCCAGGTCGCGGTGCTCTTCGACCGCATGTTCCGCTTCCCGGTCACCGGCGCTCGCGTACGCAACTACGACGGTCTCGGCGGCCAGCTGCTCTTCGCCTACCTGCACAAGCACGACGTCGTCCGCTGGACCGACAACAAGCTCTCCATCGACTGGGAGCGCGCCCCGCAGGTCACCAACGAGCTGTGCGCCGAGATCGAGGCGCTGTACCGCGACGGCATCGACCGCCCCAAGCTCGTCCACTGGTTCGCCGGGTACGAGCTGGTCTCGACCTACCTCTCCCCGCACCCGGGCTCCAAGTGGGCCAAGGGCCCCGACGCCCTCGACCTGACGCAGCCGCCGCGGAAACTCGTGGATGACGTGCTTCCGGACGAGTTTCCGCTGAGCATGTTCTATGAGGCACTGTCCAAGAAGCTGAAGAACGTGATCGCCGCCACCAAGGGGATCACGGCGGACGGTGCCGAGCGGGTCGCCGCGTGAGCGATCGCGTATCCACAACTGCTCAGGAGGCGGGAATCATGGGGAACGGGGCGCTCGACGGTGCGGTGATCGCGGTGGCCGGCGCGGGGGGACCCGCGGGACGTGCGGCACTGCTCAGGCTGGCCGAGGCGGGGGCGACCGTCGTCGGCTCGGACAACGACCCGGAGCGGCTGGCGGATGCCGTGGACGCCGCGCGCTACGCGCACGGCGGCGCCACCGTCACCGGTGACACGGTCGACCTGCTCGACCTGGAGTCCACCCGCGAGTGGGCCGCCCGCACCGAGAAGGAGTTCGGCCGGGTCGACGGCCTGGTCCACCTCGTGGGCGGCTGGCGCGGCAGTGAGACCTTCACCAAGACCAGCCTGGACGACTGGGACTTCCTGGAGCTGCTGCTGGTGCGTACCGTGCAGCACACCTCCCTCGCCTTCCACGAGGCGCTCCAGCGCAGCGACCGGGGCCGCTACGTCCTGATCAGCGCGGCTGGCGCGACCAGGCCCAGCGCGGGCAACGCCGCGTACGCCGCCGGCAAGGCGGCCGCCGAGGCGTGGACGCTCGCCATGGCCGACTACTTCCGCAAGGCCGGGGGCGAGCGGGGACCGACGTCGGCGGCTGCGATCCTGGTGGTGAAGGCGCTGGTGCACGACGCGATGCGCGCCGACCGCCCCAACGCGAAGTTCGCGGGCTTCACGGACGTCAAGGACCTCGCCGAGGCTATCGTCGGCGTCTGGGACAAGCCCGCCGCGGAAGTGAACGGAAACCGTCTGTGGCTGACCGAGAAGCCGTGAACCCACCGAGGACCGACGCGCGTCGTCATCACGACCCGGACGTCCGCGGTTTCGCCAGCGACAACTACGCCGGGGCCCACCCGGAGGTGCTCGCCGCCCTGGCCCTGGCCAACGGCGGGCACCAGGTCGCGTACGGCGAGGACGCGTACACCGAGAACCTCCAGCAGGTGATCCGCAGCCACTTCGGCCCCACGGCGGAGGCCTTCCCGGTCTTCAACGGCACCGGAGCCAACGTCGTCGCTCTCCAGGCGGTCACGGACCGCTGGGGCGCGGTCATCTGCGCGGAGAGCGCCCACATCAACGTGGACGAGGGCGGCGCCCCGGAGCGGGTCGGCGGCATCAAGCTGCTCACCGTGCCCACCCCGGACGGCAAGCTCACCCCCGAGCTGATCGACCGGCAGGCGTACGGCTGGGACGACGAGCACCGCGCCATGCCGCAGGTGGTCTCCATAGCCCAGGCGACCGAGCTGGGCACCGTCTACACGCCCGACGAGATCCGCGCCATCTGCGAGCACGCCCACGCGCACGGCATGAAGGTGCACGTCGACGGCTCCCGGCTGGCCAACGCGGCCGCCACGCTGAACGTGCCGCTGCGCACCTTCACCAACGCGGTCGGCGTCGACCTGCTCTCGCTGGGCGGCACCAAGAACGGCGCGCTGTTCGGCGAGGCCGTCGTCGTCCTCGAACCGGACGGCATCCGGCACATGAAGCACCTGCGGAAGCAGTCCATGCAGCTCGCGTCCAAGATGCGCTTCGTGTCGGTGCAGCTGGAGGCCCTGCTCGCCCGCGACCTGTGGCTGCGCAACGCCCGGCACGCCAACGAGATGGCCCAGCGCCTGGCGGAGGGCGTGCGCGCGGTGCACGGCGTGGAGATCCTCTACCCGGTGCAGGCCAACGCGGTCTTCGCGCGGCTGCCGCACGACGTGAGCGAGCGCCTGCAACAGCGGTTCCGCTTCTACTTCTGGGACGAGGCCGCGGGCGACGTCCGCTGGATGTGCGCCTTCGACACCACCGAGGACGACGTTGACACGTTCGTGGCGGCGCTGAAGGAGGAGATGGCCCGCTAGCGGCCCACCCGCAGTGCTTGCATAGATATGCGGTCGACCGGAAATGCATTGACTGCCGGTCGGCCGCATACCTATGCTCTGGCGGCATGCAGCTGATCCAGGAAACCCCGGACCTCTCCGCCTATCTGGCCGCCGATGAGGCGATCGACCATCACCATCCACGGGTCCGCGAGACGGCGGCGCGGCTCGCCGCCGGGGTGGATGACTCGTATGAATATGCGCGGGCGGCCTTCGAGTTCGTGCGCGACACCATCCCGCACTCACAGGACTCCGGTGATCTCCGGGTCACCTGGCGCGCCTCCGACGTCCTGGAACAGGGCACCGGCATCTGCTACGCCAAGGCCCACGCGCTGGCCGCGCTGCTGCGGGCCGAGGACATCCCGACCGCCCTCTGCTACCAGAACCTCGGCGTCGTGCACGGCCTGGTCGCCGTACGGTTCCGCGGCGCCTGGCACCGGCAGGACCCCCGGGGCAACAAGCCCGGAGTGGACGCGCGGTTCTCCCTGGACGGCGAACGACTGGCCTTCGCCCCCGACCCGGCGTCCAACGAGATGGACTATCCAGTCCTGTATGCTGCACCGCATCCGGTCGTGCTGAACGCCCTCCGGGCCGCCTCCGACCGGCCGCACCTGTGGCGGACGCTCCCCACCGCACTCTGAACCCAAGGCGGGCCATGACTTTCACGCCGACCGTGTCCGACGAGGTACGTGCCCTCGCCCCCGGCTTCACCCATGTCGTCGTCGAGGCGCACGACCTGGTCAACGGGCCCAGCACGGAGGAGAGTTCCGCGCTGCTCGAGGAGGCGGCCGACCGGCTCGCCGGACGCCTCCGGGGGCGGGCGCCGCACGAGGACCCGCACATGGCGGCCTGGCGCGAGGTCTACACGGCCTTCGGCTCGAAGCCGTCCCGCACCCGCAACTCGGCCGAGGCACTGGCCCGACGGGCCCTCACGGAGGCCGGCCTGCCCCGGATCAACCTCCTCGTCGACCTCTACAACGCCGTCAGCGTCGCCCGTCTGATCCCCGTCGGCGGCGAGGACATCGACCGGATCCGGGGCGGAATGCGGCTGGTACGGGCCACCGGCGGAGAGGACTTCGTGACCGTCGCGGGCGGCGAGGAGACCGTCGAACACCCCGACGCGGGCGAGGTGGTGTGGCGCGACGACACCGGCGTGACCTGCCGTCGCTGGAACTGGCGGCAGGGGCCGCGCACCCGGCTCACCGAGGAGACGGTCTCGGGCGTCTTCCTGCTGGAGAGCCTGGCGCCGATGCCCGTGACCGAGGTGGAGGACGCGGCGGCCGAACTGGCCGGTCTGCTGGAGAAGTTCAGCCCCGGAGCACGGATCACGGTCCACCCCGCCGCATGAGCGGCCCCGAACGGGCCGCCGGCGGCGGCGGGTGTCAGTGGGCCTCGGCCTGCCGGACCTGCTCCGGGGTCGGTGCCGTACCGCCGAGGTGGGCCGGCATCCACCAGGTGTCGTCCGCGTCCTTGGGGCGTACCGGATAGGCGCGCTGTGCAGCCTCCAGCAACTCCTGTACGCGCTCGCGCAGCTGCCGGGTGATCGCGCCCGCGTACTTGTCCTTGGACGCCTCGAGCGCCTCGCCGACCCGGATGGTGATCGGGGTGTGACTGCGCCGGAAGTTGCGCGGGTGCCCCTTGGTCCACAGCCGCTGCGTGCCCCACACCGCCATCGGGATCAGCGGCACGCCCGCCTCCTGTGCCAGGCGCGCGGCACCCGACTTGAAGCTCTTCAGCGTGAACGACTGCGAGATCGTCGCCTCCGGGAAGACGCCCACGATCTCCCCCGACCGCAGCGACCGCAGCGCGTGCTCGTACGCCGCCTCGCCCTGCGTGCGGTCCACCGGGATGTGCTTCATGCCGCGCATCAGCGGACCGGAGACGCGATGCCGGAAGACCGACTCCTTCGCCATGAAACGGACCAGCCGCTTCTGGGGGAGCGCCGCCAGGCCGTTGAAGACGAAGTCCAGATAGCTGATGTGATTGCTCACCAGCACGGCGCCGCCCGAGCGCGGTATGTACTCCGAACCCTGGCAGTCGATCTTGAGGTCCCACACCTTGAACAGGGTGCGGGCGAAACCGACGACGGGCCGGTAGACGAGTTCTGCCATGGGCGGGTTGGAACCCTTCCTTCTCTGCCTGGGAAGGCGGCTCCCAGTCGAAGTTACGCAGCCGTAGGTTTTACGGCTTGTCGCAGATGGTGCCCGAAGAACGGCCGGTGAACCAGCCCTGGTGCCCGTGTGCGGCGAGATTCTCGTCACGTCCACCCCTTCAGCCACCTCGGCCTTTGTGCGCACGGCCGGGAATGTCCGCCGTCCCGGGGACGCTGGAGACCGTTGACGGCGGAGCTGTGGAAGGAGTGCGGGAGTGCGGGACCGGGACGACGGAGGACGCATCGACGGGACACAACCGTGGACCGGGCTCGGAGCCGAACTGGGGGAGCGAGCCACCCTGGTGCAGTTCTCCAGCGCCTTCTGCGCGCCCTGCTGGGCGACCCGGCGGGTGCTCGCCGAGGTGGCGGCCCTGGTCCCGGGCGTGGCCCACGTGGAGATCGACGCCGAGGCCCACCTGGACCTCGTGCGCCGCCTGGAGATCGAGCGGACGCCGACGGTGCTCGTCCTCGACGCCGCCGGACGGATCGTACGGCGCGCGGCCGGACAGCCGCGCAAGGCCGATGTGATCGCCGCCCTCGGGGAGGCGGTGTGACGGCCGCGGGGCCCCGGGTGAGGCATCTCCCACATCACGGGACCGACTTGACTGTGCATGCCACTTGTCGTCAGCCTGACCCCATGCCTTCGGAACTCCTTCGCCCTCGCCGGGTACCCGGCCGCCCGGCGGCCGCCGCCCGCCCCGCGCGTGTGCGCCGACCGGGCCGGTGAGCAGCCGCGAGCCCGTTCGTCACCTCCCGCGGAAGGACAGTTCCATGACGGCCACGTCCGGCCTCGGTACCGCCCGGCCCGCCTCGCCCGATCTGTTGCGCTCCGTCTTCCGCAGGCACGCGGCGGGCGTCGCCGTGATCACCGCGCGCGGCCGTTCCGGTCCGGTCGGCTTCACCGCCACCTCCCTCGCCTCCGTCTGTGCCGATCCGCCGATGCTGTCCTTCGCCATCGGCACCGGGAGCTCCAGCTGGCCGGCGATCGCGACGGGCGACCACGTGGGCGTGCACGTCCTCGGCGAGCACCAGCAGGAGCTGGCGACGACCTTCGCGCGCAGCGGCGCCGACCGCTTCGGACCGGCCACCGCCTGGCGGGAGGGGCCCGAGGGGGTTCCCGTGCTGGACGACGTGCCGGCCTGGATGGTGTGCAAGGTGGCGGCCCGGGTGCCCGCGGGCGACCACCGGATCGTGGTCGCCGAGGTGCTGCTGGGCGACTCCACCGGCCATGGCCGTCCCCTCCTCTACCACCAGGGACGCTTCACGCGCCTGCGCGACTGAACGGGGTTCTCCCTGGTCGCGGACCCGTCGAGTTCCGGTTACGCTGCGTTGCGAAGGTCACAGTTCAAAGCGCTTGCTTAGCGGGAAGGAACTGGGTGTACTGACGAGTAATATTTCGTCCGGAGCGCGGGCCGCCCCGGCCGGGATCGCCCGCTTCAGGCGCCTATGCTGCCTGAAGGCAGGCAGCCAGAAATGACGATGCAGTAGGAGAGCCGGCGTGAGCTTGAGGATCGTTGTCACCGTGAAGTACGTGCCCGACGCCACTGGCGACCGGCACTTCGCCGATGACCTGACCGTCGACCGTGACGACGTGGACGGTCTGCTCTCCGAGCTGGACGAGTACGCGGTCGAACAGGCGCTGCAGATCTCGGAGAACTCCGACGACGACGTGGAGATCACCGTCCTGACGGTGGGCCCGGAGGACGCCAAGGACGCCCTGCGCAAGGCGCTGTCCATGGGCGCCGACAAGGCCGTCCACGTCGAGGACGACGACCTGCACGGCACCGACGCCATCGGCACCTCCCTGGTCCTGGCCAAGGCGATCGAGAAGGCCGGCTACGACCTGGTG
>NZ_JBVIGS010000015.1:0-128023 GCF_055570675.1 Streptomyces sp. NPDC031111
GGGGGGGGGGGGGGGGGGGGGGGGGGGGGGGGGGGGGGGGGGGGGGGGGGGGGGAAACCCCCCCCCCCCCCCCCCCCCCCCCCCCCCCACCCCCCCCCCCCCCCCACCACCCCCCCCCCCCCCCCCCCCCCCCCCCCCTCCCCGGACGCCTGCCCCTCGCGTGTCCCGGGGTCAGCCCAGCTTGCCGCGTCCGCTCAGCGCGTCGCGGACCCGGTCGACCATTCCGGCGCCGGGTGCCAGCAGCTTGTTCGCCGGGGGCTTGTCCGGGGCGGCGGGGTGCGGCCGGGTCGGGGCCGTCTTCTTCGCCTGCCGGACCTTGTCGCCGAGCTGGTCGAGCTTCTCCGGGGAGCAGGAGGCGCGCAGCAGCGGGAAGAGGTTCTGCTCCTCGTCGGCGATGTGCTCGCGGATCTCGCTCATCAGATTGCCGATGAGCCGGTCGAACTCGGCGTCGCCCGCGTCGCACCCCTCCAGGTCCTTCATGGTCCGCTCGGCCGTGGCGTGGTCCTCGAGCTCACGGTCGGCGAGGGCGTCCCCGTTCTCCACGTGCTCCCGTACGGCCGGGTAGAGGTACGCCTCCTCGGCCACCGAGTGCCGGACCAGCTCGATGGTGGCCTGGTCGGCGTACACCTTGCGGTCCTTGTGGCCGGGCGGCAGTTCCTCGATCTTGCCGAAGAGCTCCTCGACCTCCCGGTGATCGGTCACCAGTTCGTCGATGACATTGCCTCCGTGTCCCATGTCCTCCACCTCCGGTTCGCGGCGGCACCCGGCCGGGGCCGCCCGCCCTCGGGTCCCCCCGCCTCCGGTGGGCTAACGCGGTGGGTGCGTCAGCAGGAGAGCCTGGCCCGGATCCGCCCGGCCGCCGCGCCGGGGGCGGCTCCGGCCCGGACGGAGCGGCGGACGAGGTGGGCGTCGCGTCGCAGATCGTGGGCGGCGTGCCGGCTCCGCCACAGCAGCGAGGGCGCGGCGCCGGTGTCGTCGGCGGCGATCAGCAGGCCGCCGAGCATGGACAGGTTCTTGAGGAAGTGGATGCGCTGCTGGGCGCGCTGACCGGGGTCCTCCTCCTCCCAGAAGCGGTGCGCGGCCAGCGTCGTGGGCACCAGGGTGACGGCGATCGCGAGCGCGGCCGGGCGCGACATCCGCCCGGTGGCCAGCAGCAGCCCGCCCACGACCTGGACGGCGCCGCTGAGCCGTACGCAGTCCTCGGTGCTGTCCGGCAGCACCGGCACCCGGTCCGTGACGGCACGGACGACGGACTCGGCGATCGGGGCCACGTTCTCGGGGTGGCGGACGGAATCCAGCCCGCCCGTGACGAACATCGACGCCAGCATCGGACGGCCGAGGACGCGCAAGAGACTCATGTCCTACTCCTGGGGGTGTGGGTGGTGGGGATTCGGCGGGTTCCCCCGCGGGCGGGGGCCATTCGACGCGCCGTCACCAGAAACGGGTGGTGAGCGCGGGCTGGTGGACGGCCTGGACGGCGTCCCGCAGGCACAGGGCGACCGCGATGGTGGCGCGCAGCGCAGAGGGCCGTACGGTCTGGGCGGTCTCCGTGGCCAGCACCAGCAGGCAGCCCGCGGCCTGTTCCACCACGGACACCGGGAGGGTGTAGTCGCTGTCGGCGGCCGCGCGGAACGCCTTCAGCGGGATTCCGGCTCCGTCGACCGTCCGCCTCGCGGCCTGCTCCAGATGCTCCGCGGCCTGTTCGCACAGGGAGGCGGGGAGGGTGAGGGTGCGCTGGAACGATGAACTCGTCATGCTCCCAGTGGTCCCCCGGCACGGTTTCCTTCGATCGGCGGGCGCGGGTATTTCACCGTCCCGCGTGACCGGCCGACGGCGAACGCGGGCGCGGGCGGGGCTCGTACCCTGGGCACGACTTCGTACCCGCCCCCGACCCGCCCGCCTCCCCGAGGAGTCCCGCCGATGACCGAGGGTTCCGCCCCGACCGCACGGCCCGGTGACGGGGACGCCGCCGCCGTGGCGGCCCGGTTCACCGGGCGGGCGGTCACCGGCGTCCGCACCCTGTCCGGCTCGCTCGCCGAGGTCTCGCTCGACGACGGCCGGGTGGTGGTCGTCAAGAGCTCCGACGGCGCGGACGCCGCACGTGCCGAGGCGGCGGGGCTGCGCTGGCTGGCCGCGTCCGGGACGGTGCGGATCCCGGCGGTGCACGGTCACGACGCGCGCCGGCTGGTCGTCGACCGGGTGGCGCCGGGCCGGCCCGGACGGGAGGTGGCGGCCCGGTTCGGCCGGGAGCTGGCCGCGCTGCACGCCGCCGGCGCGCCCGCCTTCGGGGCGCCGCCGCCCGGGGGCCCGGTGGAGGCGTTCATCGGGTCCGCCCCGATGCGCAACGTGACCGGAGACGACTGGCCCTCCTGGTACGCCGCGCACCGCGTCCTGCCGTATCTGCGGCGGGCGGTCGACGACGGCACACTGCGTCCCGGTGAGGCGGCCGTTGTCGAGCGGGTCTGCGAGCGGCTGCCGGAACTCGCCGGTCCGGCCGAGCCGCCCGCACGGCTGCACGGCGACCTGTGGAACGGCAATGTGCTGTGGGGCGCCGACGGGCATGTCCGGCTGATCGACCCGGCCGCGCACGGCGGGCACCGGGAGACCGATCTGGCGATGCTCGCCCTGTTCGGCTGCCCCCACCGGGACGCGGTGCTGGACGGCTACCAGGAGGTGGCGCCGCTGGCCGGCGGGTGGGAGACACGCGTCGGCGTGCACCAGCTGTTCCCGCTGCTGGTGCACGCCGTACTGTTCGGCCGCGGCTACGCCGAGCAGGCGCTCGCGGTGGCGCGGGCGGCCGGGTGACTCACCGGGTCACCACGTGCCGCGTGTCGGGGACGCAGTGGGTCATGGTGAGCCCCGCCACGTCGCGCGGCGGGTTGTCGCCGAGGTTCGCCAGCCGCTTGCGGTCCTCGTCCGTGAGGTTCTGGTCGGGCAGGGGGTCGAGATGGGCGACGTCCTCCGGTGTGATGCCCAGGCCCTCGCCGACCCTGCGGCCGAGGTCGTTCTCCACCAGCAGGAAGTGCCACACCATGCGCTCCTGGACCGCCCGGTCGCACTGGGAGATCAGGTCGATGAAGTTCTTCACCAGGTCGTCGCGTTCCCAGTCCTCCAGCAGCAGATAGCGCTGGCCCGCCTGGAGGTAGTCGTTGGTGCGGGGGATGCGCTTGCGGGTGAGCCGCCCCCGGATCTCCGGGCCCTGTTCGTCGTGCGTCGGGTAGTGGGCCTCGCGCAGACCGCCGGTGATCGACGGCTCGTAGTTCACCAGCGGGTTCCCGCCGCCGCCGTCGATGTGGTACGTCATCTGGCCGTCGCGCTGGTTGGTGCGCACCTCGGCGTGCTTGGCCTGGTTGACGGGCAGCTGGAGGTAGTTGGGGCCGACCCGGTAGCGCTGGGTGTCGCTGTAGGAGAAGGTCCGTCCGACGAGCATCTTGTCGTCGGAGAAGTCCAGCCCGTCGACGAGGACGCCGGTGCCGAAGGAGATCTGCTCGTTCTCCGCGAAGAAGTTCTCCGGCATCCGGTCCAGCACCATGTGGCCCACCGGTTTCGGCGGGAAGTCCTGCTCGGGCCAGGTCTTGGTGTCGTCCAGCGGGTCGAAGTCCAGCTCCGGGTGTTCGTGGTCGTCCATCATCTGGACCAGCAGCTCCCACTCCGGGTACTCGCCACGCCGCACCGCGTCGTAGAGGTCCTTGGTGGCGTGGCCGAGCCCGTCGGCCTGGACGTTGGCCGCGTCCTCCTCGGTCATGCTGCGCACGCCCAGCTTGGGCATCCAGTGGTACTTGACGAGCTTCGTGTCGCCCTCGGCGTTGACCCACTTGTACGTGTTCACACCGAAGCCCTGCATATGGCGGTAGTCCGCCGGGATGCCGCGCGGGCTGAACAGGTTGACCAGCATGTGCATGGACTCGGGCGTCTGCGACATGAAGTCGAAGATGCGGCGCGGCTGCTGCTCGAAGGTGACCGGGTCGGGCTTGAGGGCGTGGATGACGTCCGGGAACTTGATGGCGTCCCGGATGAAGAAGACGCCCAGGTTGTTGCCGACGAGGTCCCAGTTGCCGTCCTCGGTGTAGAACTTCACCGCGAAGCCGCGCGGGTCGCGGGCGGCTTCGGAGGAGTCGCGTCCGCCGATGACGGTGGAGAAGCGGACGGCCAGGTCGGTGCGTTTGCCCTGCTCCTGGAAGAGCTTGGCCCGGGTGTAGCGGGAGATGGGCTCGTCGCCCCACTTCCCGTACGCCACGAAGAAGCCGTACGCGGTGACGCCGCGGGCGTGCACGACCCGCTCGGGGATGCGTTCCCGGTCGAAGTGGCTGATCTTCTCCAGGAACTGGTAGTTCTCCAGCGTGGCCGGGCCGCGAGCGCCGACGGTGCGCTGGTTCTGGTTGTCGTAGACCGGATGGCCCTGCCGGTTGGTGAGTACCTCGCGGTCGTCGCCGGTGGCGGGGGTCCGGCTGGGAACGTCCGTCATGTTCGTGGGCTCCTTGCGCTGCTCGACCCCCCGCGGTGGCGCGTACGAGGGCCATGCTGCCGCCCATGACCCGGCTCGGCGACCCGGAGCGTCCGGTCGGGCCGCGGGCCGGGTGAGTGACCGCCGTCGGTCACCGACCGATGGCGCGGCGGCCGGGAACGGCGGAGGCCCGGCCGCCGTGGTCGTGCACGGGAGCCGGGCCTCGCGGGGCGGCGCGTCTCAGCCGCCGTCGAGGCGTGCGCGCAGCAGCCCCTTGCCCAGTTCGGCACCCTTGCGGCTGTCCGCCTGGGCCTTGCGGAACAGATCGGCGACCTCGGTGTCCTTGGCGCGTTCGGCGTCCTGGATGTAGCCCTCCAGGCGCAGCGCGTTGCTCAGGCACGCCTCGACGTACCAGATCAGGTTGTAGTCCTTGTCCTGCGTGCCGGTGACGCCGCCGGTCTCCGTGTCGCTGGTCATCCGGGCCTCCTCCTCGCGGTGCTCGTTACGGGCCCGTCCGCCCCGGTACGCGATGCCGGGGCCGGGCCTCCACAGCGGCGGTCGGGTACCCGTCCGCGCGGGAGACACACAGCGACGCGAGAGCGGGGACGCGACCGGTCCCCCGTTCCGGTCGTGCCCCCGCCGCGGTCCGAAACTATGCGGCCCGGGGCGGACCTGTGTACCGCACCGATGCCCGCTGCGGCGGCCGGAGGGCTCATCCGTGCACAACTGAGTCCGAAAGGCCCGATTCACTCACCGGTGAGCACCGGCTGTTCCAGGTCACCCGCCGCGAGATGGGCCAGGACCACCTCGTACAGGTCGGTCCCGGTGGCCAGCAGCTGGCGTTCGAGGACCGGCTCGGCGCTGCGCACGTGCTCGCGCACGGTCTGGGCGTGCACGCCCAGGATCTGCGCGGTCCGTTCGGCGTTGCCGCCGGCGGCGATCCAGGTGCGCAGGGTGCGGCGCACGTTGCGGGTGTCCCGGTCGAGCCGGCCCAGCAGTTCCCGCGCCCAGGCGCCGAGGGCGGGTCCGGCGAGCAGGTCGGCGAGGCCCGGGGAGTGCGCGCCGGGGCCGGGGGCCGCCCGCCCGTCCAGCAGGTTGATCTGGGTGTGCAGCGCGAGATGGACCACGGCGCGGGCGGTGACGTCGTCGAAGTCGACGCCGAGCATGGTCTCGACGCGTTCCATGCGGGCCCGCACGGTGTTGCGGCTGACGCCGAGGATCTTGGCGGTGTTGACGGCGGTGAACTCCAGGCCGAGACGGGTGGTGGCGAGGAGTTCGGCGCGGGTGTGGTGCGGCAGCACGTCGAGCGGTCGCAGCACCCGGGCCGCCCAGCCGCGCAGCACGGCGGGGTCCATCAGCCGCTCGGGGTGGGTGCGTTCGGCGTACACGGCCGTCTTGTCGGCCCGGAAGCGGGCCACCGCCAGGGCGCTGACGGCCTGCCCGTAGGCGGTGGCCGTACGGGCGAGGCTCTGCCACACGCTGCCGCCGAGGAAGGTGTCCGGATGCCGTTCGACCAGCGACCGCAGTTCACCGGCGGTCGCCTCACGGGGGCTGACGACGATCACATGGCCGTCCATCGCCGGGCAGCGCACAACCAGTGCCTCCTCCCGCGTGGTGTCCAGGCACTCCGCGGCGAGCCGGTCACGCAGGGCGGGCGCGGACTCGACGACGTACACGCAGGCCGTGTCCGCGTCCAGCAGGCCCGGCCAGAGTCCCGCGGCCACCCGGCGGGCGGCGACGGTGTCCTCCACCATCAGCAGTTGCAGGATCGCCAGCCGCAGATCGGCGGTGGCCCGCCGGAGCCGGTGTCCTGCGGCGGTGGTCTCGCGGGCGGTCAGCAGGAGTTCCACCACCTGGGCGGTGTGCGTGACGACGTCGGAGGCGTCCCGGTCGAAGGGCGCCTCCCGGGAGACGGCCAGTACACAGGTCCGCGCGGGGTGCCCGATCTTCACCAGGCGCACATGGCGCCCCTCCCCCTCCCAGGCGGCGGAGGCGATCCGGCCGCCGGTGAGGTCGGCGACGAGGGACTCGTCCAGCGGCAGCCGGGTCCCGGCGAGCAGCGTGCCGACGGCGTCCCGGAGGGACACCTCGGCGTGCACGGTGGCGGCCAGCCAGTCGACGACCCTGCGGACGTCACGCCCCGCCGGACGCAGATGCTCCAGCAGCTCCTGCGCCCACGTCGGCTGCTCCCCGGCCGCCGCCGGCGTCCGCCGGATTCCGTCGTTACGGCCTGCCACCTCGGCCTTCCCCTCTTTCTGCGCGTCCCCGGCCCAGGTTCGGGACGTTACCCCACCCGTGCGCGCGGCTCATCCCGGCGCGGCATAAGCTCGGTGAATGGCGAAGTACTTCGACGTGCACCCCGACAACCCCCAGCCGCGCACCATCTCCCAGGTCGCCGAGAGCATCCGCTCCGACGCCCTGATCGCGTACCCGACGGACTCCTGCTACGCGCTCGGCTGCCGTCTGGGCAGCCGGGACGGCATCGACCGGATCCGCACCATCCGCAAGCTGGACGACCGGCACCACTTCACGCTGATGTGCCGGGACTTCGCGCAGCTCGGCCAGTTCGTACGGATCGACAACGACGTGTTCCGCGCGGTGAAGGCGTCGACTCCGGGCAGCTACACCTTCATCCTGCCCGCGACGAAGGAGGTGCCGCGCATGCTGATGCACCCCAAGAAGAAGACGGTCGGCGTGCGCATCCCGGACCACGTGGTCACCCAGGCCCTGCTGGAGGAGCTGGGCGAGCCCCTGCTGTCCAGCACTCTGCTGCTGCCCGGCGAGGACGAGCCGATGACCCAGGGCTGGGAGATCAAGGACCGGCTCGACCACCAGGTGGACGCGGTGCTGGATTCCGGGGACTGCGGCACCGAGCCGACCACGGTGATCGACTTCTCGGGCGGTGAGGCGGAGATCGTCCGCAGGGGCGCCGGCGACGTCACCCGCTTCGAATAGGGAACGCCCGCCCTCGGCGGCGTCCTCCCTCAACACCCGTCCGTACGACGGCGGTTCGCCGGAGAATTCACCGGCACCCGCCCATCGTCCGCCCATGGCACCGTTGTTACGGTGCACCGGTGTCCGACTCCTCACGCGATACCCCCGAGGGCGCCGGCTGGGGCACCGCTGAACGCGGTGCGTACCGGCGGCTGATGCCCCCCGAGGTCGAGAAGATCTCCTGGCTCGACCCGAGAATGCTGTGGGCCGCCCGCAACGGCGTGCTGGCCTCCTGGTTGGGCGATCCCACGGGACGGACCCGGTCCCGCTGGGTGGCTCAGCGGGCGGCGGCCGGCGCACCCGCCGACAAGGTCGTGCGCCGCGACGACCCGGACCGGTTCTCGTTCCTGGTGATCGGCGACACGGGCGAGGGCGGCGAGCCCCAGTACGCCGTGGTGCCGGGGCTGTTGAAGGAGGGCCGGGACACCGCCTTCGCGGTGCTCGCCAGCGATGTGATCTACCCGGTGGGCAGTGCCGACGACTACGGCGCCAAGTTCTTCCGCCCGTACCGGGACTACCAGGCCCCGATATACGCGATACCGGGCAACCACGACTGGTACGAGGACCTGGGCGCGTTCATGCGGGTCTTCTGCGACGACGCCCCGCCGCTGCCGCCCGGTCCCGCGCCCCGGCCCCTCGGCCGGGCCTGGCTGCGCTCCCTGCTGTGGCACCGGCCGCGGGCCGGGGACGGCAGCCGCCTCGACGAGGCACGGAAGCTGCGGTCCGCGCCCGCCCAGCAGGCGGTGCAGCCGGGGCCGTACTGGGCGATCGACGCCGGGCCGGTGCGGATCGTCGGCATCGACACGGGACTGCTGGGGACGGTCGACGCGGAACAGGGCGCGTGGCTGCGCGAGGTCTCCCGGGGACCGCGCCCGAAGATACTGGTCACGGGCTCGCCCCTGTACGTGGACGGAAAGCACCACCCGTGCGCCATCGAGGGCGGCGGCACCGTGGACGACATGGTCCGCGACCCCGAACACCACTACGTGGCCGCGATAGGCGGCGACATCCACAACTACCAGCGCTATCCGGTACGGCTGGACGACGGACGCACCCTTCAGTACGTGGTGGCGGGCGGCGGTGGGGCCTTCACGCACGCCACCCACACCATCCCGCGGGTGGACGTCGCCGGTGTCACCGAGCGGGACTTCCGCTGCTATCCGCTGCGCGGCGACTCCCTCGCCTTCTACAGCGGACTCTACGGGCGCCGGCTGCGGCTGCGCCGCTTCTTCACCCTCACCGAGGCCGAGGCGATGGCCGTGATCGCCGAACGCCTCGGCATCGGCCCCACCCGTGTCCCGGGCGCGCCGCCCCGGGTCACCTTCCGGATGCGGCTGGTCGCGGGGCTGCTCGGCACCGGGCGCCGGCCCGACCGGGCCAAGCGGTTCCGGCTGCCGGTGCGCAAGATCCACACGTCGGTGTTCTCACCGGGTTCGGCCACCTACAGCCCGCCGTTCTTCAAGTGCTTCCTGCGTCTCGACGTGACCCCGGAGTCGATCCGGCTGCGCTGCCACGCGGCGACCGGGCTGCGCGCGCAGGAGGAGGCCCCACCGGTCGAGGACGAGGTGACCATCCCCCTGAAGTGAGTGCGATCCGGTCCGGTTGATCATTGGCCCCCTCGTCCCCGACGCTGGGAGGACGACACCCTCAACGGGAAGGCACCCTGGTGAGCAGCATCCCGAGCCACACGCTCAACGACGGCACGACGATCCCCGCCCTGGGCCTGGGCACCTGGCCGATGGACGACGCCGAGGCGGAGCGCGCGGTGGCCACGGCCCTGGAGGCGGGCTACCGCCTCGTCGACACGGCGACCAACTACCGCAACGAGACCGGTGTCGGCCGAGCCGTGGCCCGCGCCGGCGTCCCCCGCGAGGAGATCGTCGTGACGACGAAGCTCCCCGGCCGGCACCACGGGTACGAGGAGACCCTCGCCTCCTTCGAGGAGTCCCGCGCCCGGCTCGGCCTGGAGTACGTCGACCTCTATCTGATCCACTGGCCGCTCCCCCGCGTCGACAAGTACGTCGACTCCTGGAAGGCCATGATCAAGCTGCGTGAGGACGGTCTGGTCCGGTCGATCGGCGTCTCCAACTTCACCCCCGCCCACATCGAGCGGCTGGAGAAGGAGACCGGGGTGCTGCCCTCGGTCAACCAGATCGAACTGCACCCCTTCTTCCCGCAGGAGGAGCTGCGCGCCTACCACGAGGACAAGGGCGTGCTCACCGAGAGCTGGAGCCCGCTGGGCCGCGGCTCGACGCTCCTGGACGACCTGGCCGTGGCCGCCGTCGCCGAGGCGCACGGGGTCACCCCGGCCCAGGCGGTGCTGCGCTGGCACATCCAGCTGGGCGCGCTCCCCGTCCCCAAGTCGTCCGACCCGGCGCGGCAGCGCGCCAACCTCGACGTCTTCGGCTTCGAACTGGACGACGCCCAGATGCGGACCGTCGCCGACCGCGCCCACCGGCGGATCGGCGGGGATCCGGAGGTGCACGAGGAGTTCTGACCGGGTACCCGGGCCCGCGCGTGCGGGGGTGACGTACGGGAAGGAGCGGCACGGTGGGCGAACGCGACCGGCTGCGGGACTACCACGGCAAGCGGGACTTCCAGCGGACCCGGGAGCCCTGGGGCAGCGGGGCGGAGGCGGGCCCGGAGCCCCGCTTCGTGGTGCAGATCCACGACGCGCGCAGGATGCACTTCGACTTCCGGCTCCAGGTCGGCGACGTGCTGAAGTCCTGGTCGGTCCCGAAGGGCCCGTCGGCCGATCCGCGGGACAAGCGGCTCGCCGTGCCCACGGAGGACCATCCGCTGGAGTACGAGGAGTTCGAGGGCGTGATCCCGCGCGGCGAGTACGGCGGCGGCACGGTGATCGTCTGGGACCGCGGCACCTACGAGCCGCTCAGCCACGACCGCCGGGGCCGTCCCGTCGGCTTCGAGGAGTCGCTGGAGCGCGGACACGCCACGTTCCGGCTGCACGGCTCGAAGCTGCGGGGCGAGTACGCCCTCACCCGCTTCCGCGACGGCGACGGCGAGGAGGCGTGGCTGCTGGTCCGGGCGGCCAAGGGAGGGGCCGGCGGCCGGGGCGCCCCCGATCCGCGGCGGGCCCGGTCGGCACGGTCCGGGCGCACCCTCGCCCAGGTCGCCGCGGAGGACGACGGCGGCTGAACGGCGGACGGCGGATCAGGTCCCCGGGAGCGGCTGTTCCGCCCAGATCGTCTTTCCGCCGTCCGTCTGGCGGCTGCCCCAGCGCTGGGTGAGCTGGGCCACCAGCAGCAGTCCCCGGCCGCCCTCGTCGTAGGCGTGGGCGCGGCGCAGATGCGGCGAGGTGGAGCTGGCGTCGGCGACCTCGCAGATCAGGGTGCGGTCGCGGATCAGCCGCAGCTGGACCGGGGGAACGCCGTACCGGATGGCGTTGGTGACCAGCTCGCTGACGACGAGTTCGGTGACGAAGGAGATCTCGTCCAGCCCCCACGCGGTCAGCCGCTCGCCGGCCCACTGCCGGGCGGCGGCCACCTCCTCGGGGTCCGCCGGCACCTCCTTGGTGACGACCTGGTCGGCGCCGAGGGCCCGGGTGCGGGCCAGCAGCAGGGCCACGTCGTCGCCGGGCTCCTGGGGCAGTACGTCCTTCAGCACACCGTCGCACAGGGACTCCAGCGACTCGGTGGGCACCGCCAGGGCACGGCACAGCTCGTCGGTGGCGCGGTCGATGTCGCGGTCGCGGTCCTCGAGCAGACCGTCGGTGTACAGGGCGACGACGGAGCCCTCGGGCAGTTGGAGCTCCGTCGCCTCGAACGGCAGCCCGCCGACTCCCAGGGGCGGGCCCGCGTTCACGGGGAGGAGCCGGCACGTCCCGTCGGGCAGGACGAGGGCGGGCGCGGGATGCCCGGCGGCGGCCACGGTGAGACGGCGGGAGACCGGGTCGTAGACGGCGTACAGGCAGGTCGCGCCGAGCTCGGCGACGTCGTCGCGGTCGCCGGCGGCGAGATGGGTGACCAGGTCGTCGAGGTGGGTGAGGAGTTCGTCGGGCGGGAGGTCCACGTCGGCGAGGGTGCGCACGGCCGTGCACAGCCGGCCCATGGTGGCCGTGGAGGGGATGCCGTGGCCGACCACGTCACCCACGACGAGGGCGACCCGGCTGCCGGCCAGCGGGATGACGTCGAACCAGTCGCCGCCGATGCCGGCCGCCGACCCGGAGGGCAGATAGCGGTGGGCGACCTCGACGGCGGCCTGGCCGGGCAGTCCCTTCGGCAGCAGGCTGTGCTGGAGCGTCAGCGCGGTGCTGCGTTCGCGGGCGAAGCGGCGGGCGTTGTCGACACAGACGGCGGCGCGGCTGGCGAGTTCCTCGGCGAGGGCGGCGTCGTCGTCGGCGTATCCCTCCGGGTGGACGTTGCGGACGGCGACCGCGACGCCGAGCGTGGTGCCGCGGGCGCGCAGCGGCACGGCCAGCAGGGAGTGGATGCGGGCGGCCGGGGTGGGTACGCCGCGTTCGGAGGTCCACCGGTCGAAGCCCGCCTCGCCGGCGCGGGCGAGTACCGCCCTGCCCTCCCGCAGCGCCCGGGCCGGCGGGGAGTAGGGCGGGTAGACGTCCGCCTGGCCGATGTGCACGGCCGCCTCGGGGGAGCCCTCGGCGGCGGAGCCGTGCGCCACCCGGCGCAGCACCACTCCGGTGCCGGGCCGGACCGGGGGTTCGTCGGAGCCGAGGACCCAGTCGAGCAGGTCGACGGCGGCGAAGTCGGCGACCGCCGGCACCAGCAGTTCGACGAGTTCCTCGGCGGTGCGTACGACGTCCAGGGTGGTGCCGATGGCGGCGGCGGCCTCGTTGAGCAGCGCCAGCCGCCGCCGGGCCCGGTGCTGCTCGGTGTTGTCGAACGCGGCGAGCGCGCCGCCGACGACCTCGCCGGAGGTGTCGCGGACGGGCCACATCTCGATGTTCCAGGCGTGTGCCCGGGTGTCGGAGGGCGCATGGGTGAAGCTCTGGTAGTGCACGGGCTCGCCCGCCTCGGTGACCCGGCGCAGATGCCGCTGGAAACCGCGCGTGTGCTCGGCCTTCTCCACACTGTCCAGGTAGCGCTCCCCGATCATGTCCCGCTCGGGCCTGCCCATCATCCGGCAGGCGACGTCGTTGAGCCGCAGGTAGCGCTGCTCGGTGTCGAAGACGGACATCGCCATGGACGCCTGCTGGAAGGCCCGCTCGGCCAGGGAGGTCTCCGCCGCGCCGGGCGGCTCGGCGGTGATCAGGCACCCGTCCGGCGTGCCCTTCGCCCCCTGGAGGGGCCGGACCGTCAGCCGGACCGGGACGGGGTGGCCGTCGCGGTGGCGCAGTGCGACCGGGCCCGACCGCAGGGGGGTGCGGGACGGCGCGTCCTCCGCGAGCAGCGCCCGTACGGACCGGCCCACGGCCTCCTCGGCCGGGTGTCCCGTCAGCCGCCGGGCGCCCTCGCTCCAACCTGTGACGATGCCGCGGGCATCGACGATCACCGCGGCGGAGGCGTCCTCCATTCGTCCAGCATCAACCCTTCACCGGCCTGTATCAAATGCGCTGGTACGTCCGGGCGTCCTCACGCTCGGTGACCGCGGAGCGCGGCCAGTGCCCGGTCGGCGTGCACGTTCATCCGCAGTTCGCTGCGCACGACCTCCAGGACGGTGCGGTCCCGGCCGATGACGAAGGTGGCCCGTTTCGTCGGTGCCAGGGCGATCCCCCGCTTCACGCCGAACCGCTCGCGGACCTCGCCGTGGGCGTCGGACAGCAGGGGCATGCCGAGGGAGTACCGGCCGGCGAACTCGGCCTGTCGTTCGACGTCGTCCGAGCTGATGCCCACCGGCCGCGCGCCGGCCTCGGCGAACTCGGCGGCGAGGTCGCGGAAGTGGCATGCCTGCGCGGTGCAGCCGGGGGTCAGCGCCGCGGGGTAGAAGAACAGCACCACCGGCCCGTCGGCGAGCAGCTCCGAGAGCCGGCGGACGGTGCCCGTCTCGTCGGGGAGCGCGAAGTCCTCGACCGTGTCGCCCTTCTCCACCCGTCCGCTCACGACCGGCCCTCCGCGCCCTTGGCGACGCCGCGCGCCCACAGCACCAGCGGAACTTGCAGCGGCAGCCGGCCGAGGGCCGCGGCCCGCTGCGGGGCGGGGCGGTGCCGCCAGTCGACGGCCATCTTCACGTTGGCGGGGAACACACCGACGAAGAAGGCCGCCGCGCCGAGCGCGGCGACCCTGCGGGTGCGGGGCAGGGCCACCCCGGCGGCCAGCGCGAGCTCGACGGCACCGCTCGCGTGGGTCCAGGTCCGGGGCGAGCCGGGCAGGGAGCGCGGAACGATGTGGTCGAACTGGCGCGGGGCGGCGAAGTGCGCGGTGCCGGCGACGGCCAGCAGACCGGCAAGCAACAGGGACGAGCGTTCGGACCGAAACACGGTTCCTCCTCTGACGACCTGCCGCGCGATATTACCGGACAGTAGCCCCCGCCCTCCGCCCTCCGCCCATCCGCGGGCAGTCGTGCCGCAGGGCGGCACGGGTGGGCGGTGGGGGTACCTCCCGCTCGAGCGAAGCCGAGAGTGGGGGAGGCACCCCGCAAGCGCCGGGCAGCGCGACACCCCCCACCCGGCCTCAAGCGGGCCGCGCGGCCGACTCCCCCGCCCGTTCGGGGGAAACGGCGACAACGGAAGCGTGCCGGTGCGCGACGGCGTCCACACCTCACCCGTGACCCTGCCGCTGATCCCTCCCATGCTCGCCACGTCCGGATCCCTGCCGCCCCCGGCGGCGGACGCCCGCTGGGCCTACGAGACCAAGCAGGACGGCCAGCGGGCGGTGGTCTACCTCCCCGGGGACGGCACGATCGTCCTGCGCGCCCGCTCCGGGCAGGAGATCACGGGCGCGTACCCCGAGCTCGGACCGCTGGCCACCGCCCTCGGCACCAGGCCCGCGGTCCTGGACGGCGAGGTGCTGGCCCTCGACGAACACGGCCGGGCGAGCTTCCAGTTGCTCCAGTCCCGCATGGGTCTGGCGCACGCCCCCGGCAGGGCGGCCCGGCGCGCCGCGGCGGTCCCCGTGCACCTGGTGCTGTTCGACGTGATGCACCTGGACGGCCGGTCGCTGGTCCGGCTGCCCTACACCGGGCGCCGCGAGGCGCTGCTCGGCCTCGCCCTCGACGGGCCGGCCTGGTCCACCCCGGCGGCGATCGTCGGCCACGGCCGCGAGGCGCTGCGGGCCACCCTGGAGCACGGCCTCGAGGGGCTGGTCTGCAAGCGGCTGGACTCGGTGTACGAACCGGGGGTGCGCTCCCGCTCCTGGATCAAGATCCGCAACATGCGCAGCGAGGACGTCCTGGTCGGCGGCTGGCTGCCCGGCAAGGGGCGGCTGTCCGGCCTGCCGGGAGCCGTACTGATGGGGCAGCGCGCGGCGGGGCGGCTGCGGTACGTCGGCGGCGTGGGCACCGGCTGGAGCGAGGCAGAACGGACGGAGCTGGCGGAGCTGCTGCGGACGGTGGCCACCGCCGTGTGCCCCTTCGACCCCGTACCGGCCGTGCCCGGCGCGCACTGGGTGGTGCCCCGGCTGGTCGGCGAGGTCCGCTACAGCACCCGCACCCGGGAGGGGATGCTGCGCCAGCCGTCCTGGCTGCGGCTGCGGCCGGACCTCGCGCCCGAGGACGCGGCGGCCGACATTCCGGACGACCTGGTGTGATCCGCGGCCCGGCGCCGTGAGTGTTGGGCCGCGCTTCACCGGCGGTACGCCTGCGTCCTCTTGGCATGTATACGTCCAGCCTGGATGCTGAACTCCCCAGCCCCCCACAGCCGTTGGGCTGCGCCCGGACTTGAGGAGGACGCAGTGTCGTCGAGCACGTTCCGCACGCACCGCAGGAGATGGCTGACCGGCCTGGCCGGCGCGGCCGCGCTGGTCATCGCCTTCCCGGCCACCGCCTTCGCCGCTCCCCCGCCCGCCCTGCCGGCCAACGCGGACGCCCTGGAGCGGACGTACCAGCCGGCCTACGACTACGACACCGACGGCTGCTACCCCACACCGGCCATCGGCCCGGACGGCGCGATCAACACCGGTCTCAACCCGACCGGCGCCCTCAACGGCAACTGCCGTGACGCCCCGGACCTGGACAGCACCAACGGCTACTCCCGCGCCAAGTGCAACAACGGCTGGTGCGCCATCATCTACGGCCTGTACTTCGAGAAGGACCAGGCCCTGCCGGGCACCAGCCTCGGGGGACACCGCCACGACTGGGAGCACGTCGTGGTGTGGGTGCAGAACGACACCGTCCAGTACGTCTCCACCTCCAACCACGGGTCGTTCTCGATCCACGCCCGCTCGGCGGTCCGTTTCGACGGCACGCACCCGAAGATCGTGTACCACAAGGACGGCATCAGCACCCACTGCTTCCGCCTCGCGGGGGCGGGCGACGAGCCGCCGGAGAACCACAAGGGCAGCTGGCAGTACCCGGCACTGGTCGGCTGGAACGGCTATCCGGCGGGACTGCGCGACAAGCTGAGTGCCTACGACTTCGGCAGCGCCCACTTCGGACTGAAGGACGGGAGCTTCGCCTCCCACCTCGCCGCCGCCAAGCCGTCCGGCATCCCGTTCGACCCGAACGCCTGACCGTCACCGGCGAGTTGACGCCGGGACGCCGTTCGGCGTCCCGGCCCGGCGGGGGCACCCCGAGGGTCTATCGTGTCGGCATGCCGGTCCCCGAACTGATCCGTATCGTCTCCCGCGACTCCCCCATGGCGCTCGCCCAGGTGGAGCGCGTCCGGGCCGAGTTGGCCGCCGTCCATCCGGGCACGCGCACCGAGGTCGTGCCCGTACGGACGACCGGTGACAAGTGGCTCGGCGACCTGTCGAAGGTGGAGGGCAAGGGGGCGTTCACCAAGGAGGTGGACGCCGCGCTGCTCACCGGCGCGGCGGACCTCGCCGTGCACTGCCTCAAGGACGTGCCCGCCGACCGGCCGCTCCCGGCGGGCACGGTGTTCGCCGCGTTCCTGCGCCGGGACGACGTCCGTGACGCCCTCGTCCACCCCGGCGGCCTCACCCTGGACGAACTCCCGCCCGGAACCCGGATCGGCACCTCCTCGGTGCGCCGGATCGCCCAACTGACCGCCACCCACCCGCATCTGACGTGCGTACCGTTCCGCGGGAACGCCAACCGGCGGCTGGAGAGGCTGGCGGCCGGGGAGGCTGACGCCCTGCTGCTCGCGGTCTCCGGCCTGGAGCGCATCGACCGCACCGACGTGATCAGCGAGGTGCTCTCCCCCGACGCCATGATGCCGCCCATCGGCGCGGGGATCCTCGCACTCCAGTGCCGCGAGGGCGACACCGACCTCATCGAGGCCGTCAGCCCCCTCGGCGACCCGGACACCCATCGCGAGGCCGACGCCGAACGCATGTTCCTGCACGTGCTCCAGGGGCACTGCAACAGCCCGATCGCCGGCACCGCGCAGGTGCACCGCACGGGTGATCTGTCGCTGCGGGCCTGTGTCTTCACCCCGGACGGCAAGACCCGGCTGAACGCGCACGAGTGGGCGGGGCGGCTCGATCCGGCCACGCTCGGCACATCGGTCGCCGTGGCCCTGCTGCGTCAGGGGGCCCGCGAGATCATCGACGGCATCCCGCACTGAGGCACCGCTCAGGCGGTGCCCTCCTCCGCCTGCTCCTGGAGGAAGACGCTCACCTGCTGCGCGAGGCTGTCCCGGCACGCGCCCGCGGGCGCCCCCGCGGGCCCCTCGTGCACGCCGACGCCGCCCGTCCACAGCCGGCGCCCGGCCCACTCCTCGTCGACGCGCAGCTGGACCTGGACGTCGACATGGCTCAGGGACGCCTCGGGACCGGCGGCGTAGAGCACGGCGGTGGCGCGGCGCAGCGGATAGACGTCGAAGCCCTCGACGAACTGCGAGTTGCGCCAGTCGATGAACGCGCTCTCGCCGTCGGGGCCGGTCCGTACGTCGATCTGGCCGTCCTCGAGATGAATACAGAAAGGCCGGCTGCCGCGATTCTCGACGGTCACGCGGACACTGAAGTACGTCAGCCCCTCGGCTGCGTCGTCCCGTCCGCGCGGCGGTTCGCCGGATTCCAGACGGTGGACGCGGACCCGCAGACCGGCATGCTCGTCGTACTCCTGCCAGTCCCCGACCACGTTCGGCTCGTACACAGTGCACCCTCTCGACTTCTGTCCGCTGCTTCCTATCTGTGGCCTCGGCGCACTGTCAAATGAGCAGAATGCGCTGTGGTCAGGCGGTTCGCCCGATCTGATCAGTGATCAAGCGCTGCGCTGGAGGAATCCCCCGGGCGGCCGTACGGCCCTCGGCGACGGCGTGCCGCACATCACGTCCGGGGCCGTGATCACCGGTGTGCCGCGGGAGGGGTCGGCGGTCCGGGGACGGCGCCGGCCCGGAGCGGCCCGCTCCGTCACACATTGATTTCACGCCATGAATTCCCTCGATTTCGGATCGTGCACGTTCCGGAAATGTACGCCCATTGAATTCCGGGAACCGGTTGAAATGCCGGACCACGGGGAATGGGATTCTCAGTGCTTCGGACAGGAGGCACGTCCGTGGGGGCCGGTTCGCCGGCCGCGGGCCTGTCGTGGTCCGAGCCGCCGCTTCCCACGGGGTCTGTCCATCCGGCACCCCGCTCAGGGAGGTGCGCGCGATGCGTACCGTCAGTCCCAGGAAGCAGCACCCCCACGACGACGCCCCCGACACGGCCGGGGACTTCGCGCGTCTGGCCCGGCTGCCCGAAGGTCCCGAACGCAGGGCGCTGCGCGACGAACTGGTCACGGCCTGGCTGCCCATGGCCGAGCGCATCGCCGTCCGGTTCCGGGGCCGCGGTGAGGCCCTCGAGGACCTGTACCAGGTGGCGGCCCTCGGCCTGGTCAAGGCCGTCGACCACTACGACCCGGCGCGCGGCAACGCCTTCGAGGCGTACGCCGTGCCGACCGTCACCGGTGAGATCAAGCGCCACTTCCGCGACCACCTGTGGACGCTGCACGTACCGCGCCGCGTCCAGGACCTGCGCAACCGCGTGCGGCACGCGGCGAAGGAGCTGGCGCAGACGACTCCGGGCCGGGCGCCCACGGTCGCCGAGATCGCCGCGCACGCCCAGCTGACCGAGGGCGAGGTGCGCACCGGGATGGAGGCGCTGGAGTGCTTCTCCGCGCTGTCGCTGGAGGCGGAGATGCCGGGTACCGACGGCTACGCCCTCGGGGACGCGATCGGCGGCCTTGACCCGGCGTACGACACCGTCGTGGACCGGGTGGCGGTGCGGCCCTGTCTGGAGGCGCTGCCGGAGCGGGAGCGGCTGATCCTCTATCTGCGGTTCTTCAAGGGGATGACGCAGAGCGCCATCGCCGAGCAGCTCGGCATCTCGCAGATGCACGTCTCCCGGCTGCTCGGCAGCTGCTTCGCCCAGCTGCGCAAGGAACTGCTGGCCGAGACCGGCTAGCGCCCGTCCGCCCGGCGGACGCGGATCAAGGGGTCCCTCCCGCGCGGGTCCCCCGCTCGAGCGAAACCGAGCGTGGGGAATCGACGAGTGACGAAGACGCGGCGGAGGGGCCTGCCGGACGCCGCGTCCGCGACATGATCTGCCGGACAGGACCTGAGCGGGTCGGCTCCGCGCGCGGGCGGATCAGTCCTCCGGGGGTGCGCCCGGGATCTGGGTGGGGCCGAGGCGGTCCAGGACCTCCTCCAGTACCGTCCGCACCTCCGCCGGCAGCAGCCCGGTGCGTCCCCAGACGAGGATCATGTCGGCCACGTTGCGGAGCTTGATGTTGGTGCGCTGGGAGACCTCCCTCAGCACCGTCCAGCCCTGGTCGGGCGAGACCCGCCCGAGTGCGACGATCATGCCGATCGCCTGGTCCACCACCGCGTGCGAGACGACCGCGTCCTTGAGCTGCTGCACCTCTTCCTCCAGCTGCAGGATGCGGTCGGCGCCCCCGTCCGTGGGCATGGTCACCTCCGGGTCCGGTGTGCCGCTCTCGTGGTGCCTTCGCATAGTGCTTGAGTGCCTTCACCCAGTGTCCGATCCATCCATCGTCGCCACTTCGGCCGCCCAGTGCCACCGGGGCGGCCCGGGGGCGGAAGGATCACCGTTTCGGTGTCGCCGCCGGGGTACTCGGCAGGCGCCCGGTGGGGTATCGGGCGGACACTGGTGCCATCCGGGTGGCTGCCGGGCCGACGAGATCAGGACGCGACTGCGATGAACCACGACATGCCCTCCCCCGCCGGTGCGACGGACGTCTTCTCGACGCACTCCGTGTTCGGGGCACCCTGCTGGGTGAGCCTGACGAGCCGGGACGTGAAGACGACCGAGGAGTTCTACGGGGCGGTACTGGGCTGGGAGTGGCGTCCGGTGCGCCTCGGCGACCGGTTCCGCATCGCCCTGGCCGAGGGCCGGCCGGTGGCCGGGATCGCCGCGGTCGCCGGCATGTGGCAGATGGCGGTGGCCTGGACGCCGTACTTCGCGGTGCGCAGCGCCGATGAGGCCGCGGCGCGGGTGCAGGAGCGCGGCGGCACCGCGGCGGTCGGTCCGATCTCCCTGCCGCCGGGGCGCGCGGCACTGCTGGCCGACCGGGACGGGGCGACGTTCGGGGTCTGGGAGGGCGAGCTGTTCACCGACTGGCCGACCTGGCGGCGGGCGCAGCTCGCGTTCATCCGGCTGCACACCCGGGACGCCTTCGACGCGGCGATCTTCTACGGCGGCGTCTTCGACTGGGCGTCCGACGAACCCGGCTGCTGCGAGGTGCACTACGAGGGCGAGGAAGTGGTGCTGCGCAGCGGCGGGGACGTGGTGGCGCGGATCGAGTCCGGGGCGGCGGAGTCGGCTCCCGACCCCACGGTCCGGCCGCACTGGCAGGTCCACTTCGCCGTGAAGGACGTGGCCGCCTGTGCCCGCGCCGCGGAGCGGCACGGCGGCAGTGTGCTGTCCCTGGGCGCCGACGAGGCGGTGCTCCGCGACAACGAGGGCGCCCAGTTCACGGTCACGTCACGCCGCGAGCGCTGACCTCTCGCGGGGACGACCGCCGGTCAGCCCCGCGTGCGGGACGGGCGCGACAGCAGGACCAGGCTGCGGGCCCCCACGGTGAGGGTGGTGCCGGCCTTGTGCTCCGCCTCGTCGGGCGTGCCCTCCGGGTCGGCGGTGTCGATCAGCGCCGTCCAGCGCTCGCCGTACGCGGCGGGCGGCAGCCGGAACACGGCGGGTTCCCAGTGGCTGTTCAGCAGCAGCAGGAAGGAGTCGTCGACCACGCGCCGGCCGCGCGGGTCGGGTTCGGCGATGGCGTCGCCGTTGAGGAACACCCCGACCGAGTGGGCGTCCGAGCGCCGCCAGTCGTCGTCGGTCATCTCCCGCGCGTCCGGCAGCAGCCACACCAGGTCGGGCAGCGGCTGGTCGGCGTGGCGTACGGTCTCGCCGCGGAAGTGGCGGCGGCGGCGCAGCACCGGGTGGGCGAGGCGGAGGGAGATGAGCGTGCGCGTGAAGTCCAGCAGGTCGCGCCGCTCGTCAGTGAGCCGCCAGTCGATCCAGCTGATCTCGTTGTCCTGGCAGTAGGCGTTGTTGTTGCCGCGCTGGGTGCGGCCGAGTTCGTCGCCGTGGGAGAGCATGGGGATGCCCTGCGACAGCAGCAGGGTGGCGAGGAAGTTGCGCTGCTGGCGGGCGCGCAGTTCCAGCACGGCCGGGTCGCGGGTGGCGCCCTCCGCGCCGCAGTTCCAGGACCGGTTGGCGCTCTCGCCGTCCCGGTTGCCCTCGCCGTTGGCCTCGTTGTGCTTGTCGTTGTACGAGACGAGGTCGCGCAGGGTGAAACCGTCGTGCGCGGTGACGAAGTTGACGCTGGCGCGGGGGCGGCGTCTGCTGTGGGCGTAGAGGTCGGCGGAGCCGGTGAGCCGGGAGGCGAACTCGCCGAGGGTGTGCTCCTCGCCGCGCCAGAAGTCCCGTACGGCGTCCCGGTACTTGCCGTTCCACTCCGACCACAGCGGCGGGAAGTTGCCCACCTGGTAGCCGCCCTCGCCGACGTCCCAGGGCTCGGCGATCAGTTTGACGCGGCTGATCACCGGGTCCTGCTGGATCAGGTCGAAGAACGCCGACAGCCGGTCCACCTCGTGGAACTGCCGGGCCAGGGTGGCCGCGAGGTCGAAGCGGAAGCCGTCGACGTGCATCTCGGTGACCCAGTATCTGAGCGAGTCCATGATCAGCTGGAGTACGTAGGGGTGGCGCATCAGCAGGCTGTTGCCGGTGCCGGTGGTGTCGTAGTAGTGCGACCAGTCGCCGTCCACCAGGCGGTAGTACGAGGAGTTGTCGATGCCCCGGAAGGAGAGCGTGGGGCCCTTCTCGTTGCCCTCGGCGGTGTGGTTGTAGACGACGTCGAGGATCACCTCGAGTCCGGCCGCGTGCAGGGTCCTCACCATCTCCTTGAACTCGGTGACCTGCCGGCCGCGGGTGCCGTGGGCGGCGTAGGCGTTGTGCGGGGCGAAGAAGCCGATGGTGTTGTAGCCCCAGTAGTTGGCCAGGCCGCGGCCCTGGAGCACGCCGTCGTGGACGAACTGGTGGACCGGCATCAGTTCCACCGCGGTGACGCCGAGCGAGGTCAGGTGCTCGACCACCGAGGGGTGCGCCAGCCCGGCGTAGGTGCCGCGGAGTTCGGCGGGGACGTCGGGGTGGGTGCGGGTGAGGCCCTTGACGTGGGCCTCGTAGATCACGGTGTCGGAGTAGGGGCGGCAGGGCGGGGTGTCGTCGCCCCAGTCGAAGGCCGGGTCGGTCACCACGCCGAGCATGGTGTGTCCGGCGCTGTCGGCGGGGTCGGGCCCGTGCGGGCTGCGCTCGTACAGCGAGGGGTGGTTGTCGATCTGCCCGTCGACGGCGGTCGCGTAGGGGTCGAGGAGCAGCTTCGCCGGGTTGCAGCGGTCGCCGGCCGCCGGGGCCCAGGGCCCGTGCACCCGGTAGCCGTAGCGCTGTCCGGGCCCGACGCCCGGGAGGTAGCCGTGCCAGACGAAGCCGTCGACCTCGGTGAGCCGTACGGTGCGGTGCCGGCCGTCGTCGTCGACCAGGACCAGGTCGACGCGTTCGGCGACCTCGCTGAAGAGCGCGAAGTTGGTGCCCTCGCCGTCGTGGGCCGCACCAAGCGGGTAGGGGCGCCCGCTCCACGCGGGCGCCCCTTTCCGGGTCTGTCGCCGGGTCACCGGACCTCCTCCAGGAGGCCGCCCGGCGTTCGCACCCGGCCGGTCAGCTGGGCGACACTCGGCTCGCGGGGCAGGTCCAGGCCCTCGCTCTCGCGCGGGTCGGGCGTGGTCGGCACGAGCGGGACGCGTTCGCCGGCGCGGGCGCGCTGCGAGAACCAGATGACCTTGCTGCCGTTCTCGGTGGCGCAGCAGCCCCAGCCGTCGCTGCTCGCCGCGATGTGCTCGAGGCAGCCGCGCAGTTCCTGGTCGGGACGGAGGGCGCGGTCGTTGTCCCCGATGGCCGTGATGAGGTGCTGGCCGTTCCACCACATCTCGATCGACGTGTTCTTGTCGGTGGCGTGCTCGTCGATGGCCCGCAGCAGCATCTCGGCGCCGCCGCAGACGGTCTCCATCAGATTCTCCAGGTCCCAGAACCGGAGGTGAGCGGCCAGTATGCGGCTGACCTGTCCCACCCTCTCGGGGCTGACTTCCACGTCGAGGTGGTAGTAGCAGGGCACTGCGGTCTTCATGGTCGTTGGCTCCTCACGCGAGACTCTCGTCCCTCCTCGCCCCTTCGGGGCAAGCCCCCGGACACGGAACGTGAGCGGATGTCGCTTCTGAGTCACCTTCAGGGTGAGGGGGTTGGTCCGTTCGTGCAACACGAGCGCACGACCGATGCGCATGGTGCGACAACCGAGCGGAATACGGCCGCCACACGGCGCACAAAATGGTTGAAACGCCAACAAGACGTTGGGTCACCACGCGTGCACCATGTGTGAAGACCTCGATCGCCGTTACGGGTCCGTGCACCTGCGCGCACGGATGCCGCCCGACCGTCGGGACAACGCGCTCCCATCGAGCCCCGGAAAGGTGAACGGCGCCATGCTGCTACCCGCCAAAGCCGAAGTTGCCCGCCAGTTGCGTCGGTACCGGGCCTGGGAACGCGTGATGCTGGCGGCTCCCACCGATCACACGGTGCGGGCCACCTTCGAGGACTCCGGTTACACCCTCTGCGTCCTGATGGGCAAGCGCTGCGCGCGGGAGGCGGCGGACGCCGCCGAACGGTATCTGCGCACCACTCTCGTCACCTATCTCCAGGAGCAGAACGACAGGCCCCGTCCGGCGGCCGCGGTCCGACGAGGTCCGCCGGCCGTCGAGCGGCGCTCCCCGGCGGGAAGGCAGTGACCTTCCCGCCGCTGTCTGGTCCCACGCCCGGGCGACCGCCCGGGCGTCGAGCACGGCGGAGGTGCACAGACCCATGAAGACGACCCGGACCATCGGTCGTATCCCGGTACGGGACGTCCGGCCGTCCGTCGACTGCGGCAGGCGGCCGGCGAAGGCCGTCGTGGGCGAGACGTTCGAGGTCACCGCCACCCTCTTCCGGGAGGGGCACGACGCGGTGGCCGCCAATGTGGTGCTGAAGGACCCCGAGGGACGCCCGGGTCCGTTCACGCCGATGCGGGAGCTGGCGCCCGGCAGCGACCGGTGGGGCGCGGAGGTCGTCGTGGCCGGCGGCCCGGGCCGGTGGAGCTACCGGGTCGAGGCCTGGGGCGACCCCGTGGCCACCTGGCGCAGGACCGCCGCCATCAAGGTCCCGGCCGGCATCGACACGGGACTGGTTCTGGAGGAGGGCGCCGACCTGCATGAGCGCGCGGCCGCCGGGGTTCCGCGGGGCGACGGACAGGACGTGGTCCTCGCCGCGGCCGAGACCCTGCGGGACGACTCCCTGCCCTGTGCCACCCGGTTGGCGGCGGCGTTGACGCCGGAGGTGGCCGCGGTGCTCGCCCGGCACCCGCTGCGGGAACTGGTCACCAGCAGCGACCCGCTGCCCCTGCTGGTGGAACGCGAGCGGGCCCTGTACGGCTCCTGGTACGAGTTCTTCCCCCGCTCCGAAGGCACCCCCACCCAGCCCCACGGCACCTTCGACACCGCCGCCCGACGCCTCCCCGCCATCGCCGCGATGGGCTTCGACGTCGTCTACCTCCCACCCATCCACCCCATCGGCACCACCTACCGCAAAGGCCCCAACAACACCCTCAACGCCGGCCCCGACGACGTCGGCGTCCCCTGGGCCATCGGCTCCCCCGAAGGCGGCCACGACGCCGTCCACCCCCGGCTCGGCACCCTGGACGACTTCACCCGCTTCGTGCGCCGCGCCGGCGACCTCGGCCTGGAGGTGGCCCTGGACTTCGCGCTCCAGTGCTCCCCCGACCACCCCTGGGTGCACAAGCACCCCGAATGGTTCCACCACCGCCCCGACGGCTCGATCGCCTACGCCGAGAACCCGCCGAAGAAGTACCAGGACATCTACCCCATCGCCTTCGACGCCGACCTCGACGGCCTCATCGCCGAAACCTGCCGCGTGCTGCGGCACTGGATGGACACCGGCGTACGGATCTTCCGCGTCGACAACCCCCACACCAAACCCGTCGTCTTCTGGGAACGGGTGATCGGCGAGATCAACCGCACCGACCCCGACGTCATCTTCCTCGCCGAGGCGTTCACCCGCCCCGCGATGATGCACACCCTCGCCCAGATCGGCTTCCAGCAGTCCTACACCTACTTCACCTGGCGCACCACCAAACAGGAACTGACCGAGTACCTCACCGAACTCTCGGGGGAGGCCGCCTCCTACATGCGGCCCAACTTCTTCGCCAACACCCCCGACATCCTGCACGCCTACCTCCAGCACGGCTCACGCCCCGCCTTCGAGGTCCGCGCCGTCCTGGCCGCCACCCTCTCCCCCACCTGGGGCATCTACAGCGGCTACGAACTCTGCGAGAACACCCCCCTGCGCGAGGGCTCCGAGGAATACCTCGACAGCGAGAAGTACCAGCTCAGGCACCGCGACTGGGACACCGCCGAACGCGAGGGCCGCACCATCACCCCCCTCATCACCCGGCTCAACACCATCCGACGCGCACACCCCGCGCTCCACCGGCTCAGGAACCTCCGCTTCCACCGGACCGACAACGACTCCGTCATCGCGTACAGCAAGCGCAGCGGCTCCGATGTCGTGCTCGTGGTCGCCAATCTCGACCCCCATCACACCCAGGAGGCCACGGTCTCGTTGGACATGCCGCAACTCGGCCTGGAATGGCACGAGTCGGTACCGGTGCGCGACGAGCTCACCGAGGAGACCTACCGCTGGGGCAGCACCAATTACGTGCGGCTGGAGCCGGGGCGGGCTCCCGCGCATGTCCTGCACGTCCAGCGACCGCCCGCCGTACAGCGACACGGAGGGCCAGGAGCGTCATGACCGTGAACGAGCCGGTGCCGGACACCTTCGAGGACACCCCCGTCAGGGACCGGGACCCGGAGTGGTTCAAACGAGCCGTCTTCTACGAGGTGCTCGTCCGCTCCTTCCAGGACAGCAACGGTGACGGCATCGGCGACCTGAAGGGTCTGACCGCCAAACTGGACTACCTGCAATGGCTGGGCGTCGACTGCCTCTGGCTGCCGCCCTTCTTCAAGTCGCCCCTGCGCGACGGCGGCTACGACGTCGCCGACTACACCGCCGTCCTGCCCGACTTCGGCGACCTCGCCGACTTCGTGGAGTTCGTCGACGCCGCACACCAGCGCGGCATGCGCGTGATCATCGACTTCGTCATGAACCACACCAGCGACGAACACCCGTGGTTCCAGGAGTCGAGGAAGGACCCCGACGGCCAGTACGGCGACTTCTACGTCTGGGCGGACGACGACAAGGGCTACCCGGACGCGCGGATCATCTTCGTGGACACCGAGGCGTCGAACTGGACGTACGACCCGGTGCGGGGGCAGTACTACTTCCACCGCTTCTTCTCCCACCAGCCGGACCTCAACTACGAGAACCCGCGCGTGCAGGAGGAGATCCTGGCGGCCCTGCGTTTCTGGCTGGACCTGGGCATCGACGGGTTCCGGCTGGACGCGGTGCCGTATCTGTACGCGGCCGAGGGCACCAACTGCGAGAACCTTCCCGCCTCGCACGCGTTCCTGAAGCGGGTGCGCAAGGAGATCGACAGCCAGTACCCCGACACGGTGCTGCTCGCGGAGGCGAACCAGTGGCCGGAGGACGTGGTCGACTACTTCGGCGACTACTCCGTCGGCGGCGACGAGTGCCACATGGCGTTCCACTTCCCCGTCATGCCCCGGATCTTCATGGCCGTGCGCCGCGAGTCCCGCTACCCCGTCTCCGAGATCCTCGCCAAGACCCCGGCCATCCCGTCCGGCTGCCAGTGGGGCATCTTCCTGCGCAACCACGACGAGCTGACCCTGGAGATGGTCACCGACGAGGAACGCGACTACATGTGGGCCGAGTACGCCAAGGACCCCCGCATGCGCGCCAACATCGGCATCCGCCGCCGCCTCGCCCCGCTGCTGGACAACGACCGCAACCAGATCGAGCTCTTCACCGCCCTCCTCCTCGCCCTCCCCGGCTCGCCGATCCTCTACTACGGCGACGAGATCGGCATGGGCGACAACATCTGGCTCGGCGACCGCGACGCCGTCCGCACCCCCATGCAGTGGACCCCGGACCGCAACGCCGGCTTCTCCTCCTCCGACCCCGGCCGGCTCTTCCTGCCGACGATCATGGACCCGGTCTACGGCTACCAGGTCACCAACGTCGAGGCATCGATGGCGTCCCCGTCCTCGCTGCTGCACTGGACCCGCCGGATGATCGAGATCCGCAAGCAGAACCCCGCCTTCGGCCTCGGCTCCTACACCGAACTGCCCTCCTCCAACCCCGCCGTCCTCGCCTTCCTGCGCGAATACGACGACGACCTGGTGCTCTGTGTGAACAACTTCTCCCGCTTCGCCCAGCCCACCGAGCTGGACCTGCGCGAGTTCGACGGACGCCACCCGGTGGAGCTGTTCGGCGGAGTGCGCTTCCCGGCCATCGGTGAGCTGCCGTATCTGCTGACCCTCGGGGGCCACGGCTTCTACTGGTTCCGGCTCACCCGAGCCGCATCCCGCATCGGCCGACGACTGTGAGCGTGTGCCGGCGAGAGGAGGCGTCACCATGACGAAGACCGCATTCCTGCGGCCGCGAAGCGCGCCCGCCGAGCCCATGGAGTCGCTCGCCGGGCTGCTCCGCGAGTGGCTGCCGCTGCAACGCTGGTTCGCCGGCAAGGACCGGCCCGTCACCGACCTCGGTGTGCTGTCGATGACCGAGCTGTTCCCGGGCTGTCTGCATGTGCTGGTGCACGCCGCGCACGGAGGCGTGCCCGCTCCCGGGGGCACCCTCCCGGCCGGTGACTGCTACCAGCTCCTGCTCGGTGTGCGGGAGCACCCCTCGCCGCGACTCGGCAAGGCGCTCATCGGCAGGGTGCTGGACGGGCGGCTGGCCGGGCTGACGGTCTACGACGCCCTGCACGACCCGCGCGCCGCCCAGCTGCTCCTGGAGCGGCTGCGCCGCCCCGGCACCGCGGGGCCGCTGCGCTTCGAGTGCGACGCCTCCCAGGAGGTGCCCGCCCGGCTGGTGCCGCGCCTGATGACCGCCGAGCAGTCCAACTCCTCGCTGGTGTACGGCGACGAGTACATCCTGAAGCTGTTCCGCCGCATCCAGCCCGGTGTCAACCCGGATCTGGAGGTGCCGGGGGCGCTGGCCCGGCAGGGCTGCCACCGGGTCCCCGCCCCGGTGGCCTGGTTCCGCACCACGCATCCGTTCAAGGCGACGCTGGGCGTGCTCCAGCCGTATCTGCGCAACGCCTCCGACGGCTGGACCCTGGCCCTGGACGCGCTCGCCGCCGGTGACGACTTCACCGCGCAGTCGCACGCCCTCGGCCGGGCCACGGCGGACGTCCATCTGGCGCTGTCCTCGGCGTTCCCCATCGGCGCGCCCGGGGAGAACGGGCGGACGGCGGCGGCGATGACCGAGCGGCTGACCGCCGCCGCGCACGCCGTCCCCGCGCTCCAGCCGTTCGTGCCGGGGCTGCGGACCGCCTTCGCCGCCCTGGCCACCTGCGACGCCGGGCCGCCCGCCCAGCGCATCCACGGCGACCTGCATCTGGGACAGGTGCTGCGGGCGGGGCGCGAGTGGTTCGTCATCGACTTCGAGGGCGAGCCGTCCCGGCCCCTCTCCGAACGGCGCAGCGCCCACTCCCCCGTGCGGGACATCGCCGGGATGCTGCGCTCCTTCGACTACGCCGCCCGCCAGCGCCGCCCCTGGCGGCCGGAGTGGGCGCGCCGCTGCCGTGAGGCCTACTGCGCGGGCTATGCCGCCCGCGCCGGCTGGGACCCGCGCAAGAAGCACGGACTGCTCCGCGCCTACGAGACGGACCGTGCCGTGTACGAGGTGCTGTACGAGGCCCGGCACCGACCCGACTGGCTGCCCGTACCCATGGCGGCGATCGAGCGCCTCGCCGTGAGAGGAGACTGAACGTGGCTTTGCGAGACACTGCGCTGCCCGAGTCGGCCGGGCCCGTTCCGTCCGCCCCCGCGGCGCACGGAACGGCACCCGCCCTCGACCCGACCGACCGGGGGCGCCTGCTGGCGGGCGCCCACCACGATCCGCACGCGCTGCTCGGCGCCCATCCGGTGCCCGGCGGTATCGCCTTCCGGGCGCTGCGCCCCTTCGCACGCGAGGTGAGCGTCGTCGTCGACGGCGAGCGCACCCCGCTCGTCTCGGAGGGCGACGGCCTCTTCTCCGGCGTGCTGCCGCTGGACGCGATCCCGGCGTACACGCTGGCGGTGGCGTACGGCGACGACGAGCCCGTCGAGACGCACGATCCGTACCGGTTCCTGCCCGCGCTCGGCGAGTTCGACCTGCATCTGATCGGCGAGGGCCGGCACGAGGAGCTGTGGACGGCGCTCGGCGCGCACCCGATGACCCACCAGGGCGTCACCGGCACCCGCTTCACGGTGTGGGCGCCGAACGCGCAGGGCGTGCGGATCGCCGCGGACTTCACGTACTGGGACGGCACGGCGTTCCCGATGCGCTCGCTCGGCTCGTCCGGGGTGTGGGAGCTGTTCCTGCCGGGCGTCGGCGAGGGCACCTGCTACAAGTTCGAGATCCACTCCCGCTACGGCCACCGGTTCCTGAAGGCCGACCCGATGGCCCGCCGCACGGAGGCGCCGCCGAACACGGCGTCCGTGGTGACGGCCTCGCACTACGAGTGGGGCGACGCCGAGTGGTTCGCGCGGCGGGCCGCCACGCCCGTGCACGAGGCGCCGTTCTCCGTGTACGAGGTGCATCTGCCGTCGTGGCGGCCGGGGCTGACGTACCGCGAACTCGCCGAGGTGCTGCCCGCGTACGTCCAGGACCTCGGCTTCACCCATGTGGAGCTGATGCCGGTCGCCGAACATCCCTTCGGCCCGTCCTGGGGCTACCAGGTCACCGGGTTCTACGCGCCGACCGCGCGGCTCGGCTCGCCGGACGACTTCAAGTACCTGATCGACGCGCTGCACCGGGCCGGCATCGGCGTGATCATGGACTGGGTCCCGGCGCACTTCCCGAAGGACGACTGGGCGCTGGCCCGGTTCGACGGGGACCCGCTGTACGAGCCCGGGGACTCCCGGCGCGCGGAGCACCCCGACTGGGGGACGTACACCTTCGACTTCGCCCGCACCGAGGTGCGCAACTTCCTGGTCGCGAACGCCGTGTACTGGTGCCAGGAGTTCCACATCGACGGCCTGCGCGTGGACGCCGTGGCCTCCATGCTCTACCTGGACTACTCGCGCGAGGACGGCGGGTGGGAGCCGAACGCGTACGGCGGACGCGAGGACCTGGCGGCCATGGCGTTCCTCCAGGAGATGAACGCGACCGTGTACCGGCGCTGCCCCGGGGTCGTGACCATCGCGGAGGAGTCCACGGCGTGGGGCGGGGTGACCCGGCCCACCGACGCCGGCGGCCTCGGGTTCGGCTTCAAGTGGAACATGGGCTGGATGCACGACTCGCTGGAGTACGTCTCCCACGAGCCGGTGCACCGCAAGTACCACCACCACGAGATGACGTTCGCGATGGTGTACGCCTACAGCGAGAACTACGTGCTGCCGATCTCCCACGACGAGGTGGTGCACGGCAAGCAGGCGCTGGTGTCGAAGATGCCCGGCGACTGGTGGCAGCGGCGCGCCAACGTCCGCGCGTACCTCGGCTTCATGTGGGCCCACCCCGGCAAGCAGCTGCTGTTCATGGGGCAGGAGTTCGCGCAGGGCGCCGAGTGGTCCGAGACGGCCGGTCCGGAGTGGTGGCTGCTCGACGACGGATACCACTCGGCGGGCGACCACCGCGGGGTGCGGGACCTGGTGCGCGACCTCAACGCCCGCTACCGGGCGACCCCGGCGCTGTGGCAGCGCGACACCGACCCGTCCGGCTTCCGGTGGGTGGCGGTCGACGCCGCCGACGACAACGTCTTCGCGTTCCTGCGGTACGACACCGAGGGCCGCCCGCTGCTCGCGGTGTCGAACTTCTCCCCCGTGGTCCGCCACGACTACGCGCTCGCGGTCGGCGACGACGTGATCGCCTGGCAGGAGATCCTCAACACCGACGCCGCGCACTACGGCGGCGGCGACGTCACCCACCCGGATCCGGTCAAACCGGAGGACGGCCACGTCCGGCTCACCCTGCCGCCGCTCGCGACGGTGTGGCTGACGCCGGTCGATCTGTGAGTTCCCGCGACGCCGTCAGGTGTCCCGTGCGCCCACCGGGGCATTCGGGGTCGTACGGCCGAGGGCTTCTCGGCGTCGCGGCAGGTCACAGAAGGGCGGCAGCAGGTGCGCACCGTCGGAGTGGAGGAGGAGCTCCTCCTGGTCGATCCGGAGTCCGGTGAACCGCGGGCGATGTCCGCGGCGGTCCTCGCCCGGGCCGCCCGGGACGGCGCGGAGCAGGACGTCTTCGAGAAGGAACTGCACGAGCAGATGCTGGAGTTCGCCACGCATCCGCAGTCCTCGATGGAGAGCCTGCACGCGGAGATCGTCCGCTGCCGCAAGGAGGCCGCCGGACACGCCGAGGAGATCGGCTGCACGGTCGCCGCGCTGGCCACCTCGCCGCTGCCGGTCAGCCCGTCCATCGGCATCAACCGGCGGTACCAGTGGATGGAGGAGCAGTACGGCATCGCCACCCGGGAGCAGCTCGTCATGGGCTGCCACGTCCATGTGTCCGTCGACTCCGACGAGGAGGGCGTCGGCGTCGTGGACCGGCTGCGGCCCTGGCTGTCGGTGCTGGCGGCGCTGAGCGCGAACTCGCCGTTCTGGCAGGGCGAGGAGACGGGGTACAGCAGCTACCGCAGCCGGGTCTGGCAGCGCTGGCCGTCGGCCGGTCCGACCGAGATGTTCGGTTCGGCCGAGCGCTATCACCGGCAGGTCGCCGACATGGTGGCCACCGGCGCCATCCTCGACGAGGCGATGGTCTACTTCGACGCGCGGCTGTCCCAGCGGTATCCGACGGTGGAGATCCGGGTCTCCGACGTCTGTCTGCACGCGGGGACGGCGGGGCTGATCGCCACCCTCGCGCGGGGGCTGGTGGAGACCGCGGCACGCGAGTGGCGGGACGGCCGGGAGCCGCTGGACCCCGGGGTCAGCCTGCTCCGGCTGGCCGCCTGGCAGGCGGCCCGGTCCGGGCTGACGGGCGAGCTGCTCCATCCGGAGACGATGCGCCGCATGCCGGCCGAGACGGTCGTACGGGCCCTCCTCGACCATGCGGCCGAGGCCCTGGAGGCCAACGGGGATCTCGAGCGCGCCCGCGAGGGCTGCGCACGGCTGCTGCGGGACGGCAACGGTGCACAGGTGCAGCGCGCCCTGCTGGAACGGACGGGGAGTCTGCGGGACGTCGTCACGGAGTGCGTGCGGCACACCCAGGCGTAGGGCGTACGGAGCCGCTCCTCGGGGTCGTGGGTCAGAAGATGAGGATCAAGGCGTAGACCAGGAAGAACGCCGCGATCAGCAGCACGAGGACGCTGATCACGGCCAGGGGTCCCTTGGCCCAGCCCTTGGTCGGGTTGTGCGTCTCCCGGGGGCCCGCCTCGGGCATGCTGCTCTCCGCGGGCGGGGTCTCGCCGGGGGGTACGCCGCCGCCCGGTTCGAGGCCGGTGCTGCGTTCCGGATCGGGATCTGGATTGACGTATGTCATGCCGTCCGGGTCCCCCGAAGCGGCGAGATCATCAGTGTGGACACACTTGTCGCGATCCCGGCGCGGGGGCGCTCCGGCTCGGCTACATTCAGGCACCGCCGGTGACGGTACTCATCGGCCGAGTCACACCCCGTACACGTCAGGAGCAGTTGCATGCGCGACCTCGCTCCCGCTCCCTCGCCCGCCTCGCCCCTGACCGGCGGCCTCGCGGACAGCCTCTTCGAGAGGGCGGCCGAGAGCCCCACCCTGCCGATGCTCGCCCACCGTACCGGGCCGGGCTCGGCGACCTGGGAGGAGATCACCGCCGTCGAGTTCCGTGACGAGGTGGTCGCCCTGGCCAAGGGCCTGGTCGCCTCCGGCATCGCGCCGGGCCACCGGGTGGCCGTGATGGCGCGCACCCGCTACGAGTGGACCCTGCTGGGCCACGCCCTGTGGACGGTCGGCGCCGAGATCGTGCCCATCTACCCGACCTCCTCGCGCGAGCAGGTGGAGTGGATCCTCCGGGACGCCGGCTGTGTGGCCGTGCTGGTGGAGGACGAGCAGGGCGTGATGACCGTCGGGTCGGTGTGCGCGGCGCTGCCGCGGCTGCGGCACGTGTGGCAGCTGGACGCGGGGGCGCTGGACCAGCTGGTGGCGCGCGGCGAGTTCCTCCCGCTGGCCACGGTCGACTCGATGCGCCGCATCGTCCTGCCGGACTCCACGGCCGTCGTGGCCTACACCTCCGGCACGTCCGGTCACGCCATGGGCTGTGCGCTGAGCCATCGCGGCCTGGCCTTCATGTGCGACACCCTGCTGGAGGGCTGGGGCCATATCGCGGCGCCGGCCGGTGAGCAGGCCGCCGTCCTCGCGTTCCTGCCGTTCTCGCACGTCTACGGCCTGATGATCCAGATTCTCTGTGTCCGCGGGGGCCTGCTGATGGGCCACGAGCCCGACATAGGCGGGGAGGCCCTGTCGTCGGCCCTGCGCACCTTCCGGCCCACCTATCTGTACGCCGTGCCGTCGCTGCTGGAGAAGATCTACAAGAACTTCCTGCACGCGGCACAGCAGTCGGGGCGCGGTGCCCTGTTCGAGCGGGCCGCGGGCACGGCACGGGACTTCGCCGCCGCGGTGGAACGCCAGCGGCTGGGCCGCGGCCCGGGGCCGGGCTTCGATCTGCGGTTGCAGCACGCCCTGTACGAGCGCACGGTCTACCGCAGGCTGCGGGGCGTGCTGGGCGGCCGGGTGCTGCGGGCCACCTCCGGGGGCTCGACGCTCAACCGCGAGCTCAGCCTGTTCTACGAGGGCATCGGCATCTACGTCCACGACGGCTACGGACTCACCGAGACCAGCGGCGCGGCGACGATGCAGCCGTTCGGCCGGGAGAAGTCCGGCACGGTGGGGCAGGCGCTGCCGGGCACCGAGATCCGGCTGGCCGACGACGGGGAGATCCTGGTGCGCGGGCCGGCGGTGTTCCAGGGGTACGTGGGCGACGAGGACGCCACCCGGGCCGCGCTGCGCGGCGGCTGGCTGGCCACGGGGGATCTCGGGCGGCTGGACTCCGAGGGCTACCTCACGATCACCGGCCGCAAGAAGGACATCATCATCACCAGCAGCGGCAAGAGCGTCGCGCCGGCCGCCCTGGAGCAGCGGCTGCGCATGCACCCGCTCGTCCACCAGGCCGTCGTCGTGGGCGACAACCGGCCGTGCGTGGGCGCCCTGATCACGCTGGACCCGGAGTTCCTGAGCGACTGGCGGGCCGCGCTGTCGCTGCCGGGCGACGCGCCGGCCCGGGAGGCGCGGGAGGAGAACGCGCTGCGGGAGGAGATCGCGCGGGCGGTCGCGGCGGCCAACAGCAGTGTGTCGCGGTCGGAGTCGATCCGGGTGTTCCGGGTGCTGCCCGAGCCGTTCGACGTGGCCAACGGGCTGCTGACACCGTCGATGAAGCTGCGCCGTGACGAGATCGTGCGGCGCCACGCCCTGGAGATCGACGCGATGTACCAGTCGCGCACCCGTCCGGGCCGGACGTCGGCCGCGCAGGAGTCGTCCGTCTGGGACGACGCGGACAACGTCTTCCGCGGCAGGCCGTAGGCGCGGGCATGCCCGTGCCCGGTGGGTGACGTGTTTGTCACCGACCGGGCACGGGCATGCGGGCGCGTAGGCTCCGCCCGCACGGGAACCCACAGTTCGAGGGGATGCAGAGAAACGATCTACTGCCCCGCGACGACGGGGCCTGGAAGGCGAGATGGCACGCGAGCCGCGTAGGGACAGGACACTGGCTGCCGAGGACATCACGAGCCGCATCGCCAGCTTCCCGGGGGAGCTGCACGATGTGACCGACGCACGTCTGGTCGCGGAGGAGTTCCTCTTCGACCTGGCCCGTGTGTCGGCGCCGTCGGCTCCCGAGCACTGGGACGACATACTCCTCGTGGTCACGGAACTGGCCGCCAACGCGGTGCAGTACGCGCCGGGGCCGTTCCAGCTGCGGCTGCGCAGGACGTTCGACGGAGTGCATGTGGTGATGCACGACACCAGCCCCACCGAGCCGGCCCCGCGCCCCTTCCATCCGAATCGCGGCGCCGGCGGGATCGGCTGGCATCTGATCCACACGCTGTGCGATCAGGTCAGCGTCGTCGGCGACGACCACGGCAAGGACATCCATGTCTTCCTTCCCTGGTGAGACCTGGGACGACGCGTCCCGCAGCGGGACCAGTACGCCGACCGTCCTGCCGCCTCCGGGGCGCCGGCGGATTTCGATGTCCCGCGCCGGCCTGACCACCAGGGGCCGGCCGTAGCCGCTGCCGAGGTGCGCGGCGGGCGGCGCCCCGGTCCCGCCCGCGGCCTCGGGCACGACGTCGCTGTGGTCGTGGACGGCGATGCGCACGCCCTCCCGCGTCGTCCGGGCCTGAACGCCGGCCAGTCCGGCGCCGTGCCGGATGGCGTTGGCCCGCGCACCGTGGCCTCGGCGTGCGCCCGTGCCCCGGCGGCACTGTCCACCTCGCCGCCGCCGGCCGGACGCGTCCGCGGTACGGTGCTCACCCCGTGGGGCTCTCGCGCGGCGGCAGCCGGTGGTAGTAGTCACCGACCGCGGTGAGATAGCCGGGGTCCATGGTCTCGCTGTCGGTCCGGAACCGGGGCGCCGCCTTCACCTCGGCCCTGGTGCAGGACACCGTGAGTCTGCGCTCCCCGGCGTCGACCGCCGCGACGACGCCGACCGGGACCAGGAGGCTGCGGCCGAACACCCACACCCCGGTGTCGACGACGAGGTGCCGCATGCCGTGGTGGTCGGCCTGCCGGTCCACGTGGCCGATGGTGCCGTCGCTCGCGGCGACGGTGTAGCCCGTGAGGTCCTCCCCCTGGATGTGGCCCAGGTCCGGCGCGTATGACCAGATGCTGTCGATGGGCACTGCTCGTTGCCTCCCCGGTGACGACGGTTCCCCGGAGCGGGCACGGTCGCGTCCTGGTCCGCCCGGCTCCACAGCAGCAAATACCCGGCGGACGCGGGTGCATTCGGCGGCGCGGGACCGAAACCGCGCGCTGGCGCTCCATCGCTCGCGCGCCCCGGGAAAATTCTGCCGAGTACCCTTCGACAACCAGGCCATGCGCCGTTCGGTGCCACTTTTCCGGTCCGGTTCCCCGGGTGGATCAGCGCTTTGTTCCGCGCCCGCGACCTGGGTTAGCCTTCGGCGTATTTTCTCATCGCGCAAATCCGTGAACTGCGGAAACGCACACTGACTCTGCCGGAACGAGGGTGCGCATGACCAGCAAGAGCACCGAGGGGACCGACGCGGCGCCGGGGGACCAGGAGCTGAGGCGGCTGCTCGCGGGGCTGACGGCCGTACGGGACGGGGACTTCGGCACCCGGCTGCCGGACGACGCGGACGGCCTCATGGGGGACATCGCCAAGGTCTTCAACGGGATGGTGGACCAGCTGTCGGTGTTCACCTCCGAGGTGACGCGCGTGGCCCGGGAGGTCGGCACCGAGGGGGCGCTGGGCGGCCAGGCGCAGGTGCCGGGGGTCTCGGGGACCTGGGCGGACCTGACGGACTCGGTGAACGCCATGGCGGGCAACCTCACCGCGCAGGTGCGCAATGTCGCCCAGGTGACGACGGCGGTGGCCAAGGGCGATCTGTCACAGAAGATCACCGTGGACGCCCGCGGCGAGATCCTGGAGCTGAAGAACACCATCAACACGATGGTCGACCAGCTCTCCGCCTTCGCCGACGAGGTCACCCGCGTCGCCCGCGAGGTCGGCACCGAGGGCCGCCTCGGCGGACAGGCCGATGTGCAGGGTGTCAAGGGCACCTGGCGCGACCTCACCCACTCGGTGAACTTCATGGCGGGCAATCTCACCGGCCAGGTGCGCAACATCGCGCTGGTGGCGACGGCGGTCGCCAAGGGCGACCTCTCACAGAAGATCACCGTGGACGCCCGCGGCGAGATCCTGGAGCTGAAGAACACCATCAACACGATGGTCGACCAGCTCTCCGCCTTCGCCGACGAGGTCACCCGCGTCGCCCGCGAGGTCGGCACCGAGGGCCGCCTCGGCGGACAGGCGCAGGTCCAAGGGGTTTCCGGCACCTGGAAGGACCTCACCGACAACGTCAACGTGATGGCGTCCAACCTGACCGGCCAGGTCCGCTCCATCGCCCAGGTCGCCTCCGCGGTGGGCCGGGGCGATCTGTCGCAGCGGATCAGGGTGGAGGCGGCCGGGGAGGTCGCCGCACTGGCCGAGGTGATCAACACCATGGTCGACACGCTGTCGGCCTTCGCCGACGAGGTGACCCGTGTCGCCCGCGAGGTCGGCACCGAGGGCCGCCTCGGCGGACAGGCGCACGTGCCGCATGTCGCGGGCACCTGGAAGGACCTCACCGACAACGTCAACTCCATGGCCAACAACCTCACCGGCCAGGTGCGCAACATCGCGCTGGTGACGACCGCCGTGGCCCGGGGCGACCTGTCCAAGAAGATCGACGTCGACGCGCGCGGCGAGATCCTGGAGCTGAAGACGACGATCAACACGATGGTCGACCAGCTCTCCGCCTTCGCCGACGAGGTCACCCGCGTCGCCCGCGAGGTCGGCACCGAGGGCCGCCTCGGCGGACAGGCGGAGGTCGAGGGCGTCTCCGGCACGTGGAAGCGGCTGACGGAGAACGTCAACGAGCTGGCCGGCAACCTCACCCGGCAGGTCCGCGCGATCGCCGAGGTCACCAGCGCGGTCGCCGAGGGCGACCTGACCCGCTCCGTGAACGTGGAGGCCTCCGGTGAGGTCGCCGAGCTCAAGGACAACATCAACTCGATGGTGGAGTCCCTGCGCGAGACCACCCGGGCCAACCAGGAACAGGACTGGCTCAAGACCAACCTCGCCCGGGTCTCCGGCCTGATGCAGGGCCACCGCGACCTGCCGGTGGTCGCCGAGCTGATCATGGACGAGCTGGTGCCGCTGGTGTCGGCCCAGTACGGCGCCTTCTATCTCGCGGAGGACGGCGACCGCGGCCCCGAGCTGCGGCTCGTCGGCTCCTACGGCTACCCCGACGACGAGGACCGGCTCACCCGGATCCCGTTCGGCCGCACCCTGGTCGGCCAGGCCGCCCGCAGCCGCCGCACCATCACGGTGGACGAGCTGCCGCCGGACTACGTGACCATCTCCTCCGGGCTCGGCCGGGTGGTGCCGACCGCGCTGGTGCTGCTGCCCATCGTGGTCGAGGGACAGGTGCTCGGCGTCATCGAGCTCGCGTCGGTGACCCCGTTCACCCAGATCCACCGGGACTTCCTGGCCCAGCTGATGGAGACCATCGGCGTCAACGTCAACACCATCGTGGCCAACGCCCGTACCGACGAGCTGCTGGTGGAGTCGCAGCGGCTCACCGCCGAACTCCAGGAACGGTCGGCGGAGTTGCAGACCCAGCAGGAGGAACTCCAGCACTCCAACGCCGAACTGGAGGACAAGGCCGCGCTGCTGGCGGCGCAGAACCGGGACATCGAGGCGAAGAACCTCCAGATCGAGCAGGCCCGGCAGGAGCTGGAGGCACGGGCCCAGCAGCTGTCGCTGGCCTCGAAGTACAAGTCCGAGTTCCTGGCGAACATGAGCCACGAACTGCGTACGCCGCTGAACAGCCTGCTGATCCTGGCCCAGTTGCTGGCCCAGAACCCCTCACGGAACCTCAGCCCGAAGCAGGTCGAGTACGCGCAGATCATCCACTCGGCCGGCTCGGACCTGCTCCAGCTGATCAACGACATCCTCGATCTGTCGAAGGTCGAGGCGGGGAAGATGGACGTCAGCCCCGAGCGGGTGGAGCTGCGCCGGCTCATCGAGTACGTCGAGGCCACGTTCCGGCCCATGACGATGCAGAAGAGCCTGGACTTCACCGTGACCACGGCGCCGGGCGCGCCGGCCGACCTGCTCACCGACGACTCCCGGCTGCGGCAGGTCCTGCGCAACCTGCTCTCCAACGCGGTCAAGTTCACCGAGCGGGGCGGCGTGGAGCTCCGGATCGAACCCGCGCCGGACGAGGAGGTGCCCAGCGGTGTGCTGCGCGGCGGGCCCGTGGTGGCCTTCCGGGTGCGGGACACCGGTGTGGGCATTCCGGAGCAGCACCTGGAGGCGATCTTCGGCGCCTTCCAGCAGGCGGACGGCACCACGAGCCGCAAGTACGGGGGCACGGGGCTGGGCCTGTCCATCACCCGGGAGATCGCCCACCTGCTGGGCGGCGCGGTGACGGTGGACAGCGTCGCGGGCCAGGGCAGCACGTTCACCCTGTTCCTGCCGGTTGCCCGGCCGGACTTCGAGGAGCTGCTGCGCCCGCTCGCGGTTCCCGACGGGGAGCGGGGCGAGGCCCTGCCGGAGGCGCCGGCCCGGCAGCCGGCGGCGATCGAGCCGGGGCCGTCGTCCGGCCGGCGTCCGCGGCGGCTGCTCGTCGTGGAGGAGCGGCCCCGGGGGCTGCTGACCCTGGTCGCGGAGAGCGTGGTCCAGGACGTCACACACGGCGACGGCACCTCCCGGCCGTCGGTCGACATCATCACCGCCGTCGGTGCCCAGGAGGCGGCCGGCGCGCTGGCCGCCGACCCCTGCCACTGCGTGGTGCTGGAGCTCGGCATGGCCGAGGAGGAGGTCACCCGGTTCCTGGAGGCGCTGCGGGGCGACTCCGCCCTGGCGAGCGTGCCGGTGCTGGTGCACAGCGGCCACCGGGCCGGGGCCGCGGTCGAGGAGGACCTGCGGTCCCGTGCCGAGGGCACGGCGCTGGAGTTCCTGTCCAGCCTCGACGAGCTGCGCGAGCGCATCGCCCTGCACCTGTCCGCGGAGGAGCCCGGCGACGTGCTGTCGCTGGTGCGGCCGGACGAGGTGCAGCGGCCGGCGCCGCAGACCGTCGTGGACGGCTCGTTCTCGGGCCGCACCGTCCTCGTGGTGGACGACGACGCCCGCAACCTCTTCGCGCTCAGCGGGATCCTGGAGCTGCACGGCTTCCGGGTGCTGCACGCGGAGAACGGCCGCAAGGGCATCGAGAGACTGGTGAACAACCCGGACGTGGCGCTCGTCCTGATGGACGTGATGATGCCCGAGCTCGACGGCTACGCCGCCACGGCCGAGATCCGCGCGATGCCGCGGTACGCCGAGCTGCCGATCATCGCCGTCACCGCGAAGGCGATGCCCGGGGACCGGGAGAAGAGCCTCGCCTCGGGGGCCAGCGACTACGTCACCAAGCCGGTCGACACTCAGGACCTGATCGCCTGTGTCCGCCGCTGGCTGCCGGCATGAGCGCGGACGAGCGGCCGGGCGGGTCCCGGCCCGAGCACGCGGCCGGTCCCGGCGGGGTGTCCGCCGACTCGCCCGTGGGCAGGCTCGCGGCCACCGTGGAGCGGCTCAGCCGGGAGGTACGCGCGGCACAGGCCGAGGCCGAGGGACGCGCCCTGATCGAACTGGCCAAGGGCATCCTGGTCGAACGCCTGGGGTGCGGTCCCTCGCAGGCCGCACGCCAGCTCACCGAGCTCACCGAGCAGGCGGGGACGACCCCGCTGGAGTTCGCCGTCGAGGTCATCAACCAGGCCGCCCGGGACCGGGTCTCCGAGGTGACGGACGCCTTCCTGGCCGCCACCCGGGCCGCCGAGAAGGCGCGGCCGGAGCCCGCCGCCGTACGGCTGCGCGCGGCCGAGAGCGGGGCGCTGGCGGCGGACGACACCCAGGCCGTGGCCGAGTCCCTCCTCGAGCAGGCGCTGCGTCCGCTGGGCGCGGTGGCCGTGGCGATCTGGGCGGCCGGCGCGGACGGGTCGCTCACCCTGGCGGGCAGCGCCGGGTTCTCCCCGGCCGAGGCGGCGCGCTGGCACTACGTACCGCCGGACGTGGCGACGGTCGCCCGGTGCGCCCTCGCGGAGCGCGACGGCCTGTGGATCGGGTCGTCGGCCGAGCGCGGCCTGCCCAGCATCGGCCGGCACCATCACCCGGACGGCGGCCGGGCGGCCCTGCCCGCCGGTACCGGGGGACGCGTGTACGGCGTGCTGGAGATCGTCTGGCCGACGCCGCTGCCCGCGCAGCCGCCGCAGATAGTCCGCCAGGTGGAGGCCCTCGCCGAGCTGTGCGCCCACACGCTGGAGACCTGTACGGCGCGGGGCGGCCCGGCCCGGCCGCGGCAGGTGGCCGCGGACGCCGCGGAGCTGATGGACCTGGCCGACGGGCTGTACGACCCTGCCCTCGTCCTGGTGCCGTACCTGGACCCGCACGGGAACCTGCTGGACTTCCGCATCCAGCACGTCAACGGCCGCTTCCTGGACCCGGCGGGCCGGCCGCGTGCCGTGGTCAGCGGCGCGCTGCTGCTGGAGGCGTATCCGATGGCCGCGGGGGACAGCGACCTGTTCCAGCGGATCGAGCGGGTGTACGCCACGGGTGAGCCGTTCCGGGCCCGGCGCATGAACCTGACCGCGCTCGTCGACCAGGTGCCGCTGGCGGCGGTCGCGGACATCAGCGTCAGCAGGCACGGCTCGGGAATCCTGTTCATCTGGCGCATCGAGGACGAGACGGCCCGTCTGGCGAGCCTGCTCCAGCACGCCCAGCGGCTCGGCCGGATCGGCGGTTTCGAGGAGAACCTGCTGACCGGCGAGATCACCTGGAACGGACAGTTGTTCGATCTGTACGGCCGCCCGCGGTCCAGTCCTCCGATCCCGCTGGAGGAGCTGCCCGCGCACGCCCACCCGGACGACGCGGTCACCATCGGCCGTTTCCTGCGCACGCTGCTGCACCACCGCCGGCCCGCCTCTGCGGCCTTCCGGCTCCAGCGGCCCGACGGGGTGACCCGGCACATCCGGGTCGTCGCCGAGCCGGTGCTCGACACCGACGGCCGGCTGCTCACCACCCGCGGCGCCTACCAGGACATCTCGGCCCAGCACTGGACCGAGGTGGCGCTGGCGGCCACCCGCGACCAGCTGGCGCACACCGAGCAGCACGCCAGCGAACGCGACCGGCTCGCGCTGCAACTCCAGCGCGCCATCATGCCGCCCACCCAGGCGCCGCTCCAGGTGCCGGGCCTCGACGTCGCCGTCCGCTACCGGCCCGCCGAGGCCGAGCAGCTGGTGGGCGGCGACTGGTACGACGCCGTGGTGCTGCCGTCCCGGCTGGTGCTGCTGTGCGTGGGCGACGTCGCCGGACACGGCATCGAGGCGGCGACCAGCATGGTCGTCCTGCGCAACGCCCTGCGCGGGCTCGCCGTCACCGGAGCCGGCCCCGGGCAGCTGCTGTCGTGGCTGAACATCGTGGCCCACCATCTGACGGGCGGTGTCACCGCCACCGCGGTCTGCGGCCTGTACGACCCCGCCTCGCGCACGCTGCGCTGGGCGCGGGCGGGCCATCTCCCGCCGGTGCTGGTGCGGGGCACCGACGCCGCGCCGCTGCCGCGGCTCCGCGGAATGCTGCTCGGCGCCGTTCCCGAGGCGGAGTACGAGGAGTCGGAGGTGCGGCTGGCCGCCGAGGACAATCTGCTGATGTACACGGACGGTCTGATCGAGCGCCGGGACCGCACGGTGGAGGAGTCCCTGGCCGGACTGCTCAGCACCGCGGCCGGCGTCCCGGGCACGCTCGACCAGCGTCTGGACCGGCTGCTCACGTACAGCAGGTCGGACACGGACGACGACACGTGCATCGTGGGCATCAGGGTCGGATGAGACCCGGACCGGTCCGGGTGGGCGGGCCCAGGCATGACGGGGCGATTCGGGGGTACGTGCGGCTGCGCGACGAAGAGCTTGATCACCTTGTTGGAGGTACTCGTGCCCATAGCCCAGGACCCGTTGTCCGTCGAGGTGACCCTGCCGCGTGAGGACGTGGCGCTGCTCACGGTGGAGGGATACTTGGACGTCGACACGGCGACCGAGTTCCAGCACCACCTGGCCAACCAGCTCCATCACGGCCGCCGGCACTTCCTGCTCGACCTGTCGGCGGTCCCCTTCATGGACTCGTCCGGCATGAACATCATCCTCCGGGTCTATCAGGAGGCCCGTGAGCTGCCGGGGAGCGTGCACATCATCTCCCCCGCCCCCGCGGTGCGCCGCATCCTCGACCTGACCGGCGTGAGCATCACCGTCCCGGTCTCGGAGAGCGTGGACGAGGCGCTGGAACGCGTGGACCGGACGCCCGAGAACCCGGACGAACCGCAGTCCTGAGTACTGTCGGCGCGACGAACACAAGGAGAAGAACAGGTGCCGGAGCACGAGGCGGACCGGACACTCGGAACACCGACGCACGAGATCAGTACCTTCCTGCGGCGGCGGCGCGAGCAGATCGCCCAGCGGTGGGCGGACGAGCCCCTGTTCCGTACGGTGTTCACGGTCTCGCGGGACGAGGCGGTGGAGGCGGGGAAGGCGGTCGTCGACGCGCTGGCCCTGGTCGCCGACTCGCAGCGGGTCGAGGACCCGGACGCCGCGGGCTTCACGGCGGTGCGTGAGCAGCTGGCGCGGATGGGGGCGGCCCGCTCCCGCGCCGGGCTGTCGGCCACCCAGGTGGCGAGCGAACTGGCGGCGCTGCGGCCCCCGGTGGAGAACCTCCTGGTCGCCGATCTGGAGCAGGCCTCCCCGGCGGAACTGCGTGAGTGCTCGACCACGCTGAACGTGCTCATGGGGACGCTGCGTCTGGTGGCCATGCAGACGGCGCTGAGCGAGGGGCAGGCCCTCATCGACCGGCAGCGGCTCCAGCTGCTGGAGGTGGCGACGCCCGTGATCAAGCTGTGGGACGGCATCGTGGCGGTCCCCCTGATCGGGACGCTGGACAGCGCCCGCAGCCAGGTGGTGATGGAGACCCTGCTGAACGCGGTCGTGGACCAGCAGGCCCGGTTCGCGATCCTCGACATCACCGGTGTGCCGACGGTCGACTCGCTGGTGGCGCAGCACCTGATGAAGACGGTCGCCGCGGCCCGGCTGATGGGCGCGGAGTGCGTGGTGTCCGGTATCCGTCCGGCGATCGCGCAGACCATCGTGCACCTGGGTCTGGACCTCGGCACGGTGAAGACCCGGGCGACCCTCGCCGACGCCCTGGGATACTGCCTGCACGAGCTGGGGGCGAACATCGTGAACGCGACGCCCGACAGTGCGGTCCGGCGGTGAGCGAGGGGTACTCCCGCCCGGTCGCGGGACATGTGCCGGTCCTCAGGCTCGGTGACCTGCTGCTGGTCACCCTTCAGGGAGACCTGTACGACAGCACGGCGCACCAGTTGCAGCAGGACCTGTCCGAGACGATCGCGCGCAGCCGGGTCACGGGGGTGGTCATCGACATCTCCGGAGTGGAGATCGTCGACTCCTTCCTCGGGCGTGTGCTGGCCGAGATCGCGGCGCAGACCGAGTTGCTGGCCGCGCGCACCGTGGTGGCCGGCATGCGCCCCGCGGTGGCCATCACCCTGGTGGAGCTGGGGCTGACGCTGCCCGGGATGCGGACCGCGCTCACCACCGAGGCGGCGATGGAACTGCTCGCGCAGCCCGTCGTGTCGCGGCGTTCCGGCGGCAGGCCCGAGGAGAGTCCGTGATGGACACCGCCGCGGGCGTGGAGGCCCGCCTGCCCATCCGGTCGGACATGGACCTGGTGTGGGTGCGCCAGCATGTGCGGCAGGCCGCCGAGCGGCTCGGCTTCGGTCTGGTGGACCAGACGAAACTGGTGACCGCCGCCAGTGAGCTGGCGCGCAACACCCTGGTGCACGGCGGGGGCGGCCTGATGGAGGCGTCGCACGTCACCGCGGGCGGGGCAGCCGGACTGCGGCTGACGTTCAGCGACTCGGGTCCGGGCATCCCCGACCTGGACCGCGCGCTCAGCGACGGCTACACCTCGGGCGACGGCCTGGGGATGGGGCTGGGCGGTGCCCGGCGTCTGGTGCACGACTTCTCCGTCGAGAGCACCCCGGAATCGGGGACCACGGTCCGGGTGACCTCCTGGGTGAGCCGGCCGCCGCGTCCGCGTGAGGACGTCTGATGCCCCGCGTGTGGAACGTGCCGGTGCAGGACTCGACCCGGGTGCGTGACGTCCGGGTCGCGGCGGAGGAGGCCGCCGCGGCGGCCGGGCTGGACGAGCAGCGCGCCGCCACCGCGGCGCTGGTGGCGACCGAGCTCGCCACCAACCTCCTCAAGCACGCGCGGGCGGGTGAGGTGATCGTCGACGTGGTGGACCCGCCCGTGCTGCGCGAGGGCCGGCCGGGACGGACCGTGCAGATCACCGCGCTCGACCACGGGCCGGGCATCGCCGATGTGGCCGGTGCGCTGCGGGACGGGTTCACCACGACCCGCTCGCTGGGTGCGGGCCTCGGCACCTGCCGGCGTCTCGCCGACGACTTCGGCCTGCACAGCGTGCCCGGCCGGGGCACCGTGGCGGTGGCCCGGGTCGGTCCCGCCACCGCCGCCGTCCCCGAGGACGGTCCCCTCGGGGTGCCCGGTGTGCGGGCCGGCGGGGTCAACGTCCCGTTCGCCCGCGCGGACTTCTCGGGGGACGCCTGGACCTGGGTGAGGTGCGGTGACCGGCTGACCCTGATGCTGGCCGACGGCTTGGGCCACGGGATCGAGGCGGCACGGGCCTCGTCCGCGGCAGCCGAGGAGCTGCGCCACTGGGCCCGGCTGCCGCCCGCCGAGTGCCTGCCGAAGCTGCACACGGCGCTGGCCGGCACCCGGGGCGCGGCCGTCGCGGTGGCCCAGCTCGACACCTGGGCGGGCCGGCTGCGCTTCGCGGGCATCGGCAATGTGACGGCCCGGCTGCGGGAGGGCGGCCGCTGGCGGTCCCTGCTGTCCCGGCCCGGCATCGTCGGTGTGCACCGGCCGCTCACCGTGCGCGAGGAGGACGTCCCCTGGAACGAGGAGAGCCTGCTGATCCTGCACACCGACGGACTGCCCGGCCGGTGGACGCCGTCCCCGGACACCGGAGTGCCCCCGGCCGACCCGGCCGTGACGGCCGCCGTGGCCGTCCGGGACGCCGGCAGCTCCGCCCGACCGGTGCGGGACGACACCGCCGTGGCCGTGCTGGCCCCCGCCCCGCCGGACCGCCCATGACGCACACCTGGCAGATCCACACCGTCACGGACGCGGCACGCGCCCGTATCGCCGTGACCCGGCTGGCCGCGGCGCACGGGGTGCCCGCCGTCGAACGCGCCCGGCTGGCCGCGGCGCTCAGCGGCCAGCTGCGGCAGTGCCTCACCAAGGGCGGCACCTGGGTGCTCACCCTGGACGTGCCCGGCCCGCCCACGGAGACGGGAACGCTGCACGCCTCCGTGACGCCCGCGCCCGGCACGGGCGCCGCCGGCCGCACCCCGTGGACGGTGACCGTCCCCTGTGCCGAAACCGCCCGGGTGACCGACGCGGGCCCGCCGGCCGGGGAACCGGACGATCTGTCCGAGGCGCTGCTGGGCGCCGACGAGGACACGGCCGCGGTGCTGGACAAGCTCGTCGAGCAGGAGGAACTGGTCGCCTTCCACCGGGAGGAGCTGCACCGGACCAACCAGGGCGTCCTGGCCCTGCACGCCGAGCTGGACGCGGCGGGCCGCGCTCAGCGGGAGGCGTTCGCCGCCGAGCGCCGGGCGCGCAACGAGGCGGAGCACGCGCGCCGCAGACTGACGTTCCTGGCGGACGCGAGCGCCGTGCTCAACGCCTCGCTGAACCACGACGAGATCGTGCGCCGGCTGCCCGAACTGCTGATGCCCCGGTACGCGCACCATGTCGACATCTGGCTGTTCGACCACGAGGACGACCGGTACCCGCCCACGTCGCACCCGCGCGCGGCCGTCCGCGCGGCCCGCACCGGGCGGCCGCAGTACGCCGCCGACCACCCCGGCGGACTGCCCGGCGTGGACGACCAGCCGCCGTCGGCCCTGGACCCCACCGTGCCGCTGCTCTGCATCCCGCTGCTGACCCGCCGGTCGTCGCTGGGTGTGCTGACCCTGGCACCGCCCGGTGGGCGCTGGGACCCGGACGACGCCGTGATGCTGATCGAGCTGGCCCGGCGGGCCGGGATCGCGATGGACAACGCCCGCCGGTTCGAGCACAACCGGGACATCGCCGAGACACTGCAACGCGCCCTGCTCACCGACCTGCCGGCCACCCCGGGCCTGAGCCTGGCCGCCCGCTATCTGCCGGCCACGCACGGGCTGAACATCGGCGGCGACTGGTACGACGCCTTCCGGCAGCCGGACGGCAGTCTGATCACCGTCATCGGCGACGTGACCGGGCACGGGCTGCACGCGGCGGTGATGATGAGCCAGCTGCGCACCGCGCTGCGCGCCTACGCCGTGGACGGCGGCAGCCCCGGCCGGCTGCTGACCCGGCTGCACGACTTCCTGCACCACCTCCAGCCCGATCTGTTCGCCACCGCCGTCATCGCGCGGTTCCAGCCGGACGAGCACACGCTGACGTGGGCCGCCGCGGGCCATCCGCCGCCGGTGCTGCGGCTGCCGGACGGGCGGGTGCGCACCCTGGACGCCAAACCGGGCGCCATGCTCGGCATCCCCATGAAGCAGGAGATCGCCGACCACACCGAGCGGCTGACGCCCGGTTCGACGCTCGCGCTCTACACGGACGGGCTGGTCGAGCGGCGCGCCCGGGGCATCGACCCGGGCATCGAACGGCTGGCGTCGGCCCTGGGCTCCTTCGGCTCGGCGGAGCTGGACACGGATCTGGAGGACACCGCGGACCGCATGCTCCGTCCGCTGCTGAGCGACTCCGAACGCGACGACGACGTCTGTCTGCTGCTGTGCCACGTGCACGGCCGGTGACCGCTTCCCGGTGCGTTCCGGCGGCGGTACGGGCATCGTGGTGCTGAACACGGGCACGCGTCAGACGTGATGCCCGGGGCAGACGCCCGGAGCCGCAGGAAGGGATGGACACCGTGACACGACCCAGGATCCTGGTGGTGGGCGCAGGTTTCGCCGGTGTGGAGTGCGTGCGCCGGCTGGAGCGCAGGCTCGCCCCGAACGAGGCCGAACTCACGTTGGTGACGCCGTTCTCCTACCAGCTGTATCTGCCGCTTCTCCCCCAGGTCGCCTCCGGGGTGCTCACTCCGCAGTCGGTGGCGCTGTCCCTGCGCCGCAGCGAGAAGTACCGCACGCGGATCATCCCGGGCGGGGCCATAGGCGTGGACCTGCGGGCCAAGGTCTGTGTCATCCGCACCATCAACGGCGAGACCGTCGACGAGCCCTACGACTACATCGTGCTGGCCCCCGGCAGCGTCACCCGCACCTTCGACATCCCGGGGCTGACCGACCACGCCTTCGGCCTGAAGTCGCTCGCCGAGGCCGCCTACCTCCGCGACCACGTCATCTCCCAGCTCGACCTCGCCGACGCCAGCCACGATCCGGCGGAACGGGCCTCGCGGCTCCAGTTCGTGGTGGTCGGCGGCGGCTACGCGGGCACCGAGACCGCGGCCTGCCTCCAGCGGCTCACGCACGCGGCCGTGAAGCGCTATCCGCGCCTGGACCCGGGCCTGATCAAGTGGCACCTCATCGACATCGCGCCCAAGCTGATGCCCGAGCTGGGAGAGAAGCTCGGGCGCAGCGCGCAGGAGATCCTGACCCGGCGCGGCATCGAGATCTCCCTGGGCGTCTCCATCGGCAAGGCGGGCGCCGAGGAGGTCACCTTCACCGACGGCCGGGTGGTGCCCACCCGCACCCTGATCTGGACCGCCGGAGTCGTCGCCAGTCCGCTCATCGCCACGCTCGGCGCGGAGACGGTCCGGGGGCGGCTCGCGGTCAACGCGGACATGTGTCTGCCGGGCCACGACGGGGTGTTCGCGCTCGGCGACTCGGCGGCGGTGCCGGACGTGGCCAAGGGGGACGGCGCGGTGTGCCCGCCGACCGCGCAGCACGCCCTGCGGCAGGGCCGGCACGTGGCGGAGAACGTCATCGCGACGCTGCGGGGCCGGCCGACGCGGCCGTACGTCCACAAGGACCTCGGTCTGGTGGTGGACCTCGGCGGCAAGGACGCGGTGTCCAGGCCGCTCGGCTTCGAACTGCACGGCCTGCCCGCCCAGGCGGTGGCCCGCGGCTACCACTGGTCGGCGCTGCGCACCAATGTCGCCAAGACCCGGGTGATGACCAACTGGCTGCTGAACGCGGTCGCCGGCGACGACTTCGTCCGTACCGGGTTCCAGGCGCACAAGCCGGGCAACCTGCGGGACTTCGAGTACCTGGACGCCTATCTGACGCCGGAGCAGGTACGGGCGCACGTCGCGGAGGCGGGCCGGGCGGCGCGGTGATCCACGGAACCGGCGGCGGCTCGCGCGGCCGGCGTTTTCGCGACAGGCCCTGAGGGAGAGAGTGCGGTGGCGTGAAGGCGGCGGGACGCTCGGTGCTCGGACGGCTGCGGGACCGCCTTGCGGCGTCCGACCCCGGCCTGCTGCGGCTGACGGCCGGGCTGCGGACGGTGGGCGCGATCGCGCTGACGCTGGCCGTGCTCGCCTCGGCGGGGTTCGATGTCACCCGTCTGGTGGCGGGCGCGATGGCGGCGATGGTCGCCACCTTCGCCATCCGGGAGAAGCAGCGCGGTGCGCAGGCGGTCACCCTGGCGTTCGGCCTGCCGGTGGCGCTGGTGTCGGTGTCGCTGGGCGCGGTGCTCAGCGAGCGGGTCGTCGTCGGGGACGTGTTCTTCGTCGTCCTCATCTTCTGCGCGGTGTACGGCCGCCGGTTCGGCGACCGCGGGACCGCGCTCGGGCTGATCGGCTTCCAGGTCTACTTCGTGTCCCTGTTCGTCGGTGCCTCCCCCTCGGACCTGCCGGGGCTGTGGGCCTCCCTGGCGGTCGCGTTCGCGTGCAGCGCCCTGGTCCGGTTCGCCGTCGTCCCGGTCGCGCCGACCGGTCTGCTCGCGCGGCTGCGGCAGGCGTTCCGGGCGCGGCTGGCCCAGCTCGTCTCCGCGCACCTGGTCCTGCTGGACGCCGGTCCGGACGAGATGGACAAGGCGCTGGAGGACGTCCGTACGGGCAACGCCCGGCTGCACGAGACGGCCCTGATGATCCAGGCCCGGCTGGAGGAGGGGACGCCGGACGAGTCGACGGCGCGGCTGGTGCAGCGCCGGATCGCGGACGCGGAGATCGCCGCCGAGCGGCTCGGCCTGCTGCTGCTGTCGGCCCGCAGCGCCGAACGGGCCGACACCCTCACCCTCCATCTGCCCGGGGCGCCCGCCCCGGAGGTCGGCCGGCTGCCCGGCCCGGAGGAGGCGACGGACCTGCTGCGCCGGGACCTGCGCGCGCTGCGGACGCTGGTGGTGCGCACCGGGACCGGCGGAACGGCCGTGGCCCAGGTGCGCAACCGGCTGCTCGGCTACCGGGACGAGGAGAACCTGCCGGTCGCCACCCCGGCCGTGCGGGACGTCTTCCGGGCGGTCGGCGAGACCGCCCGCGCCGTCATGGGGCTGCGCGTCGCCCTGGAGGGCCCGCAGGACGAGTCGGACGACAGCCCGGCGACGGCCCGCTCCCGGGAGGAGCTGGAGGCCGAGGACGCCGCCATCGACGCCGGTGAGGAGGCGGAGGCGGCCGATCGGCCGACGGGGCTGCGAAGGCCCACGACGCGCGCCGCCGTGCAGGTGTCCGTGGGCTCGACGCTGGCCATCGTCGGGGGCGAGCTGCTGTCCGCGCACCGCTGGTACTGGGCTGTGCTGACCTGCTGGATCGTCTTCATCAACACGTCCTCGACCGGCGAGATCCTGGTGAAGGGCTACCGGCGGCTGCTGGGCACGGTGTTCGGCGTCGTGGCCGGCATCCTGCTGGCCGCCGTGGTGGGCCGGCACACCTTGACGGCGTTCGTGCTGGTGCTGGTGCTGATCTTCGCGATGTTCTACACGGCACCGCTGTCCTACACGCTGATGTCGTTCTTCGTGACGGCGATGCTCGGGCTGCTCTACACCCTGCTGCACACCTACAGCTGGGAGGTGCTGGTGCTGCGGGTGGAGGAGACGGCGCTGGGGGCGGCCTGCGGGGTGGTCGCGGCGGCGCTGGTGCTGCCGGTGAACACCGACCGGCGCACCAACGAGCTGCTGGTCACCGTGCTGGAGCGGCTCGCCGAGGTCACCGAGGCCGCCGTCGGACAGCTCAGCGGCGGGCCCGTCGGCGATCTGCTGGACAAGGCACGGGAGCTGGACCAGGCGCTGGGCGACCTGCGCGCCGCCACCCAGCCGCTGACGCATCCGGTGACCCCGCTGCGGGCCCGGCGCACCACCGCGCGGTATGTGGTGGCGCTCCTCGAGACCTGCGCGTACCACGCGCGTTCGCTGGCGGCGACGGCGGAACTGCTGCCGACGCATCCGTCGATCGCCGCGGACCCCCGGCTGCGCGGGGCGGCGGGGCGGACGGTGCGCAACATCGCGACGATCGCGGACCGGGTGGCGGACGAGGACGTCACGGTGCCGGTCGAGACCGGGCCGAGCATCGCGTCCCTCCTGGGCGACGACGGCAGGGTCCGCTACGGCCGCATCACCGACCGGGTGCTGCGGCACCTGGAACGGCTGGACGAGGCCGTGGTGGGCCTCGCCCGGCCGCTGGGTGTCCCGGTGCGGTCACCGGAACGGTGAGATCACCGGGACCACGGCAGCGAACGGACCGGCCCCGCCCGGTGATCGGGCGGGGCCGGGGGCCGGGCGGGGCCCGGGTCAGAAGTCCGTCGGCAGGCCGCTGGCCTCGGCGATGCCGCGCAGTTCCTCGTTCTGGCGGTGGCGGTCCCTGATGTAGTCGGCGATCTCGCCCAGGCGGGACGGGTCGGCGGCGGTCGCCGCGTCGGTGACCACCCGGACCGGTCCGGTCTCGTCGACCTCCAGCTCGACCACCTCGTTGTCCAGGCGGCCGGTGACGGCCGTGGCGATGACCAGGGCGGCCTCGTCCCGCACCTCCTGGGGCAGCTCCTCCTCGCCGCCCTCCAGCGCGAGGTCCATGCCGGAGAGCCGGTGTTCCTCGATCGCCTGGAGCACCGGCTCCACCACACGGAGCAGAAGCCGGTAGTCCTCGGTGTCCATCCGCACCCGCAGGAGGTCGAGGTAGACGTCCACGGGCCGGCCTTCCGGGGGGATCTCGGATTCGCTCATCGGCTTCGGGTTCCCCGCACACGCCGGGTCATACGACGGCGGGCGCACCGGCCGCGGCCGGATCCGGGCCGGACGCCGACAGCCAGCGGCGCGCGGTGGCCAGCGCGTGGCGTACGTCCCGGGTGCCGGTCGTCACGCAGAGGGTGTACGCCAGGTCGCCGATCCGCGGGTCCGGGCCGGCCGGTCCGCCTCCGGCGGCCGTCAGGGCCTCGTACTCGTCGACGAGCCGGCGCAGCACGGTGGGGTGGGGCTTCAGCATGTGTCTCGCTTTCCTGGGTGCGGGCGGGCGTCTTTCACGCCGTCGCCGAGTGTCCGCCGGTGCCGTGGCAGCCGGTCCGCTGTCCCATCACGTCGGCGCGCACCCGGGCGCAGCTGCGGCTGATGAGACGGGAGACGTGCATCTGGGAGATGCCCAGCCGGTCGGCGATGCGGCTCTGGGTCATGTCCTCGAAGAAGCGCATGTAGAGGATGGCGCGCTCGCGCTCGGGCAGCCTGCGCAGGCCCTCCTTGGCGGACTCGCGGTCGACCACGACGTCGTAGGAGGTGTCCGCGGCGCCGAGGGTGTCGGCGAGGCTGTAGCCGTCGTCGTCGGACGACAGTTCGGCGTCCAGGGAGAGGGTGCTGAAGCTCTCCAGCGCCTCCATCCCGGCGCCGACCTCCTCCTCGGTCAGCCCGGTGTGGGCGGCGATGGCCGCCACCGACGGTTCGGGGCTGCCGGGGTGCTGGGTCAGCTCACGCCGCGCGACCCGCACCTTGTTGCGCAGTTCCTGCACCCGGCGGGGCACCCGCAGGGCCCACATCCGGTCGCGGAAGTGCCGCTTGACCTCGCCGGTGATGGTGGGGACGGCATAGCTCTCGAAGGCGCCGCGGCTGGGGTCGAAACGGTCGATGGCCTTCACCAGCCCCAGGGCGGCCACCTGGCGCAGGTCCTCGACGGCCTCCCCGCGGTCGCGGAAACGGCCGGCGATGCGGTGGGCCATGGGCAGCCAGGCGGTGACGAGCTCGTCCCGTACCGCGTCCCGCTCGGGGCCGTCGTCCAGGGCTGCCAGGCGGGTGAACAGGGCGGCGGTGTCGGGGGCGTCGTCGTGCCGCCTGCGGGGGGCGGCGGTCGTGGTGTCGGAGGGGCCGGAACGGTGGCCGGGTGTGTCAATGAGCATGCGGTTCGCTCCCGAACGGTGGTTTCAGGGATCTACCGCGGGACGGCCGGTCGCAGGGACGCCCGGAGGGTCCTCAGCAGCCGTACCGCTCCCGCTGGCGCGCCTCCGGTCCGAAGCACGAACCTCCGATTGCCCCTTCGCCGGTGGAACAAACTCCGCTTCGTCGCGCGAAGTGCCGGCGGTTCAGGACAGGGGCACCACGGCGGTGATGCACTTGCCGCCGGAGGGCAGGTCGGAGACCCGGATGTCGCGGGACAGCCGGCACACGATGGGCCAGCCGTGGCCGCCCGGACGGCGCCTTCCCTGCCGGTCGGTCGGCGGCACGAAGACGGGCAGGTCGTGGCTGCGGTCGCTCACCGACAGGCGTACTCCGGGGCCGCTGACGTCGACCTGGAAGTCGGTGACCCCGCCGCCGTGCAGCATCGCGTTGGTCGTGAGCTCGGAGGCGACGAGCAGGGCGTCCGCCAGGGCTTCGGTGTCACAGGGGGTGTGGGTGGCCCGGCAGCGTTCGGACACCGCCCGCGCGACGGCCTCGCGCACCTCGGCCGGACGGCACGGGCAGGGCGGTCCGGCCCGGCGTCCGCCGGGCCGCTCAAGGGGTTCGGTCGTGTGCTCCTCACTCATCCTGCGGCTCCTGATCGCTGACGAAGGTCGACGGGATTGTGCCTCGGACCTCCCTTTTCGGCTCACCTGTCCCGGTGGCGGCAAACCTCCCGGCCGTTTCCCGAATGCCTGCCATCCCAACGGCGGACGGGGGTACGCGAACGGTATGACCGATGTGGTGGACTCGGACGAACTGCTGCGGCGGATCCAGCGGGCGCGGGCCTGCGCGGCGCAGGAGGAGCGCACCTGGCGGGCCCGGCGGGAGGAGCTGAGGCGGGCGGATCCCGGCGATGCCGGCGCGGCGCGCGAGGCGGAGGTGCGCGGGGTGGCCTACGGGGTGGTGCTGCGGGTGCTGGACGAGATCCTGACGCCGGGCAGGCGGAAGGCGCAGGGCTGAACCGGAGGCCGGGGCGTGCGGATTGACGGGGCCGCTGCCGGGCACCCGGGGTCCCATGACGGTCGATCACAGCCGGGCGCCGGTTCTGGAAGCACTGGAGGAGTACCACCGTCACGGGCGGCTGGGGTTCACGCCACCGGGCCACAAGCAGGCCCGCGGGGCCGATCCGGCGGTGCGTGAGGTGCTCGGGGACGCGGTGTTCCTGGGCGATGTGCTGGCGTCGGGTGGTCTGGACGACCGGCTCGTCCGGGGCCGGGTGCTCCAGCGGGCCCAGGAGCTGATGGCCGACGCGGTCCACGCCGAGCACACGTTCTTCAGTACGTGCGGAAGCTCCCTGTCGGTCAAGGCGGCGATGCTGTCGGTCGCGGGGCCGCACGAGAAGCTGCTGATCGGGCGGGACGCCCACAAGTCGGTGGTGGCGGGGCTGATCCTCTCCGGGATCGAGCCGGTGTGGGTGGAGCCGCGGTGGGACGCCGAACGGCACCTCGCGCATCCGCCGTCGGCCGACGACTTCGACCGGGCCTTCGACGCCCACCCGGACGCGCGCGGGGCGCTGGTGACCAGCCCGACGCCGTACGGCGCCTGCGCGTCGCTCGGAGACATCGCGGAGGTGTGCCACCGGCGCACCCTCCCCCTGATCGTGGACGAGGCGTGGGGCGCGCATCTGCCGTTCCATCCCGATCTGCCGTCCTGGGCGATGGACGCGGGCGCCGACATCTGTGTGACCAGCATCCACAAGATGGGCAGCGGCCTGGAGCAGGGCTCGGTGTTCCATCTGCGGGGCGATCTGGTGCCGCCGGCGCTGCTTGGCATGCGCGCCGATCTGCTGGGGACCACCAGCCCGTCCGTGCTGATCCTCGCGGGGCTGGACGGCTGGCGGCGGCAGATGGCCCTGCACGGCAAGGAGCTGATGGGGTCGACGCTGGCGCTGGCGGCCGAGGTCCGGGCCGCCGTCGAGGAGATCGACGGGATGCACGTCAACGACCGGGACGACTTCTGCGGGCCGGAGCTGGCGGACGACTTCGACCCGCTGCCCGGCGTCATCGAGGTCGACGGCCTCGGCATCACCGGGTACCAGGCGGCGGACTGGCTGCGCGAGCACCGGGGCATCGACGCGCATCTGGTCGATCACCGCCGTATCGGGGCGCAGATCACCCACGGCGACGACCGGGAGACGACCGGCGAGCTGCTGTCGGCGCTGCGGGAGCTGGGGCGGGCGGCACGGAACCTGCCGCGGGCGCCGGGGGTGGAGGTTCCGCCGCCGGGCGAGCTGCGGATGGAACAGGCGCTGCTGCCACGCGACGCGTTCTTCGGACCGGCGGAGGACGTTCCCGTGTCGAGGGCCGCCGGACGGGTCGCGGCCGAGATGGTCACGCCGTATCCGCCCGGTATCCCGGCCGTGCTGCCGGGTGAACGGCTCACCGGGCCGGTGCTCCGCTATCTGCGGACGGGGCTGGCGGCGGGCATGCATCTGCCCGACCCGACCCATCCCGCTCTGGAGACGGTCCGGGTCGTCGACGAGGGCGCCGTCTGACGCCAAGGTGAAACGGGTCACGCGACCGGGTTCCGATTACCGGTACGTCAACCAAATGGTTTATCGTTCACTCATACGTGGTGACGGGGTCGACTACCCGTCCTCCGGACACCACCGCTTACGGCCCTGGCTGGCTTCCCCCGTCCAGCCAGGGCTTTCTCATGCCCGGGACGGGGCAGGGGACAGGTACCGGGAACCCTCCGCCCGCCGAGGTGCCCCGAACGGCGGCAGCGGCTGAAATGGGCGTAGGGAAAGCACCGGAACCGAACGCCCCCGGCGAGGAGCCCCGCGCCATGACCAAAGCGATCAAACTCCTGACGGCCCTGCCCCCTCCGCAGCGCGAGCGCCTGATGGCGCTGGCGCGGGAGGTGTCCTTCCCCGAGGACACCCGGATCTTCGAGGCGGGAGGCACCGCGGACCGCTTCTGGGTGATCCGCTCGGGCGCGGTCTCGCTGGACCAGCGGGTCAACGACCTCCACCGGGTCACGGTCGCGAGCCTCGGCGCGGGCGATCTGCTGGGCTGGTCCTGGCTGTTCCCGCCGCACGAGTGGGACTTCGGCGCCGTGGCCTTCAGCCCGGTGCGCGCCTACGAGTTCGACGCGGCGGCCGTGCTCGGGCTGTGCCAGGAGGATCCGCGGCTGGGGCTGACCCTGGTGCGCAGCGTCGCCGAGGTGCTGGCCCACCGGCTGGAGACGACCCGCGGCAAGCTGCTGGAGCAGTACACGATGCACCGCCGCGGGGCGTTGTAGACGGGGTGCGCACCGGTGTCAGGCTCCGGCGACGAGGGTGAGGCCGAGGGCGATCATGGTGGCGGCGACCAGCGCGTCCAGGACGCGCCAGGCGGTGGGGCGGGCCAGGAAGCGGCTCAGCAGCCGGGCGCCGAAGCCGAGCGCGGCGAACCAGCAGAGGCTGGCCAGTACCGCGCCGAGGCCGAAGGTCCAGCGCAGCGGGCCGTGGTCGGCGGCGACCGAACCGAGCAGGAACACCGTGTCCAGGTAGACGTGCGGGTTGAGCCAGGTCATCGCGAGACAGGTGAGCACCGCACGGCGGCGGGAAGTCGCCGCCTCCCCCTCCGCCTCCAGTCCCGCGGCGGCGGGCCGGAACACCCGGCGGGCGGCCAGGGCGCCGTAACCGAGCAGGAACGCGCCGCCGATCCAGCCGATCGCCGTCAGCGCGCCGGGCCACGCCACGACCACCGCGCCGACACCGCCCACGCCCAGGGCGATGAGGGCCGCGTCGGACAGGGCGCAGATGCCGACGACGGCGAGTACGGCGTCGCGGCGGATGCCCTGGCGCAGGACGAAGGCGTTCTGGGCGCCGATGGCGACGATGAGGGAGAGGCCGGTGCCGAATCCGGCGGCGGCGGTGGTCAGGGCGCTGGTCATGCCGAGGACGCTACGGGCGGGACACCCGTGCAGTACAGCTAAGGATTCTTACGTACCCTTAGCAGACATGATGACCGACCTGCCCTTGGACCAGGTACGGACCCTTCTCGCGGTGGTGGACGAGGGGACGTTCGACGCGGCGGCCGCCGCGCTCCATGTCACGCCGTCGGCGGTGAGCCAGCGGGTGAAGGCACTGGAGCAGCGCACCGGGCGGGTGCTGCTGCTGCGCACCAAGCCGGTGCGGCCGACCGAGTCGGGCGAGGTGCTGGTGCGGCTGGCCCGCCAGGTGGCCCGGCTGGAGCGCGACGCGTACGCCGAGCTGGGGCTGAGCGGGGCCGGGGAGCCGACCCGGGTGTCGGTGGCGGTGAACGCGGACTCGCTGGCGACCTGGTTCCTGGGGGCCCTCAGCCGGCTGCCGGCCGAGTCGCGGCTCTGCTTCGAACTGCGCCGGGAGGACGAGTCCCATACGGCGGCCCTGCTGCGGGAGGGCACGGTGATGGCCGCGGTGACCTCGTCGCCGGACCCGGTGCCGGGCTGCTCCGTGCGGCAGCTGGGCCGGATGCGCTATCTGCCCGTGGCGGCCCCGGAGTTCGCCGCACGGCATCTCGCCGGGCCGCTCCGGGAGACGCTGCCCGGGGCGCGGGTGGTGGTGTTCGACCGGCGGGACGACTTCCAGGACGGCTTCGTGCGCCGGCTCACCCGGGGACGCGCCGAGGCGAGCGCGTCGCGGCACTACGTGCCGACCTCGGAGGGCTTCGTGGAGGCGGTCGCCGCGGGCCTGGGCTGGGGCATGGTCCCCGAGGCCCAGGCGGCCCCCCTGCTCCGCACCGGCCGCCTCACCGTCTTCGCCCCGGACCGCGAGGTCGACGTGTCCCTCTACTGGCAGCAGTGGAAGCTGGACTCCCCCGCCCTGGCCGCGGTGGCCGACGCGGTCACGGATGCGGCACGGGAGGCCCTGCTCGGCTAGGGAGAGCAGGGCGGCGCCCGGTCGGCGTCAGCGGGGCATCGGGTTCGGGCACGAGGGCGTCCCGGCGGTCGGCCGGTGGATGCCGCGCTCCACACCGAACGCGGAAGGCCCTCACTCCTGGGAGGTGTCCGTCAGGGCGCCCTCGGCGCTGGTCAGGAGCATGTCCAGGGCCGTCGGGTAGGCGCTGGTGACCATGTGGGTGGCCAGCAGCGGGGCGGCCTCGGCGATGCGGGGGTGGGTGGTGGCGGGGAGGCGGGCGTAGGTCGAGCGCCACATGTCCTCGTCGGCGTGGCGCGCGGCGCCGGGCAGCGCCAGGGACGCGGCGTCGAGGGCGGCGAAGGCCAGCGTGGTGTCGATGAAGGCGTGGTAGACGCGCACCGTCTCCGGCAGGGAGAAGCCCGCGGTGCGCAGGACGTCCAGCACCGCCTCGTCGGCGGCGAGTTCGTTCGCGCGGCCGGAGACCCGGCTCGCCGTGAGGACCGCGGCCTGCGGATGCGCCAGATAGGCCGCGTGGATGCGCAGCCCGATGGCCCGCAGGTCGTCGCGCCACTGCCCGGTCGGGCGCCAGCCGCGCAGCGCCTGGCCGATCAGCGCGTCCCCGATGGCGAGGGTCAGCTCGTCCATGCCCCGGAAGTAGCGGTAGAGGGTGCTCGGATCGCAGTCCAGCGCGAGGCCGAGGCGGCGGGCGGTCAGGCCCGCGCTGCCGTGTTCGCGCAGCAGCCGCAGCGCGGTCTCGACGATCAGCGTCTCGGACAGCACCCGGCCGCTCTTAGTCGGCCTGCGGCGCCGCCGCCGCTCCTCGGGGACCACGCGTTTCGGCATCGCCGTCTCCTCCCGCCGGTCTTATGCCAACGCCATTGACCTTACGACGGCGCACGGCGTTGTATCCCCACCGGGGCCCCGCACCGACATCCGGGATCCATGGGATCCAAGAGCAAGAAAGGGAGTGCTCCGTCATGCGTGTACTGCTCGTGGGAGCGGGCGGGGTGGGCACCGCCATCACCCGGATCGCCGCCCGGCGGCCGTTCTTCGACGGCATGGTCGTGGCCGACCACGACCCGGCCCGGGCCGAGGCGGCGGTAGCCGCGCTCGGGGAGAACGGCGACCGGTTCCGTGCCGAGCGCGTGGACGCCGGCGACGAGGACCGAGTGACGGCGTTGCTGGAACGGCACGGCTGCGACGTCCTGCTCAACGCCACCGACCCCCGGTTCGTGATGCCGCTGTTCCGGGCCGCGCGCCGCGCCGGCGCCACCTATGTCGACATGGCGATGTCCCTGTCCCGGCCGCACGCCGAACGGCCGTACGAGGAGTGCGGGGTCAAGCTCGGCGACGAGCAGTTCGCGCAGGCCGACGCGTGGGAGAAGGCCGGTGCGCTCGCCCTGGTGGGCATGGGGGTGGAGCCGGGGCTGTCGGACGTCTTCGCCCGGTACGCCGCCGACGAGCTCTTCGACGAGATCGACGAGATCGGCGTCCGGGACGGCGCGAACCTCACGGTGGACGGCTACGACTTCGCGCCGTCCTTCAGCATCTGGACCACCATCGAGGAGTGCCTCAACCCGCCCGTGGTCTACGAGAGGGACCGCGGCTGGTTCACCACCGAGCCGTTCAGCGAGCCGGAGGTGTTCGACTTCCCCGAGGGCATCGGTCCGGTGGAGTGCGTGAACGTCGAACACGAGGAGGTGCTGCTCGTCCCGCGCCGGGTCGACGCGCGACGGGTCACCTTCAAGTACGGGCTGGGCCGCGAGTTCATCGACACCCTCAGGACGCTGCACCTGCTGGGCCTGGACCGCACCGAACCGGTGACCGTGCCCGGCCCGGACGGCCCGGTGCGGGTCTCGCCCCGGGACGTGGTCGCCGCCTGTCTGCCCGACCCGGCGACGCTCGGCGAGCGGATGCACGGCAAGACCTGCGCCGGCACCTGGGTGCGGGGCGTGAAGGACGGGGCGCCGCGCGAGGTGTACCTGTACCACGTGGTCGACAACCAGTGGTCCATGGCCGAGTACGGCTGTCAGGCCGTGGTGTGGCAGACCGCCGTCAACCCCGTCGTCGCCCTCGAACTGCTCGCCACCGGTGCCTGGTCGGGCACGGGCGTGCTCGGCCCGGAGGCGTTCCCCGCGGCACCGTTCCTGGAGCTGTTGACCGCGTACGGCTCGCCCTGGGGGCTGCGCGAGCAGTGACGGCCTGTTTCACCGCGTATCGACAGGTGACCCGAGGAGGAGTAAGCACCCGGGTGGGTGTTTGTCCCTATTCACACCGATCGCAGGTGACTCTCGATGGACAACTGGCGGAACCGTGCGGCCTGCGCGACCGAGGATCCCGACCTCTTCTTCCCGATCGGCACCTCGGGGCCGGCCCTGATGCAGACGGAACAGGCCAAGGCGGTGTGCCGACGCTGCCCCGTGCGGGAGCAGTGCCTGGAGTGGGCACTGGAGACGGGGCAGTCCATCGGGGTGTGGGGCGGCACGAGCGAGACGGAACGGCGGGCGCTGAAGCGTCGCATCGCGGCACGGCGCCCGTCCGGCTGACCGGACTCACGAGGCGGGCGGGCTCGCCGTGCCCGGCCCGGTCCTGAGCAGTACGCTCGCCGGACACCCGCCGGAAGGGACCCGACCATGAGCGTGCGCGTGCGCCGTGTGTATGAGCCGCCCGACCCGGACGACGGCGTCCGGGTCCTGGTCGACCGGTTGTGGCCGCGCGGGCTGGCGAAGGACGCGGCGCGGGTGGACGAGTGGCCCAAGGGGCTGACCCCGTCCACCGAGCTGCGCCGCTGGTACCACGCGGGCGACCGGCCGTACGAGGAGTTCCGCGAGCGCTACGAGTTGGAACTGGCCGCTCCGGAGGCCGCCGAACTCCTGGACCACGTGAGGGATCTGGCCGGGAAGGGCCCGGTGACCCTGCTGACCGCGTCCAGGAGCCCGGAGACCAGTCACGCGGAGGTGCTGGCCCGCCTCCTGGAGACCTGACCGGGCGTTTCCTAAGCGGTCTGCGCGGCCGCCGCCCGTCCCGCCGCGCGCCCCGAGAAGAGGCAGCCGCCGAGGAAGGTGCCCTCCAGGGCGTTGTAGCCGTGGACCCCGCCGCCGCCGAAGCCGGCCACCTCGCCCGCCGCGTACAGCCCCTCGACCGGCTGTCCGTCGGCCCCGAGCGCGCGGGAGTCGAGGTCGGTCTGGATGCCGCCGAGGGTCTTCCGGGTGAGGATGTTCAGCTTCACCCCGATCAGCGGGCCGGCCGCGGGGTCGAGGATGCGGTGCGGGGCGGCGACGCGTCCGAGGCGGTCGCCGATGTAGCGGCGGGCGTTGCGGATGCCCTGCACCTGGGCGTCCTTGCTGTAGGCGTTGGCCAGCTGGAGGTCGCGGGCCTCGATCTGGCGCCGTACGAGGGCCGCGTCGAGCAGGGGCTCGTCGGTGAGGGCGTTCATCTTCTCGACGAGCTGTTCGACGGTGGGGGCGGTCACGAAGTCCGCGCCCTTGCGCAGGAACGCGTCCACGGGGCCGGGGGCGCCCTTGCCCAGCACGCGTTCGCGCAGGAAGCCGGCCCGGTCCTTCGCGGTGATGTCCGGGTTCTGCTCGGAGCCCGACAGCGCGAACTCCTTCTCGATGATCCGCTGGGTGAGGACGAACCAGGAGTGGTCGTGTCCGGCGATGTCCTCGGTGGTGCGCAGGTGCTTCAGCGTGCCGAGGGTGTCGTAGCCGGGCAGGCAGGGGTCGGGCAGGCGGCGGCCGAGGGCGTCGAACCACATCGAGGACGGTCCGGGCAGGATGCGGATGCCGTGTCCGGGCCAGATCGGGTCCCAGTTCCGCAGTCCCTCGGTGTAGTGCCACATGCGGTCCCGGTTGACCAGCCGGACGCCCGCGCGGGCGCTGATGTCGAGCATCCGCCCGTCGACGTAGGCGGGGACTCCGGTGACCATCTCGCGCGGCGGGGTGCCCAGCCGCTCGGGCCAGTACCGGCGGACGATGTCGTGGTCGGCGCCGATGCCGCCGCTGGTGACGATCACGGCCTGGGCGGTGAGTTCGAACTCGCCGATCGTCTCGCGGCTGGAGGCGACCCCGCGCGGCGCGTCGTCCTCGGCCAGCACGGTGCCGCGCACGCCGCGCGCGGTGCCGTTCTCGACGACCAGTTCGTCGACCCGGTGGCGGTGGTGGAAGGTGAGCAGTCCGTCGCGCACGGCCTGCCGGGCGTACCGGACGAACGGCGCGACGACGCCGGTTCCGGTGCCCCAGGCGATGTGGAAGCGGGGCACGGTGTTGCCGTGGCCGTCCGCGCGGAGGTCGCCGCGCTCGGCCCAGCCGACGGTGGGCAGGAACGTGATGCCGTGGCCGTCCAGCCAGGCCCGCTTCTCCCCCGCCGCCCACTCGACGTAGGCCCTCGCCCAGCGCACCGCCCAGCTGTCCTCGTCGTCGAGCCGGTCGAAGCCCGCGCTGCCCTGCCAGTCGTTCCAGGCGAGGTCGAACGAGTCCTTGATGCCCAGGCGCCGCTGTTCGGGCGATCCGACGAGGAACAGCCCGCCGAAGGACCAGTAGGCCTGGCCGCCCAGGTTGGCGGCGTTCTCCTGGTCGACCAGGGCGACCCTGCGGCCCCTGCTGGTCAGCTCGTGGGCCGCGACGAGGCCCGCGAGTCCCGCTCCGACGACGATGACGTCGGCATCCATGGCGACCGTCCCTTCCTGTTATCCGGTGAGCAGCGCGGTCAGCAGTTGTTTCAGCCAGGTCCGGGCGCCCTCGACGTCCCGGTCCAGCAGCAGTTGGACGGTGACGCCGTCGTAGGCGGCGACCACGGCGTGCGCGGCGCCCGCGGTGTCACCGAGCACGGCGGGCAGTTCGGTGTGGCCGCGGGCCCGGGCGAGTCGGTCCTCGATGGCCCCACGCAGCCGCGCCCGGTGTTCGAGCAGGGCGCGGGCCACCTCCGGGTCACGGGCGGCGTGCACCAGGAAGTCGGTCTTCACCAGCAGCCAGTCGCGGTCGAGGAGCAGGACCTCGGTGACGCGGTCGACGGCGGCGGGCACGTCGAGGTCGGGTCCGTCCTGCGCGAGGGCCCCGGCGACCTGCTCGGCGATCAGCTCGGCGCGCTCGGCGTACAGGGCGAAGAACAGCTCGTCCAGGCCGGCGAAGTTGGAGTAGAAGGCGCCTCGGGTGTAGCCGGCGGCCTCGCAGACCTCCTCGATCGAGACATGTCCGAAGCCCTTGGCCGCGAACACGGTGAACGCGGCTTCCAGCAGGTTCGCGCGCGTGCGGAGGCGGCGCCTGGTGACACGCCCCGTCGTACCGCCCACCGCCATGGTCGTCCCTCCGTTCGATACATGAACGTATCCGATACACCGATGTATCGAACAGCCCCCGGAGCAGGGAACGTCACCCAGGTTGCTAGAACGTATTTTCGAATCAGGGTTTACGCTGGACCCATGAGCACGCACCACCCCCCGGCACTCCAGGGCTCCCTGTTCGACCAGGCCGACGAGCTGCGGCTCGGCCCGCTCGACGGTCTGCGCCGCACCGACCTGGGCCGGGGCGCCTGGATCGACGTCCTTCCGGGATGGCTCGGCGGGTCCGACGCGCTCTTCGAGCACCTGGCCGCCCATGTACCGTGGCGGGCCGAGCGGCGCCAGATGTACGACCAGGTGGTGGACGTGCCCCGGCTGCTGTCGTACTACCGCTCGGGCGACCCGCTGCCGCACCCGGTGCTGGCCGAGGCGCGCGAGGCGCTCAGCGCGCACTACGCCGACGAACTGGGCGAGCCGTTCGCCACGGCCGGGCTCTGCTACTACCGCGACGGCCGGGACAGCGTCGCCTGGCACGGCGACCGGATCGGCAGGGGCGCCCGCGAGGACACGATGGTCGCCATCCTCTCCGTGGGTGCCCCGCGCGATCTGCTGCTGCGGCCCGTGGGCGGCGGCGACACCGTGCGGCGGCCGCTCGGGCACGGCGACCTCATCGTCATGGGCGGCTCCTGCCAGCGCACCTGGGAGCACGCCGTCCCCAAGAGCACCCGGGCGGCCGGGCCGCGCATCAGCGTCCAGTTCCGCCCGCACGGCGTGAACTGACCCGCCGGAAGCCTGTCCTCCCCTCCCCCGCTCCCGCACACTGAACCGCACCCGGGCGGGGAGGGCCGATGAGCACGGAGACGGGGCGAGGGGCCGGGACCGGCCGACGCGGCGAACTCGACGTGCTGCGCGCCCTCGTCGTCCTCGGGCTGGTCTTCTTCCACACCGCCCTGGTGTTCTCCCCGGACGACGACTTCTACGTCAAGAACGCGGAGACGACGGACGCCGTGACCGTCGTCGCCGGATTCGGCGTGGTGTGGGCCATGCCGATGCTCTTCCTCGTCGCCGGCCTGGGCGCCCGGCACTCGATCCGCCGCCGGGGGCCCCGCGGGTTCGCCCGGGAGCGGCTGCTGCGCCTGGGCGTCCCGCTGGTCTTCGCGACGGTCGTGCTGTGCCCGCTCCCGCAGTGGCTGCGGCTGCGCGCCGCCGACCCCGGGTACGACGAGCCGTACCCGCGTTTCTGGGCGCGCTTCCTGAGTGTGCGCCCGGACCTCGCCGACTTCCCCTTCGTCCTGGAGGGCGAACACTTCGAGACCGGACACCTGTGGTTCGTCGTCCTGCTGCTCGCGTTCTGTCTGCTGCTCGCCCCGGTCGCCGCCCGGCTGTCGGCCGGGGCCGACCGCGCGGCCCCCGTGCTGCGGAGCCGGCCGGCGCTGCTCCTGCTGCCCGCGCTGCCGCTCGCCGCGGTGAACGCGCTGCTGGGCATGGAGGAGGACTTCGCGGGCTGGAACCGCTGGGCGTATCTGCTGTTCTTCGCCCACGGTTTCGCCCTCGCGGACGACGAACGGGTCCGGGAGGCGACGCGCCGCGCCGCGCTTCCCGTGGGCGTGCTGGGTGTGCTGCTGTTCGCCGGCACCGCGCCCGGTTTCGTCGCCGGGGACGACCCGTTCACCGCATGGACCCCGTTCGCGCTGGTCACCCGTGCGCTGTTCGGGGCGGCCGGCTGGTGCTGGGTGGTGGCGATCCTCGGCCTGCTGGACCGGCCGGGACGCGCGCGGCCGGGTCCCTCCCCGGGCGGCGGCACCGGCGTCCTGGCGTATCTGGCCGTCGCCGCCCTGCCGCTGTACGTGCTGCACCAGCCGGTCGTGGTCGCCTTCGCGTACGGAGTGGTCGGCTGGTCCGCGCCGATGGCCGTCGAGTACGCGGTGATCGTGGCCGCCTCCCTGGCGGTGATCGTGGTGCTGTACGAGTACGGGGTGCGCAGATGGGCGGTGCCCCGGTTCCTGTTCGGGATGCGCCCGGAGCCGCGCACCCCACCGCCCGCGCCCGCGCGGTGATCTGCTTTCCTACTCGCGTCGGACAGGAACCACTCGACTCGGGACGGTCATGCGAGCAACGGTGCGGCACGTCGCGGACGGCACCCATCTGGTGCACGGCACGAACACCAACTGGGTCATCCTGACGGAGGGCGACGCCGTCACGCTGATCGACACCGGCTACCCCGGCGACCGCGAGGGTCTGCTCGCCTCCCTGGCGGAGGTGGGGAGTTCACCGGAGGCGGTGACCGCCGTACTGATCACCCACGCCCACAGCGACCACCTGGGGTCCGCCGAGTACCTGAGCGCCACGTACGGCACTCCCGTGTACACCCACAAGGCCGAAGTCCCGCACGCCCGGCGGGACTTCCTGCACCAGGTGACCGTCGGGCAGGTGCTGCGCAACGGCTGGCGGCCGGGCGTGCTGCCCTGGGCCGCGCACGCCCTGCGCTCCGGCGGGACGGCGCACGTGGCGGTCACCGCGCCCGAGCCGTTCCCGGAGTCCGGTCCGGGTCCGCTCGATCTGCCCGGCCGGCCCGTGCCCGTGCACACGCCCGGCCACACCGCCGGGCACTGCGCGTTCCACTTCCCGGACACCGGGGTGGTGGTGTCGGGCGACGCCCTGGTGAGCGGCCACCCCACGTCGCGGGTCGAGGGACCCCAGATGCTGACGGACATGTTCCACCACGAGCGCGCCGCCGCCGTCGCCTCGCTGGAGGTCCTGGCCGGGCTGGACGGCGATCTGCTGCTGCCGGGGCACGGCCCGCTGCACGAGGGGTCCGTACGGGACGCCGCCCGGCTGGCGCGGGAGCGCGCCCAATAGGGTGAGACGACGACCGCCCACGAGACGAGGACATCCCCGCCATGGCACTGCAGATCAACGCCACCAACCCGGAGCATCCCGCGCTCCTGTTGGAACTGCCGTGGCACCTGCCGCTGGAGGAGTGGCCGGAGCGGTACCTGGTGCCGCTGCCGCGCGGCATCTCCCGGCACGTGGTGCGCTACGCGCGCGCCGGCGACGAGGTCATCGCGGTGAAGGAGCTCGCCCAGCGGCCGGCCCTGCGCGAGTACGAGCTGCTGCGCGACCTGGACCGGATCGGCATCCCGGCGGTGGACCCGCTGGCCGTGGTCACCGGCCGCACCGACCCGGCCGGCGAGCCGCTGGAGAGCGTCCTGATCACCCGGCACCTCGGCGGTTCCATGCCGTACCGGTCGATGTTCGAGACGACGCTGCGCCCGGCGACCATGCACCGCCTCATGGACGCGCTCGCCGTCCTGCTGGTGCGGCTGCACCTGGCCGGGTTCGCCTGGGGCGACTGCTCGCTGTCCAACACGCTGTTCCGACGGGACGCGGGCGCCTACGCCGCCTACCTGGTGGACGCCGAGACCGGGGACCTGCACCCGGAACTGAGCGTCGGGCAGCGCGAGTACGACCTCGATCTCGCGCGCGTCAACATCAGCGGCGAGCTGCTCGACCTGGAGGCCTCCGGGGCGCTGCACCCCTCCGTCGACCCGATCGAGTTCGGCACCGAGATCTGCGCCCGCTACCAGAGCCTGTGGCAGGAGCTGACCCGCACCTCCGTCTACCCGGCGGGCAAGTACCACTACATCGAGCGGCGCATCCGCCGGCTCAACGACCTCGGGTTCGACGTGGCCGAGATGCAGATCGAGCACGCCTCCAACGGCGACACGGTCACCTTCGTGCCCAAGGTCGTCGACGCCGGTCACCACCAGCGGCAGCTGCTGCGCCTGACCGGGCTGGACGCCGAGGAGAACCAGGCCAGGCGACTGCTGAACGACCTGGAGAGCTGGATGGCCACCCAGGACGACTACGCGCCGGGCGACCCCCTCGGCGCCCGCCCGGAGGTCCTCGCCCACCGCTGGGTGCGCGAGGTCTTCCGGCCCACGGTGCGGTCCGTGCCACCCGAGCTGCGCGGCCCGATGGACGCCGCGGAGATCTACCACGAGCTGCTGGAGCACCGCTGGTACCTGTCCGAGCGGGCACAGCACGACATCGGTCTCGACACGGCCGTCGAGGACTACATCAGGAACATCCTGCCGAAGGCGCGGGAGTCGCTCCAGCCGACGGCCGACTGACCCCGGCTCCCGTCGTCAGGCCGGCGGTACCACCGCCACCGGGCAGTCCGCGTGGTGCAGGACGCCGTAGGCCACCGAGCCGATCCGGGCGCCCACGGCCGTGCGGTGGGCGCGGCGGCCGACCACCATCAGCTGGGCGGTGCCCGCGACCGACAGCAGCACCTGCCCGGCGCTGCCCATCTCCACGTGCTCGATCACATGCACGTCCGGGTAGCGCTCCCGCCACGGCGCGAGGGCCGCCGCCAGCGCCTTCTGCTCGAAGGGCTCCAGACCGCCGGCCTCGTCGAGGAGCTGGAGCGAGGCCGGGCTGTAGGCGAACACCGGCGGCAGGGTCCAGGCCCGTACGGCACGCACCGTGGCCCCGCGCCGGGCCGCGGTCTCGAAGGCCAGGCCGAGCGCGGCGGCGCTGTCCTCCGGGTCGCCCTGCTGACCGACCACGATCTCGTGCCCGGCGACCTCGTTGGACGCCTGGTCCCCGGCCCGTACGAACACCACCGGCCGCTCGGCGTCGACGATCACCTGCTGGCCGACCGAGCCGACCAGGAAGCCCATGATGCGCCCGTGCCCGCGCGAGCCGAGCACCAGCAGCTCCGACTCCGCAGCGGCTGCGGTCAGCGTCCCGACGGCGTCCCCCTCCAGGACGTCCGTGGTCACGGCGAGACCGGGGTGCCGCTTACCGAGGGGGCGGACCGCCTCCTCGACCGACTCACGGACCCACCGCTCCTGGGTGGCCCTGTCCCCCGTGTCCACGGCGTCGTGCGCCTCGAACCGCCAGGCGTGCACCACCCTGAGCGGCAGTCCCCGGCGGACCGCCTCCCGAGCGGCCCAGCCCAGCGCGGCGAGGCTCTCCTCGGTTCCGTCGATCCCTGCCGTGATCGGGCGCGTCATGCGGTTCCTCCCGGTGGTCGTGTGCGCTTCGCGTACTCCAGTCTTCCCCACGCCGCCGTTCCGGCCGCATGCGGTCGCGTCGCGCGGGAGGCTCGCGCATACCTGAGCGCATCCGCGCCGTCGAACATACGATGGGCAGGTCCGGTGCGGTGGCCCCGGCCGGCCCAGGGACCACCGTGCCGTGGATCCGACCGCACGATGTGGGGGACGCATGGCACAGGCCGCCGAAGCGGCGCGAACCGTCATCATGACCGTGGACGACGACCCGGGCGTCTCCCGCGCCGTGGCCCGGGACCTCAGGCGGCGCTACGGCGCGTCGTACCGGATCGTGCGCGCGGAGTCCGGCGAGTCCGCGTTGGACGCGCTGCGCGAACTGAAGCTGCGCGGCGACCTGGTGGCGGTGATCCTCGCCGACTACCGGATGCCGCGGATGAACGGCATCGAGTTCCTGGAACAGGCCCTCGACATCCACCCGGGCGCGCGGCGGGTGCTGCTGACCGCGTACGCGGACACCGGTGCGGCGATCGACGCGATCAACGTCGTCGACCTCGACCACTACCTCCTCAAACCGTGGGATCCGCCGGAGGAGAAGCTCTACCCGGTCCTGGACGACCTCCTCGAGGCCTGGCGGTGCAGCGACTACCGACCGGTGCCCAGCACCAAGGTGGTCGGGCACCGCTGGTCGGCGCGTTCCTCGGACGTACGGGAGTTCCTGGCCCGCAACCAGGTGCCCTACCGCTGGTACTCCTCCGACGAGCCGGAGGGCCGGCGGCTGCTGTCCGCCGCGGGACAGGACGGGATGCGGCTGCCGGTGGTGATCACCCCCGACGGGACGCCCCTGGTGGAGCCGGAGGCCGTGGACCTCGCCGCCCGGGTGGGCCTGGCGACGACCCCGGAGGCCGACTTCTACGACCTGGTGGTGATCGGCGGCGGCCCCGCCGGGCTCGGCGCGGCGGTCTACGGTGCCTCGGAAGGGCTGCGGACCGTGCTGGTGGAGCGGTCGGCGACGGGCGGGCAGGCCGGCCAGTCCTCCCGGATCGAGAACTACCTGGGCTTCCCCGACGGGGTGTCGGGGGCGCAGCTCACCGACCGGGCGCGGCGGCAGGCGGGACGGTTCGGCGCCGAGATCCTCACCGCGCGCGAGGTGACGGGTCTCGAGGTCAACGGCGCCGCCCGGGTCGTACGGTTCTCCGACGGGTCCGCGGTCGCCGCGCACAGCGTGATCCTGGCGACGGGCGTGTCGTACCGGCAGCTGGCGGCGCCGGGCTGCGACGAACTCAACGGCCGCGGTGTCTTCTACGGGTCCGCGCTGACCGAGGCCGCCGCCTGCCAGGGCCACGACGTGTACATCGTCGGCGGCGCCAACTCGGCCGGACAGGCGGCGATGTATCTGGCCCGGGGCGCCAAGTCGGTGACGCTGCTGGTGCGCGGGCCGGATCTGTCCGCGTCGATGTCGTACTACCTGATCCAGCAGATCAACGAGGCGCCGAACATCTCGGTGCGGTGCGGCACGGTCGTCGAGAGCGTGGACGGCGACGGCCATCTGGAGCGGCTGACCCTGCGCGACGCGGAGAGCGGGCACACCGAGGCGGTCGACGCGCAGTGGCTGTTCGTGTTCATCGGCGCCGCCCCGCTGACCGACTGGCTGGACGGCACGGTGGAGCGGGACGAGCGCGGGTTCATCCTCGCCGGGCCCGACCTCACCGCCGACGGGCGGCCGCCGGCGGACTGGCCGCTGGACCGGCCGCCGTACCACCTGGAGACCAATGTGCCCGGGGTGTTCGTCGCGGGCGACGCCCGCGCGGAGTCCGCCAAGCGGGTCGCGTCCGCCGTCGGAGAGGGAGCCATGGCCGTGATGCTCGTCCACCGGTATCTGGAGCAGTCGTGAGCGGGCGGCCGATGCCGTGCGACCCGCAGGAGATCGGCGCCCTGTTCCTGTTCGAGAAGCTCACCGCCGAGCAGCTCGGGCGGCTCTGCGGCGAGGGGCGGGTGGAGCGGTTCGAGCCCGGTCCCGTCTACGCCGAGGGCGAGCCCGCCACCTGCTTCTACGTGATGCTCGACGGCACCGTGGTGCTGTCCCGCCGGGTCGGCGGCGACGACGTGGAGGTCAGTCGCACATCGCAGCGCGGGGTGTACGCGGGGGCCATGCAGGCGTATCTCGGGGACCGGGTGCGGCAGGTCTACAACAACTCGATGCGCGTCACCGAGCCGACGCGCTTCTTCGTGCTGCCCGCGGACACGTTCGCGAGCGTCATGCGGGAGTGGTTCCCGATGGCGGTCCATCTCCTGGAGGGACTGTTCTTCGGTTCGAAGAGCACCCAGCGGGCCATCGGCCAGCGGGAGCGGCTGCTGGCGCTCGGCTCGCTGTCGGCCGGGCTGACGCACGAGCTGAACAACCCCGCGGCGGCGGCCGTACGGGCGACCGCGACGCTGCGCGAACGCGTCGGCAAGATGCGGCACAAGCTGCGCGTCATCTCCGCGGGCACCTACGACCGGGAGACCCTGGCGAATCTGATCGACATCCAGGAGCGGACCGCCGAACGGGTCGCCAAGGCACCCGTGCTCAGTCCGCTGGAGGCGTCGGACCGCGAGGACGAGCTCTCCGACTGGCTGGACGACCACGGCATCCCCGACGGCTGGCGGATCGCCCCGACGTTCGTCCAGGCCGGGCTGGACGTGGACTGGCTGGACCAGGTCGCCGCCGCCGTGGACGAGGCGACGCTGCCGAGCGCGGTGGGCTGGCTGAGCTACACGGTCGAGACGGAACTGCTGATGGACGAGATCGAGGACTCCACCAGCCGTGTCTCGCACCTCGTCGACGCCGCCAAGCAGTACTCGCAGCTGGACCGCGCCCCCTTCCAGGTCGCCGACGTGCATGAACTCCTCGACAGCACGCTGCTGATGCTGTCGGGGAAGATCGGGCAGCGGATCAAGGTCGTCAAGGACTACGACCGGGCGCTGCCGCGGATCCCGGCCTATCCGGCGGAGCTCAACCAGGTGTGGACCAACCTGATCGACAACGCGGTCTCCGCCATGAACGGCACGGACGGCGAGGGCACGCTGACCGTGCGCACCGCGCGGGAGAACGACCGGCTGCTGGTCGAGTTCGGCGACACCGGGACCGGGATCCCGGCGGAGATCCGCGACCGGGTCTTCGACCCGTTCTTCACCACCAAGCCGGTGGGCGAGGGCACCGGGCTGGGCCTGGACATCTCCTGGCGGATCGTGGTCAACAAGCACCACGGCAGCCTCCGGTTCGAGTCCGAGCCGGGCGACACCCGCTTCCAGGTGCTGCTCCCGCTCACCGCCGCACCGACCGACGACACCCCCGAGGAGCCCGTATGACCAGCGAGCACGCCATCGACCCCAGCGTCCCGCCGACCGGCGCGGGCTGCGTCGACTGCGACGCCGTGGGCGGCTGGTGGTTCCATCTGCGGCGCTGCGCGCAGTGCGGCCACGTCGGCTGCTGCGACAGCTCCCCCGGACAGCACGCCACGGCGCACTTCAAGGCCAGCGGGCACCCGGTGGTCCGCAGCTACGAACCGGGCGAGGACTGGTTCTGGAACTACGCCACGAACGAGCTGTACGAGTCCGGCCCCGACCTGGCCCCGCCCGCGAGCCACCCGGCCGACCAGCCGTCACCGGGACCGGCGGGCCGGGTCCCGCCGAACTGGGCGGAGACGCTGCGCCGCTAGGGGGTGTCCGCAAAGTCGCGACGTCCGCCCGAAGGGCGGGCCTCGCGGCGTCCGGTGCGTGCTCCGGTGCGGCGGTGGGGGCGCCTCCCGCTCATGGGGGTCCTCCCGTTCGAGCGCAGCCGAGAGTGAGGGAGCGTGCCAGGCGTCGCGGGGCAGGCGCGACTTCGCGGACACCCCCTGGACCGCGGCCGGGAACCCGGGGCCGTCGCTCGTCGTTGTCCGGACACCCCCACCGGTCCGTGGTCGACGACAACAGGGCGGCGTGATGCAGGAGTTGGTTCCCGGCGGCAATCTGGCCCTGCCGGGCGGTGCGGTGACCGTGCGGGTGTCCGGCCCCTTCGACGTGTCCGCGCTGATCACGGACGACGGCGGAAAGGTGCGGGACGACGGCGACTTCGTCTTCTACAACCAGCCGTCCGCACCCGGGGCCCGGCTCGGCGGGGACACGCTCACCGTCGATCCGGCGGCGCTGCGCGCCGGCGCCACCCGGGTCACGGTGGCCGTCAGCCCCACCGACCCCGGCACCCCGATGAGCGGCCTGCCCGCCCCCGTGCTCCAGGTCGCCGGCGCGGGCGGACGGCCGCTCGCCCGGTTCTCCCCACCCGGGGCCCGGCAGGAGGCCGTCCTGCTCCTCGCGGAGATCTACCGGCGCGGCCAGGGCTGGAAGCTGCGCGCCCTGGGCCAGGGGTACGCCGACGGACTGGCCGGTCTCGCCCGGGACTTCGGTGTGGAAGTGGAGGACGAGGAGGCGGTCTCCGGGCGGGCGGCACCCACCGCTCCCCCGAGGACGGCGCCCGCCGTGCCGGCCGCCGGGGACGGCTTTCTCGGTCTGGTGAACTCCGCCCGCGCCGCGGCGGGTTCGCCTCCGGTCGCCCACGACGCGCGGCTGGCCGACGCGGCCCTGGAGCACGCCGGACTGATGGCGCGCGCCGGACGGCTGGGCGTGGAGGGCGTGGACGGCGTCTCCGTCCACCAGCGGGTCGTCGCCGCCGGATACCCCTATCTCACCGTCGGCGAGCATCTGGTCTCCGGCCCCCTCACCACCGCCGGTTTCGTGGAGTACTGCCTGCGCCACGACGCGGGGCGCCGCACCGTCTGCGACCCGGTGTTCACCCACGCCGCCGTGGGCTCCGCCGACGGCGGCGGGTCCGGCGACGTCTACTGGACGGCGCTGTGGGCCAGTCCGCTCACCCCGGCCGGCCTGGACCGCACGGCGGGCGAGGTCATCGACCTCACCAACCGGGAACGCGCCCGCGCCGGGCTGCCACCGCTCTCCCGCGATCCCGCGCTGACCACGGCCGCCCAGGCGCACAGCGCCGACATGGTGGCCCGCGACTTCTACTCCCACACCGCGCCCGACGGCGGCAAACCCTGGGACCGGGCCGCCGCGGCGGGCTCGGCACGGCGCACGATCGGGGAGAACATCGCCTGCGGCCAGCGCTCGGCCGCCGAGGTCGTGGAGGGGTGGATGAACAGCCCGGGTCACCGCGCCAACATCCTCAAGGCCGACTTCACCCACATCGGCGTCGGCTTCGCCGGCGGGGGCCGGGCGGGTACGTACTGGACCCAGCTCTTCGGCGCCTGAGGGCACTCGAACGGTGTCGTCCCCGAGGGGTCCTGGCGGAGGGAGAGCGTCCGGGCGAGGATGCCTCCATGAAGGGTGACCTGTTTTCCAGTCAGCACTTGGTGCAGCCGGCCACGGCTCCGGGCATGACCGTCGAGAACGCCAAATGCATCCGCTACACGGTCGACGGCGAGATGCACGCCCGGCAGGGCGCCATGGTCGCCTACCGCGGCAGCCTCCAGTTCGAGCGCAAGGGCCAGGGCGTGGGCGGCATGCTCAAGCGCGCGGTCACCGGGGAGGGGCTGCCGCTGATGGCGGTGCGCGGGCAGGGCGAGGCCTGGTTCGCGCACGAGGCGCAGAACTGCTTCGTCGTCGACATCGACCCCGGCGACGAGTTCACCGTCAACGGCCGCAACGTCCTGTGCTTCGACGCCTCGCTGTCGTACCGCATCGCGACCGTGAAGGGCGCCGGCATCACCGGCGGCGGCCTGTTCAACAGCGTCTTCAGCGGGCAGGGCCGGCTGGGGCTGGTCTGCGACGGAAACCCCCTGGTGATCCCGGTGTCGCCGCAGTACCCGGTCCATGTCGACACGGACGCGATCGTCGGCTGGACGGCGGGCCTCGCCACCTCGCTGCACCGGTCGCAGTCGCTCGGTTCGATGCTGCGCGGCGGCTCCGGGGAGGCGGTGCAGCTGGTGCTGCAAGGGGAGGGCCATGTCGTGGTCCGGCCGAGCGAGGCGACACCCCACAAGGCCCAGCAGCACTGAACGATGTTGACCTTGGCCGCCGCGCGGGTCAGGGTGGGTCACGGCGCGGATCACGCCCCCGCGCCGGAGAGGGTGACAGTCGTGATCGGGATCGCCGACATCGAGACCGCGGCCGAGCGCATCGCCGGACACGTGGTGCGGACCCCGACCGTGCCGAGCCCCGGGCTGTCGGCACTGCTCGGGGTCCCGGTCACCACCAAGCTGGAGCTGCTCCAGCGCACCGGGTCGTTCAAGGTGCGCGGGGCGGCGGCGAAGCTGCTGTCGCTGAGCGAGGCCGAGCGGGCCGCCGGGGCCGTGGCGGTGAGCGGCGGCAACCACGGGATCGCCCTCGCGGTCATGGCGGCGGCCCTGGATGTGAAGGCCACGGTGGTGATGCCGCGTTCGGCGCCCGTTCGGGCCGTGGAGATCGCGGAGTCCGCGGGCGCCTCGGTGCGGCTGACCGACGACATGGACGGCGCGTTCGCGCTGATGACCCGGTTGCAGCAGGAGGGGCTGACCCTGGTCCACCCCTTCGACGACCCGGTGGTGATCGCCGGACAGGGCACCGTGGGGCTGGAGTTCGCCACGGACGCCGGTGACCTCACCGACGTCCTGGTGAGCATCGGGGGCGGCGGACTGATCGCCGGTGTCGCGGCGGCGCTGCGCGCGCTCAGGCCCGGGGTGCGGATCTGGGGCGTGGAGACCGAGGGCGCGCAGGCGATGTCCGAGGCGCTGGCGGCGGGCGGCCCGGTGCCGGTGGAGCTGACGTCGATCGTGTCCACGCTCAGCGCCCCGGCCGTGTCCCACCTGACGTACGAGCATGTGTCGGAGCTGGTCACGGAGGTGCTGGTGGTGCCGGACCGGGAGGCGGTGCGCGGCTCGCTGGACCTCGCGGACCACGCCAAGGTGTGGGCCGAGCCGGCCGCCGGCTGTCTGCTGCCCGCCGCGCGGCGGGTGCTGGAACGGGTCGGTGAGGGAGCGCGGCTCGGGCTGGTGGTGTGCGGGGGGAACGCCACCACCGGGGACATGATCGCCTGGACCGAGCACTTCGAACTGCGCTGAGCGCCCGGCCCGCGCGAACGGCCGGGAATCACCGGCCGTCCCGTTGAACGGACCCCACCCCCTCCCCCGTACCTCTGGGCACAGCGGGTACCAGGGGTTCGACGAGGGATGACCATGGGCAGGGCGCACGTCTCCACAGACCGGCCGGTCGCCGGGCGGTACCGGCTGGTGGAGGTCACGCATCGCGAGACCAACCGCGTCCGCTGGTACGCCGACGATCTGCGGACGGGCCGCCCCTGCCTGGTCAGCCGGATCCGCCTCCCCCAGGACGCCGACGCCGCCCGTCGTGCCCCGTCCCGGGTCCTGCGGGCGACCGAGAACATGGACAGGCTGTGCCCGGGCCGGATCGCCACCGTCGTCGACGCCCTCGACGAGTCCGGGTACCTGTGGACCGTGACGGCCTGGATCGACGGCACCCCGCTCGACGAAGTCCTCGCCCAGCAGGGGACGTTCAACTACGTGCGGGCCGCGCGGATCGCGCTGGAGCTGCTCGACGTGCTGGACGCGGCCCACGCGGAGGGCATCACGCACGGCGAGCTGAGTCCGGGCCAGGTGTACCTGCGCGAGGGCGGCCCTGCCGTCGTCACCGGGTACGGGCTGGCGGGCACCACGCCGGCACCCCGGCTCACGGCACCGTCGTACGCCTCCCCGGAGCAGGCCCGCGACGAGCGGATCGGTCCCGCCGCGGATCTGTGGGCGCTGGGCGCGATCCTCTACACCATGCTGGAGGGACGTGCTCCGTTCCGGGACCGCGGCAGACCCGAGGCCACGCTGAGGGGCGTGGACCGGCTGCCGGTGCGCACACCGGTGCGGGCGGGGCCGCTCGCCCGGGTCGTGCAGGGGCTGCTGCGCAAGGACCCGCGGGAGCGGCTGACCCGCCAGGTGGTCCGCGAGGCGCTCACCCGTGTGCTCCGCGAGGACCCGGGTGCCGCCCCGGCGGTGGTGCCGCGTCCGCGGCTGCGCGACGCCTACAGCGGCACGGTGCGGTACGCGGGCCGGGAGTGGAGCGGACGGACGACCCTCCTCGGCAGCGCGCTGGCCTTCGTCACGGTGGCGGTCGCCGTGCTCGCCGCGACACGGGGACTGCCGGGCGTCGGCGGCGACTCCGCCGCCGACGCGCCGCCGGCCTCGGCGTCCGTACCGGCCGGCGCACCGGCCGAGCCCGACGGCCGGGACCCGGTCCCGCCGTCCGCCGCGGCGACGCCCACTCCCTCGCCGTCCCCGTCGGGCACGCCGGGGCTCCCGCCCGGCTACCGCACCCTGCGCGCTCCCGAGGGGTTCTCCGTCGCGCTGCCCGAGGGCTGGGAGCGGCTGGACACCTCGCGCGTCTCCGGCCTGGCCTACCGCGTCACCTTCGGCGCCGAGGGGGATCCGCGCACGCTCGCCGTCACCTACAGCGAGCGGGTCGGGCCGGACGCCGTGGCCGTGTGGCGGGACGACGTGGAGCCGGGACTGGAGCGGTCCGGCGGCTACGAGCGGATCGGCGGGATCCGCGCGACCACGTACCGGGGCCGCGAGGCCGCCGACATGGAGTGGTACGCCGCGGCCGACGGCACCCGGGTGCGCACCTTCGGCCGCGGCTTCCTGCTGGGCGGCGGGCGGGGCTTCTCGCTGCGCTGGACCACGCCCGCCGCCGACTGGGAGGAACCCGCGAGCCGGGAGGCGCTGCGGACCTTCCTGCGGACGTTCCGGCCGGGCTCAGACTGAGCCGCGCGGGGCGCACATCCCGCCGAGGGGCCGCGCGTTCAGCGGGCGGGTGTCCCAGCGGGCCGTGAAGGTGCCGTCGGCGAGGGAGCAGGTGACCCGCAGCCGGTGGGGTGTCTCCAGGAACACCACGTCCACGGCGAGGGTGTCCCCGTCGGTCCAGCCACCGCTCACGGCGGTCGGAAGGGGCTGCTCCGCGACGGTCCACCCCTTCGCGCCGAGCCCGAGGTCGAGCCGCCGTCCGGCGTCCGTGAGGCTCAGCGTCCAGCCGCCGTCGGCGTCCGCGGTGACCTCGGCGGCGGTCAGCCTCGGCTGGTCGTCGCAGATCCCGCCGGACGGGGTGAACGCGGCGCCGGACCAGTCCCGCGCCCGCTCCGGCGGTACGGGGCCGCCCTCGGCCGCCGGCAGGGCGAGCCGTTCGAGGCGGTCCCCGAGGGCGGCGTCCGCGGCCTCCCGGCCGGTCAGCGGCCCGGGGTGGAAGGCGGGCAGGAGGTGCTTCCAGACCAGGTCCAGGTACTCCTGCATCCGCTCGGTGGCCCCCGTCGCGGCGATCACCGCGTCGTGCTCCGGCAGCACGAGGCAGTACTGCCCGTACGCCCCGTCGCCCCTGAACCCGTGCCGGGACGTCCAGAACTGGTAGCCGTAGCCGCGGTCCCAGTCCTGCCGGTCCCGCTCCCCCATCGCCCCGGCGGTCGGTATGCGCGGGTGCGAGGCGCGGGCGGCCCATCCCTCGGGCAGCAGCCGCTCGCCCTGCCACACCCCGTCGTTCAGGTACAGCAGGCCGAGCCGGGCGACGGCGTCGGTGGCGGCGTGCAGTCCGCTGAAGCCGAGCTCGCGGCCGGCGCGGTCCCGGTGCCACAGCGTCTCGCCGATGCCGAGCGGGTCGAACAGCCGGGGCCGCAGCCAGTCGACGAGCGACTGCCCGGTGACCCGCTGCACGATCGCGCCGAGGGTGTACGTGCACGGCTGGTTGTACGCGAAGACGGTGCCCGGGTCGCGCTGCGGCGGCTGGAGCAGGAAGCCGCGCACGGGTTCGGCGGGGTCGGTGCCGTACGCCGCGTCGACCGTCTCGCTCTCGTGGCCGCTGGCCATGGACGCCACGTGGCGGACCAGCATCGCCCGGCTGCGCGGATCGGTGATGTCGGCCTCGAACTCGGGGAAGTACGACAGCACCGGGGCGTCGAAGTCGATCAGCCCCTCGGCCTCGGCGAGGGCGGCGGCGGTCGCCGTGAAGCTCTTGCTGAGCGAGTACAGAAGGTGCGGGCGCTCGGCGGTGTACGGCGCCCACCAGCCGGAGGCCACGAGACGGCCGTGGCGCAGGATCATCAGGCTGTGCGGCTCGATGTCCGGGGCGGCTTCGAGGGCGTCGAGGAAGGCGTCGACTCCGGAGGCGTCGACGCCCTGGGCGGCGGGGGTGGCGGTGGGCAACGGCTGTGGGGTCATGGGGGCCATCCTGCCCGGGCCACCGGCGGGTGATCCATCGTTTTCCCGGCCCCCGGCGGGGGGACCCGGGCGTCATGGTGCGAATCGGATACACGATGATGACCGAGCAGGCCGGGCCCCGTGAGCTGGTCGACCATGTGGTGCGGGCCGAGGAGGCGGGCTTCGACTTCTCGGTGACCTCCGACCACTACTTCCCCTGGCTGGAGTCGCAGGGGCACTCGCCGTACGCGTGGAGCGTGCTCGGTGCCGCCGCGCAGGCCACGTCGCGCATTCCGCTGATGACGTACGTGACGTGCCCGACGTTCCGTTACCACCCGGCGGTGGTGGCGCAGAAGGCGGCGACGGTGCAGTTGCTGTCCGAGGGCCGGTTCCGGCTGGGGCTCGGCTCCGGCGAGAACCTCAACGAGCACGTGGTGGGCGGCGGCTGGCCGTCGGTGGACGTGCGGCACGAGATGCTGGAGGAGGCGGTGGAGGTCATCCGCGCGCTGTTCGGGGGCGGCCATGTGAACCACCGGGGCACCCACTTCGACGTGGAGTCGGCCCGGCTGTGGGACGTGCCGGACGAGCCGCCGCCGATCGGTGTCGCGGTCTCCGGGCCGCGGTCCTGCGCCCTCGCGGGCCGGCTCGCCGACCTGGTGATCGCCACGGAGCCGAAGCCGGAGCTGCTCGACGCCTTCGACCGGCACGGCGGGCAGGGCAAGCCCCGGGTGGGGCAGCTGCCCGTGTGCTACGACCCCGACCGGGACGCGGCCGTCGAGCGCGCCCACTCCCAGTTCCGCTGGTTCGGCAACGGCTGGAAGGTCAACTCGGAGCTGCCGCACCCGGATTCCTTCGCGTCGGCGACCCAGTTCGTGCGGCCCGACGACGTCGCCGGTTCGATTCCGTGCGGCAGCGATCCGGCGGACTTCGTCGAGGCCGTCCGCCCCTACGCGGAGGCGGGCTTCACCGAGATCGCCCTGGTGCAGGTCGGCGGGGAGTCGCAGCCGCCGTTCCTGGACTGGTCGGAGAAGACGCTGCTGCCGGCGCTGCGGGACGCCTTCGGCTGACGCCGGCACCGCCGCGTGGGCCGGTGATTCACCCGTAGGGCTGAGCATCTCGCGGGGATGCGGGGTACTAGAGGGCTCTACGTCGGTACGTCCCGGAGGCTCCTGGTGAACTCGTTCGTGCACAAGACTCTGGTGGTGGAGCTCCAGGCGGGCGTCACGGATCGCTTTCCCGTGCTCGCCCACCTGAGCTACGACCCGTCCGACCCGTTCGCCGTCACCGTCGTCTTCAGCCACGACGGCCGGGTCCTCGCCCGCTGGCAGCTGGACCGGGAGATGGTCACCGAGGGCCTCACCCGCCCGGTGGGCATCGGGGACGTGCGGCTGCGGCCCGAGTCCCGGGGTGTGGGGCGGGAGCTGCGGATGGAGTTCCTCGGTGAGGCGCACGCCGACGGCGGCCGGCACCACGCGGTGGTGTTCGCCTGGGCCGAGACGGTCGGCGAGTTCCTGCGGGAGACCCGGCGGGCCGTCCCGCCGGGTCGCGAGGACGTCCGCGTGGACGACTTCCTCGCGGACGTCCTCGCCGGGAACTGAACCCGTCACCCCTACCGCGAGGTGTGACGGTGCCGGGTCCACAGCGGCAGCCCGAACCAGCACAGCAGGTACCAGAACACCACGCCGGCCACCAGGTAGGGGACGAAGCCGTCGTGGGTGGCCACGCGCAGGATGAGCAGCAGCGAGGCACTGGTGGTGGCGAGCAGCAGCAGGAGCCCGAGCAGGGTGAGCCGGGAGGCCCACTGCACGGCCTGCGGTTTGATGCGCCGTCCGGAGACGAGCCGGTGCAGGGACACCGGGCCGATGAGCGCGCCGGTCGCGCAGGCGCCCAGCACCACCGTCACGATGTAGATCGTCTGGTCGGTGTCGGAGAGTGTGGCGTACGTCGGGGTGAACACGACCGTCAGCAGGAAGCCGAAGAGGATCTGCACCCCCATCTGGGCGACACGGACCTCCTGGATGAGCTCCGTCCACATCCGGTCCGCTCTCTCCTCCTCGGTCTCGTTCCGCCCCCTGCGCCTGCTCGCGCCCTGCTCCGTGTCGGGCACCGTGCCTCCTCGGGTGTGCGACATCGTTCCGTCTCCTCACCCGGGTGCCCCGTTCGGCGCCGTCCTCTCCGGCCCGTCGCCGGTTTGCGGGGACGGGGCACGGTTACACGGACGGCGACGCAGGCAAGGCCGAGGAGGTCGTGGGACGCATGTCCGATACGGAACTCACCGTGACGATCGGCGGCGGGGGCGTCGACGACGCCCGCGCGGTCGTACGGGTCCTGGAGGGCACGTTCGGGGCGCCCGACCGCCATCCGTCCGACGCGGACGCGACGGTCCGGACGGCGACGTTCACCGGGGAGGGGCGGGATGCGGCGGGGCGGACGGACGCCGGGCCGCTGTCGGCGCCGGTGACCGTCACCGTGCAGGGCACCCCGCGGGCGGTGCGGCGGGCGAGCGACACGCTGACGCGGTCGTTCACGGCGCGCGACGAGGGCGCCGCCTCCGGCGACCAGGAGCAGGAACGGCAGCTGCTCCTGGAGCCGTGACGTCCGTCTCCGCTACCAGCGGGCTTCCACCTGGTCCTTGATCCGCCGGTCGTAGAGGTCCCGGATCGCCGTGAGCGTGTCGTCGGACAGCTCCGGGAGCCGGGCGGCGGCCGCGTTGGCGCGAGCCTGCTCGGGCGAGCGGGCGCCGGGGATGACGGTGGTGACGCCGGGCTGCTGGACGATCCAGCGCAGGGCCAGCTGGGCCGGCGTGTATCCCTCGGGGGCGAGCGCCGCGAACTCCGCGGCGGCCTCGACACCGGTGGTGTAGTCGACACCGGAGAAGGTCTCGCCCTGGTCGAAGGCCTCGCCGTGCCGGTTGAAGGTGCGGTGGTCGTTCTCGGCGAAGACGGTGTCCTTCGTGTACTTCCCCGACAGCAGTCCGGAGGCGAGCGGGACGCGGGCGATGATGCCGACGCCCGCCTCGCGGGCGGCCGGGAGCACCTCGAGCAGCGGCTTCATGCGGAACGGGTTGAGGATGATCTGCACGCTCGCCACGTTCGGCCGGGCGATCGCGGTGAGCGCCTCGGCGCACGTCTCCACGCTGACGCCGTAGGCGGCCACGCGCTCCTCCGCCACCAGGGTGTCGAGGGCGTCGAACACCTCGTCGGTGGAGTAGACGGGGGTGGGCGGGCAGTGCAGCTGCACCAGGTCGACGCGGTCGACGCCCAGGTTGCGCCGGGAGCGGTCGTTCCAGGCGCGGAAGTTGTCCAGCACGTAGTTCTCGGGGATCTGGTCGACGCGGCGGCCCATCTTGGTGGCGACCAGTACGTGCAGATCGGGCCGCCCGGCGAGGAAGGACGCGATGGTCTGCTCGCTGCGTCCGTCGCCGTAGACGTCGGCGGTGTCGAAGAAGGTGACGCCCGACTCGGCGGCGGCCTCCAGGACCGCCAGGGCGTCCTTGTCGTCGACGTCGCCCCAGTCCGCCCCGAGTTGCCATGTGCCCAGACCGATGACGGAGGCGTGCTGCTGCGACCTGTCGAATGTGCGCTCGTCCATGGAGGTCAGTGTGTCATCCGCCCGGGCCGGGCGGCGTCCGGGACGGACGTCGGGTCAGGCGCTCCGGGCGGTCCGGCATTCGGGGTGGCCCCAGCCCTTGTCGTTCTTCGCGATGGACTCGCCGGCCGCGTAGGGGCGTCCGCAGGGGCAGCGGCCGGGGAACTTCGCCTTGATGGTGCGAGTGGAGGAGCCGTCGCGCTGCCGGGGCGTCCGGGTTCCGCCGGTCCCGCGCTTCGCCGGGCGGGCCGCGGGGCGGTCCGGGGCGGGCGGCGGCTCGGGCGAGCCCAGTGCGCTGCCGGCGTTCTCCTGGACGGTGGCCGCCTGGCTCGCCGCCCGGTCGGCGAAGTCGTTGAGCCGGTCGCCGTCGACCTGGTGGGCGGGGACGTAGCGGAACTCCACCGAGCGGTCCCGCAGGAGTTCGTCGATACGGACGACGAGTTCCTGGTTGGCGACCGGCTTGCCGGCCGCGGTGCGCCAGCCGTTGCGTTTCCAGCCGGGGAGCCAGGTGGTGACCGCCTTCATGGCGTACTGCGAGTCCATCCGGACCTCGAGCGGCACGGCGGGGTCGGTCGCCGCCAGCAGCCGCTCCAGCGCGGTGAGTTCGGCGACGTTGTTGGTGGCCGTGCCGAGCGCCCCCGCCTCCCAGCGGACCGGCGTCTCGGACTCGTCGGCGACCACCCAGGCCCAGCCGGCGGGCCCCGGGTTTCCCTTCGAAGCCCCGTCGCACGCGGCCACAACACGTTCACGCATGCGCCCGATCATGCCATGACCGGTCCGGTGGGCCCGCCCCCGCTCAGTCGACGTCGGTCGTCCTCGGCATCTCGCCCGAGGTGCTGGTGATGTCGATCACCGAGAAGTTCGCGCCCTGCGGGTCGCTGATCGCCGCGAACCGGCCGAAGGGCGTGTCCATCGGCCCGAACCGCAGGACCCCGCCCCGATCGGTGGCACGGGTCACCGCCTCGTCGCAGTCCGCGACGGTAAAGTACACGTTGATGTACGGGGGCATCTCGGGCGGGAAGTCGTCCGTCATCCGCATCCGGCCGAGGACGCTGCGCTCCCCCAGGTCGTAGATGCGGAAGTCCATCTCGTCCTCGAGCTGCTTGGAGCGGTAGGAGAAGACGGCGGGGAAGAACGCGTCGGACTTCTCCGGCTCGCGGGTGAAGACCTCCGCCCAGCAGTAGGCGCCGGGCTCCGCCATCGCCCCGAAGCCCTCGTGGGTGCCGGCCTGCCACAGGCCGAAGACGACGCCGCCGGGGTCGCGCGCCAGGCACATCGTGCCGAAGTCGCCGACCCGCATGGGCTCCATCAGCAGCTCGCCGCCGTTGTCCCGGATCCGGGCGGCGGTCGCCGCGGCGTCGGTGGCCGCGAAGTACAGGCACCACTGCGAGGTGCCCTCCTGGCCCGGCATCGGCGGTACGACGGCCGCGACGGCCTTGCCGTCGACGTAGGCCTCGGTGTAGTCGCCGAACTCGGTCGACGCCTCGGCGAAGGTCCAGCCGAGGACGTCCCCGTAGAAGCTCTTGGCTCCCTCGACGTCGGCGAACATGGCGTCGGCCCAGCAAGGGGCCCCTTCGGGCTGTACGGCCATGACTGCGACCTCTCCGGGCGGGTGGTCGTTCCGGTCCTCACGCTAGCCACCACCGCTCCGGTCCGCGCGCCGAGCGGCCGTACGCCCCGAAGCGCGACGCCTCACTCCCCCGCGTACGCCTTCTCCAGCGCGGCGATGTCGAGCTTGCTCATCGACAGCATGGCCTTCATGGCGCGGTCGGCCTTCTGCTGGTCCGGGTCGCTGATCAGTTCGGTCAGCCGCACCGGAGTGACCTGCCAGGAGACGCCGAAGCGGTCCTTGAGCCAGCCGCAGGGGCCGTGTTCGCCGCCGCCCTCGACGAGCTTCCCCCAGTAGTGGTCGACCTCGTCCTGGTCGGCGCAGTCGACCTGGAAGGAGATCGCCTCGCTGAACTTGAACTCGGGCCCGCCGTTCAGCGCGACGAACTTCTGGCCGTTGGCCGTGAACTCGACGGTGAGGACGGAGCCCGTGGTGCCGTACGCGGACTCGGTGTTGCGGAGGATCCGGCCGATGCCGGAGTCCTTGAAGAGGGAGACGTAGAAGTTCGCGGCCTCCTCGGCCTGGCCGTCGAACCAGAGACACGTGGTGAATCCGTCGGTGGTCATGAGTACCTCCCGGGCGTGGATCGTGGTCTCAGTGTGGACCGGTCCCTGCCGGAAAACTCATCGGCGGACCGGCGGGGCGCTCTGCCCGTGGCAGATCTGCCACGGGCAGAGATCTCCCCGCCCGCCCCGCCGGCCGGTCGATGGTGGAGGGACGCGGTCACTCCGGCCGCGTTCCGACGAGCGACCACCAGGAGCGCCGATGTCTCCACTCACCGCCGGCCCGCGGCCGGACCTGTCGCCCCGGGCCGAGGAGGGCGACACCCCGCCGAACCGGTTCGACGACCATCTCGCGGCCCAGTTGCTCGCGCAGCGGATCGTGCTGCTCGGCACACAGGTCGACGAGGTGTCCGCGAACCGGGTGTGCGCGCAGCTGCTGATCCTCTCCGCCGAGGACCCGCGCACCGACATCAGCCTGTACATCAACAGCCCCGGCGGCTCGGTCCACGCCGGACTGGCCATCTACGACACGATGCGGCTGATCCCCAACGACGTCTCCACGCTGGCCATGGGCTTCGCGGCCAGCATGGGCCAGTTCCTGCTCTGCGTCGGCACACCGGGCAAGCGCTACGCCCTGCCGAACGCGCGCGTGATGATGCACCAGCCGTCGGGCGGCATCGGGGGCACCACCGCCGACATCGAGATCCAGGCGGAGAACCTGGAGTTCACCAAGCGGACCATCGAGCGGATCACCGCCGAGCACACCGGGCAGAGCCCGGAGACCATCTCCCGGGACGGCGACCGGGACCGCTGGTTCACGGCCGAGCAGGCCAGGGAGTACGGAATGGTCGACCGGGTGGTGGAGTCGCTGGACGACGTCCGCCCGGCCGCGACCCGGCGCAGGATGGGGCTTCAGTGATGGGGACGTACACGATTCCGAACGTCGTCGAGCGCACCCCGCAGGGCGAGCGGTCCTACGACGTGTTCAGCCGGCTGCTGTCCGAACGGATCATCTTCCTCGGAACGGAGATCGACGACGGGGTCGCCAACGTGGTCATCGCGCAGCTCCTCCATCTGGAGTCGGCGGCCCCGGAGAACGAGATCGCGATCTACATCAACTCGCCCGGCGGCTCGTTCACCTCGCTCATGGCGATCTACGACACCATGACGTTCGTCCAGGCGCCGATCTCGACCTTCTGCGTCGGTCAGGCGGCGTCCACGGCGGCCGTGCTGCTGGCGGGCGGGGATCCGGGGCGGCGGTTCGTGCTGGAGCACGCGCGGGTGCTGCTGGGGCAGCCGGCCTCGGGCGGGGCGCGCGGTACCGCGTCGGACCTGTCGCTCCAGGCCAAGGAGATGGTGCGGATCCGCTCCCAGGTGGAGGAGGTGCTGTCCCGGCACACGCACCACGACCCGGCGACGCTGCGGGCCGACATGGACCGCGACAAGGTGTTCACCGCCGAGGAGGCCGTGTCGTACGGGCTGGCCGACGAGGTGCTGGCCCGGCGCCTGGTGGGGGTGTGAGGCGCCGGGGCACATGAGGGGCGTCAGGCGGCCAGGCACAGCCCGTTGTGGGCGGAGCCGGACATTCCGTGGCCGGCTCCGGCCCGTCGGGCCGTGACGCGGACCAGCTCTCCGTGGGCCCGGGTCAGCAGGTCGCCGAGACCGAGACCGAGCGCCTGGGCGGCGGCCGCGAGGACCTCCGAGGAGGCCTCCTTGCGGCCCCGCTCCACCTCCGAGAGATACGGCATGGAGATCCTGGCCGCGTCGGCGACGTCCTTCAGGGTCCGTTCCTGGGCGAGCCGTTCCCTGCGCAGCACGTCGCCGACGAGGTCGCGCCACAGGGGTTCTCTGGGCTCGGGTTCCGGGGCGGCGGGGGACCGGCCGGGTCGCAGGGGAATCACGCGGGCTCGGTTCGGCGCTTCACTGGTCACCTCCCCAGCCTAGGAATTCCGTTCCCGGGGGGAAGGGAGCGGCGTTCCGCCCTGAGTGAAGGCGCTCCGGGCCTCGGCCCGGCTGCCGCCCGGCCGCTTCCCCGTAGAATCGGACGTACGGGCGACAACCGGTGCACACCGTTTTCCCGGGTCCCGCGGAATTCGGTGGCATGGGTTGGCCGCGACTGGGTACTCGCAGGGCTCGGGCACATGTCCGGAAGCCGTGACGTTCGTGGGGAGAGGTAATGAGGACCGCCGTGATCCGGTCGGGGGCCCAGGTGGCCGAGCAGCACACCGAGGCCGGGACGGGTGACGGAAGCCCGCGGGAAGTGGCGGATCCGCGCGCCGTCGCGCCGCGCGACGCCAGGGAGCTGTCCCGGCAGTTCTTCCGTCGCATGGCGGAGCTGGAGGAGGGCACGCACGAGTACCAATACGCGCGCAACACCCTCATCGAGATGAACATGTCCCTAGTACGGTTCGCGGCGGGGCGCTTCCGCGGTCGCGGCGACGACATGGACGACGTCGTGCAGACCGGCATGATCGGTCTGATCAAGGCCATCGACCGGTTCGAGCTGTCCCGCGAGGTCGAGTTCACCTCCTTCGCGCTGCCGTACATCGTCGGTGAGATCAAGCGTTTCTTCCGGGACACCACGTGGGCCGTGCATGTGCCGCGCCGGCTCCAGGAGCTGCGTGTCGAGCTGGCCAAGGCCCGCGAGGAGCTCGCCAGCCGGCTGGACCGGGAGCCCACGGTCGCCGAGCTGGCCACGCTGATGAACATCACCGAACAGCAGGTCGTCGAGGGGCAGATCGCCGCGAACGGGTACAACTCGTCGTCGCTGGACGCCGCCCTCACCGGTGACGGGCCGGAGAACGGGGAGTCCGTCCTCGCCGACTTCATCGGCGTCGAGGAGGAGGGGCTGCGGCTCGTCGAGGACTTCCACTCCCTGGCCCCGCTCATGGCGGAGCTCAGCGAACGCGACCGGGAGATCATCCACATGCGGTTCGTGGAGGAGGCCACCCAGGCGGAGATCGGCGAACGCCTCGGCTGCTCGCAGATGCATGTGTCCCGGCTGATCAAGCGGATCATCACGCGTCTGCGCGAGGGGATGCTGGGCGAGCTCGGCTGCGCCTGACCGGTCAGGCGGCGTCGAGGGGGAGCACCACGCGTACGCGCTTGCCGACCGGCACGCGCTCCACGACGACGTCCCCCGCCAGCGCGCGGACGATCTCCAGACCGTGCCGGCCGATCCGCTCGGGGTCGCGGGGGAAGACGCGGGGCATGGTGGCGCTGCCGTCGCAGACCGCCACCGTGAGCGAGGAGTCGGTGCCCTCCAGCTCCAGGACGTACGGCCCGCCGCTGTGCCGGTCCGCGTTGGTGACCAGCTCGCTCACCACCAGCAGCACCGCGCCGTCGGCGCGCTCGTCGATGGCGGCGCACCACTCGGTCCTCAACTGCTGGAGGAAGTGCGCCGCGAAATCCCGCGCCTCGGCGATGCATCCCGGTTCGCCGGTGAAGTGTGCCGCCCGCCGCAGCGGTTCCACGGGCACGTCGAAACCAGTCGGTATCACTGCCCCGTCCAGGTGGTAGGTCATGCGTTTTCTCTCTGCGAAGCCGGGCCTGCCGGACGAATCCGCACCAGTCCTGGTACCCCGACTCCGGCGGTGCAGTCCACCTGATCCGTGTGCGACCTCGTGGGGCGGGGAACCCGGGTCCGGCGGGGTCCCGGCGGGAAGGGGCGTGCCATGAACGAGCTGACGGCGGTGCGCAGCCTGACGACGCTGCCCGTGGTGACGCTGGGCGGCGATGCCGTGGCGCATGTCAAGGACACGGTCTTCGACTCCGGGGCCGGGCGGATCGCGAGCTTCACCCTGACCGGCCGGACCCTGCTGTCGGGCCCGCTGCCGCAGGATCTGCCCTGGCCGGCGGTGCACTGCCTGGGCCGTCACGCGGTGATGGTCCGCGACGAGGGGGCGCTGTTCGACGTGCCGCTGTCGGTGGCCCGGCGTGACGCGCTGCGCGGGCGGCTGCTCGGGGCGCAGGTGCTGACCGACGACGGGGACGTAGTGGGCACCGTGCTCGACGTGATCGTGGAGGGCGGCACCAGCGGCCGGCTCGTCGCCTTCCGGCTCGCCGCGCAGCGGGAGCTGGTGCACGGCTCGCGGCACCGCAGGCACCGGGTGTACGTGCCGCGGGGCGAGGCCCTGAGCGTGTCCGGCCGGACGCTGGTGATCCCGGCGCACGCGACGGCGTACGTCACCGACGACCTGCCGGCCTTCGTCGCCCGCGTCGGCGTCCACCACAGGAGCGTGGCCCGGTGATGCTGTTCTCAAGGGTGCGGGGGCTGCCCGTACTGACTCCGGGCGACGCGAACCGGGTCGGGGTGGTGCGGGCCCTGACGGTCGACGCGGCGTCCGGGGAGGTCACGCATGTCCGGATACGGCGCGGGCGGCTGCGCAGGGAGGCGGTGGTGCCCTGGGCCGCGCTGGGCGCGGCCGGCCCGGACATGCTGATCGTACGGCCGTCGGGCGAGCCCGAGGAGGTGCCGCCGCACCGCGATCTGGTGGGGAGCAGGGTGCTGACCGAGTGCGGCGAGGAGAGGGGCACCGTGCTCGACGCGGCGTTCGATCCGGTCACCGCGCGCATCGAGGCGGTGCTGACGACGCGCGGCGAACTGCCGGCCGACCGCCTGCTGGGCCTCGGCGACCACGCCCTGGTGATCCGGACGGGCCACGGGCATCCCGGTTGGGGGGTCTCGTTCGGATCTTGCCGGGGTCGCGCCGGCTGACGAGGCGCCGCCACCCGGAGCCGGCCTGATCCAAACGACACCCCCTGGGCTCTCCCGGCGGGCGGGGGCGGGCGGGGCTGCTTAGCGTGCAGAGGTGAGTTCACGCATCCCTTCCGGCCGTCCGGTCGCCCGTCACGGCTGGGCGCAGGCCCTCGCCACGGTTCTCGGCGCGCTGATCGTCATGGGCGCGGTGGCCGCGCTCGGGCTGTGGGCGGCCGGGGCCGGGGACCTCCCGGGCGGTTCCTTCGGCCCGGTGCTCGCGGCGACCGTGGTCACCGCGGTCGGCGGCACGGTGGAGCTCGCGGGGGACGCCGGCGGCCTGGCGGGTACGGAGGGCGGCCTGACGGTCATCCCGCTGTCCGTCACCCTCGTCGGGGCGCTGGTCATCGGCTGGGGATTCCTGCGTCCGCTGCGTCACCGCGCGGTCGCGGGAGCGCCGGAGCTGGCCGGGTGGGCCGCGCGGATCGCCGCCCTGTGGCTGCTCGCGGTGCTCGGACTGGCGCTCGGCGCGCGGCACACCTTCGAGATCTCCCTCGGGGACGGCCCGCTCGGCGACCTGGGTGACCTGTTCGGCTTCACGCCGGTGGTGGGTTTCTCCACGGACGTGGCGCCGACCGTCCTCATCGGCCTGCTGTGGCTGGCGGGCGTGCTGGTGGTGACGCTGGCGGTGTCCCGCGGCGCTCCGCTGCCGGCCGGGCTGCTGCGCTTCCAGTCGTCGGTGCGTCCCGCGGCGCACGCGATGGTGCACCTGCTGCTCGCCGCCGTCGTCATCGCCCTCGTCATCGCGCTGGTCGTCGCCGCCACCCGGGGTCACCCGGCCGAGACGTTCGCCGTGATCCTGCTGGGGCTGCCCAATGTGGCCTGGCCGGCGCTGACGGTCGGGCTCGGTGCCACGTGGGACGGCAGGGTGGAGGGGCCCTTCGGGCTGCCGATGCCCCCGGTGCTGGACGAGGTGCTGCGCACCCCGGACGTCTCCGCGCTGAACCTGGGCACGCTCGTCGAGCACGACGGCGCGAAGTGGTGGTGGCTGCTGGTGGTGGCCGCGGTGCTGCTGCTCGCCACCGCGTGCGTGATGGCGGCGAGGTCCCCGGCCGGGGTCCGGGCCTGGCAGCACGCCGTGCACATGGCGGTGGCGCTGGCGCTGACCGTGCTGATGATCTGCCTCATGGCGCGGATCTCCGCGCGGCTCGGTCTGTCCGTGCTCGGCATCGGCGACCTGGGCGAGGGCTTCTCCGGACAGGTGCTGCTGAAGCCGCGTCTGTGGGCCGCCCTGGGTCTGGCGCTGCTGTGGGGGCTGGTCACCGGCTTCGCGGGGGCGCTGTCGGCCCGCGCGGTACGCCGGCGGGGCGCGGGGCGGGAGGACCGCTGATCCGGGGGCGCTGTCAGGCGACCGGGACGCCGAGGACGCGGGCGGCGCGCTGCATGCGCAGGGCGTCCACCGACTCGGCCAGCAGTTCGTACTCGGTGGTCTCGTCGCCGGTGGCGACGCGCACCATCCGTCCGGCGGCGAGCGCCTCGGCCACCTCCTCCTGCCGGGCGACGTCGCCGCACCAGGTGCGCAGCACGGCGGGCACGTCGGGCACGCCGTCGGGAACGGGGACGAGCGCACCCGTCGGTAAGTGCTCGGCGTCGGGCTGCGGGTCGAGGCGCTCGGCGATCCAGAGGGCGCGGTCGCGCAGCCACCACAGGGCGAGGGCGAGCGTGGGCGCCCGGTAGGTGCCCAGGGGTACGCCGATGCGCCGGCCGTCGCAGACCCCGTACGCGGTGACATGGCACAGGAATTCGTCGTGCACGTTCCCTCCCCCGCTGCGTTGCTCGCCCGCCGGGCCGGGCCGGCTGCCCGCCTCGTGGCTCGCATGCTGTGCGTGAGGGCGCCGTCGCGCGGTGTGAAGCGCTCTCGCTGTTGAGTATGTTCACCGCTGAAACACTGTCACCATGTGTTTCCGGCCAGTCTCCTGGCATATTCACGGCCGCAGCTGGCCGAAACGGTACGTGTGGGGCCGGTGGGGCGCATATGACCTCGCGGGATTCCGGCCGCCGACCGGGGCGGGCGGCGGCCGGACGTCGGGCTACTGCTTCACGACCGCGTCGATGCGGGCCAGCTCGTCCTCGGTGAAGTCGAGGTTCCGCGTCGCGGCGACGCTGTCCTCCAGCTGCCGCGGGCTGCTCGCGCCGACCAGCGCGGAGGTCAGGCGGCCGCCGCGCAGCACCCAGGACAGGGCCAGCTGCGCCAGGCTCTGGCCGCGGGACGCGGCGATCTCGTTGAGCGTCCGCAGCCGGCCCACCAGCTCCTCGGTGAGGGCGTCGGTGTTCAGGAAGGGGCTGTCGCTCGCCGCCCGGGAGTCCTCGGGGATGCCGTCCAGATAGCGGGCGGTCAGCAGCCCCTGCTCCAGCGGGGAGTAGGCGATGGAGCCGATCTGGAGCTCGTCCAGGGCGTCCATCAGCCCCTCGTCCTCCGGGCGGCGGTCGAGCATCGAGTAGCGCGGCTGGTTGATCAGCAGCGGGGTGCCCAGCTCGCCGAGGATGCGGGCGGCCTCGCGGGTCTGCTCGGCGGAGTAGTTGGAGACGCCGACGTACAGCGCCTTGCCCTGCTGGACCGCCGAGTGCAGGGCGCCCATCGTCTCCTCCAGGGGAGTCTCCGGGTCGAAGCGGTGCGAGTAGAAGATGTCGACGTGGTCCAGGCCCATGCGGTCGAGGCTCCGGTCCAGTGAGGACAGCAGGTACTTGCGCGAGCCCCATTCGCCGTACGGGCCCGGCCACATCAGATAGCCCGCCTTGGTGGAGATCACCAGCTCGTCGCGGTACCGCGCGAAGTCCGACTTCAGCGCCTCGCCGAGGGCGGACTCGGCCGCACCGGGCGGGGGACCGTAGTTGTTGGCGAGGTCGAAGTGGGTGACGCCCAGATCGAAGGCGCGGCGCAGGATGGCGCGCTGGGTCTCGGCCGGACGGTCGGGACCGAAGTTGTGCCACAGGCCGAGCGAGAGCGCGGGGAGCTTCAGGCCGCTGCGTCCGGTGCGCCGGTAGGGCATGTCCGCGTAACGGTCGGGGTGTGCGGTGTACAACACGACTCCAGAGGGGTTGGCACACGACTCGGCGGTTCCGTCGAACCGCCCGTCCACTCTGGCGTGACCTGCGGGGAGTGGTCCAACAGAAGAATCCGATGGAATTCAGCGGATACGCTTCTCAATCATGGAACTGCGTCACCTCCAGCATTTCGTCGCCGTGGCCGAGGACCAGCATTTCACCCGCGCGGCGGAACGGCTGATGGTCTCCCAGTCGGGCCTGTCGGCGTCCATCCGTGCCCTGGAGCGCGAGCTCCAGACGCCGCTGTTCGTGCGGACGACCCGCAGGGTGACGCTCACCGAGGCCGGGCGGGCGCTGCTGGCGGAGGCCGAGCGGATCCTCGCCCAGGTCCGCGCGGCGCACGAGGCGGTGGCGGCGGTGCAGGGCGTGCTGCGCGGCACCCTCGCGCTGGGCACCGAGCAGTGCATAGCCGGAGTGAACGTGGCGGAGCTGCTCGCCGCGTTCCGGCGGCGGCACCCGGACGTGGAGATCCGGTTGCGGCAGTGGGGCTCGGCGGCGCTGGCGGAGGAGGTCGCGGCGGGGCGGCTGGACCTGGCCTTCGCCTACCGGACGGAGGCCGACGCGGAGCACCTGCGCTCCGTGCCGCTGACCGCCGAGCCGATGACGGTGCTGTGCCATCCGGAGCACCGGCTCGCGCGGGCCGGGGTGCCGCTGACCCCGCGCGACCTGGCCGAGGAGGTGTTCGTCGACTTCCACCCGGACTGGGGTCCGCGCCGCGCCACCGACGCCGCCTTCGCCGCCGCGGGCGTACGGCGCACGGTGGCACTGGAGGTGAACGACGTGCACAGCCTGCTCGACCTGGTCGACGAGAACCTGGGCGTCGCCGTCGTACCGCGGCACTTCCGGCACAAACGGGAGGCCCTCACCGCACTCCCGCTCAAGGACACCGGCGAGGCGGCGTACGAGACGGTCGCCCTGCTGCCGTCGCCGCAGGCGACGAGTCCGGCGGCGCGGGCGCTGATGGCCCTGCTGGACCACGGGGGCGCGTGAGGCGCGCGGATGCGCGAAGGTGGACCCATGCATGCCAAGGACATCCTCATCGACGGCTACGGCCGCATCCGGGAAGAGGTCCACGCCGCCGTCGAGGGCCTCGGCCCCGACGGCCTCAACGCCCGGCCGGGCCCCGACGCCAACTCCGTCGCCTGGCTGGTCTGGCATCTCACCCGGGTCCAGGACGACCACATCGCGGACGCCTTCGGACTCGACCAGGTGTGGCTCGCCCAGGACTGGGAGAAACGCCTCGGGCTCGGCCTGCCCCGGCACGACACCGGCTTCGGCCACTCCTCGGCGAAGGTCGCCGCTGTGCGGGTCGACGACGGTGAGCTGCTGACCGGCTACCACGACGCGGTGCACGAGCAGACCCTCGGCGCGCTGCGCGCGCTGACCGCCAAGGACCTGGAGCGGGTCGTCGACGAGGGCTGGGATCCCCCGGTGACCCTGGGCGTACGACTGGTCAGCGTCCTGTCCGACGATCTCCAGCACGTCGGACAGGCCGCCTATGTGCGGGGGCTGGTTCAGAGCACGGACGCGTAGCCCGGCAGAACGACGTCCCGGAGGAGGGCGCCTCGCTCGTCGAAGGGGAGGAACGCGCTCTTCACGGCGTTGACGGTGACCGTGCGCAGGTCCTCGACCGTCCAGCCCGCCTCCTCGACCAGCAGGGACATCTCCCGGGTCATCGTGGTGCCCGAGACCAGACGGTTGTCGGTGTTGAGGGTGACCCGGAAGCCGAGGTCCTTCAGCGCGGTGATCGGGTGCTCGGCGATCGAGGTCGCGGCGCCGGTCTGGAGGTTGGAGGTGGGGCACATCTCCAGCGCGATCCGGCGGTCGCGGACCCAGCCGGCGAGCCGGCCGAGCTTGCCGCCCGCGAGGTCGGGGATGTCCTCGGTGATGCGCACGCCGTGGCCGATGCGCTGGGCCCCGCACACCTGGAGCGCCTGGTGGATGCTGGGCAGACCGTGGGCCTCACCGGCGTGGATGGTGAAGGGCACGTTCTCGGCGCGCAGGTGCCGGAAGGCGTCCAGATGGTCGGCGGGCGGGAAGCCGTCCTCGGCGCCGGCGATGTCGAAGCCGACGACCCCGGCGTCCCGGAAGGCGACGGCCAGGTCGGCGGCCTCGCGGACGCGGTCGAACATCCGCATCCCGCAGAGCAGGGTGCCGACCCGGACGGGCGTCCCGGCGGCGGCCGCCTTGGCCATGCCGGCGGCGAGCCCCTCCTGGACGGTCTCGACGACCTCGCCCATGGTCAGCCCGCCCCTGGTGTTCAGCTCGGGGGCGTAGCGCACCTCGCCGTAGACGACGCCGTCGGCGGCGAGGTCGAGCACGTACTCCTCGGCGGTGCGCAGCAGGCCCTCGCGGGTCTGCATCACGGCGAGGGTGTGCTCGAAGGTGGCTATGTAGCGGACCAGATCACCGGAGTTCGCGGCCTCGACGTACCAGGCGGCGAGCTCGTCGGGGTCGGTGGTGGGCAGGGTGTGGCCGACCGCCTCCGCGAGCTCCACCACGGTGGCGGGGCGCAGCCCGCCGTCGAGATGGTCGTGCAGGACGGCCTTGGGGAGTCGGCGGATCAGTTCGGCGTCTACGCGCGTAGCGGTCATGGCGGGGTCTTCCTCGGGCCGGCGGTACGAATCGGTGGAACGGTGGAGCGGGTCAGGCGGCGGGCTGGAGCAGGTCCCAGCGGTTGCCGTAGAGGTCCTGGAAGACGGCGACCGAACCGTACGGCTCGTGCCGCGGCTCCTCCAGGAAGGTGACCCCGGCGGCGGTCATGCGCGCGTGATCGCGGGCGAAGTCGTCGGTGTACAGGAAGAACCCCACACGCCCGCCGGTCTGGTCACCCACCCGGGCACGCTGGACCTCCCCCTTGGCGCGGGCGAGCAGCAGTCCCGTCCCGGTGTGCCCGGCGTCCGGTTCGACGACGACCCAGCGACCGCCGTCCGGCCGGGGCGCGTCCTCGGCGAGCCGGAAACCGAGCGCCTCGGTGTAGAAGCGGATCGCCTCGTCGTAGTCGTCGACGACGAGGGTGACCAGGGGAATGCGTCTCATCCTGACCTCTCGCAGATGGGATTGACCGGAGAGGTTATACGTAAAACCGGCAGGTGCGCCACTCCGCTCCGGGGAGCCGCCCGGAGCGGGGGTGGGAACGGCGAGGGCGCCAGGGCGCCTTGTCGATCAGGCGGGATCAGCGAGCGGCGTCCGGTACGGCGGGGGGGCGCCGACGCGGCTGGGCGCGGTGCCGGGCGCCGGTGGGTGCGGCGAGACACCCCTGGGGGTGTCCGCAACCTCACTCTCGACTCCTCCCCCATGAGCGGGAGGGGCCCTCACCGCCGCACCGGGCGAACACCCGAGTACGACCAGTACGCGGGCGTCCGCCCGGCACTCCCCCAGCCTTCGGCCGGGGGGGACCCCCGGAGCACGCACCGGACGCCGCGAGGCCCGCCCTTCGGGCGGACGACGCGACGTTGCGGACTCCCCCTAGGGATACGTGTAGGTGTTGAGGGCGGTGACGGCGGCGGCCGGGTCGCCGAGGTCGTAGCGGTCCACGGCGAGGTAGTTGGGCTTCTTGCGGGCGGCCGGCAGGCAGAAGCGGCGGGCGCGGTCGGCGAGCTTGGCGTTGTCGGTGCCGGCCGTGGAGGTGATCGTGGTGTCCCGGAAGTGGTTCATGACGAACAGGGGGCGGAAGCCGGGCTCGGTCCGGGTCAGCGGGATGTTGGTGCCCGCGTCGTACCAGCGGCTGTAACAGGACCAGTCGGAGGCGCCGACGCCCGGCCCCATGGACCAGTGGTTCTCGACGGTCCACTCGCGCTGGTACATCACGCCGAAGGTGTCCCTGGTCAGTCCGGCGGCCCGGTCGGCGGCGCGGCTGTGGTCGCTGAGGATCAGCAGCCGGTGTCCGGCGGCGGCCAGCTCCCCCATGGTCGGCCAGCCGTTCTCCCGGACGCCGGTGCGGTCGGGCCGGTAGAGCACGTCCGACAGCCCTTGGACGCGGGCGAGTTCGGCGCGCAGGACGCCCGGGTCGACGTAGTCCTCCAGGAAGACGGTGACGAACTGGTCGGGGTGGGCCCGCAGGAAGTCGACGATCCGCTGGAGGTCGACCCACAGCGCGACGGGCCTGCTGACCAGGGTGCAGCTGTTGTGGCAGAGGATCGCGCCGTCCGGGGTCTGATGGAGGTCCAGCATGAATCCGCGGACGCCGTCGGCGAGTTGGCGTTCGATGCCCCGGCTCTGGTTGGGGAAGAGGTCGATGAAGGGCGGGGCGAAGCCGCCGTCGACCCCGTTGGCGTAGGCGTTGTGGGCGGTGAGGAAGGTGACCTGGTCCAGGGTGCGTTGATCCTGGGGCGGCATGGGGCGGGTGACCGGGGCGACCGGGGTCAGGTACCAGGCGGCGAGGTCACCCGTGCCGGTGCCGACGGCGAGCGGGGCGGGGTGGTTGGCGCCGGAGGGTTTGGGGGCGACGGTGAGGCGTCGGTCGGTGCCGGGGGCGGCGAGCGTGAACCGGTCGTCCCCGGCGGGGGTGATCTCCCAGCGCGCCTCGGGACTCGCGCAGGCGACGGTCCGCGCCCGGCCGGCGTCGCGGCCGAGGCAGCTGCCGGGGCTGTCGGTGTTCTCCAGCAGGTGGGAGGCGCCGTCGGCCCGCAGGTTCCACTGCTGACGGTCCTCGTCGCCGCGCGGTCTGTGCTGCTCGACCGTCCCGGCGCTGTCGGCGGCGTTGAGCCCGGTCGTCGCGCTCTGGACGTAGTACGCGCCGGGCGGCGGAACCGTGTCGGCCGCCGCGGCGGGTGCGGGTGCCACGACCGTCGCGGCCAGCGCGGCGGCCGTGACGGTCGTGGTGAGCAGGGCGTGGGGGGTGCGCATGGTGGATGCCCTTCGTCCGGGTACGGCCGGACGCGCGGGAGGGCGCGCCGGCCGTGCGGATGGTCAGGGGCATGACACCATGGAGCACGGAACCGCGTCAGCAGTACAGGTTGCCGCCGGGTGACGTTCCGAGGATCTGGGTGAACTGCTGGTACTTGGTCACCCTGCTCTGCACCTGCGCCGGGTTCTTGCCGTCGCACTCCACCCAGCCGTTGATCGCGCGGATCGTGTGGCCGAATCCGGCCTGGTTGACCATGGCGTTGTGCGCGGTCATCGACCCGGGACCGGTCTGGGTGTTCCAGTACCACAGGGCCGTCTTCCAGGCGACGGCGGAGTCGTTCTGCACCAGCCAGGGGTTGTTGAGCAGATTGATGCCGAGCGCGTCGCCCGCCGCCTTGTAGTTGTAGTTCCAGCTCAGCTGGATCGGGCCGCGCCCGTAGTACGCGGACTGCCCGGCCGGGCAGCCGAACGGCTGTCCGTAGTCGCAGTAGTGCGGGTAGTTGGCGGTGTTCTGCTCCACGATGTGCACCAGACCGCCGGTCTCGTGGTGGACGTTGGCCAGGAAGGCGGCTGCCTCCTGCTTCTTCACCGCGTCGCTGCCGGTGTTGGCGAAGCCGGGGTAGGCGCTCAGCGCGGCCTTGAGCCCGCTGTAGCTGTAGAAGGAGTTCCGGTTCGGGAACATCTGGTTGAACTGCGCCTCGGTGACGACGAAGGTCCCGACGGGCGTGCCGGGGCCGTTGTCACAGGCGTACGGCTCCCAGTACCAGGTGCTGATGATCGGGTCGTAGCCCGGGTTGGCGTGCTCGGCGATGTACGCCCTGCCGTCGGTGTAGCGCACGATGTCACCGGCGTTGTACGACCTCCCCGCCACCCAGTTCGGATAGCTGGAGCACGAGGCGGCGGAGGCGGTCGCGGCGGGAAGCAGCACCGGCGCGCCGCCGGCGAGGACGAGGGCGGCGGTCACGGCGGCGATGCGTCTTCTCGACAAGGGATCAACTCCTCTGCGGAACACGGCCGCTCCCGGGCGAGGCATACAGGGGCGGGGCCTCGCCCGCCCGCGCCGGCGGGCCGGTCGCGGCAGTGGGGCGGCCGTGGTGGGGGGTGTGGAGGCACACTCAACCGCTTTGGTCTGTACCAGTCAAGGGTTTAGACCAGTCATCGTGGCGCGGACCCGTCGGTCAGCTCGTGACGGCCAGCGCGGAAACCGGGTTCAGGGCCGCCGAGAACTGGTCGACCACCTGGGCGAGGGCCTCGTCGGCGGCCGGGGCGACGGTCAGCGCGCCGTCCTCGTGCACGGTGATGTCCTTGTCGAGGGTGAACCAGCCCTGCACGATGTGGGCCGCGCCCATGGAGTTCAGCACCGGGCGGAGCGCGTAGTCGATGGCGAGGACATGTGCGGTGCTGCCGCCGGTGGCCAGCGGCAGCACGGTCTTGCCGGTCAGCGCGTACTGCGGCAGCAGATCGAGCAGCGCCTTGAGGACACCGGAGTACGACGCCTTGTAGACAGGGGTGCCGACGACGACGCCGTCGGCGCGGGCGAACAGCTCGACGGCGCCGGCGACGGCCGGGTGCCCGAAGTCGGCGCCGAGCAGGGCGTCGGCGGGGAGGGTGCGCACATCGAGCGGGATCACCTCGTGCCCCTGGGCGATCAGCCGCCGGTCGAGGTGGCGGAGCAGCCGGTTGGTGCGGGAGGTGGCGGAGGGACTACCGGAGACGGACAGCACGGTGGCCATGGGGTCCTCTTTTCGGAGGCAGGTGAAAGGGCGTCAGAACAGCGGAACGGAAAGGGATTTGGCGGGATGTGGCGCACACCGAAGGCAGGGCGCGGCAGAGCGCGCGGAACGCGGCCGCGTGAGGAGGAGAGGGAGAGTGACGGGCGCTCGAGCCGGTGCGGCGAGGGGCGGGCGGCGGTCCGGGAGGATCAGGCCGCGGGGCGACAGCCGGCGCTGGAGACACGCGCGAGGTCGACATGGCGTCGCCGCGTGAGGTCCAGTCGCATCGTCATGGCGACGATCGTGGCAGCCGCCGATCAGCACCGTCAAGGAAACGCCGACGGATCTCGCATCGCGGGCAGGGGACGCCCCCTCCCCCACCTCTACACATAAAGGAGAAATAAGAGCAGAATGAACTTACGCGGCGCTTACCGCATACCGCACCAGACGCGGTCAGGCCTGCTAGTCAAAGGAGACGACTCATGGCCAACGTCTCGCACCCGCGCGGTGACATCACGAGCCACCCCGATGCTCCCGAAATGCGGGCACGGTACGACCGTGTGCTCGGCGGTCGTGATGTGGCCCTTGTGGACGGACCGGTGTTCCTGCTCGGTCTCTACTGTGCGGTGTCCCCGTGGATACTCCACTACACGACGAGCCAGCCCGCGCTCGTGACCCACAACCTGATCGTGGGGATCGCCATCGGTCTGCTCGCCCTGGGGTTCACCGCGGCCCCCGCGCGCATGTACGGCCTCAGCTGGGCCATGTGCGCCCTGGGCGTTTGGATGATCATCTCGCCGTGGATCGTCGGTGACGGCCCCGACGCAGGCGTGATCTGGAACAACATCGTCATCGGCGCCCTCGCCGTGGTCCTCGGGGCGGCGTGCGCGGCCGCGGCCGCCAGGAGCACCCGCCGGTCGTAGTCGGGCCGCGTGAGGAGCCGAGGGCCGGTCCGCGGCGACCGCGGACCGGCCCCTTCATGTCCGGTTCAGGTCCGGGCGGGACTGTACCGGCGGCCCGGGGGCACACGCAGTGCAGCGGAGGTCATGAAAAGAGGGGTGAGATGGAGATCGACGGCATCATCAGTGCCCTCGTCATCGGCATTGTCATCGGCGTCCTGGGACGGCTCGTGGTCCCTGGTCGTCAGCGCATCGGGATCCTGTGGACGATCCTCGTCGGCATCGTCGCCGCACTGATCGGTTCGGCGGTCGCCTCGGCCTTCGGGGTGGCCGACACCAAGGGTGTCGACTGGGTGGAGTGGCTGATCCAGATCGGCCTCGCCGCACTGGGAGTGGCCGCGCTGGACCGCGCGAAGACCGGCCGCTGACGGCGTCGGCCGGTCCGCGTCAGTGGCGGGCCAGCAACTGTTCGTACCAGGCCAGCGTGGCGTCGATCGTCTCGTCCAGCGGCGTCGGCGCCACGCCGAAGGCGCGCTCGAAGGCCGAGGAGTCCATGATCTGCGGCTCGGTGTTCTGGTAGAACATCTCGGCGTACTCGGCCATCATCCGCTCGTCGAACGGGCCGAAGGCGCGCGGTTCCGGCAGGATCACGAGGTTCAGTGGGCGGCCGGTCCGCTTCTCGATCATGGCGTATATCTCGCGCGTACTGACGGCGGGAGCGGTGGGCAGGTGCCAGACCCGCCCGTCACCCTCGGGCCGCTCGCCGAGGGTGGCCAGGCCGGCGGCCACGTCCTCGATGTTGGTGTAGCTGTGCGGCAGGTCCACGTCGCCCAGCCCCAGTACCTCGCCGCCGGTGAGCGCGCCGGGGAACACGGCGCCGCCGAGGGTGGAGTTGAGCACGCCAGGACCGACGAAGTCGGCCGAGCGGCCGAGGACCACCCGGGCGCGGCCCTCCCGGTGCGCGGCGAGGTACCGCTCGTCCAGCTCGGCGCGCATCCGGCCCTTGCGGCTGGTCGCCCGCCACGGGGTCTCCTCGGTCATCACCGCTCCCCCGGTCTCGCCGTACGGGTAGAGCGTGTCGAGGACGACCAGCCGGGCGCCGGACGCCTCGACGGCCTCCAGCACGGCCTCCTGGATGCGGGGCATCACCTCGACCTGGAGGTGGTAGCCGACGTTGACGCAGTGGTAGACCACGGCCGCTCCCTCGACGGCCTCGCGGGCACCGTCGGCGGTGCCGACGTCGGCGGCGCGGCGCGTGACCCCGGCGGGCGTGGGTCCCTCCCCCTTGCGGTCGACGAGACGTACGGCGTGGCCCCGGCGGGCGAGCTCCCGCGCGAGGGCGGTTCCGGCGGGGCCGGCGCCCAGGACGGTGTGCAGGGCGGCAGCGGACATGACGGTCTCCTCGGCAAACGACGCGACGGGTCGCTTATCAACCCTCGCAATAGTTAGAGACTATAACTCCCCCAATCCCCCCTAGCAAACACGCCTGTCCGCCGCTAGCCGCGGGCAGTCGTGCCGCAGGGCGGCACGGGTGGGCGCGACGGCACCCCGTAAGCGCCGGGCTGCGCAACCTCCCCCCGCCCAGGCACCAGCACCCGTTGCGCTGCCCGGGCGTGGGTTGCTCTGCCGGCGTTTGCCGGGTGCCGCTGCGCCCACCCGTGCCGCCCCAGCGGCACGACTGCCCGCAGCTACGCGGTGTCATGGCGCCTCCGTGCAGGCCCGCAGCGGGGTGGGTCGCGGATTAGGGTTGTTGTTGATCAGGACGTCGTGAGGAGGCCGGACCGTGGGCGTGAAGGACGAGGAACTCCGCTACTTGCGGCGCTGTGTGGAGCTGGCGACCGACGCCCTGGAGTCCGGCGACGAGCCGTTCGGTTCCGTCCTCGTGGCCGGCGACGGCACCGTACTCGCCGAGGACCACAACCGCGTGGCCTCCGGGGACCGCACCCGGCACCCGGAGTTCGAGCTGGCGCGCTGGTCGGCGGCCCATATGACGCCCGCCGAACGGGCCGCGGCCACGGTGTACACCTCGGGCGAACACTGCCCGATGTGCGCCGCCGCCCACGCCTGGGTGGGCCTGGGACGCATCGTGTACGTCGCGTCCTCCGAGCAGCTGGTGTCCTGGCTCGCCGAGCTGGGCGTGCCCGAGTCACCGGTGCGGCCGCTGCCCGTCGCCGAGGTCGCCCCGGGCGTGACCGTGGCCGGGCCCGTCCCGGAACTGGCCGAGGAGGTCAGGGAGTTGCACCGGCGCTTCCACCGCGGACAGCGCTAGACCGCGCGCAGTCGGGCGCGGCGGTAGAGGGCGACTCCGCCGAGGAAGAGCGCGGCACCGGTGCCGAGGACCGGAAGCGTGCTGTCGGCGCCGGTCTCGGCGAGAGCGGCGGTCTCCGGCGCGGGGTCGGGGAGCGTGCGCGGCGGAGCGGCGGGCTCGGGCTCGGGTTCCGCCGGACGGTCGGGCCGCTCACCGGAGGTGTTCGTGGAGCTGTTGCCGGTGGCCGCGTTCCCGGCGCCGGCCACGTTCACACTGTTCCCGCTGACGTTGACCGGAAGGTCCACCGGCAGCTGCACCCCGTTGCCGGACACCACGCCCGGCGAGTCGGACGTCCCGCTCACCGCCGCGGCGCCGGCGGCGCCGCCGTCGGAGGCCGGACGTACGCCCCGCTCGGCCGAGTCGTCGTTGACGCAGGTGTTGCCGGCGGCGGGATTGAGGAGGCCCGCCACGTTCACGGTGTTCCCGCACACGTTCACCGGGACGTGCACCGGGAGCTGGATGGTGTTCCCGGACCCCACGCCGGGCGAACCCGCCGCGGCGCCCTCCGCCCCGGCGCCGGCGTACGCCGGCATCGCCACGGCCATCGCGCCCGACGCCGCCGCGACGGCGATCACTCCGTTTCGGGTAACCCGTCTCATCGGTTGCCTGCCTTCCAGAGATGGTCGCGAGCACTCGCCCGCACGGGTTAGAACGCGGCTGCGGCATCCGGGTTATGGCTCATCCGTATGCCACGGCCGGTTCACCCCATCGGGCGCCTCGTCGCTCGAACCCCCGGCAAAGGCGTCGAACTCGTGGCGGCCGAACACACGGACCGGGGCGCGTCGCGGGGCGGCGCCGGCCGACGGGCGGGGGCCGCGGGGCCCGCCTATGGTGAGCGGGGACGCCGGGTTCCCGGTCCGCTGCGGGGCGTCCCTGGAGGCATCGATGCTGGCCAAGCTGTCCAAGCGATCCTCGGTCCGGCGCCGCGAGGTGCGGCCCTCGGTCCGGCGCTGCGCGGCCACGGGGGCGGTCGGGCTGGCCCTGCTGGGTACGGGGCTGACGGCCACCGGCCGCGCGGATTCCGACCTCGACCGGTTCTACGACCAGAGGATCAAGTGGACCGCCTGCGTGATCGAGCAGCTGCCGAAGGACATGCAGTGCGGGAAGATCACCGTGCCGCTCGACTACGCCAAGCCCGGCGGGCGCACGCTCGAGCTGGCCCTCGTCCGCTACCGGGGCTCCGGCGACCCGCGGGGCTCGGTGCTGCTGAACTTCGGCGGACCGGGCGGTTCGGGGATCCTGGGGCTCGCCCACGGCCGCAAGGACTTCCTGGGTCTCACCGAGGACTACGACGTGGTCTCCTTCGACCCCCGTGGCGTCGGCCTCTCGTCCCCGGTCAGCTGCGGCACCGACGCCACCACCGAGGCGCTGGAGGCGACCGACGGCGAGGAGATGGCCGACCCGCGGAAGACGCTCGCGCAGTTGCGCGAGGTGGCCGCCGAGTGCGCCACGCACTCGGGCCCCGTCCTGGAGCACATCGGCACCGTGAACGTCGCACGCGACCTGGACGTGATGCGTCAGGCCCTCGGCGACAAGAAGCTCAACTACCTGGGGTTCTCGTACGGGACCCGGCTCGGGGCGGTGTACGCCGCGCGGTTCCCGGACAAGGTGGGCCGCATGGCGCTGGACGGCGTGGACACGCTGACCGAGCCGCTGGCCGAGCAGGGACTGGCCAGTGCCCGGGGCCAGCAGCTGGCACTGGAGAACTTCCTCACCTGGTGCACCGAGGAGCTCGCCTGTCCGTTCGGGCAGGACCCGCGCGCCGCCCGTCAGCAGGTCGTGGACCTGGTGCACTCGCTCGACGAGAACCCGCTGCCGACCGACTTCGGCTACGAGTTCACCGGTCAGGATCTGGCCGGCGCCATCGGGCAGGGCCTGTACAGCCAGGACATGTGGCCGGTGCTGCAACAGGCGCTGGCCCAGCTGGTGGAGGACGGGGACACGCGCGGGGTCGAGGCCCTCGCCTCCGGGGGGATGGCGCCGCCCGCGGCGCGGCGGGCCGACGACCCCGTCGTCGACCCGGAGGAGGTGCCCCTGGACAATCTGCCGGCGGCACTGATGGCGGTGAACTGCGCCGACGATCCGGACCGGCCCGCCGCCGGGGAGCTGACCCGGGACCTGGCGCGGCTGCGCGCCGCCTACGAGGAGGCCTCGCCGGTGTTCGGCCGGTACCGGCTCGCCCAAGTGGTGCTCTGCTACGGCCGCCCCCCGGGGACCGACTACATCCGCGAGAAGGTCAAGGACCTCGACACACCGGAGATGCTGCTCGTCGGCACCCGGGGCGACCCGGCCACGCCGTACCGCTGGACGGTGGAGACGGCCGAGCGGCTGGGATCCCCGGCCGTGGTGCTGGACAACCGGGACGAGGGCCACACCGGCTACGGGACGTCCGAGTGCGTGCACCGCAAGATCGACGACTTCCTGCTGTACGGCTCCCTGCCGCCGAGCGGCAGTTCCTGTGGATCCGAGGACGAGGACCGGCTCTGACGGGCCGTGGTACCCCGGAGACGCCCAGGGGGACTTCGTCCCAAATGCCCTGTCGGGGAATCCGCCCTATGGTGCTGTCATGGAGCACGATCTGAGTCCCACGACCCTTGCCGAGCTTCGTCGCCCGCGCCCCTACCCCGCGGTGTCCGTGCTGACGCCGACGCACCGGCGCGAGCCCCTCAACACCCAGGACGCGGTCCGGCTGCGCAACGCGGTGGCCGAGGCCAAGAAGAAGCTGGAGTCCGATCCCGCGGTCACCCGGGACCGGCGCGCCGACGTGGCCCGGCAGCTCGACCGGGCCCTGACCGAGGTCGACCTGTCGCACTCCGAGGACGGCCTCGTCATCTTCGCCGCCCCGGGCGAGCACCAGGTGTGGTCGCTCGCGCGCACCGTGCCCGAGCGCGTCGTCCTCTCCGACACCTTCCTGACCCGCAACCTGGTCTCCGCCCACACCGCGGAACGGCCGTTCTGGGTGCTGTCCGTCTCCGCCGACCGGGTCACCCTGTGGAGCGGCGGCGCGGACCGGGTCGTCGAGGAACGCGTCGGGGGATTCCCGCTGAACCGTCCGGAGCCGAACTTCGACCCCGAGCGGCAGGAGCGGGTCGGGGACCAGCCGAGCAACTTCCGGGACGAGGACACCCGCCGGTTCCTGCGCGAGGCCGACACCGCGATGGGCCGGCTGCTGCGCGTCCACCCGCGGCCGGTGTACGTCACCGGTGAGCCCGCCGCCCTGTCGTTGATGTGCGACGCCGGAAGCGTGGCCAAGGACGCCGTGCAGGTGCCGCACGGCGGGCTCGCGCACGGCACACCCGAGGCGGTGTGGCAGGCCGTGCGGCCGGTGCTCGAGGCGGAGGCACGCAAGAGGACCGAGGACGTGGCCCGGGCCCTGGAGTCGGCGCGGGGGCGCAAGGAGTTCGCGGCCGGGGTCGACGAGCTGTGGCAGAGCGCCCGGGAGGGCCGGGTCCGGCTGCTGGCCGTGGAGGAGAACTACCGGATCACGGTCCGTGACACCGGTGACCACCTGGTCGTCGCCGAGGACGGCGACCTGGACGCCCGCGAGGACATCGTGGACGAGATCGTCGAGCAGTGCCTGGAGACCGGCGCCGAGGTCCGCTTCGTCCCGGACGGCGCGCTCGGGGACGCGGACGGGATGGCGGGGGTGCTGCGCTACTGAGGACGGGCCGACCCACCGGTCGGCCCAGCCGCAAACACTTGTGCGTCGAACGTGCGAGTGAGCGATACCGATGGCCGACGGCCCGTCAGATCACTTGCGTAGCATGGGCGTTGAGACACCACTGGCGTCTCTGACGTATTCCCGGGAGTAACCCCGTGAAGACGGTGGCATATGCCATGGGCACCGCCTTATCGTGTGTTGCCGAATCCCTTACAGGCCGTCGCGGGCTGTGCCACAGTCGTAACGGTCCCCCTCCGCCTGAAGGCCGTACCGTTCCCGCATCGGAGTGCGTCATGCCGTCCCACCTCTCCGCGGACCGCCCAGCCGCCCAGCCGCCAGGACGCGGCCCGGTCGACGCGCTCATCTCGCAGACCCGGCGGCTCAAGGGCGAGGTGGACGCCGTACGCCGCGACACGCCGAACGACGGAACGGACCCGAGGGAGCGCTGGCGACGCGCGCTGTACGACCTGGCGCTGCACCAACTCGACGATCTCGGCCGGCACTTGGCGCAGTTGCGCGAGGAACCGGCGGCCGGGCCCGGTCCGTCCGACCCGCTCTCCGCCGCGCCGCGGCAGGACTCCCTGCTCAGCCGGGTCGGCAGCGCGGAGTGGAACCTGCTCACGGACGAGGTGAGCTGGTCCGGGGAGCTCTACCGCATCCTGGGCCACGACCCGGCCGCCGCTCCGCTCACCCTCGACGAGCTGCCCTCGCTGGTGCTCGACGAGGACCGGCCCAAGCTGACGGCGATGGTCACGGACTGTCTGGTCGACGCCCGGTCCATCGACGGGGAGTTCCGCGTCGTACGCCGGGACGACGGCGTACGGACCGTGCACATGATGGGCGAACCGGTGCTCGGTGCCGACGGCAGTACCGCCTCGATGTGGGCGGTACTGCGCGACGTCAGCGAACTGCGCCGCTGCCGACGGGAGGTGAGCGAGACCCGTGACTCGCTGCGCCACCAGCGGCACGCCGCCGCGCGGACCGAGCACCGGCTCGCGGTCGAGTTGCAGGAGGCCGTGCTGCCCGCGTGGCGCGGCTCCCTGCGGCTCCCGCACTCGGGTCCGCGTGCCCTGGAACTCGCCGCCGCCCACCTGCCGCCGTCCACGCACACCGCGATCGGCGGCGACTGGTACGACGCCCTGGAGCTGCCCGACGGCGCCACGCTGCTCGGCGTCGGCGAGCTGACCGGGCACGGTGTCGGCGCGGCCTCGGGCATGGCGATGCTGCTCGGCGCCGTGCGCGGCATGGCGATGACCGGGACCGCCCCGGGACCGCTGCTGGCCTGCCTGAACCGATTACTGGACGCCACCGTCCAGCCGGTCCTGGGCAGCGCCGTCTGTCTGCGCTACCGGCCCGAGACCCGCTCCCTGCTGTGGGCACAGGCCGGACACCCCGCCCCGCTGCTGTTCCGCGGCGGGACGGGGCGGGCGCTGGACGCGCCGGACGGCGTGCTGCTCGGCGCCACCTCGGGCGCCTCCTACGGACAGGCCGAGGAGACGCTGGAGGCCGGCGATCTGCTCCTGCTGCACACCGACGGACTGGTGCCCGGGCACGCCGGGACCACGGCCGTCCACCGTCTCCTCCAACTGGCCCCCCGGTTCGCCGGTGCCCGCACCGCACAGGACTGCGTCCGCACGGTCGTACGGGAGTTCGGCGAGCGGGAGCGCGACGACGACGCCTGTGTCCTCGTCGCCCGGGTCACCCCGTAGCGGCGGACCCCGCGGGTCGCGGGGCCCTCACGCCTGGGCGCTGGTCCCTCCCTTGCCCCTGGGCTTGGGCAGCGCCAGCTTGATCTCCTCCCTGAGCTCCTGGATCCTCGGGTACGAGGCGTACTCGGCGGTGAGCCGGTACATCTCGCGCAACCGGTCCCAGGTGCGCCGGGAGGAGTTGGAGCCCATGGACATCAGGGCGAGGCGCGCGTAGCGGTCGGCCTGTTCGGGGTCGTCCGCGATGAAGCAGGCGGAGGCCATGGACAGATGGTCGAAGATCTTCGACCTCTCCCGCCCGTCGACACGCAGGGACAGCGCCTTCTCCGCGTAGTGCTGGGCGTGCGCGGCCGCGCCGGGCTCGAACTCGGCCAGCGTGCGGTAGGCCAGGGCCGTCATGCCGTACAGATCCTCGTCCTTGAAGGTCTGCATCCAGTCCGGCGGTTCCAGATCGGACTTCTCCGAGACGAACAGGTCCTCGGCGCGGCCCAGGGTGCGGCGCATCGCCTGGCCCCTGCCCATGGAGGCCTGCGCCCAGGCCTCGATGGTGTGGAACATCGCACGGGTGCGCGGCAGCACCTCCTCGCCCGAGCCGGACTGGGCGAGCTTCATCAGGTCCAGCGCCTCGTCGGGCCGGCCCAGGTGCACCATCTGACGGGCCGCCCGGGACAGCGCCTCACCGGCGCGCGGCCGGTCGCCGCCCTCCCGCGCCGCGTGCGCGGCGATCACGAAGTACTTCTGGGCGGTGGGTTCCATGCCGACGTCGTGGGACATCCAGCCCGCGAGGACGGCGAGGTTGGCGGCGACGCCCCACAGGCGCCGCTGGAGATGGGGTGGGTGGTGGTAGGCGAGGATCCCTCCGACCTCGTTGAGCTGGCCCACCACCGCCTTGCGCTGGAGGCCTCCGCCCCGGGCGGCGTCCCAGGCACGGAACACCTCCACGGAGCGCTCCAGCTCCTCGATCTCCTGAGACCCGATGGGGGCGGCCTCGTAGCGGTCGAACCCGGCGGGGTCGGCGTGCAGGGGGTCGTCGAGACGGGGAGCGTCTGCGGTCAGGGCCGGATCGGTGTGCAGCCAGTCGTGCATGGCGCTGCTGAGTGCGGAGCCCGCGGTGAGCGCGGCGCCCGCGCCCACCAAGCCGCGTCGGTTGAGCATGAGGTCCATTCCCGTGAATTCGGTGAGGACCTCGGCTGTCCGCTCGGGCGCCCACGGCACTCCGTCGGGATGTTCCGCGCTCCCGCCGCGTGGCCGTTTCCCCGTACGCCCGTGCCTGACCAGACCGAGGTCCTCGATGGTCACGACACGGCCGAGACGCTCGGTGAACAGAGCCGCCAGCACCCGCGGCACGGGATCGCGCGGGATCTCTCCCATGTCGATCCACCGCCGCACCCGGGAGGTGTCGGTCGCCAGCTGGGGGTGGCCCATGGCCGCCGCCTGCCGGTTGACCAGCCTCGCGAGTTCGCCCTTGGACCAGCCGGCCAGGCCGAACAGGTCCGAGAGCCGGGTGTTGGGTTGTCCGCTCACGTCAAGCCCCCAGGTTCTCGGCTGAGTTGACAGTAGCCGGGTGCGGGTTGCCGGGCGACTATTCGCCAGGGTTCGCCAGGGTGCGCCAGATGGTGTGCCAGGGGACATCGGGTGTCGAGTAGGAACGCGCCACCACGACCCCGTCGCCACAGGGGCATTCCCCCAGGGTGCGCCCGGGCGGCCGGGCCGGGTGGTGCGCTGACGTCGCAGGCACACGAAGGGATCTGTATCACCCATGTACGCAGCATCGTCCTCCGTGTCCGCCCCGCCCCGGCCGCTCCGCCCCCGTCCGTCGGACAGCGGCCCCTATCTCGCCCCCGCGCGCCCGGCGAACCCCGTGCTCGGCGCGGGGAACGTACGGCGTACCGCGGGACCGGGCACCCAGCCGCTCAGCGGAAGGCTGGACCTGTCCGGCCCGCAGGGCGCCCAACTGCGCACGGCCATCGCGTCGGTGCACCGCATCTGCCCGGAGTTCGCCCCGGTCCAGGTGCTGCGCCGCACGGGCCGGTCCGTCCTCCTGGTCGGAGCCACCGGCCGGAACACCGCCGTCGCCAAGTGCTTACTGGACCACTCCCCCGCCTGGAGCGAGCGGATCCGCCACGAAATAGCGGCATACCGCTCGTTCGTCCGGCACCGCCCGCCCGTGCGGGCTCCCCGGCTGATCGCGGCGGACCCGGACAACGGCACACTGGTGATCGAGCGGCTCCCCGGCAGGGTCGCGGCGCTCCAGCGGCACCCGGCGGAGCCGCCGCCGCGGGCGGACATCAGGGCGGCACTCGGCGCGATCTGCCGGCTGAACTCCTGGCGGCCGCCGGCCGGGACGTTCGACGCGCCGCTGGACTACGCGGCCCGTATCTCCCGGTACCACGAGCTGGGTCTGCTCACCGACCGGGACCTGGGCGACCTCCAGAAGCTGCTGCACGGCATCGCGCTGGCGACCGGGCGGCAGGGCATGGGCCAGTTCTGCCACGGCGACGCCCTGCTCTCCAACATCCTGATCTCACCGGCCGGTCCGGTGCTGGTGGACTGGGAGCACGCGGGCTGGTACCTGCCGGGCTACGACCTGGCGACGCTCTGGTCGGTGCTCGGGGACGCGCCGGCGGCCCGGCGTCAGATCAGCCAGATCGCCCAGTCGGCGGGGCCCGCCTCGCGTGACGCCTTCCTGGTGAATCTGATGCTGGTGCTGACCCGGGAGATCCGCACCTACGAGACGGCCGTCCAGCGCTCGATGCGGGACACGGCCCCGACACCGCCGTCCGGCGAGGAACACCGCCTGATCCTCCGCCGCCTCCACGACGACTGCCAACTGGCCCGCCGAGCAGTCCGAGCAGCAGTAGGCACCCGCTGACGCCCCGCCGCTGCGGGCAGTCGTGCCGCTGGGGCGATGGGGGTACCTCCCGCTCGAGCGAAGCCGAGAGTGGGGGAGGGTGGGCGCAGCGGCACCTCGCAGCGCCGAGCTGCGCGAACCAACCCCCGGCCCACGCCCATTGGCCTACACCACTGAAGCACCGCAGGCCCCAGGCCCACCGCCACGAAACCGACCCACACCCCGATTGACAAGGGAATTCGCGCCCTCCTGGGCATGATTGACGGATTATCGGCTGACCGGTACCACTGACGCACCGCTCAGCTCCGTACGGCACCCCGTGCCCCACCGTCCCAGGAGGCCGCATTGAGACCCCCCACCCGCGCCGCCACCGTCCGCACCCTCACCGCGGCCGCCCTCACCCTCCCCCTGCTCGGCGCGGCCCCCTCCCCCGCCCCACCCGCCACCGCCCGTCTCCAGCAGGCCTTCGCCACCGCCGCCGCCGAGTACGACGTACCGCAGAGCGTGCTGCTCGGCGTCTCCTACCTCCAGTCCCGCTGGGACGCACACGGCGGCGCCCCGAGCGTGACCGGTGGTTACGGACCGATGCACCTCACGGACGCCCGCACCGCGCTCGCCGCCTCCGATCACCACGCCTCCGGCACGGAGGACCCACGCGGCGACGAGGCCCGCCCGCCCCTGCGCCCCGAGGCGTCGGCGCCGCGCACCGCCGAACTGCCGGACCGGCTCACCACCCTGCCGAAGGCGGCCCGCCTGACCGGCCTCAGCCCCGAACGCCTGCGCGAGGACCCGGCCGCGAACGTGGCGGGCGGCGCCGCCCTGCTCGCCGAGGCGCAGCGCCGGCTGGGGGAACGCCCGAGCGACGACCCCGCGGACTGGTACGCGGCGGTCGCCCTCTTCTCCGGTGCCGACGACACCGCTTCGGCGGTGGCGTACGCGAACGACGTCTACGCGGTGATCCGCGCCGGCGAGGAACGCGTCACCGACGCCGGACAGCACGTCGCCCTGACCTCCCGTCCCGGCCTCGCGCCCGACACCTCGGCACTGGACCGCGCCGGACTGCGCACCACCTCCACCGCCGGCACCGAGTGCCCGAAGACCGTGTCGTGCGAGTGGATCCCGGCACCGTACGAGGAGTTCGGCGACGGCGACTACGGCAACCACGACCTGGGGAACCGGCCCGCCTCGCAGCCGATCCGGTACATCGTCGTCCACGACACGGAGGGCGCCTGGGAGGGCGTACTCGACATGGTGCAGGACCCCACCTATGTGTCCTGGCAATACAGCCTGCGCTCCACGGACGGTCACATCGCCCAGCACGTGAAGGCGAAGGACGTGGCCTGGCACGCGGGCAACTGGTACGTCAACGCGGGGTCGATCGGCCTGGAGCACGAGGGATTCCTCGCGGATCCCGACGCCTGGTACACCGAGGCGATGTACCGGTCCTCGGCCCGGCTGGTGACGTACCTCGCCCAGAAGTACGACATCCCGCTGGACCGGCAGCACATCCTCGGCCACGACACGGTGCCCGGGACGACCACGGCCACCATCCCGGGCATGCACACGGACCCCGGACCGTACTGGGACTGGCGGCACTACTTCGAGCTGCTGGGCCGCCCCCTGAAGGCGACGGCCGGCAAGAACGCCGGCGTGGTCACCATCAGGCCCGACTACTCCGCCAACCGGCCCGTCTTCACGGGCTGCGAGACCACGGGCGAGGCGTGCGCCACGCACGGGTCGAGCGCGGTGCGACTGTACTCCGACCACTCCGAGGACTCCCCGCTGATCAGGGACATCGGCCTGGGTTCGGACCCGACCACCGGGGTGAACGACCTGTCCTCGCGGGTCTCCACGGGCCAGCAGTACGCGGTCGCCGACCGCTGGGGCGACTGGACCGCCATCTGGTACCTCGGGCAGAAGGCCTGGTTCAGGAACCCGGAGGAGCGTCCCACCGCGGTGCCCGCGAAGGCCGAGGTCGTGACCCCGAGGAAGGGCCTCGACTCCGTACCGGTGTACGGACGGGCGTACCCGGAGAAGGCGGCCTACCCGGAGGGCGTGCCGGCCCAGGCGGTGTCGCCGCTGCCGTACACGGTCCTCAAGGGCCAGAAGTATGTGACCGGGGGCAAGGTGCCCGGCGAGTACTACTACGCGGTGACCTTCGACGAGGCGTCCCACCGGGTGGTGCGGGGCAAGGACCTGTACTACGAGATCCAGTTCGGCCACCGGGTCGGCTTCGTGCGCGCGGCGGACGTGACGGTGACGTCGCCCTAAAGCGTGTCTGCCAAATCGGGAAGTCGGTCAGCAGGCCGCCCAGCCCGGGGCCCACACGTCGTCGGTGGTGCGTGGTACTGAGGCTCGCAGGTGGTCGCGCAGTTCGGTCAGCACGGGATGCTGGTGGTCGGTACGCGTGAGCAGCACGTGCGGGTAAACCGGCATCGGCTCGCGCAGCGGGATACGCCCCAGGCCAAAGCTCTCTGGCCACAGGTACCGGTCCCCCCTGCCCACCAGGGTCGCCACCGAAGCCGAGTCGGCCAAAGCGTCCATGAGGGCCTCGTCGCCGAAGTTGGGGCCGAGCGCGTCGATGCTCAGACCGAATGCCTCTGAGAGCGACCGGTAGAACTGCTCCCACTCCGTGCCGGCCCTGATGCCGGGGATCCAGATGCGGTGACCGGCCAGGTCCGCGGGCCGGACCCACTCCTTGCCCGCCAACGGATGACCGGGCCCGACCAGGAGCTCCAAAGGCTCGTCCAGGAGGCGTTCGGCTCTGATCCCGGCCGGGACCTGTACTGCGGGCAGGGCGCGGAAGGAGGCGTCGATGGTTCCTTCGAGCACGGCTCGGGCGGCCCCTGCGGCGTTCTCCTCGCCAAGAGTGACCGTGTCCAGGCTGGTCTCGGGGCGGGAGCGGTAGAAGCGGTAGACGGCCTGGGCCGGGGCGATGCGCCGGTTGAGGACGTCCACGCGCAGGGGGCGGCTACCGGGGCGCACAGCCTGTTCTGCCTGTTCGAGCGCGGCCAGGACCTTCTTGGCGTGTGGCAGGAAGACCTGCCCGTCCAAGCTCAGCCGGGAGCCGCGAGAGGTGCGCACCAGCAGCACGACCTCGAGGTTCTTCTCCAGGCCCATGATCCGCTTGGAGACCGCCTGCTGACTGATCCTGAGCTCGTCGGCCGCGGCCTGGAACTGTCCGGCCTCAGCGACGGCCACGAAGGTGCGCAGCGCCTCGATGTCCACACCACCACTCTACGGACACAACTACTGGTTGTGGCCAGTTGCGTTGGGGGTTGTTTGATCGAGCCTTCGCCGGAGTGCTGGGATCAGCGCATGTCTACACGCACAGAGCAGGTCATGTACGTCCGCACGACCGAGTTCGCGCGCTATGCCGAGCGGATCGCGCAGGTCACCGACGCGACCTCCCGGCTGAACGTGCTGCCGTTCAGCGATACCGAGGGTCGTGCTGAACTACTGGCAGTTGTGTTCGGCGGTCCGCTGCCGGAGTCGGTGACGATCTACCCGCCCTTCTTCACCGAGTACGGCCTGGGCACGAAGTTCGGGAAGAACGTCTTCGTCAACCAAGGCTGCACCTTCATGGACAACGGCGGCATCAGCATCGGCGACAACGTCATGATCGCCCCAAAGGTCAACCTCATCACCGGCGGACACCCACTGCCCTTGGCCGAGCGGCGCGAGTACGTCACCAGCGCCCCAATCGTGATCGAGGACGACGTCTGGATCGGCGCGGCCGCTGTGGTCACGCAGGGTGTGACCATCGGCGCCGGAGCGGTCGTGGCCGCCGGTGCGGTCGTCACCGGTGACGTGCCGGCCCGCACCTTGGTCGCGGGCGTGCCCGCCCGGGTGGTCAAGAGCATCGACTGACCGACCTCACCGCGGCCGGTGACCCCGGGCGAGCACCACTCTTGCCTTCTCCGTCCTCGTTGTCCCGTCACGCCCGGCTGACCGACGAGCAGTGGGACCGCATCGTTGCCCTATTGCCCAGCAGCCAGGGGCGTCGGGGCAGGCCCTGGGCCGACCATCGCCGCATCGTGGAGGCGATCGTCCACCGGTAACGCACCGGAATCCCCTGGGGAGACCTGCCCGCCGGGTTCGGCCCCTGGCAAACCGTGTGGGCGCGCCACCGCCGGTGGGCCGCCGACGGGACCTGGGACCGCGTGCTGGGAGTCCTGCTCGCCCTTGCCGACGATGCCGGGCAGGTCGACTGGCGTGTCTCGGTCGACTCCACGATCAACCGGGCTCACCAGCACGCCACCAACACCCGCCGACCCGAGGGCTGCCGGGGCGCGGCCCACGGCCACGGCCCAGGGGCCCACAGGGAGACGGCCGGGCACGCGGTCGGCCGCTCCCGCGGCGGGCTGACCACCAAGATCCACCACACCGTCGACGGCCAGGGACGTCCGCTGGCCGTGGTCGTGACACCAGGGCAGGCCCACGACGGCCAGCCCCTGCCGCTGCTGCTGGGCGACCTGCGCGTGCCCAGGCCCGCGGCAGGGCGTCCTCGGACCAGGCCCGAGGTCCTCCTGGCGGACAGGGCCTACTCCTCCCACGCGATCAGCAGGCCCACCGACTCCGCCGCGGACCAGCGGGCGGGCGACCACCGAAGTTCGACCCCGTGGCGTACAAGAAGCGCAACGTCGTCGAGCGGTCCTTCGCCTCGCTCAAGCAGTGGCGCGGTCTGGCCACGAGGTTCGACAAGCTCGCGATCGTCTACCGGTCAGCCGCGATCCTCGCAGCAGTCCTGGTCTGGGCCCGGATTTAACGGACACGCCCTAGTGCCGCATCAGGCAACGTTCGCCCTGTTTGCGGGGCGACTGGGGCAAGCTGATCAAAGACCTACTTCTATGCTGTGCGGCGTGGCTGATGACGTGGAGATGGAGCGCTACCGGCATGAGACCGTGGAGCTGACCGTGGGGGAACTACGCGAAGCTCTCGACGGATTGCCTGCCGAGGCTCCGGTGCGGATCGACGTGCCGCTGCGTCCCAGGTCAGGCGAGATGCGCGACTCGGTTGACTCGGGTGTCAGCCACTTCGTGGTCAGCGGAGTCGTGCTTCATGACGCGGAATACCTCAGGCAGGATGAAGTGGTGCTGCAAGCGGACTACTGTTCGGAGTGGTACGTCCGTCCTGTTGAGCCGGACGTCGAGGGGTGATCCGGCCCGGCCCAGCGCGTAGTACCAGCTCAGGCGACGTTCGCCCTGTTCACGATCTCGCGTAGCCGCTCGTCCCGGGCGTGCCTGTTCCGCCAGATGATGTAGCGGCGGATCATGCTGCCCTGTTCCTTGTGGCTGGCGTGGTCGGTGCCGTCGAGGGTGAAGTCGGCGTTGTTGGCCTCGGCCCGGACCGCGACCCGGCGGCAGCGCTTGGTGGTCAGGTGCGGGGAGAAGTTGTCGCAGACGATGGCGATGCGCACGTCGGCCGGGTAGAGGCTGCGCAGGTAGCGGCAGAACTCCAGGAACTTCGAGCGGTTCTTGGTCTTCTTGATGTGCCGTAGAGCTTGTCCTTGCCCAGGTCGTAGGCGGCGAACAGATGCCTCACACCGTGCGGGCGGGTGTAGGTCGCCCTTCGCCTCGGCCTGGGCTCACGGTCGGGGTCCTTGTGCTTGCCGCCGCGTTGGGCCCACTGCCGCCCAGGGTGAGGCTGGAGGTTGAGCGGGCCGAACTCGTCCATGCAGAAGACGGCTTCTGGCTCGCCGTCCTCGGGTACGACCTCGCCGTCGGCGATCGCGTAGAGGTGCTCGACCCGGGCCTTCTTGGCCTCGTAGTCGGGATCGCGGGAGGTCTTCCAGGTCTTCACACGTTGAAAGGAGACGCCCTCCTCGCGGAGCAGGACCCGAAGGCCCTCATGGCTGATGTCGTCGACCACCCCCTCGGCGACCAGGAAGTCGGCCAGTTTGGCCAGGCTCCAGGTCGAGAACGGCAGACCGTGCTCGGCCGGACAGCAGCACCATCTGCGCGCGCCGCCACGTCACGACCGAACCGGTGCCTCTGCGGATGATCCGCAGCAGCCGCCGACCCCCGTCGTCATCGATCTCAAGAACCCGTGCTCGCTCTGCCATCCGGATAGCTCGGCGGCCCGCGGCTGCCGCAGCGATCACCGGGGCGGCACGTCACATCGCAAGAGGGCAAACGTTGCCTGATGCGGCACTAGGTTCTGTCAGCCCTGCTGGAACAGTTCCGCGGGGAGCGGCTTGAGGAGGGCGTACAGGTCGTCGGTGATGGGGCGGTCCCAGGCGGCGATGGTCACCAGGACGTTGTCGCTGCGGTCGAACTGCACGCAGGAGATCCGGCCCTCGGAGAGCTTGACGCGGCGCACGATCAGCAGGTTGTCGCCCTGCATCACCGGCACGTCCTCGGTGCCGACGACGGTCACCTCCTCGTCGTTCTCCAGCGCCAGCAGCAGCTGTCCGACCTCGAAGGGCACCTCGCCCTCGGGGAGGTCACGGGCCGGGGAGCCCTCGGGCAGATTGCCGATGATCATCGCGGGGCCGCGGCCGCCGAACAGGTCGTAGCGCAGGAAGACGCCCTGGCAGCTTCCGTCGGGGGCGGGCAGCAGCCCGGCGCCCAGATTGCCGGGCCAGTCGCCCGGGTCCATGGCCAGTACGTCGAAGTCGGGCCCGGCGGGGGTGGCACTGCGGCGGCGGAGGAACGACATGCCGCCATGGTACGTGCCCGGGCCCGGGTACGGACGGTCGGGCAGCGGCCGTCCCGGCTACCCGGACCGCCTGTGCCGCTCGTGGTGGCGGGCCACCCGGGCGCGGTTGCCGCAGGACGGCTTGCACCACTCCTGACGGGGGTGTTCCTTCAGGAAGTAGCGCACACAGCGAGGCGCGTGGCAGGCGCGCAGGCGCTCCCGGTCGGGGCCGGCGAGGAACGCGATCGCGGCCTGCGCGAGCGCGGCGGTCAGGTCGTCCCCGCCGTCCTGGAGGGGGCGCCGGCGGACGACGGGCTCGTCCCCGTCCTCCCAGGACAGCACCGGGACGGTGGGGGTGCGGGCGGCCGCCGCGTTCAGGTGCCGGAGTGCCTCCGGGACGGGGAGCAGGCGGGTGGAGTCCGCGGGGCTCGGGCGGGCGGGGCGGACGGCGTGTCCGAAGAGGGTGCGAACGGCGGTGCGCAGGTCGCGGACGGCGGTGAGGTGATCGGCGTCGGCGACGAAGCGCTCCGTGCCGGGGAGGGTGTCCGGGTGCGCGCGCACCCAGGCGGTGAGGGCGGCGGGCTCGGCCAGGTCGTCGGCGACGCCGCCGTTGCCGTCATGGCGGATGGTGAGGGCGAGGTCCAGGGCGAGCTGGGCGTCACTGGCGATCGAGTCCCGCATGCGGCTAATGATAGGAGGCGCCTTCAGCCATTAAGCCGCTCCGTTGCGACTTACCCGGTGCTGGGGTGGAGCGGGGGGCGCGCAGCTCGGCGCGCTGCGAGGTGCCGCTGCGCCCACCCTCCCCCACTCTCGGCTTCGCTCGAGCGGGAGGTACCCCCATCGCCCCAGCGGCACGACTGCCCGCAGCTATGCAGGTGGAGGCACGACCGCGACCGGACTAACCGCGTGGAGCAGAACCGCCTGGGTGACCGAGCCCATCATGCGAGCCGGCGCCAGAAGCCGACGCCGATGACGTCCCACGACAACCAACTCGGCGTCCCGGGACGCCTCGACCAGATGCCCCGCGGCATCCCCCGGCAGCACATCGGTCTCGGCGGCGACCTCCGGATGCCGCTCCCGGTGCGGCCCGAGAAACCCGTCCGCGAGCGTGCGGGTCTCGTGCTCGACCGCACCCTGGTCGATCTCCGGCGGAGGCATCTCCCCGGGCAGCATCCACGTCTGCAGCGGCCACGGATAGGCGGCGACGATCCGCAGCCGGGCACCGCGCAGCGCCGCCTCGGCGAAGGCGAAGGCGAGTGTGGAGTCGTCGGGGCTGTCGGCGTTCACGCCGACCACCACGGGCCGCCCGGGCCCGGCCGGTGTCCCGGTCTCGCCCTCACCCCCGCGCCCGGGCCGGGGCACGACGACGACCGGGCATTCGGCGTCGCGGGCGGCGGCCAGGGAATTGGAACCGAGCAGCAGGCTGGCGAAGCCTCCGCGTCCCCGGGAGCCGAGCACCAGCAGCCCGGCGGTGGCGCCCGCCTCGGGCAGCAGCACCCCGGGCGCCCCCTCCAGCGCCACGTACTCGACGGCCGGCAGATCGGTCCGCTCCCCCAGGTGCTCACGCACCTGGTCGAGGACCGGGTCCTCGTCCGGGTCCGGCGGCCCGGCCGCGAGCACCTCCGGCTGCGCCCAGGGGGCGTACTGGCGTACGTGCACGATCCGCAGCGGGGCCTCGCGCCGGCGTGCGGCGTCCAGGGCCCACTCCAGGGCGCGCAGACTGTCGTCCGAACCGTCGACCGCCGCGACGACCGGCTGGGTGCTCATGGTTCCTCGCCTCCGGGATACGACCTTCGATCTTCGCCTTCCCCGGCCAGCCTGACTCAGGTACGGGCCGGGAACGGCACTTCGGATCGCGTGTCCGGAAAAACGCGCGGAACACCCCCGGCGGCGGCGCCGCTCACGTCAGGTCGAACTCCCCCTCCCGGGCTCCCGACACGAACGCACCCCACTCGGCGGGCGTGAAGATGAGGGAAGGGCTCTCCGGGCGGCCACTGTTGCGCATGGCGATGAAGCCCTCCACGAAGGCGATCTGGACATCGCCCAGGCCACGGCTGCTGGACTGCCACTGCGCGTTGCTGAGGTCCAGCTCCGGCTTGTCCCAGCCCGTGAGCGGGCGCTGCTGGGTGGTGCTCTCGGCCACGTCCGTGCTCCTCCCGATTTCCGTCGTCCGCGGCCAGCCTAGCGATCGGCCCCTGCCCCCGACAGGCCGCGCGAAAAGTACCTTTCCGCGAGGATGCCGGGGCGGGCGGGCCGAATCGGGCCGGTTCGCTGTGAACACTCGGTGGCGTGCCGACGTAAGGGTGGGGGCAGGCCCGCGCACCGGGCCCTGTTCGCCATGCCGTCGCAGTACCGCACGGAAGGACCCTCCGGGTGTCGCTCTTCACTCGTCCTCGCCGACTGTCGGATCCCGCGGAGGACGAGGCGGACCGGGGCGGCGACCCGGCCGCGTCCGAGGAGAGCACCGGGGGAACGCCGGCCGAGACACCGCCGGGCTGGTTCGGCTGGCGCCACCGGTGGCCGCGTACCGCTCGCGGTGTCACCGTCGGGACCACGGTGCTCGCCGGGGCGCTGGTGCTCTTCGCGCTTCTGGTGCCGAACCGTGTGGAGAGCGTCAACGTCAGCGCGTTCGTGCGGCTGCCCGCCGAGGGCATCCTGCTGGCGACCCTGCTGCTCGCGCTGCCGTCGAGGTCCCGGCGGATCACGGCGGTGGTCTCGGGCGTCCTGCTCGGCCTGCTCACCGTGATGAAGTTCCTGGACATGGGCTTCTACCAGGTGCTGGCCCGGCCCTTCGACCTGGTGCTCGACTGGATCCTGCTGGACGACGCGGCGGACTTCGTCCGGGAGTCGTTCGGCCGGGGCGGGCAGGTGCTCGCCGTCGTCGGGGTGATCGTGCTGTTCGTGGCCCTGCTGGCGCTGATGACGCTGGCGACGGTGCGGCTGACCGGCCTGATGGTCCGGCACCGTCCCGTCGCCGTCCGGACGACGCTGGTGCTCGGTGTCGCGTGGATCACCTGTGTCACGCTGGGCGTCCAGGTCGCCGGGGTGCCGCTCGCCACCAAGGGCACCGCGGAGATGCTGGGCAACCGGGTGGAGCAGGTGCGTGCGGGGCTGCGCGACGCGCGGGTCTTCGAGGAGCAGGCCTCCGTCGACGCCTTCGCGAAGACGCCGCCCGACCAGTTGCTGACGGGACTGCGCGGCAAGGACGTCCTGTTCACCTTCATCGAGAGCTACGGCCGGGTCGCGATCGACGACCCGGCGATGGCGGGGCCGATCGACGCCGTCCTCCAGGACGGCACCCGGAGGCTGGAGGACGCCGGGTTCGCCTCCCGCAGCGGCTGGCTGAAGTCCCCGGTGACCGGGGCGGGCAGCTGGCTCGCCCACTCCACGTTCCTGTCCGGGCTGTGGATCAAGAACCAGCAGCGCTACCGCAGCCTGACCACGAGCGACCGCATGACCCTCACCAACTACTTCCGCGAAACCGGCGACTGGCGCACCGTCGGCATCGTGCCGGGGGTGCGACGGGCCTGGCCGGAGGGCGAGTTCTTCGGGCTGGACCACATCTACGACTCCGAGCACCTCGGCTACCGGGGCCCCTACTTCAGCTGGACCCCCGTACCCGACCAGTTCAGCCTGGAGGCCTTCGAGCGGCTGGAGCACGGCAGGAAGGACCGGAAGCCGATCATGGCGGAGATCATCCTCGCCTCCAGCCACAACCCCTGGTCCCCCGTCGCACACATGATCGACTGGGAGGACCTCGGCGACGGGTCGGTGTTCCACGAGATCAAGAAGCGGGGCACGGACCCGAAGGAGGTCTGGAAGGACCCGGAGCGGGTGCGCACCGAGTACCGGCGGGCCATCGAGTACTCGCTGCGGAGCCTCACCGAGTGGGTCGAGCGGTATGGCGACGAGGACACGGTGCTGGTGTTCCTCGGTGATCACCAGCCGGTGCCGACCGTTACCGGTGGGGACACCGGGAAGGATGTGCCGGTCACGATCGTCGCCAAGGATCCGAAGGTGTTGGAGCGGGTGGCGGGGTGGGGGTGGACGGACGGACTCAAGCCGGCGTCGGACGCTCCGCGCTGGGGTATGGACAAGTTCCGCGACCGCTTCATGACGGCGTACGGTCCGCGAACCTGAGAGGAAGCGCCCCCTGGGGGCTGCGCCCCCAGACCCCCCTTTCGGCCCTTCGGGCCTCGTCCTCAAACGCCGGACGGGCTGAATTCAGCCGGCCGGGGTGAAGATCAGCCCCTCCGGCGTTTGAGGAGCGGGGGTCCGGGGGCAGAGCCCCCGGGACGGGAGGTGCAGGCACGGGTGGATCTGGATCCGGCGGAACGGCTTGACCCCGAGGGGCTGCGGAAGCTGCAGCTGACGCGGCTGCGGAAGTCGTTGCGGCACGCGTACGACCGTGTGCCGTTCTACCGGGAGTCCTTCGACAAGGCGGGCGTCCACCCGGACGACTGCCACTCACTGTCCGATCTGTCCCGTTTCCCGTTCACCACCAAGGCGGACCTGCGGGAGAACTACCCGTACGGCATGTTCGCCGTGCCCCGCGACCAAATCCGCCGCATCCACGCCTCCAGCGGCACCACCGGACGCCCCACGGTCGTCGGCTACACGGAGGGCGACCTGTCGATGTGGGCGGACATGGTGGCCCGGTCCATCCGCGCGGCGGGCGGCCGGCCCGGGGACATTGCCCATGTGGCGTACGGCTACGGACTGTTCACCGGTGGGCTCGGCGCCCACTACGGCGCCGAGCGGCTGGGCTGCACGGTGATCCCCGCGTCCGGCGGGATGACGTCCCGGCAGGTGCGGCTGATCCAGGATCTGCGGCCCTCGATCATCATGGTGACGCCGTCGTACATGCTCACGCTGCTCGACGAGTTCGAGCGGCAGGGGGTCGATCCGCGCTCCACCTCGCTGCGGGTGGGGATCTTCGGCGCGGAGCCGTGGACGAAGCGGATGCGGCAGGAGATCGAGGAACGGTTCGCGATCGACGCGGTCGACATATACGGGCTGTCGGAGGTGATCGGCCCGGGTGTCGCGCAGGAGTGCGTGGAGACCAAGGACGGCCTGCACATCTGGGAGGACCACTTCTACCCGGAAGTCGTCGATCCGATCACCGGCGAGGTCCTTCCGGAGGGAGAGCGGGGTGAGCTGGTCTTCACCTCGCTGACCAAGGAGGCCATGCCGGTCGTCCGGTACCGGACGCGGGATCTGACCCGTCTGCTGCCGGGCACCGCCCGGGTGTTCCGGCGGATGGAGAAGGTGACGGGCCGCAGCGACGACATGGTGATCCTGCGCGGGGTGAATCTCTTCCCCACCCAGATCGAGGAGATCGTGCTGCGCACCCCGGGCGTGGCACCGCACTTCCAGCTCCGGCTCACCAGGGAAGGCCGGCTGGACTCCCTCATTGTCCGGGCGGAGGCCCGCGCGGGAGCGGACGTCGCCACGCGGGACGCGGCCGCACGGTCCATCGTGGCGGCCGTGAAGGACGGCATCGGGGTCTCCGTCGATGTGGAGATCGTCGACCCGGAGACGCTGGAGCGGTCGGTGGGCAAGATCCGGCGGATCGTGGACCTGCGTGAGAACCGGGACTGAACGCCGTCGCGGCTACTCGGCGGCCACGATCCGTTCGACCGCGGCCGTCACCAGCCGTTCGCGCTCCTCCGGCGTGAAGACGTCCGGCAGGGTGAGCTGCTCGACGATCAGCCAGTTCAGCGCCAGATAGAGCAGTTTGACGGCCATGGCGTCGCCGGGGAGGCCGGACCCCTCGTGGTAGCGGACGTTGGCGTCGACGTCGGCGCGGACCCGCTCGGTGAGCACCTCGCGCAGGTCGGGCCGGCGGGTGGCCTCCAGCCGGAGTTCGAGGAGCGCGAGGTAGCCGGTGCGGAAGGAGGCGATCCGACCGACGAGTTCGCGCATCAGGGCGGCGTAGACCTCCCGGTCGCGCCCGGCGGCCCGCTGCCGAGCGATGGTCTCCTCGTCGGGCTGGAGGCGCTCGTAGACCCGGGCGCCGGCCTGGGTGAGCAGGTCGTCGCGCGAGCCGAAGTAGTTCGAGGCGGTGCCGACCGGTACGGCGGCCTCGGTGTCCACCGCCCGGAAGGTCAGGCCCCGGGCTCCTTCGCGGGCCAGCACCTCGATCGCCGCGTCCACCAGGGCGGCCCGCCGCTGCTCGTTCCGTCTCACCACTGCCACCACTCCGCCCACGGCACGTCCCGCCACACCACTTCAGTCAGAGTACTACGTCCGGAGTCGTCCGCCATGGCCTGCCGGTGATCGCGCACGCCCCATTGACACACCGCACACCTGACAGGAAAGTTTCACCCCGCAAGGCGATCCCCGAAAAATTCTTTCAGCCCGCGACGGGCGACCACACGGGAGGAACCTCATGGCGGACGAAGGCGCGAGAGGCATGACCCGCCGTCAACTCGGCGGAGGCGTACTGGCCCTGGGGGGCGCACTGGCGTTCGCCGCCCTCCCGGCCGACCCGGCGGTGGCGGCCGTGCCGTCGCGCGAGGGCCGGCCCACCCTGCGGCACGGCTCCGCCCGGCGGGCCGGACTGCTCTCCGCGCCGCTGCGTCAACTCGTCACCGACGCCGAGGCGTTCCTCGCCCCCTCCCCCAAGCACCCGTGGTACGCGGGCGCCGTGCTGCTGGCCGGGCGCGGCGGCACCGTCGCGCTGCACCGGCCCATCGGCATGGCGGTGCGCTACCGGGCGTACGACGAGGAGACCGACACCGGCGTCGAGTTCCCGGCGGAGCGGCAGATCCCGATGGCCGAGGACACCGTGTTCGACCTGGCCTCGGTCTCCAAGCTGTTCACCTCGATCCTCGCCGTGCAGCAGATCGAACGGGGCGCGCTGGAGCTGGAGGCGGCTGTCGCCTCGTATCTGCCGGACTTCGGCCGGGCGGGCAAGCAGGACATGACGATCCGCCACCTGCTCACCCACACCTCGGGGTTCCGCGCCTGGATCCCGCTGTACGACGCGCCCACGTACGAGGAGAAGGTCCGCCTCGTCTTCGACGAGGCGCCGGCCAGTCCGCCCGGGACCGCGTATCTGTACTCGGACCTCAACCTGATCTCGCTCCAGCTGGTCCTGGAGAAGGTCACCGGCCGGGCCCTCGACGTCCTCCTGCGCGAGGAGATCACCGGCCCGCTGGGCATGCGGCGCACCCGCTACAACCCTCCCGCCTCCTGGAAGCCGCGGATCGCGGCCACGGAGGACGCCCGCCGGCCGTGGTCCGGGCTCGACCGTGGGCTGGTGTGGGGCGAGGTGCACGACGAGAACGCCTACAGCCTGGGCGGCGTCGCCGGCCACGCGGGCGTGTTCTCCAACGCCTGGGACCTGGCGGTTCTCGCGCGGACGCTGCTGAACGGCGGTGCCTACGGCCGGGCACGCATTCTGACGCCGGAGTCGGTGGAGCTGATGTTCACGGACTTCAACACCGCCTTCCCGGGGGACGAGCACGGTCTGGGCTTCGAGCTCCACCAGCACTGGTACATGGGTGCGATGGCGACTCCGCGCACGGCGGGGCACACCGGATTCACCGGCACCTCCCTGGTGCTCGATCCGACGACCGACTCGTTCCTCGTCGTCCTGGGGAACTCCGTTCACCCCGTGCGCAGTTGGCGCTCCGGTTCCGCACCCCGGGTGGCCGCGGCCAACCAGCTGGCCCGCGCGGTGCCGGTCCGGCCGACCCGGGGCCGTACGGCATGGTTCTCCGGGATGGCGAGTGCGGCCACGGCGACCCTCACGCTGCCCGCGCTGGACACCTCGTCCGGCGCGGCCCGGCTGCGCTGCTCGCTGTGGTGGGACACCGAGCCCCGCGCCGACGTCCTCGTCCTGGAGGCCTCCGCGGACGGCGGCACGGCCTGGCAGCCGGTGCCGTTCACCACCCGGCGCCGGGGCGGGGAGCCGGAGCCGCACCCCTCGGGAACGGCCACCGGCTGGTCCGGCCGGGTCTGGCACGACCTCACCGCCGCCCTGCCCGCCGCGGGGGCCCTCACCCTGCGCTGGCGGTACACGACGGACCGGTTGTACGTCGGACGCGGCGCGTACGTCGACGCGGTCCGCGTCGAGACGCCCGGCGGCCGGATCTTCGACGAGGCGCGCCGGGCGGACGCGGCCCGGGTCCGGGCGGAGGGCTGGACCCGGTCGGCGGACTGAGCCGGCGCGTCAGCCCTCCCTCGCCTCCAGCACCGCCATGGCCGCGTTGTGCCCCGGTACGCCGCTCACCCCGCCGCCGCGCACCGCGCCCGCCCCGCACAGCAGGACATTGGGGTGCCGGGTCTCCACGCCCCAGCGGCCGGTGCCGTCCTGGGCGTGGGGCCAGGACAGTTCGCGGTGGAAGATGTTGCCGCCGGGCAGTTGGAGGTCGCGCTCCAGGTCCAGCGGGGACCTGGCCTCCAGGCAGGGGCGCCCGTCCGCGTCGGTGGCCAGGCAGTCGGCGAGGGGTTCGGCCAGGTGGGCGTCGAGCTGGGCGAGCGTCGACTTCAGCAGTTCCTCGCGGACGGCGTCGTTGTCCCGCTCGAACAGCCGCGCGGGGGTGTGCAGTCCGAACAGGGTGAGTGTCTGGTAGCCCTGTGCGGCCAGTTCCGGTCCGAGGATCGTGGGGTCGGTGAGGGAGTGGCAGTAGATCTCGGAGGGCGGTGTCGCGGGCAGCTCGCCGGAGGCGGCCTGGGCATGGGCGGCGGCCAGTTGCCCGTATCCCTCGGCGATGTGGAAGGTCCCGGCGAACGCCTCGCGCGGGTCGACGGAGGTGTCGCGCAGCCTGGGCAGCCGCTTCAGCAGCATGTTCACCTTGAGCTGGGCGCCCTCGGCGGGCGGTGGGGGCGTGTCGCCGGTGAGGGCGGCCAGTGTCCGCGGGGAGGCGTTCACCAGGACGTGCCGGGCGGCGGCGACGCCCTCGCCGTCGGCCGTGCGGTGGGTGACCTCGGCCGTGCGGCCGTCGGTGTCGACGCGCACCGCCTCGTGGCCGGTGGCGACGACCGCGCCCGCGGCGCGCGCCGCGTCGGCCAGCGCGTCGGTGAGGGCGCCCATGCCGCCCACCGGGACGTCCCAGGCGCCGGTGCCGCCGCCGATGACGTGGTAGAGGAAGCAGCGGTTCTGCTTGAGGGACGGGTCGTGGGCGTCGGCGAAGGTGCCGATGAGGGCGTCGGTGAGGACGACGCCGCGCACCAGGTCGTCGGTGAAGTGCTCCTCGACGGCGACGCCGAGGGGTTCCTCGAAGAGGGTCCGCCAGGCCTCCTCGTCGCCGACCGCGCGGCGCAGTTCGTCGCGGGTGGGCAGTGGGTCCGTGAGGGTCGGGAAGACGCCGCGGGCGACCCGGCCGGTCATGTCGTAGAAGCGCTGCCAGGCCCGGTACTCGCGGTCGGAGCCGGTGAGCCGGGCGAAGGCCTCGCGGGTGCGCCGCTCACCGCCGCCGACGAGCAGTCCGGTGGGGCGTCCGTCGCGTTCGGTGGGGGTGTAGGAGGAGATGGCGCGGGTGCGCAGCCGGAAGTCGAGGCCGAGGTCCTGGACGATCTTCCGGGGCAGCAGGCTGACCAGGTACGAGTAGCGGGACAGCCGGGCGTCGACCCCGGCGAACGGGCGGGTGGAGACCGCCGCCCCGCCGGTGTGGTCCAGCCGCTCCAGCACCAGCACGGAGCGCCCGGCCCGGGCGAGGTAGGCGGCGGCGACGAGGCCGTTGTGGCCGCCGCCGACGATGACGGCGTCGTACGTCCGGGTTCCCTGGGGTGCGGTCATGGTTCTTCGTAACACGCGTTGATCCGCACCGGCCAGACGCGGGCCGGGGTCTCACGCCCCGCCCGCCGCCCACCGCTGCCGCAGTGCCGCCACCCGGCGGTGCAGCTCGGCCGCCTCCGCTCCGCGCCCCAGCTGCTCCAGGCAGTGGGCCTCGTCGTTGCGGGCGGCGAGGGTGTCGGCGTGGTCCGCGCCGAGGAGCCGCTCACGGGCCTCGGCGACGCCGCGGTACCCGGTCAGGGCGTCCGCCCAGCGGCCCAGCCAGCCCAGGCCGACGGCGACCTCGCGGCGGCTCACCAGGGTGTCCGGGTGGTCGGCGCCGAGGACGCGCTCGCGCAGCGCGCACACGTCACGGGACTCGGCGAGGGCCTCCGTCCAGCGGCCGAGCCGGCCGAGGTTGACGCCGATGCCGTGCCGGGCGCGCAGGGTCTCGGGGTGGGTGGGCCCATGGACGCGGGTGCGGTCCTCCACGAGGGCGCGGTAGAGGTCGAGGGCCTGGGCGGTGCGGCCGAGCCGGCCCAGGCTGATCCCGGTCTCGTAGCGGGCGGCGAGGGTGTCGGCGTGGTCCGGGCCCAGGGCCCTGGCGCGGGCCTCGGCGACCTCGCGGTAGGTCTCCAGTGCCTCGGTCCAGCGGCCCAGCCGGCCGAGGGTGTAGGCGACCTCGTACCGGGTGACGAGGGTGTCCGGGTGCTCGGGCCCGAGGACCCGGGCGCGGGCGGCGGCCACCTCGCACGCCATCCCGTACGAGTCCTCCAGGCGGCCGAGCCGGCCGAGGTTGAAGGCGAGGTTGTGGCGGCAGCGCAGGGTGTCGGGGTGGTCGCGCCCCATGGTCCGCTCACGGGCGGCGAGCACCGACAGATAGACCTGGTGGGCGTCGAAGGGGCGGCCGAGCTGGGCGAGGACGTACGCCATCTCCTGGCGGGCGGCGAGGGTGTCGGGGTGGTCGGCGCCGAGCGCGCGGATACGGGCCTCGGCGACGTGTTTGTAGGCGCGCAGCGCGTCGGCGGCGCGGCCGGTGCGGCTGAGGGTGAACGCGACCTCGTAGCGGCTGGCGAGGGTGTCGGGGTGGTCGGGGCCGAGGAGGTGCTCGCGCTCGGCGGCGACGGCGCGGTGCACCTCCCCCGCCTCCGTCCAGCGGCCGAGGCGGCCCAGGCTCAGGCCCGCGTTGTGCCGTCCGGCGAGGGCGGTCAGCGCCTCCGGTGCGGGGGCGGGTTCGGCGCGGGTGCCGGCCGGGTGGCGGGCGATCCACTCGCCGGACAGGCCGCCGGCCGGGTCCGGGGGCGTGGTGCGCAGTCCGACACCGGCCGCCTTGTGCCCGGTGGTCATGCCCCGGGTCCACGACGGCAACCGCGCGGCACGCCCAACCGGCTCCGACCCGCCCGCCGACCGCGGACGGTCCACGCCCCCTGACGGCTCGGGTTCCCCGTCCGCCCCTGGCCCGCCCGCCGACTGCCGGCGGTCCGCCACCCCGAACGACCCGGCTTCCCCAGCCGACCCCGGCCCGAGTACCGACCGCGCACCGCCCGCCACCCCGAACGACTCACGCT
>NZ_JBVIGS010000015.1:128121-214420 GCF_055570675.1 Streptomyces sp. NPDC031111
CTCCCCGGCCGACCCCGGCCCCGCACCATCCGCCACCCCGAACGACCCGGCTTCCCCGGACAACTCCGGCCCGACCGCCGACCGCGCACCGCCCGCCACCCCGAACGACTCACGCTCCCCGGCCGACCCCGGCCCCGCACCATCCGCCACCCCGAACGACCCGGCTTCCCCGGACAACTCCGGCCCGACCGCCGACCGCGCACCGCCCGCCACCCCGAACGGCTCGGGTTCCCTGGCGGGTTCCGGACCGACCGCCGACCACCCACGGTCCGCCACCCCGAGCGGCTCGGGTTCCTCGGCCGGCACCGACCACCCACGGGCCGCCACCCCGAAAGGCTCAGGAGCCCCGGGCTCCGAGCCGACCGCGGCCCCGGTCGTGTCGGGTACTCCCACGAGGTGCGCGCGGGCGGGGGCCTGCGTGGACCGCAGGGTGCCGATGCGGTGGGACAGTTCGCGGGCGCTGTCCGGTCGCCCGCCGGGCTCCTTGGCCAGCAGGTCCAGGATGACGCGCTCCAGCGGCTCGGGCAGTTCGGCGCGGTGACGGCGCGGCGGCCGGGGCGGTGTGTCGCGGTGGCCGACGAGGATGGCCCAGGCGTCGTCGAGGTCGAACGGCGGGACGCCGGTGGCGATCTCGTACAGCACGCAGCCGAACGAGTACAGGTCGCTGCGCCGGTCCACCTCCGAGCCGCTGATCTGCTCCGGCGACATGTAGTGCGGGGTGCCCATGGCGACGCCCGTGCCGGTCAGCCGCGAGGTGAAGCCGATGTCGTGGCCGAGCCGGGCGATGCCGAAGTCGCAGATCTTCACCGTGCCGTCGTCCAGCCGCACGATGTTCGCGGGCTTGAGGTCCCGGTGCACGACGCCCTGGTCGTGGGTGTAGGCGAGGGCCGCGGCGACCTGCTCGGCGACCTCCAGCACCTCGTCCACCGGCAGCGGATGCTGCTTGTTGTCCTCCAGCATCTGGCTGAGGTTGCGGCCCCGGAGCAGTTCCATCACCAGGTACAGCACGCCCTCGGACTCCCCGAAGTCGTGCACGACGGTGATCCCCCGGTGCTGGAGCGCCGCGGCCACCCGGGCCTCGCGCCGGAACCGCTCGCGCAGCACGCGGCCGAACTGCTGGTCCTGCTGCGGGCCGACGGGTTTGAGGCACTTCACGGCGACCAGCCGCCCCAGTGACTCGTCCCGTGCCCGCCACACCTCCCCCATGCCGCCGCGCCCGATCCGGTCCAGCAGCCGGTAACGGCCATGGATCAGCCTGGTGTCCCCCATCGCGTCCGCCCGCCCCCGTCGCAGTCCGCCGCCCTCCCCTGGCTCGTCCAGTATGGCGACAACTCGCCCGAGTTTGTACGGTGCCGGACCGGTACGGTCGTGCCGGGCGCGGGACGGCGGCGGGTCAGTTCAGGGTGACGAGGAATTCCGTGCAGGCCCGTGCGCAGGCGCGGCACGCCTGGGCCGTCGCTTCCGCGCCGGTGTGCCCGTCGAAGGCCTGCGCGCTCTCCAGGCACACCTGGCGGCACCACTCCACCTGGATCCGGATGGTCGCCTCGTCCACCTGGTTCTGCTCGGACAGCACCCGGCAGGTCGCGTCACAGACCTCCGCGCACATGATGCCCTTGCGTCGTACGAGTTCCTGGTTGTCGGTGCCGTCCGGGTCCACGAGACTGGCGCGCGTCGCGCAGGCCCGCGCGCATTCGGTGCACGCCTGGGCACAGGCGAAGCGGTCCTCCAGGAACCGGAAGAGCTCCTTCTGCGATGTCGTCGTCACAGGGCGCGGGTAGCCGCCGCGACGGCGGTCAAACCCCGTGCCCCCAAGGGTTCCGCGCGGTTTCCGAGGTGCCGCGCCGGGGACCCGTGCGGCCGGGAACCCGAGCGGTGACGGAGGTGGGGAAGGTGCCCGGACGACAGGAACTCCCCTCGACCCTGGAGCGCTCCTCCGACGAGGCGCGGCGCACCTGGATCAAGGCGCACGACTCGGCCGTGGAGCAGTACGGCGAGGGCGAACGGGCGCACCGGGTGGCCTACGGGGCGCTCAAGCACCAGTACGAGAAGGTCGGCGACCACTGGGAGCGCAAGGAGGGCGGCCGGAAGGGTCCCTCCGACCCGCAGTCCGCCCGGCCCCGCGGGCAGGGCGGCCGCAGCGGCGAGGGCGTGGACGAGCAGGCCTCGAAGGAACATCTCTACGGCGTGGCCAAGCGCCTCGGCGTCGAGGGGCGGTCGCGGATGACGAAGGCGGAACTGCTGGACGCGATCCGCAAGGAGAACCGCGGCCGTACCCGCGCGTCGCGGTGAGGTGAGTCGGTTCGTGAACAGGACCGGGGGTACCCGCGAGCCATGATGAACACCTCATGGATGGAAGCGGCCGACCTCGCGGCGGGCCGCGGCGCCCTCGGTGCCGGACTCGTGGTGGCGGGTCTGGTGGTCCTGGCCCTGCTGATCGGCATGTTCGTCTTCGGCAGCCACCGGGTCAGGCACAGCAGGACGCGCCGGCCCCGCCCCGAGGAGCAGCCGCGCATGCCCGACGGGGGCCCGGTCCAGGAGGTGCGGGAGCGGCGGGAGGCGGACGAGGTGCCCAGAAGCGACGAGCGGCTGACACCGCACGAGCTGAAGGGCCACGGCAACGCCGGCAGCCGCACGAGCGCGTCCCAGGAGCGGCCCCGCTGGGAGGAGGGCGGCAGCGGAGCGTTCGGCAGCGGCGGACCGGGCAGCCACTGACCGCCCGCCCGGCGGTGAACCGCCGGCGCCCCCGCACCGTCGTACACAGGAAGTGAGAACCATGGCAGATCCCGCCCGCAACAGCCTGCCCCTGCCCGACTACGACCATCTGCCCATCGGCGGCCTGGAGAGCCGGATCCGCTCGCTGTCCGCGGGCGAGGTCGAGGAGCTGCTGGCGTACGAGCGCTCGCACGCCGACCGGGTCACGGCGACCGGACTGCTGACGGCCAGGCTGGAGCAGTTGCGCGCGGGCGCCGAGCCGACGTCCGGCGACCCGGACGCGCTGCGCCCCGAGCAGGGCTCCGGGCGGGCCGGGTCCCCGGTCTCGCCCGCCACCTCGCCGCAGCCGTTCGGCCCGCCGCCGCACGGCACCCCGGACCAGCGGGGCAAGCCGAAGGGCGACCGTACGTAGGCAGGGCCGCACACCGCCCGTACGCGACGGGGCGGGTCGTGCGTCCATCGGCCGCCGGAAGGCGGTCATGGACCGCATGACCCGCCCTTTCGCGTACGCGAAGTGAGGTGGATCACACGACTTCGGTGCATCGTTTCGCCGGGTCATGAGTCTTTGTCTCAGGTGCAGGGGGTTGTTCGGACACGGGGCGGTGGGGATGGAGCGGTTTCGGGTGGACGGCTTCGACGAGTTCGTGGCCGCCCGCTGGTCGGCGCTGCTCCATGTCGCGCGGCTGCTCACCGGCGGGGACCGGCAGCGCGCCGAGGACCTCGTGCAGGAGGCCCTGGTGAAGCTGTGGTTCGCCTGGCCGAAGGTCGCCGAGCAGGCCCCGGAGGCGTATGTGCGCCAGATCCTGGTGCGGATGGCGGCCCGTTCGGCCCGGCGGCGCTGGTGGGGGGAGCGTCCGGTGGGGGAACTGCCCGACCGGCCGGGACCCGGTGACGTGTCCTCGGCCGTCGCGGAGCGCTCGCGGCTGGAGGCCGCGCTGGCGCAGCTGACGCCCCGGCAGCGGGCCGCGGTGGTGCTGCGCTACTGCGAGGACCTGCCCGAGGGGCAGGTGGCGGAGGCCCTCGGCTGCCCGGTGGGCACCGCGCGCTCCCACGCGTCGCGCGGTGTGGCACGGCTGCGGCAGATCCTGTCCGAGTCCGTCAGGCCCGTGGGGTGAGGGGAGAAGCGATGGACGACTTCGAGCGTGAACTGACACGCATGATGAGCGACTCCCGGCAGCCGGTCCCGTTCCGGCCCGAGCACCGGCGGCGGCTGTACGAGGGCATCCGGGTGCGCCGCCGGTCCCGGCTGCTGTGGCGGGCCGGCGGCTCGGCCCTCGCGGTGGCCGGGCTGAGTGTCGTTCTCGCCCTGCTGCCCGGCACGGACTCCCGGTCCGCGCCCGCCGACCGGCCGCCCCTGCCCGCGACCGGCCCGACGCCGCCCCCGGTGTCCCCTTCGCCGACGTCCGCCCCGAGCACGTCGGAGCCGCCGACGGGCCCCTCCTTCACCACGAGCGGCGGCACGACGGCACCCGGGTACGGCGGCACGCCGACCGGCACGCCCGGCACCACCCGGCCGGCCACGACGACCCCCCGGGTCTCCGCCCCGCCGCCGACCTCGCCACCGGCCGACAGCGGCTAGCGGCTTGTGCAGTCCCCACCCGTGGACCACCCCGTCCCGGGCCGTTCCCCCGACCATCCCTCGGGCGCGGCGGGCCCGTACCAGGGCCCGAGACGCCGTACGCCGGAAAGAGACCGTGAATCCGTCATGAGAACCGCGAGGCGGTCGGCAGCGACCGACCGCCGCACATCCGCCGCGTCCGCGGCACAGGTGGCGCTGCCGCGCCGGGCGCCGCTGCCGGCCCACCATCCGGAGCCCGTCCTGGACGTGGTCGTGCCCGTGCACAACGAGGAGAACGACCTGGAGCCCTGTGTGCGGCGGCTCCACGCGCACCTCGCGGAGACCTTCCCGTACCCCTTCCGGATCACCGTCGCCGACAACGCCAGCACGGACCGCACCCCGCAGATCGCCGAGCGACTGGCCGGGGAGCTGCCCGGCACGGAGTGGATCCGGCTGGCGGAGAAGGGGCGCGGCCGCGCCCTGCACACCGCCTGGTCCCGGTCCTCCGCCCCGGTGCTCGCCTATCTGGACGTGGACCTGTCCACCGACCTCGCGGCCCTGCTGCCGCTGGTGGCCCCGCTGATCTCCGGACACTCCGACATCGCCATCGGCACCCGGCTGGCCCGGGGCTCCCGGGTGGTGCGCGGACCGAAGCGGGAGATCATCTCCCGCTGCTACAACGGGCTGCTGCGCGGCACCCTCGCCGTGAGGTTCACCGACGCGCAGTGCGGCTTCAAGGCGGTACGGCGGGACGTCGCCGAGCGGCTGCTCCCGCTGGTCGAGGACCAGGAGTGGTTCTTCGACACCGAACTGCTGGTGATAGCCGAACGCGCCGGGCTGCGCATCCACGAGGTGCCCGTGGACTGGGTGGACGACCCCGACAGCCGGGTCGACATCCTCTCCACGGCGCTGGCGGATCTGCGCGGCATGGCCCGGCTGGGGCGGGCGCTGGCCCGCGGCCGGCTGCCCCTGGCGGCGCTGCGCCGGCCCGAGGAACTCGACAAGGCCGCCGGACTGCCGCCCGCCCTGGTGCCCCAGTTGATCCGCTTCGCCGGCGTCGGGGTGGCCAGCACGCTGTTCTACCTGCTGCTCTACAGCCTGCTCCGGTCCGTCGCGGACGCCCAGGCGGCCAACGCGCTCGCCCTGCTGCTGAGCGCCGTGGCCAACACCGCCGCGAACCGGCGGCTCACGTTCGGGGTGCGGGGGCGCGGCGGGGTGCTGCGCCATCAGCTCAAGGGTCTTGCGGCGTTCCTGGTCGGTCTCGCCCTGACCAGCGGTTCGCTGGCCGTCCTGCACCGCACGGCTCCCGGGGCGGCGCCCCGTGTGGAGCTGCTGACGCTGATCGCCGCCAACCTCGCCGCGACACTGCTGCGCTTCCTCCTCCTGCGGGCCTGGGTGTTCCCCGGCCGGCACGCCCGCCGTACGACAGGATCGTCCGCCTCATGACCACCCTTGGGACCAGCGAGACCGGCCCGGCCCCGTCGTCCGTGCCCCGGCCCGACACGGCCCCGCCGGCCTCCCCGGACCCGCGCGAGCGGCTGCGCCGCGCCGCCGTGCACTACGGGCCCGTCCTGGCGGTGTACGGCGCGCTGAAGTTCGCCGGCTTCGCCGTCTTCATGTACCTGCTGGACTCGGCCGGCGACTTCCGGGAGAAGCATCCGCGCTTCGGCGGCGGCGCCCACACCTGGGACGTGCTGGGCACCTGGGACGGCTGGTGGTACCAGCAGATCGCCCTGCACGGCTACGACCCGGCACTGGAGCCGGTACCCGGCGCCACCGGCCTGATCACCCTGAAGGGCAACTCGGCGGCGTTCTTCCCGCTGTACCCGGCGCTGATGCGGATCGTCTCGGAGGTCACGGGACTCGGCCCGTACGGCGCCGGCCTGACCGTGTCGGTCGTCTTCTCGTTCGTCGCGGCGCTCGGCATATACGCCGTGACGGCCCGGCTGGGCGGGCGCCGCGCCGGTCTGATCGCCGTCGGGCTGTGGGCGGTGTGGCCGGGCTCCGGCGCGGAGTGGGCGGTGTACACCGAGTCGGTGTACACGGCGCTGGCCGTCTGGGCCTGTTACGCCGTGATGACCCGTCACTGGCTCACCGCCGGGGTGCTGACCTTCACCGCCGGGCTCGCCCGGCCCACCGCCGTCACCCTGGTCGCCGCCCTCGCCGTCGCCGGCCTGCTCGCGGTGTGGCGCCGCGAGGAGGGCATCCGCCGCCCGCTGATCGCGGTGGCGATCGCCCCGTTGGGCGTGGCCGGCTATCTGGGCTGGGTGGGGTACCGCATGGGCGACTGGGGCGGCTACAACAAGCTCCAGGACGGCGCCTGGGCCCACAAGTTCGACTACGGACGGCACACCCTCGACGTGCTGACCAATGTGCCGGTGGGCCACACGGACTATCTCTTCGCGATGCCGTACCCGGACATCATCGGGGTCGGGGTGGTGCTCCTCGTGCCGGTGCTGACGGTGCTCCTGATGCGGCTGCGCCCGCCGGCCGTGCTCGTCGTCTACACGGTGCTGTCGTATGTGATGGTGATGGCCACCCAGCAGATCTTCGGCAACGTCTCCCGCTATCTGCTCCCGCTGTTCCCGCTGTTCATCCCGCTCGCGCTGGCCATGCGCCGGCTCCGGTGGCCCTCGCTGGCCGCGGTGCTGGGCACGGCGGCCCTGGCCTCCGGGTCGTACGCGGGGTACATCCTGTTCGAACTGGGCGTGCCCTAGACCTACGGTGGAGGCATGGGCGCCGGGACGGTGAGACTGTTCCTGTGCGGTGACGTGATGCTCGGCCGCGGGGTCGACCAGGTCCTTCCGCACCCGGGTGACCCCGCGCTTCGGGAGGAATGGATCCGGGACGCGCGCGGATACGTGGAGCTGGCGGAGGCGGCGAACGGACCGATCCCCCGCCCGGTGCCGTTCCCGTGGCCGTGGGGCCGGGCGCTGGAGGTGCCCGGGGAGGCCGCCCCGGACGTGCGGATCGTCAATCTGGAGACCTCCGTCACGCGGAGCGACGCGTTCGCGCCGGGGAAGGCCGTGCACTACCGGATGAGCCCGGCCAACGTGCCGGCGCTGGCGGTGGCCCGGCCCGACGTGTGCGTCCTGGCCAACAACCATGTACTGGACTTCGGCCGCCCGGGGCTGCGGGAGACGCTGGACACGCTGGCCGCCGCGGGGCTGCGGACGGCGGGCGCGGGACGGCACGCCGACGCGGCGTACGCGCCCGCCGTGGTGCCCGTCGAGGGCGGCGGCCGGGTGCTGGTGTTCGCCCTGGGGATGATGTCGAGCGGCATCCCGCCGAGCTGGGCGGCGACGGCGGAGGGGTCCGGTGTGGCGTTCGTCCCGGAGCCGTCGCCCGCCGCGGCCGAGGCGGTCGTACGGCGGATCGGGCGGACGAAACGCCCGGGGGACATCGTGGTGGTGTCCGTGCACTGGGGCTCGAACTGGGGCTACCACGTCCCGCGGAGCCAGGTCCGCTTCGCCCACGCGCTGGTCGACGGCGGTGCCGACGTCGTCCACGGCCACTCCTCGCACCACCCCCGGCCGGTCGAGACGTACCGCGGCCGGCTGATCCTCCACGGCTGCGGCGACTTCGTCGACGACTACGAGGGCATCACCGGCTACGAGGAGTACCGCGACGACCTGCGGCTCGCCTGGCTCCTGTCGGTCGCCCCCGACACCGGGCGGACGGCCGCGCTGCGCATGGTCCCGCTGAGGGCGCGGCGGATGCGGCTGGAACACGCGGCGCCGGACGAGCGGGCGTGGCTGGGCGAGACGCTCGCCCGGATCAGCGGCGTGGACATCGCCCCGGCCGCCGACGGCACGCTCGCCCTCTCCCCCGTCCCCCGGTGACCGTTTCGGCCGCACCCGCCCGGGGCACCCGTGCCCGGCCGAGGCAGGAGGTCCCGTATGACGGACGACATCGCGCGAGCGGCCGGTCACACCGATCCCCCGCCACGCATGGGCTTCTTCACGGACACCTCGGTGTGCATCGGCTGCAAGGCGTGCGAGGTGGCGTGCAAGGAGTGGAACGCCATCCCCGAGGACGGCCTCGAGCTGACCGGCATGTCGTACGACAACACCCAGGGCCTCGGTGCGAGCACCTGGCGGCACGTGGCGTTCATCGAGCGGAGCACCCCGCCCGCCGGCGCGGAGCCCGGGACCGGCCACGAGGACGTCGACGTCTTCGACGCGGCACGCGGCCTCTCCGCCCCCGACGGGCAGGGGGACATGCGCTGGCTGATGTCGTCCGACGTGTGCAAGCACTGCACGCACGCGGCCTGCCTCGACGTGTGCCCGACCGGCTCGCTGTTCCGCACCGAGTTCGACACGGTCGTCGTGCAGGAGGACATCTGCAACGGCTGCGGCTACTGCGTGCCCGCCTGTCCCTACGGGGTCATCGACCAGCGGCCCGACGACGGGCGCGCCTGGAAGTGCACCCTCTGCTACGACCGGCTCGGCGACGGCATGGAACCGGCCTGCGCCAAGGCCTGCCCGACCGATTCCATCCAGTTCGGCCCCCTGGAGGAGCTGCGGGAACGCGCGGCGGGCCGGGTGGCGCAACTGCACGCGGCCGGCGCCGGGGAGGCACGGCTGTACGGCGAGGACCCGGGGGACGGCGTCGGCGGCGACGGCGCGTTCTTCCTGCTGCTGGACGATCCGGAGGTGTACGGGCTGCCGCCCGACCCGGTCGTCACCACCCGCGATCTGCCCGCCATGTGGCGGCACGCGGCGGCGGCCGCCGCCTCGCTGGCCGCTGTGGCCGTGGTGAGCTTCACCGGGCGGCCCAGGTGAGCGCGAGCGCCGGGCGTCCGCGTCGCCGCCGGGGGCGCGGCGAGCGGGCCATGGTCCCGGACGCCGAGTTCGCCTCGTACTACGGCCGGCCGGTCCTGAAGAGTCCCACCTGGAAGCCGCTGGACGTCGCGGGCTACCTGTTCCTCGGCGGCCTCGCGGGGGCGTCGTCGCTGCTGGCCGCCGGGGCGCAGGCCACCGCACGGCCCGCGCTGGCCCGCACGGCGAAACTGGGCGCGGCGGGGGCGATCTCCCTGTCGCTGGCCGCGCTCGTGCACGACCTGGGCCGCCCGGAGCGGTTCCTCAACATGCTCCGCGTCGTCAAGCCGACGTCCCCGCTGAACCTGGGGTCGTGGCTGCTGGCGGGCTACGCGCCGCTCACGATGGCCGCGGCCGCCGCCGACGTCGCGGGCAGGTACCGGATCGCGGGCACCGCGGCCACGGCGTGCGCCGCCGCCCTCGGCCCGGCCGTGGCGACGTACACCGCCGTGCTGATCTCCGACACGGCCGTGCCGTCGTGGCACGAGGGCCGCCGCGAGATGCCCTTCGTCTTCGCCGGCTCCGGCGCCTGCGCGGCGGCCGGGCTGGCCCTGGCCGCCGCGCCGGTGGACCAGACCGGTCCGGCACGGCGCATGGCCGCCCTGGGCGCGGTGCTCGAACTGGGTGCCTTCCGGCTGATGAAGGAGCGGCTGGGCCTGGTGGCCGAGCCCTACGAGACGGGCGGGCCGCGCACGCTGCTGCGCGCGGCGGAGGTGCTCACGGCCGGCGGCGCCGCGCTCGCGGTCTGCGCGGGCCGGCGCGGGCGGGCGGTCTCCGCCCTCGCCGGTACGGCGCTGCTCGCGGGCTCGGCGGGCCTGCGGCTCGGCGTGTTCCGCGCGGGTGTGGCCTCGGCCGAGGACCCGAAGTACACCGTCGTACCGCAGCGGGAGCGGCTGGAGGCACGGTCGCGGGCCGGTGGGAGCGACGCCGGGCGCTGAGCATCGGGATTGGGCCGGGCACGCGTGGGTACTCCGCCACGGCGATCGGGACTCCGCCGGAAGGGGCAGGCACCATGGGCGTGCGCACATGGATCGATTCCTGGCCGGTCCACCGCCAGCTCACGGGCACCGACCCGCTGGGCCGGGGCGCCGCGGCGAAGAGCGGCGCCACTGGCCGGCTCACGCCCCGCACCGCCACGGCGGACCGGGTGGTGAAGTCGGTCTGCCCCTACTGCGCCGTCGGCTGCGGCCAGAACGTGTACGTCGAGGACGGCCGCGTCACCCAGATCGAGGGTGACCCCGACTCCCCCGTTTCACGCGGCCGGCTGTGCCCCAAGGGCGCGGCCAGCCTCCAGCTGACCACCGGAGGCGCCCGCGAGCACCAGGTGCTGTACCGGCGTCCGCACGGCACCTCGTGGGAACGTCTCGACCTGGACACGGCCATGGACATGATCGCCGACCGGGTGATCGAGGCCCGCAGGGCGGGCTGGCAGTGGGAGGTCGACGAGGCCCGCACCCGGCGCACCCTCGGCATCGCGAGCCTGGGCGGGGCCACGCTGGACAACGAGGAGAACTACCTCATCAAGAAGCTGTTCACCGCGCTGGGCGCCGTCCAGATCGAGAACCAGGCGCGCATTTGACACTCCTCCACCGTTCCCGGTCTGGGAACCTCGTTCGGCCGCGGCGGCGCGACCACCTTCCAGCAGGACCTCCAGAACTCCGACTGCGTCGTCATCCAGGGCTCCAACATGGCCGAGTGCCATCCGGTCGGCTTCCAGTGGGTGATGGAGGCCAAGGCCCGCGGGGCGAAGGTGATCCACATCGACCCGCGGTTCACCCGCACCAGCGCCCTGGCCGACGTGCACGTACCGCTGCGGGCCGGCTCGGACATCGCGTTCCTCGGCGGGATCATCCACCACGTCCTGGAGAACGACGCGTACTTCCGGGACTACGTGGTCGCGTACACCAACGGGCCGGTGATCCTCCGGGACGACTTCCGCGACACCGAGGACCTCGACGGCGTCTTCTCCGGGCTCGACACCGACAGCCGCAGCTACGACCCGAGCACGTGGCAGTACCGGGGCACCCAGGTGCGGGCGGCCTCGGGGCAGCGCGACGAGCGGTTCGAGGAGCCCACCGGGTCCCGTCCGTCCGTCGCGGAGGCCGCACGGGGCGAGACCCACGGCTCCGGCGGGCCCACCCTGCCGAAGGGCGAGCCGGAACGCGACGAAACGATGACCCACCCGCGGTGCGTCCTCCAGGTCCTCAAGCGGCACTACGCCCGCTACACGCCCGAGATGGTCGAGCGGGTCTGTGGTGTCCCCCAGGACCTGTTCCAGCAGGTGTGCGACCTGGTGACCGGGAACTCGGGGAGGGACCGCACCACGGCGTTCGCGTACGCGGTCGGCTGGACCCAGCACACCGTGGGCGTGCAGTACATCCGCGCGGCGTCCGTGCTCCAGAGCCTGCTCGGCAACATCGGCCGGCCCGGCGGCGGCATCCTCGCCCTGCGCGGGCACGCCTCCATCCAGGGGTCGACGGACATCCCCACGCTGTTCAACCTGCTGCCGGGCTACATCCCGATGCCGCACGCCCACCACAAGCAGGACCTGGACGCCTTCGTCCGGGCCGACGCGGCGACCAAGGGCTACTGGAGCAACATGCGCGCGTATCTGGTGAGCCTGCTCAAGGCGTACTGGGGCGACGCGGCGACGGCGGAGAACGACTTCTGCTTCGACCACCTGCCGCGGCTGACCGGCTCCCACTCCACGTACGAGACGGTCATGGCGCAGCTGAACGGCACCTGCAAGGGCTACTTCCTCATGGGCGAGAACCCGGCGGTCGGCTCCGCCAACGCCAAGCTGCAACGGCTGGGCATGGCCAACCTGGACTGGCTCGTCGTCCGGGACTTCTCCCTCATCGAGTCGGCCACCTGGTGGCAGGACGGCCCGGAGATCGAGACGGGCGAGCTGCGCACCGAGGACATCGGTACGGAGGTGTTCTTCCTGCCGGCGGCCGCGCACACCGAGAAGGACGGCAGTTTCACCAACACCCAACGTCTGCTCCAGTGGCACCACCAGGCCGTCGAACCGCCCGGCGAGGCGCGCAGCGACCTCTGGTTCACCTTCCACCTCGGGCGGATCATCCGGGACAAGCTCGCCGCGTCCACCGATCCCATGGACCGGCCGCTGCTCGACCTGACCTGGGACTACCCCACGAAGGGTCCGCTCGCCGAGCCGGACGCCGAAGCGGTCCTGGCCGAGATCAACGGACGCGACGCCGACGGGGTCCCGCTGTCGAGCTACGAGCAGCTCAGGGACGACGGCTCCACCGCGTGCGGCTGCTGGATCTACTGCGGGGTCCACGCCGACGGCGTCAACCAGGCCGACCGCCGCACACCGGGCGACCGGCAGGACTGGGTCGCGAACCAGTGGGGCTGGGCCTGGCCCGCGAACCGGCGGGTGCTGTACAACCGCGCCTCGGCCGACCCGGAGGGCAGGCCGTGGAGCGAGCGCAAGGCACTGGTGTGGTGGGACGCGGAGCGGGGCGAGTGGACCGGGCACGACGTGCCCGACTTCAAGAAGGACAAGGCCCCCGATCACCGGCCCCCGGAGGGCGCGACCGGGCCGGAGGCGCTGTCGGGCACCGACGCGTTCATCATGCAGGACGACGGCAAGGCCTGGCTGTACGCGCCGTCCGGGCTCACCGACGGTCCGCTGCCGGCGCACTACGAGCCGCAGGACTCGCCGTTCCCCAACCTGCTGTACGGCCGTCAGCGCAACCCGGTACGGCATCTGCTGCCGCCGCACCCGGACAACCGCTACCAGCCGAGCGGCGACGACCCGGGCGCCGAGGTGTTCCCGTACGTCGCCACCACCTACCGGCTCACCGAGCACCACACGGCGGGCGGCATGTCCCGCTGGCAGCCCTATCTGGCGGAGCTGCAACCGGAGTTCTTCTGCGAGGTGTCACCGGACCTCGCGGCCGAGCGGGGGCTGGAGCACACCGGCTGGGCGACGATCGTCAGCGCCCGCAACGTGATCGAGGCACGGGTGCTGGTCACCGAGCGCATGGCGTCGCTGACCGTGCACGGCCGCACCCTGCACCAGGTCGGGCTCCCCTACCACTGGGGCCCGAACGGCTACAGCACCGGTGACGCCGCCAACGAGCTGCTGCATCTGTCCCTCGACCCCAACACGCACATCCAGGAGGCGAAGGCGTTCGCCGTCGACATCCGGCCGGGGCGCCGGCCCCGGGGTCCGGCCGCCCGGGAGTTGGTGCGCGGCTACCGGGAGCGGGCGAGCATTGACGAGGACACCGGCAGGGAGGCGTGAGCGGATCACCGCAGGACGACGGAGTGCGTGCCCTTCGGGACGAGTTCGCCGACGACCGGCGCGCCGGGCACCTCGCCCGCGACCAGCAGCCCGCCCGAGGTCTGCGCGTCGGCCAGGAGCAGCAGGGTGTCCTCGTCCGCGGAGCCGCGGTCGGTGAACGGCGTCACCCAGTCCAGGTTCCGCCGGGTGCCGCCGCTGACGTAGCCGTCCCGCACGGCCTCGCGGGCCCCGTCGAGGTAGGGCACGGCGGCGGTGTCGAGCACGGCGGTGACGTCCGAGGCGCGGGCGAGTTTGTGCAGGTGGCCGAGGAGGCCGAAGCCGGTGACGTCGGTGGCGCAGGTCGCCCCGGCGGCCAGGGCGGCGGCCGAGGCGTCCCGGTTGAGCGCCACCATCGTCGCCACCGCCTGTTCGAACCGTTCGCCGGTGGCCTTGTGCCGGTTGTTCAGCACTCCCACGCCGAGGGGTTTGGTCAGCGACAGCGGCATGCCGGGCCGGCCGGTGTCGTTGCGCAGCAGCCGGTCCGGGTCGGCCAGGCCGGTGACGGCCATCCCGTACTTGGGTTCCGGGTCGTCCACGCTGTGTCCGCCGCCCACGTGGCAGCCCGCCGCGGCGGCGATGTCCAGCCCGCCGCGCAGCACCTCGCGCGCCAGCTCGAAGGGCAGCACGTCGCGCGGCCAGGCGAGGAGATTGACGGCGACGACCGGCCGTCCGCCCATCGCGTACACGTCGGACAGGGCGTTGGCGGCGGCGATCCGCCCCCAGTCGTAGGGGTCGTCGACGACGGGGGTGAAGAAGTCCGCGGTGCAGACCACGGCCCCGGACGCGGACCCGCCCGGCGTCGGCAGGGTGACGACGGCAGCGTCGTCCCCGGTGGCCGGTCCGACCAGGAGCGGAGTGTCCCCCGTTACCGGCACCGGTGCGGTGAGGCCGGCGAGCATGTCCTCCAGTTCCCCGGGCGGGATCTTGCAGGCGCAGCCGCCGCCGTGCGCGAACTGTGTGAGGCGTACGGGTGTCCGCGTCGGGGAGTGCATCCGCCTGGCTCCTTGTCGGGGTTCGGGTGGGGTGAGCCGGTAGCCTGGGCGGGCGGTGGAGGCGTGTGGGTGCCTGGTGGCCCTCCCGGTCTTCAAAACCGAGGTGCCCGAGGATCTCGGGCAGGCGGGTTCGATTCCCGTCCGCCTCCGCTCTCCGCGCCGTCGGGCCGGCAGCGCCGGCTTCGGTCGTCCACGCGTTCGGTGAGGCCCCGCTCGTCCAGAAACTCCAGCAGCGGTACGGCCACCCGGCGCGTGGTGTCCAGGGCCCGGCGGGCCTCGCTCAGGGTGAACGGCTGGGGCAGGCCGCGCAGTACGGCGGCGGCGCGGGCGTCGGCTCCGGGCAGCAGGACGATGCCGTCGGTGATCCGCAGCAGCGCGCCCGCCGTGACCGCGGCGGCCAGTTCCCTGCGGCCGAGGCCGAGTTCGGCCAGCCGGCCGGCCTCCGGGGCGTGGAACGGCGACCGCCGGAGCTCCTCCCGGAGGGCGTCGACGGCGGCCCGGACCGGCGGCGGCAGGGCGGGTCCGTCCGCTCCGGGGCCGTGCAGCCGCCCGTGCCTCCTGCGCAGCGGCACCGTGCCCGGCGCGTCGGCGAGCGCGTCGACCAGGGTCCGGTCCGGCAGGTCCAGCAGCCGGCGGGCCGCCTCGGTGGGCAGTCCGGGGTCCAGGGGGTGCCGTGCCGCGTGCCGTGCCACCTCGGCGCCCAACCGGTCCCGCAGCGCCGCCCAGTGCCCCGGGTCGGCCAGCCAGTCCCCGGCGACGGGCGGCGCGGGGGCGTCCGCGCCCATCGCCTCGAGTTCGGTGCGGCGGACGAGCCGGCGCCGTCCCAGTTCCGACGCGCCGTCCGGGCGGCCGGTGAGCCGCGCCAGTTCGGCGGCTCTGGCCCGGGCGGCGCCGCGCCGGGTCAGCCGGGGCGGCCGGACGTCCAGCACGGTCACCCCGCAGGGCGGGTGCCGCCGTCCGCCGGGTTCCCGCAGCACCGCCCGGTCGCCGATGCGCAGCGGCAGTTCCCGCGTGAGCGTCAACCGGGCCGTGTCCGTGCCGAGCGGGCGGACCGTCACCGGCACCGCGGCGGTGCCGATGTGCAGGGTGATCTCGCGGGGCAGCTCGTCGACGGGCGCGCCGCCGACCCGGACGTCGGTCGTCGCGGTGAGCAGCCAGCGCTCCGGCGTCAACAGCACCTGCCCGCGGCCGAGTACGGCGTCGGCGGCTCCGTGCACGTTGACCGCGACGCGGGCCACTCCCCCGACGGCGGACCGGTCCTCGTGCAGGCACTGGAGCCCGCGCACCCGGAGCGCGGTCGTCCCGTCGCCCGTCACCAGCCGGTCGCCGACCCGCAGGGTGCCCGCGCCGAGGGTGCCGGTGACGACGGTGCCGTGGCCGCGCACGGTGAAGGCGCGGTCGAGCCACAGCCGTACGTCCGCGTCGGCGGGCGGGTCGGGCAACGCGCGGGCCAGCGCGGCGAGTTCCTTGCGCAGGTGCTCCAGTCCCTCGCCCGTCACCGCGCTCACGGCGACCGAGGGCACGGCGCCGAGGGAGGTGGCGGCCATGCGGGCGACGGCGTCCGCCCGTACGGGCTCGGGGTCCGCGAGGTCGCTGCGGGTCACGGCGAGCACGGCGTGGCGCACGCCGAGCGCGTCGAGGATCTCCAGGTGTTCCCGCGACTGTTCCTGCCAGCCCTGGTCGGCGGCCACCACGAACAGCACGGCCGGCACGGGTCCCGCACCGGCCAGCATGGTGGCGACGAACCGCTCGTGGCCCGGCACGTCGACGAAGGCCAGGTCCTCGCCGTCCGGCGGGTCGAGCCGGGTCCACACGAACCCGAGGTCCAGGGTGAGGCCCCGGCGCCGCTCCTCCTCGTACCGGTCGGGTTCCATCCCGGTCAGCGCCCGCACCAGCGCGGACTTGCCGTGGTCCACGTGCCCGGCGGTGGCCAGCACCCTCATGTCGTCCGCCGTTCCCCGGCCGACCGCACGGCCTCGGCCAGCCGCTCGTCGTCCGGTTCCGGCACCGCCCGCAGGTCGAGCAGGCACCGCCCGTCCTCCAGGCGCCCCACCACCGGGACCGGTCCGGTGCGCAGGGCCGCCGCGTAGCGCTCGGGCAGGGACAGCGCGGCGCTCGGCAGGGTCACGCCGGGTGCTCCGCCGCCGCCCACCGTCGCTTCGCTCGGCACGGCCCGTACGTCGATGCCGTCGGCCCGCAGCAGCGCGGCGAGCCGCTCGGCGCGCCGTCCCAGTCGTGCCGGGTCGACGCCGAGTGCCTCACCGGTGGGGGTCCGTGGGCCGCCCAGCGTCGCCTCCAGGGCGGCCAGGGTCAGCTTGTCCACGCGCAGCGCGCGGGCGAGCGGATGCCGGGACAGGGTGCCGACGAGGTCCTCCCGGCCCAGGAGCAGTCCGCACTGCGGTCCGCCGAGCAGTTTGTCGCCGCTCGCGGTGACGAGGGCCGCCCCCGCCGTCAACTGGCTGCGGGCGTCGGGTTCCCCGGGCAGCAGCGGATGCGGGGCGAGCAGTCCGGATCCGATGTCGACGACGACGGGGACGCCCAGTTCCGCGAGTTCGCCGACGCCCGCGGCACGGGTGAACCCGGTGATCCGGAAGTTGGAGGGGTGCACCTTCAGCACGAAGGCCGTCTCCGGGCCGAGGGCCTCGGCGTAGTCGGCGGCGGTCGTGCGGTTGGTGGTGCCGACCTCGCGCAGCCGGGCTCCCGTGGAGACCAGCAGGTCGGGGAGGCGGAAGCCGTCGCCGATCTCCACCAGCTCGCCCCGGCTGACGACGATCTCCCGTCCGGCGGCGAGGGCGGTGGCGGCCAGGACCAGCGCCGCGGCCCCGTTGTTGACGACGTGCGCCGCGGCGGCGGCCGGCACGGCCGCGCGCAGGGCGGCCAGGGCGGTGCGGCCCCGGCGCGCCCGCACGCCGGTGCTCAGGTCGAGTTCGACGTCGGTGGGTCCGGCGGCGTCGCACACGGCCTGCCGGGCCGCCGCGGAGAGCGGGGCCCGGCCGAGGTTGGTGTGCAGCAGCACCCCGGTGGCGTTGATCACCGGGCGCAGTCCGGTCGGCGACCGCGGCAGCAGGGCCACCGCCGTGTCGGCCACCGCCTCCGGCGGTACGGCGCCCTCGCGGGCCCTCTGCTGGGCCCGGTGGACCGCCGACTTCACCTGCCCGGCTCCCAGCAGGACCGCCGCCCGGAGCAGCCGGGGATCGCGCAGTACGGCGTCGGTGCGCGGGATCCGCCGCCGTACGTCACCGTCGGCGGCCCGGGGCGTTCTCTCGTCCACCGGCCCAGGTGCGGCCCACTGATCCACCCGACCTCCTCCGTTCAGGCCCGGTTGCCGGCCGGTCCTTCATCGTCCACCAGCGGCCCCGGGCGGGCACCCGACACGCCGGGCGGCCGGGGAGAGGTGCGCACGCCTCAGGTGCCGGCGCTGTCGCCGGGTCCGGCGCCGGGGCGGTCGGAGCGGTGCCGGGTGCCCGGCAGCATCTCCTGCACCTTGGCCTTGAAGCCCTGTTTGACCATGGAGGCGCGGTCGCTGTCGCCCCGGAGCACGGCGGAGGCGGCGGCCTCGATCTGGTCCAGCTCCGCGTGCGGCGGGATCGGCGGCACGGCGGGGTCGGTGCGGAAGTCGATGACGAAGGGCCGGTCGGCGGAGAGCGCGCGGTCCCAGGCCGCCTCGACCTGCTCCGGCTTCTCCACGCGTACGCCCTCCAGCCCGATCCGCTGGGCGATCTCGGCGTACGGCAGGTCGGGGATGTGCTGCGACTCCTCGAACTGCGGTGCCCCGGACATCGCCCGCATCTCCCAGGTGACCTGGTTGAGGTCGCCGTTGTTGAGGACGGCGACGACCAGCCGCGGATCGGCCCAGCCCTGCCAGTACTTGGCGGCCGTGACCATCTCCATCATCCCGTTCATCTGCATGGCGCCGTCCCCGACGAGGGCGATGGCGGGGCGCTCGGGGTGCGCGAACTTCGCCCCGATGGCGTACGGGACACCGGGTCCCATGGTGGCCAGGGTGCCGGACAGGGAGCCGCGCATGCGTCCGCGCAGCCGCAGGTGGCGGGCGTACCAGTTGGCGGCGGAACCGGAGTCGGCGGTGACGATCGCGTCGTCGGGGAGCCTGCCGTCGAGGGCGTGCACCACGTACTCCGGGTTGATCGGGTCGGCGTCCACGGCGGCGCGCCGCTGCATGACCTCCCACCAGCGGGCGACGTCCTTCTCGACCTTCTCGCGCCAGGACCGCTTCTTCTTGCGGCGGAGCCTCGGCAGGAGTCGGCGCAGCGTCTCGGCCGCGTCGCCGACGAGGTTCACCTCGAAGGGGTAGCGCAGGCCGATCATGTGCGGGTCGATGTCGATCTGCACCCCGCGTGCCTGGTCCAGCTCCGGCATGAACTGGGTGTACGGGAAGCTGGAGCCGATCATCAGCAGGGTGTCGCAGTCCCGCATCAGCTCGTAGGACGGCCGGGTGCCGAGCAGGCCGATGGCGCCGGTGACGTAGGGCAGGTCGTCGGGGAGCACGTCCTTGCCGAGCAGGGCCTTGGCGACGCCCGCGCCCAGGACGTCGGCCAGTTCCTCCACCTCGGCGCGGGCGCCGCGGGCGCCCTGACCGATGAGGACGGCGACCTTGTCACCGGCGTTGAGGACCTCGGCGGCCCGTTCGACGTCGGCGTCGGCGGGCACGGGGGCGTAGTGGCCGATCCCCATGCTGGACGGCACCATCTTGAAGGCGTGCTTCGGCGGGCTGTACTCCAGTTGCTGCACGTCGGCGGGGATGATGACCGCGGTGACCGTGCGGCGCGCGTAGGCGGTGCGGAAGGCGCGGTCGATGAGGTTGGGCAGCTGCTCCGGCACCGTCGCCGTCTCGCAGAAGTCGGAGGCGACGTCCTTGTACAGGTTCTGGAGGTCGACCTCCTGCTGGTAGGAGCCGCCCATGGCACTGCGGTCGGTCTGCCCGACCAGCGCGACGACGGGAACGTGGTCGAGCTTGGCGTCGTACAGGCCGTTGAGCAGGTGGATGGCGCCGGGACCCGAGGTGGCCGCGCAGACGCCGGCCCTGCCGGAGAACTTGGCGTAGCCGACGGCCTGGAACGCGGACATCTCCTCGTGCCGGGACTGCACGAACCTCGGGTTGTCGTCGGCTCGCCCCCACGCCGCCAGCAGACCGTTGATGCCGTCGCCCGCGTAGGCGAAGACGTGGTCCACCTCCCACTCGCGCAGGCGCTGGAGGATGTAGTCGGAAACCTGCATGGCGGCCCTCGACCTTCCGTTCCGCCGACGCGTGCCCGCTCGCCGCGGGCACGCGTCACGCTGCCAGAGAAGGGGGACGGGTTCCGTGCGGTGTCCGGCGCAAACGTCATGAGGCCGGCCCGTCCTCGGGGTGCGCGCAGTAGGCTGGCCCCATCCGGCCCCGGGAGCCCGCGATGTGGAAGCGAAGGAAGCACGCACAGCGTTCCGAGCCCCTTCCGTTGGAGCTGTGCGACCTCTGCGCGCGGACGTTCCCGCCGGGCGAGGCGGTGAGCGGCTGGGTCGCGGACTCCTCCTCCGTCCATCCCACCGACGACCGGCACGACGGTCTGCGCCGCGTCACCGCCTGCTGCGAGGCCCACCTCGGCGTGGTCCGCGAGGCGTACACGCGTCGCCCCTTCGTGCAGGAGGAGCTCTGGGCGGGCAAGATCTCCCGGGTGATGGCGTCCGGCCCGCCGGTGCTCGGCATGACCGAGCTGGGCTGCCGGACCGGGCTGCACGAGCCCGACATCCGGCGGGCCATCGCCTGGCACAACGAGCGACGCCGCCGGATGGCCGGCTGACCGCGTCCCGGCCGTGGGGCCGTCAGGCGGCTTCAGGCTGAAGGAAGCGGGCCAGCAGGTCGTCCAGGCTGACCACGCCGGTGAGTGCCCCGGAGCCGTCGCGGACCACGGCGAGCGAGGACCGGCGGCGGCGCAGCAGGTCGATCGCTTCGCCGACCGTCGCGTCCTCGGTGAGTCCGGGCACCGGGCGGGCCAGCGCACGGGCACTGGTGGCCCGGCCCTGGGCGCGGGCCACCAAGGCGTCCCGGGCGTGCACCGAGCCGAGGACCATGTCGTGCTCGCGGACCAGCAGCCGGGTGCGGTCCCCGGCCGCCGCGACGCGCAGGACCTCGTCGAGTCCGGCGCCGCCGTCCACCCAGGCGACCTCGGCGGCGGGCACCTGGAGGTCCCGTACCGGGGTCTCGGGTTCGGTCAGCGAACGCGTCAGCAGCTCCGAGTCCGTCTCACTGATCAGGCCGAGCCGCTCGGACTCCGCGACCAGGTGGGTGAGCTGCTCCCGGTTGTGGACGGAGGCCAGCTCGTCGCGCGGGGTGACCCGGCACAGCCGTACCAGCGCGTTGCTCACCGCGTTCAGCAGCCGGATCAGCGGCCGTACGGCCTTCACCACCGTCCGGAAGGGCGGCGAGAGCAGCATCGCGGACCGCTCGGGGTGGGCGATGGCCCAGGACTTGGGGGCCATCTCGCCGATCACCATGTGCAGGAACACGACCACGATCATGGCGACGGCGAAGGCGACGCCGTAGCTGAGCGCGCTCGGCAGGCCCAACCGGTGCAGCAGCGGGTCGAGTTCGTGCGAGATCGCGGGCTTGGACACGGAGCCCAGGCCCAGGGTGCACACGGTGATGCCGAGCTGCGCGCCGGCCAGCATGAGCGACAGCTCGCGCATACCCGCCAGAGCCGCGCCGGCGCCGCGCCGGCCCTCGGCGGCGGCCTTCTCCATGCGGTGCCGCTTGGCGGCGACCAGCGCGAACTCGGCGGCCACGAAGAATCCACTGCCGATCAGCAGCAGCACGGTGACGAAGAGCGCCATCGGGAAACTCATGCCTGCTCCTCCGTCCCACGGGCGGTCCGCGCGATGCGCACGCGGTCGGGCACGTGCCGGTCGAGGGTGCGTACGTCGATCACGGCGGTGTCCCCGTCGGGCAGCTCGACCGTGAGCCGGTCGCCGATGGCCGGGAAGCGGCCGAGCCGGTCGACGATCAGGCCGGCCACGGTGTCGTAGTCCTCTTCCTCGGGCAGTTCGACGCCGGTGGCCTCGGCCACCTCGTCCAGCCGACGGCCGGCGTCCACCAGCCAGGCGTCGCCGTCCGCGACGGCGACCTCGGTGACGGTGTCGGACTCGTCGGCGATGTCGCCGACCAGTTCCTCGGCGATGTCCTCGTAGGTGACGATGCCGGCGACGCCGCCGTGCTCGTCCAGGACGACCGCGAACTCGTCGCCCCGCTCCCTCATCCGGGTCACGGCGTCGGGCAGCGGCAGGGTGTCCGGCAGCAGCAGCGGCTTCCGGGCGACCGCGCCGGCCGTGGTGCCGGTGAGGCGGTCCGCGGGCAGGCGCATCAGCTCGGCCACGCCGAGGACGCCGCCGATGTCGTCGGGGTGGTCGCCGAGCACGGGGTAGTTGGAGTGGCCGTGCTTGGCGATCAGGTCGACCGCCTCGGCGGCGGTGGCATCCTTGCGGACGAAGACGGCGTCCACGCGGGGCACCATCACCTCGTCCAGCGTCCGGTCGGAGAACTCCAGGGCGTGGTCGAGCAGGGTCGCGGTGTCCTTGGGCAGCGCGCCCCGCTCGTGGGACTCGCCGATCAGGTGACCCAGTTCCTCCAGGGTGGCGCCGTGGTGGAGCTCCTCCACGGGTTCGATGCCGACCCGGCGCAGCAGCCTGTTCGCCGCCGCGTCGAAGACGTGCACGACCGGTCCGACGACCTTCAGATAGGCCAGCGTGGAGCCGGCCAGCGCCTTCGCCAGCCGCTCCGGCACGGCGATGGCGAGGTTCTTGGGGGCCAGCTCGCCCAGCACCATCTGCACGACCGTGGCCAGTACGAAGGCCAGTACGACCGCGATGCCGCTCACGGCGGCGTCGGGGATGCCCATGCCGGACAGTACGGGCCTGAGCAGGGCGGACACGGACGGCTCGGCGATGAAGCCGACCACCAGTCCGGTCACGGTGATGCCGAGCTGGGCGCCGGACAGCATGAACGACAGCCGCTCCAGCACCTTCAGGGCGCGGGCGGCCTTCCGGTCACCGGACTCCGCGTCGCGGGCCAGGGCGAGGCGGTCGGCGGAGACGTAGGCGAATTCCTGGGCGACGAAGTATCCGGTGCCGGCGGTCAGGACGAAGACGGCCAGCAGGCCCAGGAGGGCGTTCGCGGCACTCATCGGCGCGTTGATTGTGAAAGGGCATCCCGCCGTGTGCCGTGCTCAGGGAGATCCTGGCGGGATGGTCCGGGACTGTGCCCCGGGGGGTCCGTCGGTCTGGCGGACAAGGACGTGCTCCTTCTGTGGATGTACGGAATGCCAACGCTTCGGGCCGGAGCCGTGTTCCCGGCCGCGGCGGTCAGGTCGTGGCCGGGGCCGCGGGACCGACCAGCTCGGACAGCACGTCCTCCATGGTCACGAAGCCGATGACGGTGCCACTCTCCCCGACGGCCGCGGCGAGATGGCTGCCTTCGGCCCTCAGCGCGGTGAGCGTGTCGTCGAGCGGCGTGTCGATGCGCACCCGGGTGACCTTGTGCAGCGCGGTGCGCGGGAAGGGCCGGTCGCGGTCGGCGGCGCCGAGGGTGTCCTTGATGTGCAGGTAGCCCAGGAGGGTGCCGTCGGGCCCGGTGACCGGGAAGCGGGAGAAGCCCGCCTCCGCGGCCAGCCGTTCCAGCCCGGCCGGGGTGATCGTGTGGTCGACGGCGCGCATCCGCTGCACGGGGACGAGGATCTCCCCGACCGGCCGGGTGCCCAGCTCCAGCGCGTCGCGGAGCCGCTCCCCGTCGGCGGGGCCGAGCAGTCCGGCCTCGCTGGAGTCGACGACCATGCGGGCGAGCTGGTCGTCGGTGAAGACGGACTCGACCTCGTCCTTCGGCTCGACCCGCAGCAGCCGCAGCAGGACGTTGGCGAAGGCGTTGATCCCGAACACGAACGGCCGCAGCGCCCGGGTCAGCGCCACCAGCGGCGGGCCCAGCAGCAGGGCGCTGGGCACGGGCGCGGCGAGCGCGATGTTCTTGGGCACCATCTCGCCGATCAGCATGTGCAGATAGGTGGCGAGGGCCAGGGCGATGACGAACGCGATCGGGTGCACCAGGCCGTGCGGGATGTGCACCGCCTCGAAGCCGGGTTCGAGCAGATGGGCGATGGCGGGTTCGGCGACGGCGCCGAGCACCAGGGAGGAGGCGGTGATGCCGAGCTGGGCGGTGGCCATCATCGCGGACAGGTGCTCCAGCGCCCACAGCGTCATCCGGGCGCGCTTCTCGCCCGCTCGGGCGCGGGGTTCGATCTGGCTGCGGCGCACCGAGATCAGGGCGAACTCGGCGCCGACGAAGAACGCGTTGGTGAGCAGGGTCAGGGCGCCGATGGTGAGCTGAAGGGCGGTCATCGGGCTCCCTCCACGAGCTGGGCGAGCCGCGTCGCGGGGGCCGGTGCGGTGATGCGTATGCGGTCGGCGCGGTGGTGCTCGACCTCCAGCACGTCGAGCCGCCAGCCGTCGAGGTCGATCGCGTCGCCCGTGACGGGTATGCGGGCCAGACGGGTGGCGATGAGGCCGGCCACGGTCTCGTAGGGGCCCTCGGGCGCGGTGAGGCCCACGTCGGTGAGCCGGTCGAGGCGGACGCTGCCGTCGGACTCCCACACCGCGCGGCCGTCCGCCGTCGCCGGGGCGGGCGCGAGGTCGGGCACCTCGAGGGGATCGTGCTCGTCGCGGACCTCGCCGACGACCTCCTCGACGATGTCCTCCACGGTGGCCACGCCGGCCGTGCCGCCGTACTCGTCGATGATCACGGCCATGGTGCGGTGCGCGCGCATCCGCTCCAGCAGCCGGTCGGCGGGGAGGCTGTCGGGGACCAGCAGGGGCGGGGTGGTGAGGTCGGTGACGGGTGTGTCGGCCCGCTTCTCCGGCTCCAGGGCGAGCACGTCGCGGATGTGGACGGTGCCCACCACGTCGTCGAGGCCGTCGCGGTGGACCGGGAAGCGGGACAGGCCGGTGGCGTGGCTGAGGGCGGCCGCGTCGGCGGCGGTGGCGTGCATCTCCAGGGCCTTGACGTCGACCCGCGGGGTCATCACGTTCTCGGCGGTCAGCTCGCTCAGGTGCAGGGTGCGCACGAAGAGTTCGGCGGAGTCCGCCTCCAGGGCGCCCTCGGCGGCCGAGTGCCGGGCGAGCGCGCCCAGTTCCTCGGGGGTGCGCGCGGAGGCCAGTTCCTCGGCGGGCTCGAGGCCGAAGCGGCGTACGAAACGGTTGGCGGTGCTGTTCAGATGCCCGATGAACGGGCCGAACGCGGCGGTGAACGCGCGCTGCGGGCCCGCGACCACCTTCGCGACCGCCGCCGGCCGGGAGATCGCCCAGTTCTTGGGCACCAGCTCGCCGACCACCATCAGCACCACGGTGGACACCAGCACGCCGAGCACGGTGGCCACCGACGAGGCGGCGCCGCCCAGGCCGATCGCCCGCAGCGGGCCGCGCAGCAGCGCCGCGAGGGACGGCTCGGCGAGCATGCCGATCACCAGCGAGGTGACGGTGATGCCGAGCTGGGCGCCGGAGAGTTGCAGGGTCAGCTGCCGTACGGCCTTCAGCGCGCCGTCCGCGCCGCGCTCGCCGGCCTCGGCCGCGCGCTCCAGTTCACCGCGCTCGACGGTGGTGAGCGAGAACTCGGCCGCGACGAACACCGCGCAGGCCAGTGTCAGCAGCACGGCGAGCAGGAGCAGCAGGACCTCGGTCACCGTGCCACCCCCGCTCCGTCGTTGGCCGCATGGCGCGGACGGCGGGAGGTGGCACGGCTGCTACTGGGAGGATCACCCATCGGGAGACCGTCGCTCCTTTTCGAACACATGGGACGAGAAGTGTGGGAAGCAAGGATGTCCTGGCTCCGCATCAACTGTAAAGGAGACGCAAAGTCCCTCCTAGGCCAACCCTCTGTGTTTCTACGCACTTGTAGAAGTCGTAAGCGAGTAACTTCTACATTACTGTAGAAGTTCCGGGGTCCGGAAGTGCCTCGGTCCGGACGCCCTCCCGACACATACGGAGTACTCATGGCCCTGTGGGACCGCCTCAAGGAGTCCGCGTCGACGATGCAGACGCAGCTCATGGCGAAGAAGAACGACCTGAAGAGCGGTGCCTTCCGCGACGCGAGCATGGCGATGTGCGCCCTGGTCGCCGCCGCGGACGGCACGGTCGACCCGTCCGAGCGGCAGCGCGTGGCCCAGCTCATCGCCACCAACGAGGTGTTGCAGAACTTCCCCGCCGACGACCTGCGCCGCCGCTTCGAGGACAACCTCGGCAAGCTGACGGCCGACTTCGCCTTCGGCAAGGTGAGCGTCATGCAGGAGATCGCCAAGGCGAAGAAGAAGCCCGCCGAGGCACGGGCCGTCATCCAGATCGGCATCGTGATCGGCGGCGCCGACGGCGACTTCGACAAGGACGAGCAGGCCGTGGTCCGCGAGGCGTGCTACGCCCTCGACCTGCCGCCGCACGAGTTCGACCTCTGAGCGGCCCGGAGCCCGCGGCGGGCCGGTCCCCGGCCCGCCGCACCCGTCTCAGAGCGGCGTCGCGGCGTAGAGGATGAGGACCATCGTCACGGCGGAGTTCGCGGACGACATCGCGGAGACCGCCGTCCCCGCGGCGGCGCCCCACACCGCCAGACCCACCAGGGTGAAGAGCGACGGCAGGCGGCGCGCCGCGGGAGCGGGCCCGAGCAGGGCCGCCACCCGGCGCGGCACCGGCCCCGCCGCCGCGAGGCCCGCCAGCGTGGCGACCGGGGTGCCCCGCGACACCAGGGCCGCCTTTCCGATCGCCCGGGCCACGGCGCGGCGGCTGCCGACCGTCTGCGCCGCGTCCTCGTCGGCCCACCGTTCCGCCGTGTACGCCACCGCCGTCCGCAGCGGCCGCAGGAACGGGTTGGCCCGCGCGGCCAGCTGGACGGCGAGCAGGAAGCGGTGGTGCCGGGCGGCGAGATGGGCGCGTTCATGGGCGAACAGCGCCCGCCGCTCGGCCGGTTCCAGACTCTCCAGCAGGGCCGTGGTCACCACGACGCGGTCCCGCCGGCCGCCCGGCAGCGCGTACGCGTAGGGCACGTCGTCCGGGAGGACCGCCGTCTCCGTGTCCCGCAGCCCGGCCAGCGCCCGGTGGGCCCGGCGGCGCACCCGGCCGTGCCGCCAGAGCGTCCGGCCGCACGCCGCCAGCACCGCGCACAGGGCGGGGATCGCCGCCTTGCCGGCCACCTCGTCGTACGGCACCGCCGCGCGCACCTCGGGGTCGGACCAGCCGTCGGGCAGCGGGTTCCCGGGCAGTTGGGCGGTGCCGACCACCATCAGCAGTCCCAGGCACACCGTGCTGCACACCGCCATCACCGCGGCCACGGCGGTCAGCAGCCGGGTCGCCGTGCGCGGGTGCAGATGCTGCTCGGCCAGGCGCGCGATGGGCCAGGCCGTCAGGGGCAGTACGAGCGGCAGCAGGACGAACACCCCCATGGGCTTCAGTCGTCCCCTTCGTCCCCGGACCGGCCCAGCAGTTCCCGCAGCAGGCGTTCGTCGTCCGGTCCGAGGCCGGTGACGAAGCTGGCGAGCACCGCCTCCCGGTCGCTCTCGGCGTCCAGCACCCTGCGCATCCGGTGCGCGGCCAGGCCGGCCTGGTCGGACGCGGGCGTCCAGGCGAAGGACCGGCCCGCGCGCTCGCGGGTGACCACACCCTTGGCCAGCAGCCGGGTCAGGATGGTGATGACGGTCGTATAGGCGAGACCGCCGCCCAGGCGCTCCTGCACCCAGCCGGCCGTCGCCGGGCCGTCCGCCTCCCGCAGCGCCGTCAGGACCAGCGCCTCCAGCTCGCCCTGTCCCCGACGCCGGGAACGCTCCCGCTCGTCCGCCACGCCCCGCCTCCCTTCCGCTGCCGCCAGTTCGCCGGGCAGACATCGTATAGACGCCGACGGATCCCGTGAGCCACCCCAACTTCTCTCTACAGTGATGTAGATTCTGCCCGGGCCCGTGCCACGGAGAAGGAGCATTGCACCCATGTTCGGACTGAGCGAGCTGGCCGTCATCCTCATCGTCGTCATAGCCGTCCTCGCCGCCAAGAAGCTCCCGGACCTCGTCCGTTCGGCGGGCAAGTCGGCCCGCATCCTCAAGGCCGAGGCCCGCGCGATGAAGGAGCAGGACGCCGCGGCGGAGACCGGCTCCACGCCCCGGATCGTCCAGGGGGAGACACTGCGGCCTTCCACCCCCGGAGCCGAGCGGACCGAGCGCGCGGACGACACCCCGCCGGAGGGCCGTCCGGCCCGCTGAGCCCCGCCCGGCGGGGTGCGCGCGGTCAGTGGTGCGGTACGACCGCGACCGGGCAGCCGGCGTAGTGGATCACGGCGTGGGTGACCGGGCCGGTGCGCGGCAGCCTGGGACGGTCGGTGAGCCGGTGTCCGACGACCAGCAGTTCCGCACCGGACGCCGCCCTCGCCAGGGCGCCCGCCGGCTTGCCCTCGACCACCGTCCGCAGGACCTCCACGTCGGGGTACTTGTCCCGCCACACCTGGAGCACGGCGGAGAGGAAGCGCAGCCATTCCCCGGCCCGCTCCTGGTCGCCCACCGGGCCGGTCCCGCCGGGGCCGGGAGTGAAGCGGTCGGGTGCGCGCCAGGCGTACAGGGCTCGCAGCCGCGCGTGGCGCAGTCGCGCCGCCTCGAAGGCGAACGCGAGCACCTCGTCGCACGGTTCCGCCACGTCGACGCCGAGGACCACGTCGCGGCGCCCGGGGCCAGCCTTGTCGGCTGCCTCCCCGGCCTTGTCGGCCCGTACGAGGACGACCGGCCGGGTGGCCCTCGCCACGACGGAGAGCGCCACCGAGCCCACGAGCATCCCGGTGACGCGGCCCGGCCCGCGCGACCCCAGCACCAGCGCCTCGGCGTCGTCCGCCGCCTTCACCAGGGCGGGGGCCGCCGGACCCGCCACCTGCTCGTCGTACAACCGCACCTCGGGTTGGGCGGCGAGGGCGCGTTCCTCCGCCGCCCGCAGGACGCGCCGCGCCAGGTGCCGTTCGGCGGCGCGGGCGGTCTCCGCGTCGCCGCCCTGGCGCGGGGGCCGGCTGCGGGCGTGCAGCAGCCGCAGGGACCGTCCGCGGCGTACGGCCTCCCGCGCCGCCCACTCGGCGGCCGCCAGGCTCTCCGCGGAACCGTCCACACCGACGGTGACGGGCGACGACATGACATGCACCTCCAGCGACAGGGCCTTCTCCCCGTTGACCAGCGTCGCCCTTGCCGACGGCGCCCGCGCAGGGTCTGCCGGGTCCTCCTCGGAGGGCCATCAGGCCCCGGGGCGGCACCCTGCGGGGCGTGCACTCGGCCGGGGGGTGTTCACGCAGCCCGGCGTTGGCGGGGTGCCGTCGCGCCCACCCGTGCCGCCCTGCGGCACGACTGCCCGCGGAAGCGGCCCGGGGGGACTTCCCCGCGCACGCCCGGTGCCCGCGGAAGCGGGGCTCCGAGCCGGTGGGGCCGAAGGGCCCTCGGCGGGGGCCGGCCGGCCCCTGGCCTCTCCCGCCGGGCGGGCACACGCTGACAGCGGAGGACCCGAAGTCGCCGTTCGGCTGGGCGGCGGGCTCGAAAGGAGACGGAGCGATGACTTCCACCACCACTCTGACCGCGGGTCTCCCGGCCGAACACCGCGAGGGACTGATGCGGCACGCCCGCGAGGTCTCCTTCGAGGCCGGGGCCCGCCTGTTCGAGGAGGGGAGGCGCGCCGACCGGTTCTGGATCGTCCGGACCGGGACCGTCGCCCTCGACATGCGGGTGCCGGGTCACCGCGCGGCCGTGATCGAATCGCTGGGCCACGGTGAACTGATCGGCTGGGCCTGGCACTTCGCACCCAACCTGTGGCACCTGGGCGCCGAGACCACCAGTCCCGTTCGGGCCTGGGAGTTCGACGCGGAGGCCGTACGGGCCATGTGCGCCGGTGACCCCGAGTTCGGCCGTGCGGTCGCCGTGTGGGTCGGCCGGGTGGTCGCCCAACGCCTGCACGCGACCCGCGTCCGCCTGCTCGACCTCTACGCCCCGTACGGCAGCGGCAGCGGATGACGCCCGCGAGCGGGCGCCCCGGCGAACTCCGAAGGCCCCTTCTCCCGCTCGCCGACGAGCGGGAGAAGGGGCCTTCGGCGGGTTCCGCTGCTGAGCGGTGCCACTCGCGGGGCGGTGCGGCTGGTGCGTGCTCTGGGGGTCCCCCGGCCGAAAGCTGGAGGGAGTGCCGGGCATCGCGAGGCAGGCGGCGACTTTGCGGACACGCCCTGAGCCGCGCTGGTCGCGGGGCGCCGAAGGCTGCGGGAGTGCCGGGCGGACGTCCGCGTACTGGTCGTACTCGGGTGTTCGCCCGGTGCGGCGAGAGGATGTGCCAGGCGTCGCGGTGCAGGCGGCGACGTTGCGGACACGCCCTTAGCCGTGCTGCTCGCGGGGCGGGTGGCTGGTGAGCGTCGTCCTGTGTGCGGGGGGGCGCGTACGGCGGTGGGCGTGTAGGCCGGTGCGGCGGCCACGACCGCCAGGAGCCGACGGCGTAGGTGCCGAACTCGCCGTACAGGGAACCCATGACCAGCGGGAGCGGGAAGCCGCCGAGGCCGACCGCCCCGGCGACCGAGCCGACCCGACCGGCCGGGGTCAGCCGGGCCACCAGGGCGAAGGCAGCCCCGCTTCCGGCGCCGTGCGGCCGGTGCGGCGCGTCAGCGGCCCTCCCGCTTCATGCGGTCCTGCACCTGCGTGGCGATGACGGCGGCCTGGATACGGCGCTCCACGCCGAGCTTGGCCAGCAGCCGGGAGATGTGGTTCTTCACCGTCTTCTCGGCCAGGTACAGCCGCTGCCCGATCTGCCGGTTGGTCAGTCCCTCGCCGATCAGCGCGAGGATCTCGCGTTCCCGTTCGGTCAGTCCTGGCAGCGCGTCCGGCTGCTCCTCCTCCTTCCGCTGTCCACCGCGCAGCCGGGCCATCAGCCGGGTGGTGGCACTCGGGTCGAGCAGCGACTGGCCGCGGGCCACCGTGCGCACGGCGGTCACCAGGTCGGAGCCACGGATCTGCTTGAGCACGTACCCGGACGCACCGGCCATGATCGAGTCCAGCAGGGCCTCCTCGTCGTCGAAGGAGGTCAGCATCAGACACGCCAGGTCGGGCATGGCGGAGCGCAGCTCGCGGCAGACGCTCACGCCGTCCCCGTCCGGCAGCCGCACGTCCAGGACCGCGACCCGGGGGCGCAGGGCGGGGACGCGGACCAGGGCCTGCTCGGCGGTGGCGGCCTCACCGACCACGGTGATGTCCGGTTCGTCGTTCAGCAGGTCGTGCACCCCCCGCCGGACCACCTCGTGGTCGTCCAGCAGGAACACCCGGATCGGGTCGTCGGGTCCGGGTCCGGGCTGCTGTTCGCCGTCCGCCATCTATGGCTCCTCGTTCCGTGCTGCGGGTACGTCCCTGCCGGCTGATCCCCCCGGCCCACCCATCCTGCGCAATCCCGGGCCGGGCGGCCAGGGCCGATCGGCCCTAGAACCCGGGCGGGCGATGTCGGCGACCGCCGTGCTCACCCCGTAGAGGGAGCGTCCGCCGACGAGTTCGCGCCCGGTGACCAGCTCGGACTCGACGCGGATGAAGACCTCCTGGGCCGACGGCACCCAGGAGACCGGGCCGCCGCGCGCCAGGCGCCGCTGTTCGACGGGGTCGGTCACCACGCTGGCGGGGCCCGTGACGACGACGCTCCAGCCGGCGTGCCGGGCCGCGTCGACGTCGTCGGCCTCGAAGGCGACCACCGCGCCGTCGACCGCGCGGACCAGTTCCGAGTGCGCGGCGGTGCGGAACACGACCGCGCCATCGGCGTCCAGGCGGAAGTTGACCGGCAGCACGGCGGGCATGGCCCTGCGCGTGAAGACGACACGGCCGACGGGCGCCCCGGCCATCAGCCGCAGGCACTCCTGGCGCCCGAGTTCACGGAAACCGTCATTGGGGTGCATCGCCGACCCGTCCTTCGCCTGGTGCGGCCCTACCGCGTCCTTCCACCCTGAGCCGGGCACGCCCGGAAGGTGAGGGCCGACGGTCCCGGCCGTACCGGAGAACGGCCCGCGCTCGCCCGCGCGTCGCTACTGGCCGAGGGCTCGCAGGGTGGCGTCGAGGTCGGTGGGGCGGGGCCGGTTGTGGGGGAGCCTGGCCAGCACGGCGGCCATGCCGCAGGTGTCGGTGACGGCGGAGAAGACCAGGCCGCCTCCGATCGCGGCGGACAGCCAGCGGGCGGCACGGTAGCGGGTGCCGAGCGCGAGGCCGGCCACGACGAGGGAGCCGGCGGCGAGGCGGACCTGGCGCTCCATGGGCCAGACGGCCCTGACGGTCTCGTCCCGGTCGACGGGGTGGCCCTCCTCGGCCCAGGCGGTCGTGCCGCCGGTGAGGGTGGAGGCGGGGATGTCGGCGGCGGCGAGCCGCTCGCAGGCGGTGGCCGAGCGGTTGCCGGACGCGCACACCATCAGCAGTTCGCCGCGGGCGGCCGCCGACTTGAGGGCGGGCAGGGCGGTGCGCAGCCGGTCGAGGGGGATGTTGTGGGCGCCGGGCAGATGACCGGCGGCGTACTCTCCGGGGGTGCGCACATCGATGACGGTGTAGGTGTGCAGGCGGCCGACGGCCTGGGCGGGGTGGATGGCGGCGGGGGTGTTCATACGGGGGGAATGGCCTTTCGTCCTCGGTCCGGAGCGTCCCGAACCGACTAGAATACCCTAGGGGGTATAAACGGGGAGTCGGAGGAGGAAGTGTGGAGCTGGACATGGCGGCCGACGAGCTCAAGAATGTGCTCAACCGGCTGCGGCGGGCCCAGGGGCAGATCGCCGGCATCATCAAGATGCTCGAGGACGGGCGCGACTGCGAGGATGTGATCACGCAGCTCGCGGCGGTGTCCAGGGCCCTGGACCGGGCGGGGTTCGCGATCATCGCGACGGGGTTGCAGCAGTGCATGGCCGACGGCGAGCGGACGGCCGGTGACCGGGAGAGTATGCGCGCGCGGCTGGAGAAGCTCTTCCTGTCGCTGGCCTGACGGGCGGGGGCACCTCGGGATCACGATCCCGGGGTGATTAGGGTCGGCCTTCGGCCCTGGAGCGCAAGGCCGGAGGAGCTCGATCCCGGCCCGGGGGGCATCTGTGAACGTCGGTGTGCAGCGCGGTGCGATCGCCGCCGTGCAGGTGCTCGGCCTCGCCGTGTGGTTCTCCATGTCGGCGGTGGTCCCCAGCCTCCGCGACGACTGGGGGCTCACGGCCGGCGGCGCGGTGTGGCTGACGGCCTCCGTGCAGTTCGGCTTCGTCGCCGGGGCCGTGGCCTCGACCGCCCTGAACCTGGCGGACCGCGTCCCGCCCCAGCGGCTGCTCGCCGCCAGTGCCGCGGCGGCCGCTGCCTGCACCGTGGTGCTGGCCCTGGTCGCCGACCGGCCGGCCGTCGCCGTCCCGCTGCGCTTCCTGACCGGGATGTTCCTGGCCGGGGTCTACCCCACCGGCATGAAGCTCATGGCCTCCTGGGCCGGCCGTGCCGGACGGGGCAGGACCATGGGCGTCCTCATCGCCGCCCTCACCCTCGGCTCCACGCTTCCGCATCTCATCGCCGGGCTTGGATCACTGCCCTGGCGCGGTGTCCTGCTCGCCGCGGCGGCGGCCGGAGTCGTGGGCTCCGTCATCGCGCTGCTCGTCGTCCGGCCCGGCCCCCACGCGGCGTCGGCCGCACCCGCCCGCAATCCCCGGTACGCGCTGACCATGTTCACCGAACGCGGTCCGCGCCTGGCCAATCTCGGCTACTTCGGGCACATGTGGGAGCTGTACGCCCTGTGGACCTGGATTCCGTCCTTCCTGCTGGCGGCCCCCGCCGCGCGAGGACTCCCGGTCTCGGTCGAGGTCACGGTGTTCCTCACCATGGGACTCGGCGGGGCGGCCGGCTGCCTGCTCGGAGGCTGGGGCGCGGACCGTTTCGGCCGCTCCCCCGCCGCCCTGACCGCGCTGCTCCTCAGCGGCCTGTGCTGTCTGCTCTCCCCGCTCCTCTTCCACGCCCCGCCGGTGCTTCTGTTCGCCTTCTGCACGCTGTGGGGCGCCGCCGTGATCGCCGACTCGGGGGTGTTCTCCACATCGCTGAGCGAGGTCGCCGACCACCGCTACATCGGGACGGCGCTCACCGGCCAGACCGCGATCGGCTTCGCCCTCACCGTCGTCACCATCCAGCTCACCCCCCTCCTCGCCGAGGCCGTCGGCTGGGAGAACGCCTTCCTCCTGCTCGCGCCCGGTCCCCTGGCCGGCGCCCTCGCCATGCGCGCCTACGGCAAGGGCACCGCCCTCACCCCCGCCTCGCTGGGCACGGCCTGACGCCCCTGCTCGCGGCGTAGCTCCGGCCGGCTGCTGCGCCGACCGGAGCTCGGGGCCGTACTCGTGGGTGTCAGACCCGGGCCGTCTCCGGCTCGCGTACGGGCTCCGCGGGGGCGGCCATGTCGCCGAGTTCCCGGTGCAGCTTCTCGCCCTCCACGTCGACGTTCGGCAGGAGGCGGTCCAGCCACTTGGGCAGCCACCACGCCTTGGTGCCGAGCAGGGCGAGCACGGCGGGCACGATCGCCATGCGGACCACGAAGGCGTCGAAGAGGACCGCGATCGCGAGGCCGAAGCCCATCATCTTGATCATGTCGTCGTTCTCCATGATGAAGCCGGAGAAGACGCTGATCATGATGATCGCCGCGGCGGCGACGACCCGGCCGCCGTGGGCGAAGCCCGTGGTGACGGAGTCCGCGGCGGACGATCCGTGCACGTACGCCTCACGCATGCGCGTCACGAGGAAGACCTCGTAGTCCATGGCCAGACCGAAGACCACGCCGATCATGAAGATGGGCATCATCGACATGATCGGGCCCGGCTGGTCCACGCCGAAGACGTCCGCGAGCCAGCCCCACTGGAACACCGCGACCACCGCGCCGAGCGCCGCGGCCACCGAGAGCAGGAAGCCCAGGGCCGCCTTGAGCGGTACGAGGACCGAGCGGAAGACGAGCATCAGGAGCAGGAAGGCGAGGCCGACGACCAGGACCAGGTACGGGATCAGGGCGTCGTCCAGGGTCTGGGAGAAGTCGATGGTCATCGCGGTCATACCGGTGACCAGCATGGTCGCGCCCGTGTCGGCCTTGATGTCGCCGGACAGCGCGCGGATGTCCTTCACCAGCGACTCGGTGGCCGCGTCACTCGGACCGGTCTTGGGCACCACGGTGAGAAGGGCGGTGTCGCCCGCGTCGTTGAAGTTCGCGGGGGTGACGGCGGCGGCCTCGCCGAGACCGGTGATCTCCCGGACGACGGCCTCGGCCGCGGCCTCGGGGGCGTCGGCGCCACGGGTGTCGACGGTGACCATCAGCGGGCCGTTGAAGCCGGCGCCGAAGGACTCGGACAGCATGTCGTAGGCCTTGCGCTGCGTGGTGTCGGGCGCCGAGCTGCCCTCGTCGGGCAGGCCCAGCTCCATACTGGCGGCCGGCACGGCGATGACACCGAGACCGAGCACCGCGGTGAGCAGCACGGTCACCGGACGGCGCAGGACGAAGCGGGCCCAGCGGGCACCCAGTTTCGGCTTCGCGGACCCGCCCTGCTGTCCGATGGGCGCCTTGCGGTCCTTGCGGCTGAGGGCCTTCTTGCCGGCGAAGCCGAGCAGCGCCGGGGTGAGGGTGAGCGCGATCAGCACGGCGATGGCGACCGTGGCCGCGGCCGCCAGGCCCATCTTGGTGAGGATCGGGATGTTGACCACGGCGAGGCCCGCCAGGGCCACGATGACGGTGAGTCCGGCGAAGACGACCGCCGAGCCCGCGGTGCCGACCGCGCGTCCGGCGGCCTCCTCGTGGGCGCGGCCCTCGGCGATCTCCGCCCGGTAGCGCGAAACGATGAACAGGGCGTAGTCGATGGCGACCGCGAGGCCGATCATCATGGCGAGGGTGGACGTCGTGGCGGAGAGCTCCAGCGTGCTGCCGAGGGCCGCGATGCCGGAGATGCCGATGCCGACCCCGATGATCGCCGAGAGCAGCGGCATGCCGGCGGCGACGAGTGAGCCGAACGTCAGCAGCAGCACGACCGCCGCGACTCCGATGCCGATCAGCTCGGCGGTGCCGCCCATCTCCTGCTCGGCCATGACCGCGTCGCCGCCGGTCTCGACGGTGAAGCCGTCGCCGCGCGCGTCGTCGGTGGCGGCCGTGAGCGAGTCACGGGCCTGATCGGTCAGCTCCATGGAGTTGACCTTGTAGGTCACGGAGGCGTAGGCGGTCGTGCCGTCCTGGCTGACGGCGTCCGCCTTGAACGGGTCGGCCACCGAGGCGACCTGCGGGCCGTCGCCGAGGGCCGTGACCAGCTCTTCGACCTTGGCCTTGCCGGCCGGGTCGGATATCTTCTCGCCCTCGGGCGCACGGATCACGACCCGCGCCGTGGCGCCCTCGGCGGAGGCCGCCGGGAAGCGCTCGTCGAGCAGGTCGAATGCCTTCTGGGACTCGGTTCCGGGCATGGAGAAGGAGTCTTCGGGCGGGGCGGGCGCGGTGGACGAGGCGACGCCGACGCCCACGAGTACGGCCACCCACAGGAGGGCGACGACACCGCGGCGTCGGAACGCTCGTCGGCCGAGTCGATAGAGGAAAGTAGCCACCTGGGACCAATCCGTCGGATTTCGGGCAGGGCGAGACCCGGCACATGGGAAGGCAGGGGTTCTGACCGGGGTACCCCTCCATGCTCGCCCGGGCTTTCCCGCGTTTGATCCGACCCTGGGTCTGGACTGGCGTACTGCATTGGGTGTATTACGCCGCTCCGCCCATGTGCCCCGGGTGTAGATCCCGACGATGCGTGTACGCCGCATCCGCTCCGGCGGGCTTGTCACCCACGTCAAGGACATCCCGACGACATGGCTGCCCCTGAGCCGAGGCTCGACAAATGGGGCGCGGGATCACCGGTTGGTCAGACCGGCGATCCCGCGCGTCAATTGATGGCCCCGTCTTCACCAGGAGAGCCGGGGCTCAAGTCCCCACTCCGAGATGAGTAGTCGTACTCACGCCCGGGCGGCCCCGCGCGGTGATCATTGATGCAGCGGGCCCGCCAAGGGCGCCGCTCAAGTTGACACAATCACGGGGGATCCTGTCATGTCTCGCCGCATCATCCTGAGCTCGGTCGCCACGCTCGTCGTCCTCGGTGGCGCAGGAGCGTTCGCCCTGGCTCACGCCGGGGAGCAGGGGCCCGCCCTGGACAACAGCACCGCCCGCTACACGGCCCCCGACGGAGACCGCGAGGGCTCCCTCACCTTCACCACCGACGTCACGGCGGACTCCGGCGTCAGGAATCTCAAGGTGCTGGCCTGGCCGGCCAACGGCCCCTTCACGGAGAACGGACTGACCGAGAAGGACCTGGCCGCGGCGGAGACGGCCACGTGCAAGCCCACTGGTGAGGACACCGCCCGCTGCACCTACAAGGTTGCGGTGACCGCTGCCGACGCCGCCGAGTCCGAGGCCGGCCGCTGGCACATCGCCACCCTCAGCACGGCGGAGAACGGCGACACCGCCTTCGACGACAAGACGGCGACTTTCACGATCGGCTGAGCGATACGCGCGGAACAGGGTGTTCGCCGGTGGACCGGCACCGGGCCGAACCCTCTCAGCACCGGCACACCGGGTCATTCCGAAGGAATGCGAAACTCGAATTCGGGACGGTCCCACGGCACGGCGGGCGGGTTCGCGAGCGCGGTCCCGACCCGCACCGCACCGGCGCGGTGGTAGAAGTCCTCGGCGGGAAGGTGCGACACGACCTTGACACGGTCGATCCCGGCGGCACGGGCCTCGGACTGCATGTGCGCGACGAGTTGCCGTCCGATACCCCGTCCTTGCACGTCGTCGGCGACGAACAGCAGGTCGAGCTCCGGTGGAGCGAGGACGAGCGAGTAGAACCCGAGGATCCGGCCTTCGGGCTCGTCGCCGCCGACGGCCACGAAGGCGCGGTGGGCCTCGATGTAATCAGGCCCGACCCGGTAGCCCGCGACTGCGGCCGCGTACTTACCCGCGTAGGCGCCTGAGCCACGCACGAGCCGTGTGAGCCGTTTGGCATCCCGCGCGACGGCCCTCCGTATCGTGATCGGCCGGCAGATCGGGGAAGTGCGTGAACTCATCCGGAGAGTATTTCGCACCGGGGAGTGCCTTCGTGCGGCAGGTCGGCTGCTCGCGCAGGCGCTCCCGCACGCCTTCCGGGAAGGCGTGGCGTCGGCCTCGGCAGGCCAGGTGACCGGCGTCCGCGTAAGTCGACGGGCCACCGGCGGCCACGGCCGGCCCCGCGAAAGCCCCGTCGGGATGGTTCCCGACGGGGCTCCGCTGTATCACCCGCCATCGGACATACTCATCCGCCGTTCCTGACACACCGAGGCGCGCCCATGACGTTCTCGCGCGTGACCTTCGCTGCCGCAAGGCCGATACTGCCGATAGTGGCATCCCAGCCGAGGCCCGCCCGAGCAAAGACGCAGTTCAGTGACTGCCCTGTTGGGCTCCCCAGGAGGCACCCATGAAGATGTTGATCAATGTCCCGGAGACCGTGGTGGCGGACGCGTTGCGCGGGATGGCGGCAGCCCATCCCGAGCTGGCGGTGGACGTGGCGAACCGGGTGATCGTCCGCAAGGACGCACCGGTGGCCGGGAAGGTGGCGCTGGTGTCCGGCGGGGGGTCGGGGCACGAGCCGTTGCACGGCGGGTTCGTGGGGCCGGGAATGCTGTCGGCGGCCTGTCCCGGTGAGGTGTTCACCTCCCCCGTGCCCGACCAGATGCTGCGGGCCGCGGCGGCCGTGGACAGCGGGGCCGGGGTGCTGTTCATCGTGAAGAACTACACCGGTGACGTGCTCAACTTCGACATGGCCGCCGAACTGGCCGAGGACGAGGGCATCCAGGTCGCGAAGGTGCTGGTCAACGATGACGTGGCGGTGACCGACAGCCTGTACACGGCCGGCCGGCGGGGCACGGGCGCGACCCTGTTCGTGGAGAAGATCGCGGGCGCGGCGGCGGACGAGGGGCAGCCGCTGGAGCGGGTGGAGGCGCTCGCCCGGCAGGTGAACGAGAACTCCCGCAGCTTCGGCGTGGCCCTGAGCGCCTGCACCACCCCCTCCAAGGGCACTCCCACCTTCGATCTCCCGGACGGGGAACTGGAGTTGGGCATCGGCATCCACGGCGAGCCGGGCCGGGAGCGGCGGCCGATGATGACGTCCGGCGAGATCGCCGAGGTCGCGCTGGACGCGATCCTGGACGACCTCACCCCGCGCAACCCGGTGCTGGTCCTGGTCAACGGCATGGGCGCGACCCCGCTGCTGGAGCTGTACGGGTTCAACGCCGAGGTGCAGCGGGTGCTCGGGGAACGCGGGGTTCCGGTGGCCCGTGTCCTCGTCGGCAACTACGTGACGTCCCTCGACATGGCGGGCGCCTCGGTCACCCTGTGCCAGGTCGACGAGGAGCTGCTGCGGCTGTGGGACGCGCCGGTGCGCACTCCGGGGCTGCGCTGGGGCATGTGAAGGTCGCTGGTGCCATGGTTCAGGAGTACCTACCACGCGAGGAGTTCCCGTGCTCGACGCCGACTTCTTCCGCCGTTGGATGACGGCCACCGCCGCTTCCGTGGACCGTGAGGCGGAGCGGCTCACCGCCCTCGACTCGCCGATCGGGGACGCCGATCACGGCAGCAACCTCCAGCGCGGGTTCCGGGCGGTGCGGGAGGCGCTGGAGAAGGAGCCGCCCGACACTCCCGGAGCGGTGCTGACCCGGTCCGGGCGCGTGCTGATCTCGACGGTGGGCGGGGCCTCCGGCCCGCTGTACGGAACCCTGCTGCGCCGTACCGGCAAGGCGCTCGGCGACGCCTCGGAGGTGGACGAGGGGCAGCTGGCCGAGGCGCTGCGCGCCGGGGTGGACGCGGTGCGGCAGCTCGGTGGCGCGGCGCCGGGTGACAAGACGATGATCGACGCGCTGGTGCCGGCGGTGGACGCGCTCGGTGACTCGTTCGCCGCGGCGCGCGACGCCGCCGAGGAGGGTGCCGTGGCGACGACGCCGATGCTGGCGCGCAAGGGCAGGGCGAGCTATCTGGGTGAGCGCAGTGTCGGGCACCAGGATCCCGGGGCCACGTCGGCGGCGCTGCTGATCGCCGGGCTCGTCGACGCGGCGGCGGACGGGGAGGCCGGCGGTGAGTGACGAGAAGCTGGTCGGGATCGTGCTGGTGTCGCACAGCGCGGCGGTGGCCGCGTCGGTGGCGGAGCTGGCGAAGGGCCTGGCCGGCGCCGGCGGCGCGGTGCCCGTGGCTCCGGCGGGTGGCACCGAGAGCGGTGGGCTCGGCACGAGCGCCGAGTTGATCGCCGCGGCGGCCGCGTCCGTCGACCGCGGGGCGGGGGTGGCCGTGCTGACCGACCTGGGCAGCGCGGTGCTCACCGTGAAGGCGTTGCTCGCCGAGGGCGACGAACTCCCCGAGGACACGCGGCTGGTGGACGCGCCGTTCGTGGAGGGCGCGGTGGCCGCGGTGGTCACGGCCTCCACGGGGGCGGACCTGGCGGCGGTGGAGGCGGCGGCCGTGGAGGCGTACACGTACCGGAAGGTGTGAGGTGTGCGGGGGCGGACGGGGTGCCGTCCCGTCGGCTCCCGCCGGCCGGTTCAGCGGCCGGCGTCCACGAACGTGCGGGCGAGGCGCTCCCCTTCGGTCACCGCGGCGTCGTGGTCCTCGATGGGGGTCACCCGGCTGTTCTTGAACACGATGTAGGTGACGCCGGAGGAGGTTCCTCCGGAGCGCGGGTCGGGGTCGATGCCGAGGGACTCGGCGGCGGCGTAGGATGCCTCGCCGATGATGTCGGCGGGGCCGGTGTCACCGACGACCGCGTAGCGCACCCGGTCGCGGTACACCACGGCCGCGACCGAGCCGCCGCGCACGCCGTGGGACCGGTGGTTCCACAGGGAGCTCGACGCGGGCACCACCACGTAGGGGGTCTCCTCGGAGCTCAGCGGACGGCCGTCGGACTGGGCGAAGGCGGTCGAGGAGGAGAAGTACGGGTCGGTGCCGGCGTTGCAGCGGGGGCCGGGACGGCCGTCGCAGTCGATGTCCATGTCGGCCTTCCAGAACACGGCGTCGCGGGTACCGCACACCGGGACGGTGGCCTCGGCGCCGTGGTCCTTGCGGTAGAGGCCGCTGGAGACGGGTGTGCAGTCGCGTACCTCGGCCAGGAGGTCGGCGGCGGAGACGGGGTCCGCCCGCCGCGCGACCGGTTCGGTACGGGGCCGCGGGGCGATGGCGGGGGACGCGGTCGTGGGGGGCGCGGTGACGGGGGGAACGCCGGCGGGGGGAACGGTGCCGGGAGGAACCGCGGCGAAAGGCGCGGGTCCGGGAGACACGGTGGAGGAATACGCAAGGCCGGGCGGCGCGGTGGTGGATGGCTCAGTGCCGGGAGACGCGGTGATGGAATGCGCGGGGCCGGGGGGCGGCGACGGGGTCAGCAGGGCGATACCGGCCATGGCCAGGGTGAGCGACTGGACACGGGACACCATCAAGGGGGGCCTCTCGTCGGGGACACGGACGCACGCTCACGGGCACTTTGCCCCATTTCGTCCATGTTTGACGGCGTGACGGCCGCGACAGGGCCGGGAGGGCGCACGATCGCACCAGCGGTGACGACGGGGGCCGGCGCCCGGGCCCGTGTCGACCCGGGCCGTCCGGCCACCCGCGCCGGCGCGGGATCTGCGACGACAGCGGTCCGCGCCATGGACCTGAACTCCCCCGCCCTGACGGTTGGTTCGGCCCGTTCGGACTTCAGCATACGTAACCCGTGCGGGCACTTCCCCCCTGCCGTCCTCTTGATGTGGTCGCGTCAGCCAGCGCATATTGGTACGGACCTTTGTTCGGCGTTCCTTGAGTGGCGCCCCGGGAGGCAGTGTCGTGCGTGGCGTTCCCCCAGCCGTGTCCCCGCGTCGCCTACTGGCGCTCTGCGGGGTCCTCCTGCTGCTCGCCTCCTGCCGATGGGGCGGATCGGAGGACGCCGGTGGGGGCGAACGGCCGCCCGGAGCGCCGACCGGCGTCACGGCCGAGGCCGGCAGCGCCACCAGCGTGCATGTCATGTGGAACGCGGTCGCCGCGGCCGACGCCGAGGTGAGCCGGTACGAGGTGTATCGAGGCACCACAAAGGTCAAAGAAGTACCCGGTTCCGAGCACATGGTGGATGTCACCAGGCTGCGTCCCGGGACCGCCTATGACTTCACGGTGCGGGCCCGGGACGCCGACGGCCGGCTCGGACCGCCCAGCCGGGAGGTACGGGCGACGACACCCGGGGCGGCCACGGCCGACGACACCGCTCCCACCCGTCCGGCGGAGCTCCGTGGCCGGGCGGCCGGGAGCCGGGCGGCCCAGCTGTCGTGGTCCGCCGCGACCGACGACCGGGGCGTGGTGTCGTACGACGTCCACCAGGGCGGAACGAAGATCCACAGTGTCGGCGGGAACCAGACGGCCACCGTGGTCACGGGGCTGCGGCCGGGCACCCGCTACACGTTCACCGTCCGGGCCCGGGACGCGGCCGACAACCTCTCCCCACCCGGCGCCGCGGTCCGCCTCACCACCGCCGGCACCGCGACCGCGGACGCCCGGGCCACCGCCCCCACCGGCTTCCGCGCCACGAGCGAGAAGTCCGACGGCGCGTACCACATCGTCCTCGACTGGGAGCCGCCGCGCGTCGACGGGGTGGTCACCGAGTACGAGGTGCGCCTCGACGGACGTGTCGCCACCTCGCTCGTCTACGGCGGTGAGGCACCCCGCGACCGGGCCACGTACCGCTTCTACGCCGGCCGGGAGGCCGGGGTCACCCACCGGGTGCGGATCCGGGCGAAGCTGCCGGACGGGACCTGGGGCGGTCTCTCGGCGGAGCGCACGGTGACGACCGGCACCGGGCGCTGAAACGGCCCCGGCTCGACCGCCCGGAGGAAGCCGTCACCTGCCCGGATGCGGCCGGAGTGCGCGCCGGTCGGGCTGCCCGTTGGCTTGCCTCGTGGCAGCACGGGCGCTCCCCGACCTCGGCGGCGCAAGGGATGTACCGCCGGCCGTGCCGCCGGAAGGCAGTCCACATGCGCATCTCGAAGCCCCTGCTCCGCTCCGGTCCGACCACGGCAGCCGCCGCCGCGCTCGCCCTGGCACTGACCGGGCCGGCCGCCGCTGCCGGGATCTCCGTCAGCACCACCGGCTCGACGGTCTCGGTCACCACCACCGCGTGCACCCAGATCAACGGTCAGTGGGGCACCGCCTCGCTGCTCGGCAGCGGCCAGGCGAGCTTCTCGCAGGGCCGTCAGGTGGCGCTGTCGGGGACCGCGTCGGGACAGTCCGCCGCCTGGTCCAACGTCAGTCCGGGCACGTACACGGTGATCGTGATGTGCTCGAACGGCAACACGGCGGGCACGCAGTCCGTCGTCGTCTCCACGTCGCCCAGCCCGACGGTCTCCCCCACGGCCTCGCCGACGCGCGGGGTGATGGGCGGCATCGGCGGCGGCTCCACGGACTACGGCACGGTCACGCTGGTGGCGGGCGGCGCGCTGGTCGGCACCGGCGTCGTCGCCACGGCCTGGTACCTGCGCCGCCGCACCAAGCCGCGCCACTACTAGAGCCGGCGCCGGCCGCCATCACGTCCGACGCGCTCCGGTCGGGCGGCCGGCGTCGTCCCGCCGCGGTGTCCCGGGGTCACGCCTCCCGCGTGTCCGGGTGCTCCGGTCCGCCGGTCTCCGGCAGCCGGGCGAACTCCGCGAGCGCGCCGTCGAGCCACTGGGTCCAGAAGGTCTCCAGGTCGATGCCCGCCCGCAGCACCAGATGCCGCAGCCGGTCCTCGGGCCCGTCCCTGCCGGGCGGGAAGTCGCGCTGCTCGATCTCCCGGTACTCCGCCAACTGCCGCTCGTGCAGCTCCCGGTGGCGCCTGAGATCGTCCTCGAGGCCGGCCGTGCCGACCACGGCCGCGGCCCTCAGCCGCAGCAGCATCGCGTCGCGGTGCGGCTTGGGGTCCTGGGACGCGGCGGTCCACCGGGCCAGTTCGTCCCGCCCCGCCGGCAGCACCTCGTACGCCTTCTTCTGGCCCCGGGCGGGCTGGTCGGAGGGGAGGGCCCGGATCAGGCCCTCCGCCTCCAGTTTCCCGAGCTCGCGATAGATCTGCTGGTGCGTCGCGGACCAGAAGTAGCCGATCGACCGGTCGAACCGGCGGGTCAGCTCCAGCCCCGACGACGGCTTCTCGAGCAGGGCGGTGAGGATCGCGTGCGGGAGTGACATGGGCTCATCCTAGGGACGGGCCGCGCCCGGCCTACAGCCCCGCCGCCAGCTCCGTTCCCTGCTTGATGGCGCGCTTGGCGTCCAGTTCGGCGGCCACGTCGGCGCCGCCGATCAGATGGACGGCCCGGCCGGCGGCGACCAGCTCCTCGTACAGGTCGCGGCGCGGCTCCTGCCCGGTGCACAGGACGACCGTGTCGACCTCCAGAACGGTGCTCTCGCCGTCGATGGTGACGTGCAGTCCGGCGTCGTCGATCCGGTCGTAGCGCACGCCCGGGACCATGGTGACGCCGCGGTGCTTGAGCTCGGTGCGGTGGATCCAGCCGGTGGTCTTGCCGAGGCCGGCGCCGACCTTGGACGTCTTGCGCTGGAGCAGGTGCACAGTACGCGGCGGGGCGGGCCGCTCGGGTGCGGCGAGGCCGCCGGGGGCGCGGTAGTCGAGGTCGACGCCCCACTGACGGAAGTACGTCTCCGGGTTCTCGTGCGCCTTGTCGCCGCCGTCGGTGAGGAATTCGGCCACGTCGAAGCCGATGCCGCCCGCGCCGAGGATCGCGACCCGGTCGCCGACGGGGGCGCCGTCGCGGAGCACGTCGAGGTAGCCGAGGACGCTCGGGTGGTCGACACCGGGAATGTCGGGGACGCGGGGGGTGACGCCGGTGGCGACGACGACCTCGTCGTGTCCGGCCACGTCGTCGGCGGTGACGCGGGTGTCCAGGCGTATGTCGACGGCCAGTTCGGCGAGCCGCGTGCGGAAGTAGCGCAGGGTCTCGTCGAACTCCTGCTTGCCGGGGACCCTGCGGGCGACGTTGAGCTGCCCGCCGATCTCGCTCGCGGCGTCGAACAGGGTGACGTCGTGGCCGCGTTCGGCGGCGCTCACCGCGCAGGCGAGGCCGGCCGGGCCTGCGCCCACGACGGCGACGCGCTTGCGGCGGCGGGTCGGGGACAGCACCAGCTCGGTCTCGTGGCAGGCGCGCGGGTTGACCAGGCAGGAGGTGATCTGTCCGCTGAAGGTGTGGTCGAGGCAGGCCTGGTTGCAGCCGATGCAGGTGTTGATCGCCTCGGGCCGGCCGTCGGCGGCCTTGGCCACGAAGTCGGGGTCGGCGAGCATCGGACGGGCCATCGACACCATGTCCGCCGTACCCTCGGCGAGCAACTGCTCCGCGAGTTCAGGGGTGTTGATGCGGTTGGTGGTGACCAGCGGGACCGAGACCTCGCCCATGAGCCGCTTGGTGACCCAGGTGTAGGCGCCGCGCGGGACCGAGGTGGCGATGGTGGGGATGCGGGCCTCGTGCCAGCCGATGCCGGTGTTGATGATCGTGGCGCCGGCGGCCTCGACGGCCTTGGCGAGGGTGATCACCTCGTCCAGCGTGGAGCCGCCGGGCACCAGGTCGAGCATGGAGAGCCGGTAGACGACGATGAAGTCCTCGCCGACCGCCTCGCGCACCCGGCGGACGATCTCGACGGGGAGGCGCATGCGGTTCTCGTAGGAGCCGCCCCAGCGGTCGGTGCGGTGGTTGGTCTGTGCGGCGATGAACTCGTTGATCAAATAGCCCTCGGAGCCCATGATCTCCACGCCGTCGTAGCCGGCCCGCCGGGCGAGGCGGGCGGCGCGGGCGTAGTCGTCGATGGTGCGCTCGACCTCGGCGTCCGTGAGCTCGCGGGGCGGGAAGGGGCTGATCGGCGCCTGCACGGGGCTGGGGGCGACCAGGTCCTTGTGGTAGGCGTACCGGCCGAAGTGCAGGATCTGCATCGCGATGCGCCCGCCCTCGCGGTGCACGGCCGCGGTGATCACCTCGTGCTGCTCGGCCTCCGCCTCGGTGGTCAGCTTGGCACCGCCCTCGTAGGGCCGCCCCTCGTCGTTGGGGGCGATGCCGCCGGTGACGATGAGACCGACTCCGCCGCGGGCACGGGCGGCGTAGAACTCGGCCATGCGGGAGAAGCCGCCCTCGGCCTCCTCCAGGCCGACGTGCATGGAACCCATGAGGACCCGGTTGGGCAGGGTGGTGAAGCCCAGGTCGAGCGGGGTCAGCAGGTGGGGGTAACGGCTCATCGGGCCCTCCGTGCGCGGTGTCGTGCCTGTAGTTGTAAGGCACGCGCACCGCCTTATGCAACTAGTTGCATAAAGGTGACGGAGGGCACAGCGATCCGAACGGCGTCACCGGCTCTCGAGCCGGACGTGCAGTTCCTCCTCCTGGTCGCCCGGGACCGTGCTCAGGTCGTGCACCGTGAACAGGGAGTCCAGGGTCGTGCGGAACCGGTCGATCGCCCAGTAGCCGCCGTGCACGTCGGCGTCGACCGACGAGGACAGCCGCGCCTGCGGCCGGGCGCCCTCGAGCGTGTCGGCGACGTCGAACGTGCCCAGCCACACCGTCGGGCGGGTCTCGGAGAACTCCTCCGGTACGTCGTCGGCGCACCGGTCGGACGTGAAGCACGCGCACAGCGTGTCGAACACGATCCGGGCGTCGTCCTTGCTGCATCCGCTGATCTCGACCGAGACGGATTCCGGGTGCGGTCGCTCGCTGCCCATCGTGATCGCTCCTCTCGTGGCCCACGCCGTCCCCGCCCCCCACTCAGCAAAGCACCACACGCCAATGAGCACTACCCGCGCGCCGCTGCCGCGGTGACGAGTTCGCGGGGCGCCCGCCACGATGGTGGGAGAAGCTGGAATCGAACGGCAGGAGCGGCGGAAATTCGCCCCCGCGCGCGGTAGAACAAGGGGTGTCGGCACGGCGACGTGCCGTGGGAATCGGTGAAGGCGGGGCGTGCGATGAGTGCAGCGGGGTCACTCCCGGCCGACGGCGACGGGCCGGTTCGTCCCAGTGGGCTGCTCGACGTGCTGCGCGTGGCCTCGGTGGTCCTGGACACCGAGGGGCGGATCGTGCTGTGGAGCCCCCAGGCCGAGGAGTTGTTCGGGTACAGCGCCCGGGAGGCGCTCGGCCAGTACGCCGCCCGGATCATGGTGCACGAGCAGCACCTCGACCTGGTGGTGAAGCTGTTCGCCGACGTCATGCGCACCGGCCGGAGCTGGGCCGGGGCCTTCCCGATCCGCCGCAAGGACGGCGCCACCCGGCTGGTGGAGTTCCGCAACATGCGGCTGCTGGACGACCACGGGGAGGTGTACGCCCTAGGCCTGGCGGTGGACCGGTCGACCGTGCGCCGGCTGGAGCAGGACGTGGCCCTGTCCACCCGGATCGTCGCCCAGTCCCCCATCGGTCTCGCCGTGCTGGACACCGGTCTGCGCTACGTCTCGGTGAATCCGGCGCTGGAGCAGATCAACGGTCTGCCGGCCGAGGAGCATCTGGGGCGCACGATCCGGGATGTGCTGCCGATGGTGGACGCCGCGGGGATCGAGGACGCCGCGCGCCAGGTCCTGGCCACCGGCCGGCCCGTCGTCGACCGGTCCCTGACCGGTCGTACACCGGCCGATCCGGATGAGGACCACATCTGGGCCGTCTCGCTGTACCGGCTGGAGAACGCGCTCGGCACGGTACTGGGCGTGGCCGTGTCGGTGGTGGACATCACCGAGCAGTACCGGGCGAACGTGGAGGCGGAGACCGCCCGGCGGCGGCTGGCCGTGATCGCCGACGCCACCGCCCGGATCGGCACCACCCTGGACCTGGACCGTACGGCCGGTGAGCTCGCCGACGTGGCCGTGCCCGAGCTGGCCGACGCGGCGGCGGTGGATCTGCTGGAGGCGGTGGTGCAGGGCCGCCGCAGCACCCTCGGCCCCGCCGAGCCGGCGGTGATCCGGGCGCTGGCGGTGCGCTGGGCGGACGGGTCCGACGTCCTGTCGGCGGCCGACCCGCCGGGCCAGGTCACCCGGTACGCGCCGGACCGGCTGATCACCGAGTGCGTACGCACCGGCCGGCCGGTGATGGTGCCGCAGGCGAAGGACGAGGACCTGGCGCGGATCGCCCGCTCACCGGAGGCGGCCGCGCTGCTGGCGCGGGCGGGTGTCCACTCGTATCTGGCCGTTCCGCTGATCGCGCGCGGGGAGGTGCTGGGGGCGCTCGATCTCACCCGCATGCGCAACCCCCGCCCGTTCGACGAGGACGATCTGCTGCTCGCGCGGGAACTGGCCTCCCGCGCGGCCGTGCAGATCGACAACGCCCGCTGGTACCAGAACGCCCGCGACACCGCCCTCACCCTCCAGCGCAGTCTGCTGCCGAGCCATCCGCCCGTGACGGGCGGGCTCGAGGTCGCCTCCCGCTACCAGCCGGCGGGCGCCACGAGCGAGGTGGGCGGCGACTGGTTCGACGTCATCCCGCTGGAGGACGGCAAGACGGCGCTCGTGGTGGGGGACGTGATGGGCAGCGGCATTCCCGCGGCGGCCACCATGGGCCGGCTGCGCACGGCGACCCACACCCTCGCCTCCCTCGGCCTCGATCCGGCCGTGCTCCTGGAGCACCTCGACCGGATCACCGTCGGCCTGGACCAGGCGATCGCCACCTGTGTGTACGCCGTCCACGATCCCCGTGAGCGACGGTGCACCATCGCCAACGCCGGACATCTGCCGCCGGCCCGGGTGCGGGCGGGCCACGCCCCGGAACTGCTCGATCTGCCGACGGGGGTGCCGCTGGGCGTGGGCGGGGTCGCGTTCTCCACGACCTCCGTCGACCTGGAGCCGGGCGACCGGCTGGTGTTCTACACCGACGGTCTCGTCGAGACGCGCCGCCATACGCTCGACGAGCGCCTGGACCGGCTGCTCGCCCTGCTGGACCATCCCGGCCACTCCCTGGAGGAGGTCTGCGACCTGCTGCTGCGCACCCTCCACGAACCCGACAACGTCGACGACGTGGCCCTCCTCATCGCCCGCGCGACGACCCCACCCTGACGACGAGGCCGACCGGTCCGACTGGTACCAACCGGCCCCACGACGGACCTGTACCGCGACGAGGCCCGGGCCCACGGCCCTGCCCCCCGACGCCACCCGTCGGCGCGCTGCCGTCCGGCGGGCGCACCGTGGGGCCCGGCACGCGGCCGGCACCCGGGCCCCACGACCCGGCCTCCGACACCGCCCACATGGCCGGGCGCACTGTCCCGGGCCGCCCCGCCCGGCGGTAGGCGAAGCAAGGCCCGGCCCCGGCCGGAAGCCGCGACCCGAAAGCTCCCGGGCACGCCCAGGCACACCACCGCCAGGCGCGGCCCAGGACCCGGCACATCACCCGCATACACCGGCACGTCGCCGGCGCCCGGATCCCACGGCCCGGCATCCGACGCGCCCCCCACACCTGGCCGGACGCCACATTCCGGGCCGCCCCCTGGCGGTAGGCGCACCAAGGCCCGCCACGGGGCCGGAAACCACGACCCGAAGACCTTCCAGGCGCACACAGCACACCACCGCCAGGCCGGGGCCCACGGCCCAGCACGCCCCCGGCGCCCGGGGCGCCTTTCCGGACGCAAGGTCCATTGGTCCGCGTGCGGGGCTGCACGGCGAGCGGCTGTGGTGTGAACCCGATCGGCCCGTGGGGCACGGACGAGCGGCCCGGCAGCCGACGAGGGGTGGATTCCGGGCCGGCCCGGGTTCCTAGCGTGCGACGCCGATCACGACGTGGGCGTGGTGGTCCTCGGAGGTGGCCAGGTGGGGGCGCAGGCCGGCCTCGGTGAAGGTGTCGACGGCGGTGGGGGCCTGGTGGCGGCCCGTCTCCACCAGGAGACAGCCGCCCCGCGCGAGCCAGCGGGGCGCCTCCGCGGCGACCCGGCGCAGCACGTCGAGGCCGTCCGTGCCGCCGTCGAGCGCGACGCGCGGCTCGTGGTCGCGGGCCTCCGGGGGCAGCAGGCCGATCTCGTCGCTGGGCACGTACGGCACATTCGCGGCGAGGATGTCGACGCGGCCGCGCAGCTCACCGGGGAGCGCCGCGAACAGGTCGCCCGTGTGGACCTGTCCGCCGAGCCCGGCCACATTGCGGCGGGCGCAGCGCACGGCCGCCGGGTCGATGTCCGCGGCGTGCAGCTCGACCCCGCGGAGGGCCGCGGCCAGGGCGGCGCCGACGGCGCCGGAGCCGCAGCACAGGTCCACGACGACGGACGCGCCGGGCGCCCGGGCGAGGGCCTGTTCGACGAGGAACTCGGTGCGGCGACGGGGCACGAAGACCCCGGGTTCGACGATGACGCGCCGGCCGTGGAACTCGGCCCAGCCGACGACGAGTTCGAGGGGCAGCCCGGCCGCCCGGCGCTCGACCATGGGGGCGACGTCCTGCGGGGTGGGCGCGGCGGCGAGGATCAACTCGGCCTCGTCCTCGGCGAAGACGCAACCGGCGGCGCGCAGCGCGGCCACCACGGCGTCCCGGGACGCGGACGAGGGAAGAGAGGGGGACGGGGACGGCGTGTGCGGCAAGAGCCTGGACCTTTCGGGAGCCGAAGGGCGCTCTCGCGGTCACCTACTGCCGGTGGTCCGCGTCGCATCGAGGGGAGAGCACCCGACCTGACACAGCGGTAATGGGTCTCACCTCCTCGGCATCCCCGGCTGGGCGGTTCCCCGGCCGGACGGCCACAGTACCCGACGATCATCACCCCTGTACGGTGCATGGGAGGACCCGGGATCGCGGAGAGAGGTGTGCACGGGTGGACGCAGCCGAGGCCGTGGAGACCATCCAGCGCGAGATGACGGTCTTCGCCCGCCGTGCCCGCGCGTCGGCCGGGCGCATGCACCCCGAGCTGTCCCTGGTGTCGTACACACTGCTCGGGCATCTGGAGACCGGCGGCGGCTGCCGGGCCACCGACCTCGCCGCCCACTACGCTCTGGACAAGTCCACGGTGAGCCGCCAGGTGACCGCGCTGGAGCGGTCCGGCCTCGTGGAGCGGCGCCCGGATCCCGAGGACCACCGGGTGCAGGTGGTACGGCTCACGTCGGCCGGGCGGCGCATCCTGGGGCAGGTGACCGAGAGCCGCCGCGCGGCCTTCGCGGAACGCCTCGCGGACTGGCCGGAGGAGGACCTGCGCCGGTTCGCCGGCTATCTGGAGCGCTACAACGCGTGGACCCCCTCGCACCCGGCCCGGACCGCACGACCGTGAACGGCCCGGCACCGCGTCGGCCGCGGACACCACGTACCGTTGAACGCGGAAACACTTGAAGCACCAGTCGCAACGGAATCGCCGATCACGTGAACATCACCCGAGGCTTCACCGGCCGCCCGCGCGTGCACAATCCCGGACTGCCACCGGGTCAGTACGACGCCGGCGACGAATGGCCCGTCCTGTCCGCCGAGGTCACCCCCGACATCGCGCCCGCCGACTGGACCTTCCGGATCGACGGGCTGGTGGCGGAGCCCCGCACCTGGGACTGGGAGCAGGCGCACGCGCTGCCGTCCTCGGCGTACGAGGGTGCCATCCACTGTGTGACGAGCTGGTCCAAGTTCGGGGTGCGGTTCGGCGGCGTCTCGCTGGACGCGTTCCTGGACCTGGTCCGGCCCCATGGGACGGCCACCCATGTGGTCGCGTACGCGCACACCGGCTACACCACCAGCCTGCCGCTCGCGGACGTGACCGGCGGCCGGGCGTGGATCGCCTGGGAGTACGACGGCCGGCCGCTGCCCGCCGAGCACGGCGGCCCGGCACGGCTGCTGGTGCCGCATCTGTACTTCTGGAAGAGCGCCAAGTGGATCGCGGGGCTGCGGCTCCTCGACCACGACGAGCCCGGCTTCTGGGAGGGGAACGGCTACCATGCGCGCGGCAACCCCTGGGAGGAGCAGCGGTACACCGGTGACTGAGCAGACGATGCGGGTGGCGCGGGCGCCGCGGTCCGCGCCGGAGCGTTTCGCCCCGCCGACGCGGTTCGCCGTGCCCGGGCGGATCGGCGTGAGCGAGCAGACCGCCTCCGTGTGGCGGACGGCCACACTCACGGAGATCCGCCGCGAGACCCCGCGCGTGTCGACCTTCCGGTTCGCGGTGCCCGGCTGGCCGGGGCATGTGCCGGGGCAACACTTGATGCTGCGGCTGACCGCCGAGGACGGCTATGTGGCCCAGCGCCACTATTCGCTCGCGTCCGCGCCGGACGACTCCGGGCACATCGAGCTGACCCTGGACCATGTCGAGGGCGGCGAGGTCTCGGGCTGGTTCCACACGGTGGCCCGCCCCGGTGACCGGATCGAGGTGCGCGGTCCGCTGAGCGGCTTCTTCGCCTGGCCGGGTGACCGGCCCGCGCTGCTGGTGGGCGCCGGATCGGGCGTGGTTCCGTTGATGTCGATGGTGCGGCACCACCGGAGGCGGGACATGAGACTGCCGCTGCGGCTGCTGGTGTCGGCGCGCGGCCCCGAGGACCTCATCTACGCGCGGGAGTTCGGGGCGGAGACCACTCCGGTGTTCACGCGGAGCGCGCCGGAGGGTGTGGCCGTGGGACGTATGACGGCCGAACATGTGGCGCCGTTCCTGGCCAAGCAGCCACCCGGTGGGTGGGAGGCCTATGTGTGCGGCTCCAACTCCTTCGCCGAGCACGCCTCCAGGCTGCTGGTGGCGGCGGGCCAGCCCGTGGAGCGGATCCGGATCGAGCGCTTCGGCTGACCGGCGTCGCGTCCGTGCGGGCGGTGGGCCGCCCGGGCGGGCGTCCCGTTTCGCTCGGTCGTGGCCGGGCACCCGGCAGCGGCTGTCCGCGTGTGCCGCGCGCCGCGCAGAGGACCGGTGGGGCCGCCGACCCGTACGGCCGTTCACGCCCCTCGGCTGCGGCGACGGCGGGGAGGTCGAGATGCGAATGCGAGTGCTGTGCCGTCGTCGGCGCAGTGCGCTGTGCCGGCGGTCGGACGTCGTCGAGGAGTGGACGACGCTGGCCGTGACGTTGCTGCTGTGTCTGGCGGCACCACTGGTGGGGGCGCTCGTCGCCTGGTGGGCGCACGGCGAGGCACGGGCGACCGCGCTCGAACAACGCGCCGACCGCCACCGCGTGCGCGCCGAGGTGGTGGAGCGCCCCACGGGGGCACGGCCCACCTCCGAGACGGGAGCGCGGCACGCTTTTCGCGCACCCGTGCGCTGGACGGAGCCGGGTGAGGGGTCGCGTTCCGCCGTCGCACGGGTTCCGGCGAACGCGCGCCCCGGTGATGTGGTGAGTGTGTGGTTCGACTCCCGGGGGCGCGATGTGCAGCCCCCGGTCGACGAGGCCTCGGTGTGGCAGTACGGCATCGGCATGGGGACCGGAGCGGCGGGAGGCACGGCGGCCGTGGTGCTGCTCGCGCACAGCGCGGTGCGCGGGGTGTCGATGCGCCGCAGGCTGGCGGAGTGGGACCGGGCATGGGCCCGTACGGAGCCCGCGTGGACGCACCGGGGCGTCTGAGGCGCGCCGGACGGCTCCCGCCAACCCTCGGAGACAACCGCTTTCTACGCCCTCCACCTGGAGCTTTCGCTGGGAGACTCTGGCGGTGTTCCGGGTGGTCCACGTACGGTGTCATCGCTTCGCACTGTCTCTTCACGAAGGCGGTCCCTGATGGCCCTGTTCGACCTTCCGCTCGACGAACTGCGCGAATACCGCAGCGCGTCCACGGCGCCCGAGGACTTCGACGCGTTCTGGTCCAAGACCCTCGAGGAGGCACGCCAGTACGACCTGGACGCCCGTTTCGAGCCGGTCGACACCGGACTGTCCACGGTGCGGGTCTTCGACGTGACGTTCGCGGGGTTCGGCGGTCACCCCGTCAAGGGCTGGCTGACGCTGCCCGCCGGCGCGGACGCCCCGCTGCCGCTGGTGGTGGAGTTCATCGGTTACGGGGGTGGCCGCGGACTGCCCCACGAGCACCTGCTGTGGGCGTCCACGGGCCGGGCCCACTTCGTGATGGACACCCGCGGCCAGGGCAGCGCCTGGGGAGCCGGCGGCGGCACCGCGGATCCGGTGGGCGGCGCGCCGGCGTACCCCGGTTTTATGACGCGCGGCATCGACGCGCCCGAGAACTACTACTACCGCCGGGTGTTCACGGACGCCGTGCGCGCGGTGGAGGCGGCGCGCTCGCACCCGCTGACCGACGCGAGCCGCACGGTCGCCGTGGGCGGCAGTCAGGGCGGAGGCATCACCATCGCCGTGGGCGGGCTGGTCCCGGACCTGGCCGGCATCGCGCCGGACGTGCCGTTCCTCTGCGACTTCCCGCGCGCGACGACGCTCACCGACCGGCAGCCGTACCGGGAGATCGGCTCGTACCTCAAGACACACCGCGGCCGCTTCGAGGACGTCCTGCGCACGCTGTCCTACTTCGACGGCGTCCACTTCGCCGCCCGCGGCACCGCGCCCGCCCTGTTCTCGGCGGCCCTGGAGGACCAGACCTGCCCGCCCTCGACGGTGTTCGGCGCCTTCAACGCCTGGGCGCACGACGACAAGGCGATCGAGGTGTACGACTTCAACGACCACGAGGGCGGCGGCCCGTTCCAGGAGGCGGCCAAGCTGCGCTGGATGCGCCGCCACATCTGAGGGAACCGCACGGTTCCGGCCGAACTGCCGGACCACTCTTCCCTGGTGGTGTAGACCAATGGTAGATGTGGTGGCGCAATGAGCCCGCGCGGCTACGGATCGTCACCAACAGGAGGCGCGGCATGGCCCGCACCGTCCCTCACGACCACTCGCTCACCGAAGGGGAGCCACTCTACCGGCGGATCGCGACGGAACTGCTCGGCGAACTGCGCGACGGGACCGTGCCGCCCGGCGAACGCCTGCCGGGCGAGCGGCAGTTGGCCGAGCACTTCGGGGTCAGCCGGGAGACCGTACGGCAGGCGCTCCAGGTGCTGCGCCGCGACGGGCTGGTCACCACCGACCGGCGGGGCAGCCATGCGACGCTGCCCGGACCGGCGGTGGAGAGCCCGGCCTGGTCCGGCTTCCCGGTGGGCGCGCGGTGCGCCGACCGCGGCGCGGTGGCCAGGGCCACCGTCGCCTGGGAGGCGCCGCCGCCGGGGCACGCCGAGGCCCTGGGAGTGGCGCCGGCGAAGCCGACGCTGGTGCACCGTTACTGGTCCGCGTCGGCCGACGGGCGGGAACTGCGGACGGCGGTGACATCGTTTTCCGCCGTGGCGCTCGCGGAGGTCGAGGAGTTGGGCCGCTACCGCGACCGCGCCGACGGCACCTGCGCGGCGGAGCTGCGGCGGGCCTACGACTGGATGCGCCGGGCGGGGCTGGCGCTGCACCACCGCGACACGATCACACGGGTCGCGGGGACGCCGTCGGTGCGGGTCACCCGGCGGGTGCAGGACCAGTACGCCCGCCCGCTGGAGATCACCGAACTCGTCATGGACGCCCAACAGGACGTCCTTGTCTACGAGTTCACCGTTCCGGCGGTGGTCTGACCGGGTCCGGGGCGTCCGGCGACGACCAGCAGGACCCGCGCGCTGCCGTCCCGGCGCGATCCGAACTCGGGCAGGGGCCGGAACTCCACCCGGAACCCGGCCCGGGTCAGCTCGCGCCACAGGTCGCCGAAGCGGATGGCGCGGTAGTACATGACGAAGGGCGGACGCCGGACGGCGTTGCGCACCCGCATCACGGCGTCGAAGCCCAGCATCACCCCCTGCGTGAGCGAGCCCGGCCGGGGCGGCGCCACCACGGGGAAGACGAAGCGTCCGCCCGGCCGCAGCACCGAGTGGACCTGGGTGAACAGGGCCGGCAGTTCCCGCGGCAGGAAGTGGCCGAACGCGCCGAAGCTGACCACGAGGTCGAAGACCGGACCGAACGGCAGCGCCCGCGCGTCCGCCCGCACCCAGCCGACCGCCGGCCCCGGCGGCCGGACGCGCTCCCGCGCGACGGTCAGCATGCCGGTGCTGAAGTCCACGCCGGTGACGCTCTCCCGGCACACCTGCCGCAGCACGTCGATGCCCGCGCCGGTGCCGCAGCACAGATCGAGTCCGGCGTCGAAGGGCCCGGCCCGCAGCAGTGCCGCCGTGGTGGCGTCGAGCACCGAGTCGGGCGTCCGGAAGGGGGTGTGGTCGAACTTCGGCGCGAGGAGGTCGTAGCCGCGCTCCACGGACGACAGTGCCTGCACGGCGAGTTCGCGCAGCCGGGGGCCTTCGGGGCTGAACATCAGGTCAGCCTAGGCGAGCACGGCCGCGCACCACTGTCAGGACCCGCTCGCACCAGCGCAGATTCTCCTCCTCGAAGGCGATGCCGCCCAGCAGGGTGAGATACGGTCCGACCCGGTCGGCCTCGCTCAGGTACTCCTCCTCGGAGCGGCCGTCCAGCAGGCGCTCGCGTACGCGCGCGTAGCGGTCGAGTTTGCCGCGCGCCCACGCCATCCGCTCCTCGAGCAGTGCGGTCGTGGCCCCGGGGTCCGTACCGTCCATGGCCTGGATCTTGATCAGGAGTTCGTCGCGGATGGCGGTGGGCCGCCGGGGCGGCTCGGCGGCGAAGGCGCGCAGGTCGTCGCGGCCGGTGTCGGTGAGGGTGAACATCCGCTTGTCCGGGCGCCGTTCCTGCCGTACCACCCGGGCCTCGACGAGCCCCTCCCCCGCCAGCCGCTCCAGTTCCCGGTAGAGCTGCTGGGGCGTGCAGGCCCAGAAGTTGGCGAACGAGACATCGAAGATCTTGGACAGCTCGTAGCCCGAGGCCTCGCCCTCCAGGAGGGCGGCCAGGACGGCGTACTTCAGGGACATATGGACACGGTAGCAGCGGGTGATTATTCTCATCCACACCTATTCAACAAGTTGAATAAAGGAGTCGTGATGCGAGCATTCCGGGAGGCGGTGGAGGCCCACGACCTCGACGCCGCCGTGGCCCTGCTGGCGGAGGACGTCGTCTTCACCAGCCCGGTCGTGTACAAGCCGTACGCCGGCAAGGCGATCACCGCCGCGATCCTGCGCGCGGTCGCGGAGGTCTTCGAGGACTTCCGGTACGTGCGTGAGATCGGCGACGCGGGCGGTCGTGACCACGCGCTCGTGTTCACCGCGCGGGTGGGTGACCGTCAGATCAACGGCTGTGACTTCATCCACGTCGACGACGACGGGCATATCGACGAACTGACCGTGATGGTGCGCCCGTTGTCGGGTGCGCAGGCACTCGCGGCGGCCATGGGGGCGCAGTTCGACCGGATCGCCCGCGAGGCGCAGGGGACTCCCGCCTGAACCCGGGCGGACACGAGTCTCCGCCACCGCACGGGCCCGCCGGTCGTGACCGGCGGGCCCTTCGTCCGTACGGGACCGCGGTCCTGTGGCCACCCCCGCACCGGGTGGTACAGTGCAAGAAGCACTTCTGATACGCCCTTCTTCTGGCGTCGGTGCGAGTTCTTCCGCACCTTTCCTTCGGTTCGCCGAGTCCGCCCGTCGCATCCGACCGGCGTCGGCTTTCCCGCACCACCTCGTCGGCAGGGTCCTCTTCCGCCGTGACCGGGGTGCTGCTCCCGCCGCCCGGAGGCGCGTTCTCGCCCTCCCCCGCGGCTTCTCTCCTTCCCACCGCACGTCTCCGCCCGTCGTCCGCGAAAGGACCGACCACATGACCACCACCGCACTCGATCACCCTCCCGTACGGCAGCAGCCCCGGCTCGTCACCGGTGTCCTCGACATCGACGCGGCCGGGAAGGGGCACCTGCGCGCCGAGAGCTGTCTGCCCTCCCCCTCCGACCCGCCCGTCTCCCCCGCTCTGCTGCGCCGCCACGGCCTGCGCAAGGGCGACCTGGTGGAAGGCGTGCTCGGCGACCGGCCCGGCCTGAGCGAGATCACCCGGGTCGAGGGCCGTACGCCCGAGGCGCTGCGGGGACGGCGGCAGTTCCGCGACCTGACGCCGGTTCACCCGCACGAACGGCTGCGCCTGGAGCATCCGGCGTCCGGCCTGGCCGGGCGGGTCGTCGATCTGCTCGCACCGGTCGGCAAGGGGCAGCGCGGGCTGCTCGTGGCGCCGCCCAAGACCGGCAAGACCGTCCTCCTCCAGCAGCTCGCGGCGGCCGTCGCCGGCAACCACCCGGAATGCCGGCTGATGGTGGTGCTGCTCGACGAACGCCCCGAGGAGGTCACCGACATGCGGCGCTCGGTGCGCGGCGAGGTGTACGCCTCGACCTTCGACCGGCCCGCCAAGCAGCACATCGCGCTCGCCGAGCTGGTGATCGAGCGGGCGCGGCGGCTGGTCGAGGCGGGCGAGGACGTCGTCGTACTGCTGGACTCGCTGACCCGGCTGTGCCGGGCGTACAACAACGCGGCCGCCTCCAGTGGCCGCACCCTCAGCGGCGGCGTGGACGCCTCCGCGCTGCTCGGCCCCAAGCGGTTCTTCGGCGCCGCCCGTCAGGCCGAGGAGGGCGGCTCGCTCACGATTCTCGCCTCGGCCCTGGTGGAGACCGGCTCCCGGGCCGACGAGTTCTATTTCGAGGAGCTCAAGAGCACCGGCAACATGGAGTTCCGGCTGAGCCGCGAGGCGGCCGCGCGGCGGCTGTTCCCCGCCGCCGACATCACCGGCTCGGGCACGCGCCGTGAGGAACTGCTGCTCACTCCGGCCGAGTTGACCGCCACCCGGGGACTGCGGCGGGTGCTGCGGTCGCGGGACGGGCAGGCCGATCTGGAGACCCTGCTCGGCCGGATGCGCGAGACCCCCGACAACGCGGCGTTCCTGCGGCGCGTCCAGCCGACACTCCCGAGCGGCTGACGCGGCGCCGCCGTGTGGCATCCGGGTGCTCGCGGACGGTCCCCGGCCCGGGCAGCACGGTGTTCCCGGGGTCCATTCCTACGTTTGCGGTATGACTATCGGATTTGCTTCGCGGGCTGCCGTGTCCACCTGCGCGCTCTGTACGGCGGGCCTGCTCGCGCTGGCTCCCGCCGCGGCGAACGCCGGCGTGGACCCCGGACCACGCGCGACGGCCGCCGCCGCGTCACTGCTGTACCGGCCCGGCACGCATGTCCGCCCGCGCCCGGGCGCACCCGAGGTCCCGGAACCGTCCGCCCTCGCCTGGCTGGTCGCCGACGCCGGCACGGGCGACGTACTGGCGGCGCACGACGCGCACCGCCGGCTGCCGCCCGCCAGCACGCTCAAGACGTTGTTCGCCCTCACCGTGCTGCCGGCCCTGCCGGCCGGTATCCGGCACCGGGTCAGCGAGAAGGAGCTGACCGGCATCGGTCCCGGCAGCAGCCTCGTCGGGGTCTCCGAGGACCGTACGTACCGGGTGTCCGACCTGTGGAACGGGGTGTTCCTCAGCTCCGGCAACGACGCCGTGCGGGTGCTGGCCGCGCTGAGCGGGGGCTGGCGGGCCACGGCCGAACGGATGGAGGCGAAGGCCCGCGCGCTGGGCGCCCGCGACACCCGGGTGACATCACCCGACGGCTACGACGCACCCGGGCAGGTGTCGTCGGCGTTCGACCTGGCGGTGTTCGGCCGGGCCGGGCTGCGCAACCACGAGTTCGCGCGGTACTGCGCCCGGCACGAGGCACGCTTCCCGGCCGGCGACGGCGATTCGTACGGCATCGTGAACACCAACCGGCTGCTCACCGGCGCGGACGGCGTCGAACCGTACCGGGGACTGATCGGCGTCAAGAACGGCTACACCAGCAACGCCGGCAACACGCTCGTGGCGGCCGCCCGCCGGGGCGGCCGCACCCTGGTGGTGACGGTCATGAACCCCCGGTCGGGCGACGGCTACGCGGTGTACGAGGAGGCCCGCGCCCTGCTGAACTGGGGCTTCGAGGCGACCGGCCGGGTCACCCCGGTGGGCTCCCTGGACGCCCTGCGCGCCGGCCCCCTGCGGGGCCCACAGGCCCAGCCCGCCACGACACCGCGGAAATCCGACCCCCCGGCCCACCCCCCGACCTGGCCCATCACCACAGCCGCCCTCCTGGGCGCCGCGACAGTGTTCTTGTACCTACGCCTCAGATGGGGCCCGATCCCAACCAACCAAGGGTGACAAGCGCGCCCCGAAAGGGGCGCGGGGCTGTACCCGACATGCGGCTCCGCCGCGTGGGCGCGAGAAACCCCCACGCACCCGGTGCCGAAACACAAACCCCAATCAAACCCGAACCGGTGCAAGCACCGATTCCATCCGCACCGGCCGCACCTCCCCGACCGGCCGCCCACCCCCCAGCAACAACTCCCCCCGGAACTCCCCGAGCAGGGCCGCGTCCACACCCGCACACACCAGCGCCTCCGCGCTCAGCGGAACCCTCGCCCGGCTCGCCCCGTCCGCGATCTTCACGGCGACGGCACGGCCGTCGGGCAACGCCGCGACCTGGACCCCCTCGTATCCGTCCTTGGCCAGCAGCCCGGGAACCGCCCGCATCAACGCGGCCACGTCCCGGCCGGCCCCGGAGGCCATCTCGGCGTGCTCGCGCATCGCGTCGGCGACCCGTGCCTCCGGGGTGCCGGGCTCGGCGGTGGTGATCCGCGCGGCGGCACGGGCGAGACCGTGCAGGGAGACCGCGAACAGCGGCGCGCCGCAGCCGTCGACGGTGACCGTGGCGACCCGCTGCCCGGTGAGGTCCTCGACGATCTCGGCGATCACCTGCTGAAGCGGGTGGGCGGGGTCCAGGTAGCCGTCGAGGGGCCAGCCGTTCAGCTTGGCGGTGTACAGCATGGCGGCGTGCTTGCCGGAGCAGTTCTGGGCGAGCCGGGACGGCGGGCGGCCCTCGCGCACCCAGGTGTCCCGGACGGCCGGGCCGAGCGGCAGGTCCGGGACGTTGCCGAGGTCGTCCTCCGTCAGTCCGGCGAGTTCGAGGATGCGCCGGGCGCCGGCGAGGTGGCGTTCCTCGCCGGAGTGGCTGGCGGCGGCGAGCGACAGCAGCTCGCCGTCGAGCGGCAGCCCGGCGCGGACCATCGCCACCGCCTGGACGGGCTTGAGCGCGGAGCGCGGATAGAAGGCGGACTCGATGTCGCCGAGCCGGGACCGGACCTCGCCGTCGGCGCCGAGGACGACGACGGAGCCGTGGTGGACGCCTTCGACGACGCCGCCGCGTATCAGGTGGGCGACGGGGACGTGGCGGGGCTCGCGGATCGGGGGCGCGTCCGCGGGGATGCTGCTGTACATGGCTGTCCGGTGGTGGTCGTGGGCCGGCGCGGAGGAGGTCACGCGTCGGCTCCGGTGGTGGACGTGCGCGCGGGGCGCACGATGTCGGTGAGTGTCGTCTCGACGCGGTCGAGATGGTGGGTCATGGCCTCGACGGCGTCGTGTTCGGACCCGTCGGAGAGGGCCTCGACGATCGCCCGGTGCTCGCGGTTGGACTGCTCGCGGCGCCCGCCCAGTTCGTTGAGGAAGGCGGACTGGCGGGCCAGCGCGTCCCGGATCTCCTCGATGACGCGGCGGAACACCGGGTTCTGGGCTGCCTCGGCCACGGCGAGGTGGAAGAGGGTGTCCATGGCGACCCAGGCCGTGGTGTCGGTCTCCCGCTCCATCCGGTCCAGCAGATGGGCCAGATGGTCCAGGTTCTCCGGGGTGCGGCGCAGGGCGGCGTAGCCGGCGACCGGGATCTCGATGTGCCGGCGCACCTCCAGCAGATCGCTGGCGGCGTAGTCGCCGAAGGTGGGGTCCTCGACGGCGTCGGCGACGACGAAGGTGCCCTTGCCGGTACGGGACACGGTCAGGCCCATGGTCTGGAGGGCGCGCAGTGCCTCGCGCAGCACGGGCCGGGAGACCTCGAGGGCGCGGCACAGCTCCGCCTCGGAGGGGAGCTTGTCGCCGATGGCGTACTCGCCGCGCTCTATGGCGCCGCGGAGGTGGGTGAGCACCGCTTCCATCGCGCTGACGCGCCGCGGACCCGCGCCACCTGTCTGGCTGTCTGACAGGTTCACGGGCCCGATGGTGCGGGGCGGGCGCGGGCGCTGTCAAGCGGAGGGCGGTGCAAGGGAATGGGGGCCGGGGTGGTGCCAGCCCCACCCCGCATCCGGGTGTCAACATCATTCTGCTCGGGAGAGGCCGTTCACATACTGAAGGGCATGGCCAATCCAACGGTACTCAGGGATGTCCCGTCCACGCGTGAACGCGAAAAGGGGAGCGACTTCTCGGAATTGTCGCGACGCATAGCCGAGGCGGGACTTCTGCGGCGCCGACCGGTGTATTACACGGTGCGTTTCGGTGCCGTGGGTGTCGCGCTCGCCGGCGGTGTCACCGCCTTTCTGGCTCTGGGTGACAGCTGGAGCCAGCTGATCGTCGCCGCCGCCCTCGCCCTGGTGTTCGGCCAGCTCGGACTGGCCGCGCACGACCTGGCCCACCGCCAGGTGTTCTCGCGACGGCGCCCCAGTGAGATCGGTGGGCTGCTGGTGGCCAATGTGCTGCTGGGCATGAGCTACGGCTGGTGGATGAACAAGCACACGCGTCATCACGCGAACCCGAATCACGAGAAGAAGGACCCGGATGTCGCTCCCGACATCCTGGTGTGGTCGCGGCGTCAGGCGAAACAGGCGAAAGGGCCGGCGCGATTCATCGGAAAGCACCAGGCGGTCCTCTTCTTTCCGCTGCTGACCCTGGAGGGGCTCAATCTGAGTTTCAGCAGTTTCAAGGCCCTGCGCAGCCCGTCGATGAAGCGGCCGCTGCTGGAGGGAACGCTGCTCGTCGCCCATTTCGTCGTGTACTTCGGCGGCCTGTTCCTGGTCCTCTCCCCCGGTAAGGCGCTCGCGTTCATCGCCGTGCACCAGGGTCTGTTCGGGATCTACCTCGGCTCGGTGTTCGCCCCCAACCACAAGGGCATGCCGATGATCGAGGAGGGCGCCGAGCTGGACTTCCTGCGCCGCCAGGTCCTCACCTCCCGCAACGTCGACGGCGGGGTGCTCGTCGACGCGTTCATGGGCGGGCTCAACTACCAGATCGAGCACCACCTGTTCCCCAGCATGCCGACACCCGCCCTCGGCCGGGCCCAGGTCATCACCGAGCGCTACTGCGCCGAGCTGGGCATCCCCTACTGCCGCACGGGCCTGCTCGCCTCGCACCGCCAGGCCCTGCGCCACCTCAGGCACGTCGGCGAGCCGCTGCGCACCAAGTCGGTCTAGCCCCACACCGCGTCGGCCAGGGCGGCGCCCGCGAAGGCCGCGCCCAGGCCGGCTGCCACGCTCGCCGCCACGTTCACGGCCGCGTAGCCGCGTGCGCCGGTCTCGGCCAGCCGGAGGGTCTCGTAGGAGAAGGTGGAGTAGGTGGTCAGGGCGCCGCACAGTCCCGTGCCGAGCAGGAGCTGGAGACGGGAGTCCGCCGCGCCCGCTGCCGCCGCTCCGGTGAGGAGGCCGAGGACCAGGCTGCCGGTGACATTGACCGTGAAGGTTCCCCAGGGGAACACCGAGTCGTGCCGGGTTTGCACCGCACGGTCGGTGAGGTAGCGCAGCGGCGCGCCGACCATCGCGCCCAGCACCACGTACAGCCAGTTCACCGCGGTTCCTCGCGGCGCGCGTGCCGGACGACCTCACAGCGGTCGAGCAGTACCAGGCCCTCGGTGACGAGCGCGTCGACCTCCGGGAGAAAGGCCCGTACGCGTTCCTCGGTGTCGACGACGACGACCGCCACCGGCAGGTCCTCGCTCAGGGAGAGCAGCCGGGAGGTGTGCACCAGGGAGGAGGCGCCGAAGCCCTCGACGCCGCGGAAGACACTGGCGCCGGCGAGCCCGGCCGCGCGGGCCCGGTGGACGATCTCCGAGTAGAGGGGCCGGTGCCGCCAGGTGTCGTTCTCGCCGACGTACACGGTCAGACGGAGGACGGTGCCGGTCAGCCGCGTCATGGCTGCCTCCTGATGAGAACACGGCGGGCCGCCGAGGCGGCAGCCCACACGGCGACGAGCGCCGCGCAGGGGGTCACGGCGAGGTAGGCGAGACCGGCGCCCACGTGGCCGTCGTCGAGCAGGTTCCGTACGTCGACGGCGTACGTGGAGAAGGTGGTGAAGCCGCCGAGGACGCCGGTGCCGAAGAACGGCCGGACGAGGGGGTGGGCGGTGCGGACCTCGGTGACGATCACCAGGAACACGCCGATGACGGCACACCCGGCGACATTGACCCCGAGGATCGTCCACGGGAATCCGTGGGCCGGCGTCGGCCACCACAGGGAGGCCGCGTACCGGGCCGTCGCTCCCGCGGCCCCGCCGACGGCGACCGCGGCGACGACGGGGGCCTGGGCGCGGAAGGCGGGGCGGGCTCGAAGGCCTGCGGTTTCCGGGGCTGTCACCGTCGTACGTCTCCCACTCGCTCGGGATCAGCGTACGTCCCGGAACGGAGCGGGTCACCTCGCGGCCCCTGGCTACCAGACCTTCTCGAACAGCTGCGTCACCTCGGCGATGCGCGGTTCGTCGCGCCGGTAGTACGCATGGCCGCCGGATTGGCTGGTGACCAGCAGTCCGAGGGCCGTGAGCAGCCTCAGGTGGGTGAGGGCGACCGGGACGGGCACGCCCAGCCGGGCGGCGACGGCGTCCGCGGTGAGGCCGCGCTCCGGCACGTCCGGTTCCGTCAGCCGTGCCAGGATGCGCAGCCGTGTCCCGTCGACGGGAGTCCTCAGCATCTCGTACACCTCCGCGCCGGGCCTCGCGCTCCGGAGCCCTTCCATGCTGCCGCGAGCGGGGGCTCCGTGTCCCGGTCCGACGGCACCTTTGTCCGGGACCCAACGGGCCTGCGGAGGTGGGCTGTTGGGCCCGCCCCAGGTGCCGGGGCGGGCCCGTGGGCTCACCGGTGGCGGAACCAGGCCATGGCGGGCAGCGCGCGGTCGTCGTAGCCGAACAGCGCCTGGTTCTCCCAGCCGTTGCCGGAGGACGGGTCGGCGGGGTCCCAGCCGTTGCCGGTGCGGGCGGTCCAGGTGGCCTCCCAGTAGAAGACACCGAGGCCGCGGCCGTTCGGGACGGCCTCGACGATGCTCGCCACGTCGTTCATCCAGCGGGTCTGCCCGGTGGTGGACGCCGGGTAGCCGGGGACGAGTTCGCCTTGGACGTCGATGATGTTCTCCAGGCCGTCCTCGCTGTCCAGCCGGAACGGGTAGGCCGTCTCGGCGACGAAGACGGGCTTGCCGTAGCGGTCGGCCGCGTCGTCCAGGGTCGTCTGGAAGTCGTGCAGCGTGCCGTGCCAGTAGCCGTAGTACGACAGCCCGATGGCGTCGAACTTCACGCCGTGGGAGACCGCGTTGTCGAACCACCAGCGGGTGCCTTCGAGGTCGCCGCCCTCGGCGAGGTGCAGCGCGGCGACGGTGGACGGGCTGACCGCCTTGACGGCGTCGTAGCCGGAGTTGAGCAGTCCGGCGAGCTGGGTCCAGTTGTCGGTGGAGCCCTCGCTCCACAGCATGCCGCCGTTGATCTCGTTGCCCACCTGCACCATGTCGGCGGTGGTGCCCTGCTTCTTGAGGGAGTTCAGCACGTCGTACGTGTGGTCGTAGACGTCCTTCTTCAGCCGCCCGTAGTCGTGTCCGGCCCAGGCTGCGGGCTTGTACTGCTTGCCCGGGTCGGCCCAGGTGTCCGAGTAGTGGAAGTCGACCAGCAGCTTCATGCCCTGTGCCTTGATCCGCTTGGCGAGGGCCAGGACGTGCGCCTTGTCGTTGTAGCCGTCGGCCGGGTTCACCCAGACCTTCAGTCGGGCGTAGTTCATGCCGGTGGACCTGAGGATCGCGACGGGGTCGCCCGCGGTGCCGGACGCGGTCCGGTAGACCCCGCCCATGGCCTCGCTCTTGGGCAGGGAGGAGATGTCGGCGCCCTTGACCGGGAGGCCGGAGGTGCCCCGGGCGAACGTCAGGTCGTCGACGTTGATCCAGTTGCCGGCGTTCGCGTCGCTGTTGACGCTGATGGTGCACTGGTTGTTGGTCACCTTCACCGGCACGACGATCCGTATCCATCCGGAGTCGGAGACCGGCAGGTCGGTGCGCTGCTCGGCGCCGCCGCAGTTCTTCAGGGCGAGGTGAGCGGCGTTCTGGCCGCCGCCGGAGCGGACCCAGGCGGTGAGCCGGTAGTCGCCGTTGGCCAGGCCGGAAAGGTACTGGTACGTCTCCACCCGGTAGGCCGAGGACGACCAGTGGGACAGGCGGTTGGCGCCGCCGCGGCCACCGGACTCCGTGAACGAGGCGGCCGTGTCGCCGTACTCGGACCAGCCGGCCGGAGTGGCGACTCCGGAACCGTCGGCCTCGAAGCCGCCGTTGGTGAGGGTGCTCGCGGCCGTCGCGGTCTGGGCGGGCAGCGCGGTGAGGGCGAGTCCTGCCACGAGCGGCGGCAGCAGGGCCCGGAGGGTGCGTCTGGGATGGAACATGGGCGTTCGTCGTCCCTTCGACGTGGGGAGGGGAAGGTCGCCCTGCGCCCCGAAGGGCGAGGGCCCCCTCCGCCCGCGGCCGTGTGCTCACGCGGGCGGAGGGGAGTCGCGGCTCAGCCGTCGAGTCGGACGACCCGGACGGCTCCGGCCGGGACCGGGAGGCGGCCCGCGGCGCGCTCACCGGTCAGCAGCTCGGTGCCGGGGGTGTCCAGCGGCACCTTGGCGTCGGTGGCGGTGTGGTTGATCGCGAAGAGGAAGGTGCCCGACTCGCCCGTGCGGCGCACCACTTCGAGATCGCGGGGCAGGTCGGCACGCGGGGTGATCCGGGCGTCCTCGACCGCCGGGCCGAGCAGGGTGGCGAGGGACTCGGCGCCCAGCCGGGTGGAGACGTACCAGGCGGTGCCCTCGCCGAGCCGGTGCCGGGTGACGGCGGGCCGGCCGGCGGTGAGACCGTCGGTGTACGTCCACACGGTCTCGGCGCCGCGCGGCACCACGAACTCCGTCCACACGTCGGCGTCGAGTTCGGCGCCGTCGGGGCCGGTCAGCCGGACCCGCTCGCCCTGGAGCAGGGGGGAGAACTCCTCCACGGTCAGGCCGAGGACGTCGCGCAGGGCTCCCGGGTAGGGGCCGTCGTGCACGGCGTCGTGTTCGTCGACGATGCCGGAGAAGTACGACACGACGAGGGTGCCGCCGTTCTCGACGTACCGCCTGAGGTTGTTCCCGGCCGCCTCCGTCATCAGGTACAGGGCCGGTACGACGACAAGGGGATGGCTCGACAAGTCGGCTTCGGGGTGGGCGAAGTCGACGGTGAGGTGGTGGTCGTAGAGGGCCTCGTACCAGGCGTCGGCGCGCTCGCGGGCGTCGTGGTCCTCGCTGGGGCGCCAGTCGAGGTTCTGCGCCCACCAGGACTGCCAGTCCCACAGCACGGCCACGTCGGCCTCGGTGCGGGTGCCGCGGATCGGCGCCAGCGACTCGACGGCCGCTCCGAGTTCGGTCACCTCGCGCCAGACGCGGGTGTCGGTGCCGCCGTGCGGGAGCATCGCGGAGTGGAACTTCTCGGCACCGCGCCGGGACTGGCGCCACTGGAAGAACATCGCCCCGTCGGAGCCGCGGGCCACGTGGGCGAGGGAGTTGCGGGCCATCTGGCCGGGGGCCTTGGCGGGGTTGCGGGGCTGCCAGTTGACGCCCGAGGTGGAGTGTTCGAGCAGCAGCCAGGGGGCACCGCCGGCGACGGAGCGGGTGAGGTCGGCGGCCATGGCCAGGTTGACGTGGGTGCGGCGGCCGTCGGTGATCAGGTAGTGGTCGTTGGTGACGAGGTCGGCCTCGCGGCCCCAGGCCCAGTAGTCGACGGAGTCGCACTGGCTGAGGGCGGTCATGAAGTTGGTGGTGACGGGGACGCCGGGTGAGAGGCGGTGCAGGATGTCCCGCTCGGCGACGAAGTTCTCGCGCATGGTGGCGTCGGCGAACCGCCGGTAGTCCAGCGCCTGGGCCGGGTTGCCGACGGTCGCGGTGCGGCGCGGCGGGTTGATCTCGTCGAAGCCGGCGTAGTGCTGGCCCCAGAAGGCGGTCCCCCAGGCCTCGTTGACGGCGTCGACCGTGCCGTACTCCCGCTCCAGCCAGCGGCGGAAGTGGGCGGCGCAGGAGTCGCAGTAGCAGGCGGAGACGGGGACGCCGTACTCGTTGTGGACGTGCCACATCGCGAGCGCGGGGTGGTCGCCGTAGCGCTCGGCGAGCTTCGTGGTGATGCCGGCGGCGGCGTCCCGGTAGTCGGCGTTGCTGTGGCAGATGGCGCCGCGGGAGCCGAACTCCAGGCGCACGCCGTCCTCGGTGACGGGCAGCGCGTCGGGGTGGGCGCGGTAGAACCAGGCGGGCGGGACCACGGTGGGGGTGCCGAGGTCGACGCGGACGCCGTTCGCGTGCAGCAGGTCCAGGTTGCGGTCGAGCCAGCCGAAGTCGTACCCGCCGGGCGTGGGTTCCAGCAGGGCCCAGGAGAAGATCCCGACGCTCACCATCGTGACGCCGGCCTCCCGCATCAGCCGTACGTCCTCGTCCCAGACGTTCTCCGGCCACTGCTCGGGGTTGTAGTCCCCACCGAAGGCGAGCCCGGTGAGGCCCCTGGGGGTGGTCTCCGGCATGGATTCTCTCCCGATGTGTTCGATCTTTTGGGAACGTGCACACACATTCTCGGCGGTGCGGACCCAACATAACCGCACAGCAACAACCATTGACAAGTGTCCGGGATGTTTCTCTACTGTGAACGCTCACAGAAGCAGCGCGACCCCGCGCACAGCAGCGCATCCGGTCCTCGCAGCAGGCGGGGGCCCCAGGTCAGGGGAGAGATCCATGCCGTACACGAAGCGCCGTCGCCTCGTGAGTTCCGCCGTCGCCGTCACGCTCGGCGCCACCGCACTCGCCGCCTGCGGCTCGTCGTCGGACGACGGCGAGGCCCAGTCGGGACCGGTCTCACTGACGTACTGGACCTGGACCCCCGGCATGGACAAGGTCGTGGACCTGTGGAACAAGGGGCCGGGCAAGAAGGAGCAGATCTCCGTCACGGTGAAGAAGCAGGCGTCCGGCGACACGCTCGTCACCAAGATCCTCACCGCGCACAAGGCGGGCAAGGCGCCCGACCTGGTGCAGGCGGAGTACCAGGCGCTGCCGACGCTGGTCAGCAATGACGCGCTCGCCGACATCGGCGACGACGTGGCCGACGCGAAGAGCAAGTTCGCCGAGGGCGTCTGGCAGCAGACCACCCTCGGCACCGACGCCGTCTACGCGGTCCCGCAGGACATCGGGCCGATGATGTTCTACTACCGCGAGGACCTGTTCAAGGAGTACGGCCTCACCGTCCCGGCCACCTGGGACGAGTTCGCCGAGACGGCCCGCAAGCTGAAGAAGGAGGCCCCCGACAAGGACCTGACCACCTTCTCCGCCAACGACTCCGGCCTGTTCGCCGGCCTCGCCCAGCAGGCCGGCGCGAAGTGGTGGACCACCTCCGGCGACAAGTGGAAGGTCGGCATCAACGACGCGGCGACCACGAAGGTCGCCGAGTTCTGGGGCGGCCTGGTCGAGGAGGGCGCCATCGACAACCAGCCGATGTACACACCGGCCTGGAACAAGGCGCTCAACACCGGCAAGCAGATCGCGTGGGTGAGCGCCGTGTGGGCGCCGGGCACCCTGACGACCGCCGCGCCCGACACCAAGGGCAAGTGGGCGATGGCCCCGCTCCCCCAATGGAGCGACGGTGAGAGCGGCACCGGCAGCTGGGGCGGCTCCTCCACCGGTGTCACCACCGACTCGAAGCACAAGGAGGCCGCCGCCAAGTTCGCCGCCTGGCTGAACACCGACGGCGACGCGCTCAACGCGCTCGCCAAGGAGGGCGGTATCTACCCGGCCTCCACCTCGGCCCAGCTCAGCGGCGCCTTCACCAGCCCGCCGGAGTACTTCTCCAACCAGCCCGACTTCTACCGGAAGGCCGCCGAGATCGCGGAGACCACCGCGCCGTCCGCCTGGGGACCGAACGTCAACGTCGCCTACACGACGTTCAAGGACGCCTTCGGCGCCGCCGCGAAGAACAAGTCGGACTTCACCGCCGCGCTGGACACCATGCAGGAGGAGACGGTCGCCGACCTGAAGAAGCAGGGCTTCGGAGTCGCGGAGTGAAGTCCCCCGCCCGCCGGACGTCGTACGGGGTCAAGGGGGCCCCGTACGCGTTCCTCATACCCGCGAGCCTGTTGTTCCTCCTGTTCTTCGCCCTGCCCATCGGGTACGCCGTCTGGCTCAGCTTCCGCAAGGTGGAGGTCTCCGGTCTGGGCCTCGGGTCCGGCGCCCGTGAGGAGGTCTGGGCCGGCCTGGAGAACTACACCGGCGCCCTGTCCGACAGCGAACTGCTGAACGGCGCGCTGCGCGTGCTCGGCTACGGCTGCGTCGTGGTGCCGGTCATGCTGGGCCTGGCGCTGCTGTTCGCGCTGATGCTCGACTCCGAGCGGGTGCGGCTCGCCCCCTTCACCCGGCTCGCGATCTTCCTGCCGTACGCCGTCCCCGGTGTGGTCGCGGCCCTGCTGTGGGGCTTCCTGTACCTGCCGGACGTGAGCCCCTTCTACTTCGTGCTGGACAAGCTGGGGCTGCCGCAGCCGGATCTGCTGGACGGCGGTCCGCTCTATCTGGCCCTGTCGAACATCGCGGTCTGGGGCGGCACCGGCTTCAACATGATCGTCATCTACACCGCGCTGCGGGCCATCCCCGCCGAGGTGTACGAGGCGGCGAAGCTGGACGGCGCCACGCCGCTTCAGATCGCGCTGCGGATCAAGATCCCGATGGTGGCGCCCTCGCTGGTGCTGACCTTCTTCTTCTCGATCATCGCGACGCTCCAGGTGTTCAACGAACCGACCACCCTCAAGCCGCTCACCAACTCCGTGGCCTCCACCTGGAGTCCGCTGATGAAGGTGTACCAGGACGCCTTCGGCAAGGGCGACATCCACGCGGCCGCCGCCCAGGCGACCATCATCGCGCTCGCCACCCTGGTGCTGTCCTTCGGTTTCCTGCGGGCCGCGAACCGACGCAACAAGCAGGAGGCCGCCCGATGAGCTCCCTCGCCCTGCGCAAGGCCGAGCCCGCGGCCGGCACCGCTCCCGGCACCGCCCGTGGCCCGGCGCGCCGACGCCGGATCGCGCTGGTCCCCACCGTGACGCTGCTGCTCGGCGCGCTGTACTGCCTGCTGCCGGTCGCCTGGGTGGTCATCGCGTCCACCAAGTCCGGCTCGGAGCTGTTCTCCACCTTCACGTTCTGGCCGGGCACCGGCTTCACCGACAACGTCTCCGACCTGAACGCCTACCGCGACGGCGTCTACTGGCAGTGGATGGGCAACTCCGCCCTGTACGCCGGACTGGGCGCACTGCTGTCGACCTGTGTGTCGGCGGTCAGCGGGTACGCGCTGGCGACCTACCGCTTCCGGGGCCGCGAGACGCTGTTCAACGTGCTGCTCGCTGGTGTGCTGATGCCGCCGGTGATCCTCGCCGTCCCGCAGTACCTGCTGCTGGCGAAGGCGGACCTCACGGACTCCTATCTGTCCGTGCTGCTGCCGCAGATCCTCTCCCCGTACGGCGTCTACCTCGCGCGGATCTACGCCGCCGCCGCGGTGCCGTCGGACGTGGTGGAGGCCGGGCGGATGGACGGCGCGGGCGAGTGGCGGATCTTCACCCGGGTCGCGCTGCCGATGATGGTGCCCGGACTGGTGACGGTCTTCCTGTTCCAGTTCGTGGCGATCTGGAACAACTTCCTGCTGCCGTACATCATGCTCAGCGACGACGAGAAGTTCCCGATCACGCTCGGTCTGTACACGCTGCTCGAACAGGGCGCCAACACCCCGGCGCTGTACACACTGGTGATCACGGGCGCGTTCCTCGCGGTGTTCCCGCTGGTGGCGCTCTTCCTGGTCATCCAGCGGTTCTGGAGTCTGGATCTGCTCTCCGGGGCCGTAAAGTCATGACCATGAGCAACACGGGGGGCAGGCGCAAGCCGCCGACGATCCACGACGTGGCGCGCGAGGCCGGTGTCTCGCGCGGCACCGTCTCGCGCGTGCTCAACGGCGGCCACTACGTCAGCCCGGCCGCTGCGGAGGCGGTCAACGCCGCGATCCGCAGGACGGGCTACGTCGTCAACCGGCACGCCCGCTCGCTGATCACGGGCCGGTCGGATTCCGTGGGCTTCCTGCTCACGGAGCCGCAGGAGCGGTTCTTCGAGGACCCCAACTTCAATGTGCTGCTGCGCGGTTGCACGCAGGCACTGGCCGCGCACGACGTTCCGCTGCTGCTGATGCTGGCCGGCACGGACGACGAACGGCGGCGCATCACGCGGTACATCACCGCCGGACACGTGGACGGGGTGCTGCTGGTGTCCAGCCACTCCGGCGACCCGGTGGCGGAGGAACTGCGGGCGGCGGGGGTGCCGCTGGTCGCGTGCGGGAAGCCGATCGGGCTGGGCTCGAAGGTGAGTTACGTGGCCGCCGACGACCGGGACGGCGCCCGCGACATGGTGCGGCATCTGCTGGCGCTCGGGCGTCGGCGGATCGGTGTGGTGACCGGTCCGCTGGACACACCGGGCGGTGTGGAGCGCCTGGCCGGCTACCGGGAGGTGCTCGCCGAGGCGGGCGTCGAGGCCGACGAGCGGCTGGTCGTCTCCGGCGACTACAGCCGGGCCAGCGGTGAGGCGGGCGCCGAGCGGCTGCTGGCGCGGGCCCCGGACGTGGACGCGGTGTTCGTGGCCTCCGACCTGATGGCCCAGGGCGTGCTCACGGCGCTCCACCGGGCGGGGCGCCGGGTGCCGGAGGACGTGGCGGTCGGCGGCTTCGACGACTCGCCCGCGGCCGTCGCCGCCAGCCCGGAGCTCACCACGATCCGCCAGCCCTGGGACCGCATCAGCACGGAGATGGTGCGGGTGCTGCTGGCGCAGATCGGGGGCGAGGACCCGGCGGCGGTGATCCTGCCGACGGAGCTGGTCAAGCGGGACTCGACGTAGGACTCCACGGACGGGGCAGGCGGTCAGGATCGAAGAAGCCGCGCACGGCTCCCCCGGCCTAGCGTGAAGGGACCGGCGCACCCCGGCGCCGGGCCCGCTTCCTGGAGGAGTACGTCATGGCCCAGGGCCTGAAGACCATCGTCTACCCCGTGAAGGACCTCGCTCCGGCGAAGGCGCTGTTCCGCACCCTGCTCGGGACGGAGCCGTACGCGGACGAGTCGTACTACGTCGGTTTCCGGACCGACACGCACGAGATCGGCCTCGACCCGCACGGCCACGCCAAGGGCATGACCGGGCCGGTCCCCTACTGGGTCGTGACCGACATCCGGCGGACGCTCGCCGAGCTGGTGGAGGCGGGGGCGAAGCCGGTGCAGGAGGTGCAGGACGTCGGCGGCGGCACGCTGATCGCCTCCGTGCAGGACCCCGACGGCAACCTCGTCGGCCTGTTCCAGGACGCGCCCGCCTGACCCGCCCGGCCCGGTCCGCCGGGCCGTCGATGCGCGTTCATTGAATGTCGAACAAGTGTTACCGTTTCGGGTATGGCAGCCAAGACGGCCGACACCCGGCTCGAGGAACGGTGGCGTGACATCCTCGCGGTGCACGCGCGCACCCTGGGCGAGATCGACCGCGCGCTGCACCCCTACGGCCTGGGCGCCTCGGACTTCGAGGTGCTGGACCTGCTCGCGACGGCGACCCCCCAGGAGGGCGAGCAGTGCCGGGTGCAGAACCTGGTGGGCCGGGTCCACCTCAGTCAGAGCGCGCTGTCCCGTCTGATCGCCCGGCTGGAGAAGGACGGCCTCATCGAGCGCAGCATGTGCCTGGAGGACCGGCGCGGCGTGTATGTGCGGCTCACCCACAAGGGGCGCGAGCTGCACGCCGAGGTCCTCCCGTTGCAGCGCGCCGCCCTGGCCCGCACGCTGGGCGAGTAGCGCGCGGGCCCGTGACCGGTCACGGGCGGGCCAGCAGCGTGCGGACTCCCTCCGAGGTGAGCGTGAGGCGGTGCTCGGAGCTGCCGTCGATGGTGAGTGACAGGTCCTCGGCCGGCCACTGCGCGGCGAGCGCGCCGAGCGGGACCAGACGGTAGCGGGAGACGAACGGCAGCAGCCCGGCCATCTCCAGCTCGGACGTGAACACGGGCACCACCTGGGTGCCGCCCGGCTGCTCCAGCACCGGCAGGGCCACCGCGCCCGGATCGGCGGCCTCCTCGTCGCCCGCGTCGTCCGGCACCGGGATCAGTACGTCGCTGTTCGCGAGGGCGTCCAGCGCCGCCGTGTCCTCGGTGTTCTCGGACAGGGCGTCCAGGGCCCGCTGCGCGGGCGTGGGGGCGTTGTTCTCGTGCGCTGGTGTTTCCATGACAGGTTCCCTGGTAGCGGCGGTCGTACGGCCTGCCCGGGACAAGATCCGGCCCGGGCGCAGTGCTGCACGCGTACCCGTTCGCATGTCGCGCAACCCTGCGAGTTCCGGCGTGTTCGTGGCCGTGGGGCACCCCCTCCGGGCGGCCCGATCAGCATGGCTATCATATGAGCACCCTCTAGCTCGAAAGATGATCCTGTGACTGTCAACGAAGACTCGTTCACCAGTTGGAAGCACCGCGAGGAGATCGCGGAGTCGATGATCCCGATCATCGGGAAGCTGCACCGGGAGCGGGACGTGACCGTCCTGCTGCACAGCCGCTCCTTGGTGAACAAGTCGGTGGTCAGCATTCTCAAGACCCACCGCTTCGCCCGGCAGATCGCCGGCGAGGAGCTCTCGGTCACCGAGACGCTGCCCTTCCTCCAGGCGCTCACCGCCCTCGACCTCGGCCCGTCCCAGATCGACATCGGCCTGCTCGCCGAGGCCCACCGCACCGACGACCGGGGGCTCTCGGTGGCCGAGTTCACCGCCGAGGCCGTCGCCGGAGCGACCGGCGCCAACAAGATCGACCGGCGTGAGCCGCGCGACGTCGTCCTCTACGGCTTCGGCCGCATCGGCCGTCTCCTCGCCCGGCTGCTCATCGAGAAGTCGGGATCCGGCAACGGCCTGCGGCTGCGCGCCATCGTGGTCCGCAGGGGCGGCGAGCAGGACATCGTCAAGCGGGCCTCGCTGCTGCGCCGCGACTCCGTGCACGGACAGTTCCAGGGCACCATCACCGTCGACGAGGCGAACAGCACGATCGTCGCCAACGGCAACACCATCAAGGTGATCTACGCGGGCGACCCGACGGAGATCGACTACACGGCGTACGGCATCAGGAACGCCATCCTGATCGACAACACCGGCAAGTGGCGCGACCGCGAGGGGCTTTCGCAGCACCTGCGTCCCGGCATCGACAAGGTGGTGCTGACCGCGCCCGGCAAGGGCGACGTGCCCAACATCGTGCACGGCGTCAACCACGACACCCTCAAGCCGGACGAGCAGATCCTGTCCTGCGCGTCCTGCACCACCAACGCGATCGTCCCGCCGCTGAAGGCGATGGCGGACGAGTACGGTGTGCTGCGCGGCCACGTGGAGACGGTGCACTCGTTCACCAACGACCAGAACCTGCTGGACAATTACCACAAGTCGGAGCGCCGTGGCCGTTCGGCGCCGCTGAACATGGTGATCACCGAGACGGGTGCCGCGTCGGCCGTCGCCAAGGCGCTGCCCGACCTGGACGCGACCATCACCGGCAGCTCGATCCGCGTGCCCGTGCCGGACGTCTCCATCGCCATCCTCAACCTCCAGCTGGGCCGCGCGACCACGCGTCAGGAGGTCCTCGACCACCTGCGGAACGTGTCGCTGACCTCTCCGCTGAAGCGCCAGATCGACTTCATCAGCGCGCCCGACGCGGTCTCCAGCGACTTCATCGGCTCCCGGCACGCCTCGATCGTCGACGCCGGCGCGCTGAAGGTCGAGGGCGACAACGCGATCCTCTACCTCTGGTACGACAACGAGTTCGGCTACTCCTGCCAGGTCGTCCGGGTCGTCCAGTACGTCTCCGGGGTGGAGTACCCGACGTACCCGGCCCCGGCGGTCTGACCCCGGCGTCCGGTCCGCAAGCGGAACGCGCGGACGACGGGCGGGGCCGACGAGTTGTCGGCCCCGCCCCGGTCTGCCCGGCTGACCGGCGGTAAGGGCCAGATCGATAACGATCGCCCCCGCCCGGGCCACCGGGGCACCCGGAGTTCCTAGTCTTCCGCCATGGCCCTCTTCAGCAGTCGCTCCAGCCGACGTCCCCGCCTCGTGCCCGCCCTCGACGACGACGAACTGTCGCGCGTACTGGGGCGGTTGAGCAAGCGGAACGGCGGCGGCAAGGCCGGGGACGTGACCCTCGTCTCCGCCTTGCTGGAGGAGACCGGGGACGACTGGGACCGGCGCGGCCACCGGATGTCCGTACTGGCCGAGTCGACGGCCGATTCCGGCATCGCGGCGGCGTGGCTGGGCCGGGAGCCGCAGAGCGCGGACGCGCTGGTGTTCCACTCCTGGGCCGGACTGGCGCGCGGTCTGCGCGACGGCCGCGTCGAGGACGCCGCGCAGGTGGTCTCCCAGTGCCACCGGGCCGCCGAACGAAGACCGGAGGATCCCCTGCCGTGGGTGGTCCTGCTCGGGGTGGCGCGGATCGAGCGCTACGGCCACAACGACGTCAACGCCATCTGGCGGGAGGCCACCGGGCGCGACCGGTGGCACCGTGAGGCGTATCTCCAGATGCTCGCTTATCTGTCGCCGGAGGGGGGCGGGTCCAGCGCGTCCGTCCTCGACTTCGTCGACGTCGTACGCACCCGCATCCCGGCGAACGCGCCGTGTGCCGCCGTCGAACTGACCGCGGCCGTACGGCAGTACCAGGGGCTGCTGGCGCAGGGCGGGGTACGGGCCATGACGGCCGGTCAGTTGTGGGAGGGCGGCCAGATCGCGGCGGCGCTGGAGCAGGCCGCCGCGCTGTGGGCGAAGCCGGGCTTCTTCCAGCACGCGGCGGCACTGGCCGACCTGAACGTACTGGCGTACGCGCTGTGCGCGGCCGGCCGCGCCGCCGACGCGCACCCCGTGTTCCAGGCGCTCCAGGGCGTGGTCACGCCCTGGCCGTGGGATGTCGACGGCCCCGCGGTCCAACGCTTCGAACAACACCTGTCCAAGTCGGAACGGGGCCGCCAGGGGGGCATCGGGGGCCCCTGAGCCTCCCAAGCCTCCCGCCGCCGCGCCGCACGCCCACCCAGCTGCGGGCTTGTGGGGGCTGATGCGGCTCGTCCGTCGCGCCTGCTGGGGTGCCGCTGCGCCCACCCTCCCCCATCGCCCTGGGGGTACCTCCCAGGTCCTTAAGGCACTGGGGGAGGCACGACTGCCCGCAGCCGGGTCGGCTAGTCGCGGGACAGGATCGCTCCGATCGCCTCGCGCAGGGTCTTCGCCGGGTCCGCGGACGGACCCTCGTGGCGCCAGGCCACGAACCCGTCGGGACGGACCAGGATCGCACCGGACGGCGTGATGCCATGGGCGTCGGTCCACTCCGGGCCCGGTCCGGGGACCGGCTCCAGATCCGCCTGCGGGCCGGTGCCGACGCGGTACGAGTCCAGGGGGACGGACAGCGCCGCCGCCGCCTCGGTCGCGGCCGTGTGCCAGGCACTCGTGTCGGAGCTGAGCAGGACCAGGGAGCGCTCGTACAGGTCGAGGGTGGAGATCTTCGTGCCGGCCCGTTCCAGCCACACGTGCGGGGCCCGGCTGCCGGGTTCGCCGTTCAGCACGACCCCGTCGGGGACGACCGGCGTCGCCGGGTCGGCGCCCAGGACCGCGCCGTGCGGATAGCGGTAGCAGAGCGCCACGTTGAGGATGCCGCCCGCCTTCATCCCGGGACCGCCGGGACCGCCGGGACCGCCAGGACCGCCAGGTCCACCCGGACCGCCGGGCCCACCGGGACCGCCGGGCCCACCCGGACCGCCAGGAGGACCGCCGAGGCCGGGCCCACCGGGGCCACCGGGCCCGGGGGCCCCGAGCGCGGGGGCGCCGGGAGCCGGGGTGTACCCGGGGTGGCTGTGCTCGCTGGAGCGGGACGAGGCACGGGCGCTGGTCGCCTCCGCGACGGGCCGCCGTTCCGCGTCGTAGGACTCCAGCAGCCCGGGCGCGGCCCAGCCGTCGAGCACGGCGGCCAGCTTCCAGGCGAGGTTGTGGGCGTCCTGGATACCGGTGTTGGAGCCGAAGGCCCCGGTGGGGGACATCTCGTGGGCCGAGTCGCCGGCCAGGAACACCCGGCCGTCGGCGTACCGTTCGGCGACCCGCTCGGCCGCGTGCCAGGCGGCCCGGCCGGTGATGGTCACGTCGAGGTCGGGAACGCCGACGGCGCGCCGGATGTGGGCGACGCACCGCTCGTCGGTGAACTCCTCCAGGGTCTCGCCGTGTTCGGGGTGCCAGGGCGCGTGGAACACCCAGTGCTGCTTGTTGTCGACCGGCAGCAGGGCGCCGTCGGCGTCCGGGTTGGTCAGGTAGCAGACGATGAACTTCCGGTCGCCGACGATGCCGGCGAGATCGCGGGAGGAGAACGTGAGGCTCACGTTGTGGAACAGGTCGCCGGGACCGTTGTGCCCGATGCCCAGCGATTCGCGGACGGGGCTGCGCGGGCCGTCGGCGGCGACGAGGTAGTCCGCCCGGATCGTGGTGTGCTCGCCGGTCTCGCGGCTCTTGACCAGCGCCGTCACACCCGAGGCGTCCTGCTCGAAGGACATCATCTCCGTACCGAAGCGCAGGTCGCCGCCGAGCTCGCGGGCACCTTCGAGGAGTACCGGTTCCAGGTCGTTCTGGCTGCACAGGCACCACCCGCTGGGGCTGAAGCGGGCGAGCCCGCCGCCGGGGTCGATCTCCTGGAGCAGCCACTCGCCGTCGTCGTCCACCAGGCTCGACGTCTGAAGGATGCCGTGGTTCTCGGCCAGCACGGACGCGGCCTCACCGATGCGCCGCTCGAGCCCCGCCGTGCGGAACAGCTCCATGGTGCGGACGTTGTTCCCCCGCCCGCGCGGGTGGATCGACGTACCCGCGTGGCGTTCGACGAGCGTGTGGGGCACGCCGAGGCGCCCCAGGAACAGGGACATCGACAGGCCCACCAGGGAGCCGCCGACGATGAGGACCGGCGTGCGGTGAACCGCCTTGCCGACGGTATCCGATTCAATCATTGAACGCCTCCAGCGTCGCCCTCGACGGGCTGAGGAAAGGGACGCACGTTTCATGCCCGGTGCGGACCCGTTCGCGTCGAGGCGGCACCCGGATGGCGCGCGGTTCACCCACCTGCCCCGTGTCGCTCGCGCGCACTGGAAGGTCGCGTCAACCATGAACTCATCGCGACCCGGGCCCTTCGGACACCGCGGTCGTTCCTGATCTTCCGAGGAAGAGGAGAGGTGCGCCGGATGACCATGTCGGCACGCGTATCGCAGTCGGCGTTCGACGGCTCGAGGCTGCGGGTGATCCTGCTCCTCGACCTGTACGAGGGGGCCCAGGAACAGTTCCTCGACGCGTACGAGCACATGCGCAGCAAGGTCGCGTCCGTCCCCGGCCACATCAGTGACCAGCTGTGCCAGTCGATCGAGAACCCCTCACAGTGGCTGATCACCAGCGAGTGGGAGAGCGCCCTGCCGTTCCTCAACTGGGTGAACAGCGAGGAGCACATCGAGATCGTCCGGCCGATGCACAGCTGCGTCAAGGACACCCGGTCGATGCGCTACAGCATCCTCCGGGAGACCCGCCCGGAACGGTCCACCACGTCCGGGGCCGCGAAGACGGGACTCCAGACGGAGGCCCGCGTGGGCGCCGGGCTGACCCGCCACGCCATCACCTTCACCGTCAAGCCGGGCAGCGAGTCCAAGGTCGTGGACATCCTGGCCAACTACGAGGCGCCCGAGACGCGCATCAACGGCACCACGCGACTGCACCGCACCTCCCTCTTCATGCACGGCAACCGCGTCGTGCGGGCCGTGGAGGTGGAGGGCGACCTCCTCGCCACTCTGTGCCACGTGGCCAGTCAGCCGCAGGTACAGGCCGTGGAAGAGGCCATCAACCCCTACCTGGAACAGGACCGGGACCTGAGCGACTCCGACTCCGCCCGGGTGTTCTTCACCCGGGCGGCGCTCCCCGCCATGCAGCACGTGATGGCCGGCCGGCCGCAACCCGACCAGCTGCGACGGCACATGCTGTACTACCCGGCCGTGGCGGGCCGGGGCCTGGAGCTGGCCCGGTTCCTCGCCCGCCAGGACGAGGCCGCGGCGAACGACCCGGAGGACGGCCTGGTGTACGCGAGCACCGTCTTCCAGCGCGACGACATCGTCACCCGCATGATCGACGTCACGGGCGAACTCGATCGCGACCCGCTCTCCGCCCTCGGCATCAAGGGCCCGGGCAAGCCGGCCGAGCTGGAGCGGCTCCTGGACGGCGCCGCGATCGGGGTCGAGGGCTCCCTGGACTCCGAGCGCACCCTGCACCGGCTCCTGGCACACGCCGACATGCTGCCCGTCACCGACCGCAGCTCCGCGGATTCCTGACGGTCCACCGCGGTGACGTCCGCGGCCGTGCCCGCCCGGACGTCACCGGCACACCCGGAGGTATCAACCATGTCCAAACAGCATCCACGCATCGTGGACCTGAACGAGACGGAACCCAACCGACGGCGCGGGGGTGACCTCAGGACCCTGCTCACCCCGGCCACCGTGGGTTCCACCAGCGGCTTCATGGGCCTGGCGATCATCAAGCCCGGCGAGCGCATCGGCGAGCACTACCACCCGTACTCCGAGGAGTTCGTGTACGTCGTCAGCGGCGCGCTCGAAGTGGACCTGGACGGGGAGCCGTTCGCGCTCCGCGCCGACCAGGGACTGATGATCCCCGTCGACATGCGGCACCGCTTCCGCAACGTCGGCGACCAGGAGGCCCGGATGGTGTTCCACCTGGGCCCGCTCGCTCCGCACCCGAGCCTCGGCCACGTCGACACGGAGGAGACCGAAGGCGCCGACGCAGGACCGCAGTTGACGGTCGGCGGGCCTGACACCGGCCGTGCCGCCCAGCCCAGCGAGGCCATAAAATGACCCGCCGAGTGGCCGTCACCGGTATAGGTGTGGTCGCTCCCGGCGGCATCGGAGCGACGGCGTTCTGGGATCTTCTCGCAGCCGGCCGCACCGCGACCCGCGGCATCACCCTGTTCGACCCGGTGGGCCTGCGCTCCCGCATAGCCGCCGAGTGCGACTTCGACCCGTTCGAGCACGGCCTGGACGCCGAGTTGTGCCAACGCGCGGACCGGTACGTCCAGTTCGCCGTGGTCGCGGCCGCCGAGGCGGTCCGTGACGCGGGACTCGACACCGCCGCCGGGGACCCCTGGCGCACCGCGGTCTCCCTGGGCAGCGCGGTCGGCGGCACGACCCGTCTGGAACACGACTACGTACTGGTCAGCGAGCGCGGCAAGCGCTGGGACGTGGACCACGAGAAGGCCGAGCCGCAACTGCACACGGCGTTCCAGCCGAGCACCCTGGCCTCGGTCGTGGCCGAGCGGTTCGACGCCCGGGGCCCCGTGCAGACCGTCTCCACCGGCTGCACCTCCGGCCTCGACGCGGTGGGTTACGCCTTCCACACCGTCGCGGAGGGCCGGGCCGACGTCTGCATAGCGGGAGCGTCGGACTCGCCGATCTCTCCGATCACGATGGCCTGCTTCGACGCCATCAAGGCGACATCGCCCAACAACGACGACCCGGAGCACGCCTCCCGGCCGTTCGACGCCCACCGCGACGGCTTCGTGATGGGTGAGGGGGCGGCCGTGCTCGTCCTCGAGGAGTACGAGCACGCACGGGCCCGCGGGGCGGAGATCCTCTGCGAGATCAGCGGCTACGCCACGTACGGCAACGCCTACCACATGACCGGCCTGACCAGTGAGGGACTGGAGATGGCCCGGGCGATCGACACCACGCTCGACCAGGCCCGTATCGACCCCACGCTGATCGACTACGTCAACGCGCACGGTTCCGGCACCCGCCAGAACGACCGGCACGAGACGGCCGCCGTGAAGCGGTCCCTGGGCGCCCACGCCCACGAGACGCCCATGAGCTCCATCAAGTCGATGGTGGGGCATTCCCTGGGCGCGATCGGCGCGATCGAGGTGGTGGCCTGCGTTCTCGCGCTGAAGCACCAGGTCGTGCCCCCGACGGCGAACTACGAGACCCCCGACCCCGAGTGCGACCTCGACTACGTGCCGCGCACCGCCCGCCCGCGGAAGCTGAACCATGTGCTCTCCGTCGGCAGCGGGTTCGGCGGCTTCCAGTCCGCGGTGCTGCTGACCGGGCCGGGCGGGAGGACACGATGAGCAATCGGCGCCCCCGGCGCGCGGCCGTCACCGGCATCGGTGTCATCGCGCCCAACGGAATGCGGACCGACGCCTACTGGAAGTCCGTGAGCGAGGGCCTCTCCGTACTGGATTCGATCGGCCGCGAGGGCTGCGGGCATCTGCCGCTCCGGGTGGCGGGCGAGGTCCGGGCCTTCGACCCGGCGGCCCTCATCGAGGACCGGTTCCTGGTGCAGACCGACCGGTTCAGCCACTTCGCCATGGCCGCGGCCGCCCTCGCCCTCGACGACGCCGGGCTCGGCGGGGAACCCGCGGAGCCGTTCTCCATCGGCGTGGTCACCGCCGCCGGATCCGGAGGCGGCGAGTTCGGCCAGCGCGAGCTCCAGAAACTGTGGGGACGGGGCTCCAAGTTCGTCGGCCCGTACCAGTCGATCGCCTGGTTCTACGCCGCGAGCACCGGCCAGATATCCATCCGCGGCGGCCTCAAGGGGCCCTGCGGGGTGGTGGCGAGCGACGAGGCAGGCGGTCTCGACTCCCTCGCGCACGCTGCCCGGGCCGTGCACCGCGGCACCGACGTCATGGTCGTGGGAGCCGCGGAGGCGCCCCTCGCCCCGTACTCGATGGTCTGCCAGCTCGGCTACCCCGAGCTCAGCACCCTCGACGACCCCGACCGCGCCTACCGCCCGTTCACCGAGAAGGCCTGCGGCTTCGTGCCCGCCGAGGGCGGTGCGCTGCTCGTCGTCGAGGACGAGTCCCGCGCCCGTGAGCGCGGGGTGCCGGTACGGGCCACCGTGGCCGGCCACGCCGCCACGTTCACCGGGGCCTCCCGCTGGGCGGAGTCCCGTGAGGGCCTGGCCCGCGCGATCCGCGGCGCCCTCGACGAGGCGGGCTGCGCCCCCGAGGAGATCGACGTGGTGTTCGCGGACGCCCTGGGCGTGCCCGAGGCGGACCGCGCCGAGGCGCTGGCGATCGCCGACGCCCTGGGCGCGCACGGCACCCGCGTCCCGGTCACGGCGCCCAAGACGGGCATCGGCCGCGCCTACTGCGCGGCGCCCGTGCTGGACACGGTGGCCGCGGTGCTCGCCATGGAACACGGCTCGGTGCCCCCGACGCCCAACGTGTTCGACATCTGCCACGACCTCGACCTGGTGATGTCGCGCGCTCGCCCCGCCGAGCTGCGCACCGCCCTCGTCCTCAGCAGGGGACTGATGGGCTCCAACGCGGCGCTGGTCGTGCGTCGCGGTGACGATTCCGCCCGGTAGGAACGGGCGGGGAAGGAGCAGTCACCCATGATCACCACCGAAGTGACCTTCGACGAACTGGCCGCGCTGATGAAGCAGGCGGCCGGCATCACCGTCGACCCGCAGGAGCTGAAGGACTCCGCGGAGTCCCCCTTCGACGTCTTCGGCCTCGACTCGCTCGGCCTGCTCGGCATCGTCGGCGAGCTGGAGAACCGGTACGGCGCCTCGCTTCCCCCCGACTCGGAGCGCTGCCGGACGCCCCGGGAGTTCCTGAACCTCGTCAACAGCACCCTCACGGCTGGAGCCTGAAAGTGGCAGGACACACCGAGAACAGCATCACCATCGACGCTCCCTTCGACCTCGTGTGGGAGATGACCAACGACCTGGAGAACTGGCCGCGGCTGTTCAGCGAGTACGCGTCCGTGGAGGTCCTCTCCCGGGAGGGCGCCACGACGACGTTCCGGCTGACCATGCACCCGGACGAGAACGGGAAGGTGTGGAGCTGGGTGTCGGAGCGCACCCCGGACCGGGAGAAGCGGACCGTCCGCGCCCGCCGCGTCGAGACGGGCCCGTTCGACCACATGGACATCCTGTGGGAGTACGCGGAGCTGCCGGGCGGGGTGCAGATGCGCTGGACGCAGGACTTCGCGATGAAGCCCGACGCCCCGGTCGACGACGACTGGATGACGGACAACATCAACCGCAACTCCCGTACGCAGATGGCCCTCATCCGGGACCGGATCGAGCAGGTCGCCCGCGACAGCGAGAGCGCGTCCGTCGCGTCCTCGCGCTGAGCACCGGTCCAGGAAAGGACGCCCCCCATGCACCACGCCCTCATCGTCGCCCGGATGAAGCCCGGTTCGGCGCCGGACATCGCCGACGTGTTCGCCGACTCCGACCGGGGGGAACTCCCCCACCTCGTCGGCGTCAGCCGGCGCAGCCTCTTCCAGTTCGGGGACGACGTGTACCTGCACCTCATCGAGGCCGAGCGGGATCCGGCGCCCGCCATCGCGAAGGTGGCCGGGCACCCCGAGTTCCGCAGCATCAGCGAGCGGCTGGAGGCGTACGTCAGCCCGTACGACCCGGCCACGTGGCGCAGCCCCAAGGACGCCATGGCACGGTGCTTCTACCGCTGGGAGCGCGGCGCCGGTTCCTGAGCGAGCGCGCGCCGAAACCCCGAGGCCGCCGTCCCGCGTGTCAGTCGCGGAGCCGGCGGCCTCGGGGTTTCGGCGCCTTCGGTCAGCCGGGGACGGTGCACTCGAAGGCGTGGAGATAGGCGTTGACAGGGCTGATGTCGCCGATGGCCAGGCCCGCGCCGGTCAGCCGGTCGACCATGCTCTGCCGGGTGTGCTTGGCCCCGCCGACGTTGAGGAGCAACAGCAGGTCCATGGCGGTGGTGAACCGCATCGACGGGGTGTCGTCGACGAGGTTCTCGATGACGACGACCCGGGCTCCGGGCGGTGCCGCCGCGCGGACGTTGGCGAGCGCCCGGCGGGTGCTGTCGTCGTCCCACTCCAGGACGTTCTTGATGATGTACACGTCCGCCCGGACGGGGACCTCCTCGCGGCAGTCCCGGGCGATCACCTCGACGCGGCCGGCGAGCGAGCCGCCCTCGCGCAGCCGCGGGTCGGCGTTCTCGACGACGCCCGGCAGATCGAGCAGGGTGCCGTGGAGGTGCGGGTGCTTCTCCAGGAGGCTCGCCAGGACGTGGCCCTGGCCGCCTCCGATGTCCGCGACGGAGGAGGCGTCGTCCAGGTCGAGCAGCCGGGCCACGTCCCGCGCGGACTGCTCGCTGGACGTGGTCATGGCCCGGTTGAACACATGGGCGGACTCGGGGGCGGACTCGTTGAGATGGGTGAAGAACTCCTCGCCGTACACGTCCTCGAAGACGTTGCGGCCGGAGCGCACCGCCTCGTCGAGCTGCGGCCAGACGTTCCAGGTCCACGGCTCGGTGCACCACAGGGCGATGTAGCGCAGGCTGTGCGGGTCGTCCTCGCGCAGCAGCCGGGACATCTCGGTGTGTTCGAAGGTTCCGTCGGGGTTCTCGGCGAAGACGCCCTGGCAGGACAGGGCGCGCAGCAGGCGGCGCAGGGTGTGCGGCTGGGTCTTCACCGCCGCCGCCAGGTCGTCCACGGTCATGGGGGCGTCGTCGAGCGCGTCCGCCACGCCGAGGCGGACGGCCGCGCGTACGGCGGCGGCGCACGCCGCGCCGAAAACGAGCTCCCGGAGCCGCATGGGCGGCGGGGGAGCCGGATCAACGGTGGTCATCCGTTGCCTCGCTTCTGCTGGTGTGCAGGGGTGGGGAGGAGGAGCGGTGGTGGGGTGGCTCAGCACATGCCGGCGGGCTCGGAGAGCGTGCAGGTGTTGCGGCTGAACGTGTTGTTCTTCGCGGTGTCCCGGTCGGCCAGGTCGGCCGGGCTGTTGCCGGTGACCAGGTTGTCGCGGATGTCGTTGCGCTCGCTGGGGGTGCCGACGAGGCTCTTGAAGAGCACGATGCCGCCGGACAGCGGGGAGGTGCCCTTGTTGTCCTCGACCCGGTTCCAGGCGACCTTGGTCTCCTCGACGCCGGTGAGGACGATGCCGGAGCCCTGGAGGAAGGGCAGCCGGGGCGTCTTGGGGCAGTACTTGTTGTTGTCGTGGATGTAGTTGCGGGTCACGGTGAGGTGACCGGCGCGCGGCTTGGTCTCGTCGCCGACCAGGAAGACGGCGGCGCAGTTGCCGGTGGCCTCGTTGCCGTCGACGGTCAGGTTCCGCAGCCGGCGCACGGTGACGCCGACGCGGTTGTCGGCGGACCGGTTGTGGCGGATCACGGTCCTCTCCGCGTCCCGGGCGCCTTCCTCGGTGTCGACGGTGTTGGCGACGAACAGTCCGGCGTCGCCGTTCTTCCGGACGAGGTTGTGGGTGAGCACGCTGCCCACGGAGCGTTCCTCGGCGATGCCCCACTGGCCGTTCTGCTCCGAGACCAGGTACTGGGCCTTCAGCCGGTCGGTGCCGGTGGCCCAGAGCCCGTTCTCGGCGTAGCCCCGCAGCGTCAGCGAGCGTACGGTGACGTCCTTGACGGGGCTCTTGTCGGTGCCGGTCACACAGATGCCGTTGCCCGCGGCGGCGCAGGCGTTCTTGCCCGGTTTCGCGGCGGGCACCAGGACGGTGCGTCCGGCGCCCTGGCCGCGCAGGGTCAGGTCCGACACCTTGATGTCGACGCTCTGGCGGTAGGTGCCGGCCGCGAGGAGGACGGTGTCCCCCGGCTTGGCGGCGTCGACGGCCTTCTGGATGGACTGGCCGGGCTGCACGCGGTGAACGGTGGGCTGGTGGGTCGACGGGGCGGCACCCACCCCGGCGGCCACGACGGCGCTGGTGCAGGCGAGGAACGCGATCTGTCGTCTGTTCATGTGCCGAAGCTATGAGCGGGTGTTGTGCCCCGCCACCGGTGATCACCCAGGTGGGCCGGGACTCCCGCTCCCCCGGGTGATCACCCGGTCGGACGTCCTTCGTGCGCGACGGGGCCGAACACGTCGGCGGGGGGGGGGGGGGGGGGGGGGGGGGGGGGTGCGTCCCCTTCTCCCCTCGCCCGACGACGAGACCAGAGGCGCCCCGTGCTTGGCTATGCTGTATGGGGTGGTTA
>NZ_JBVIGS010000016.1:0-211084 GCF_055570675.1 Streptomyces sp. NPDC031111
CCTCCCCCCCCCCCCCCCCCCCCCCCCCCCCCCCCCCCCCCCCCTCTCCCCCCCCCCCCCCCCCCCCCCCCCCCCCCCCCCGCGGCGGTCGGCGTCGTCAGCCGGGGGTCAGAACTTCGCGCCGAAGTCCTGGGTCCAGTACGTCCCGTACCGGCTGCCGGGCTTCTTCACATGGCCGAGGCCCAGGTGCTCCAGCGAGCAGTTGAGGATGTTGACCCGGTGTCCCGGGGACTTCATCCAACCGCTCACCACGGCCGCGGCGGTCCGCTGCCCGGCGGCGACGTTCTCCGCGAGCGAGCTCCAGTTGGTGTAACCGGCGGCCTTGGCCCTGGTCACCATGGTGCTGCCGCCCGATCCGACGTGGCCGACGAAGTCGTGCCCGGCCATGTCGGCGGTGTGCCGCTGCGCCGCCCTGGTGAGCGCGGCGTTGAACTTCAGCTTGGGACAGCCCGCCTTGACCCGTTCGGCGTTCGTCAGCCTGAGCACGTTGTCCCGCAGTGTCTGCAGGGACGGCTCCGCCGCCGATGCCGGGGCGGTGGAGCCGGCGGACAGCGCGGTCGTCGCCGCGGCGACGGTCAGGACCGTGGCGAGGTACCGGGATATGGGCATGTTCCTGTTCCCTAACAGAACTTGTTCTTGCCGGGCGCGACGTTGAGGATGTTGGCGAACCTGTCGAACAGGGCCACCCGGTGGCGGACCTGCTCCGGGCTGCGGCCGTCGCATTCGATGGCACCGTTGATGCTGCGGATGCTCTGGCCGAATCCGGCCCCGCTGACGATGGCGTGGTGGCCGGTCATGGTGCCGGCGCCCGTCTGCCGCATCCAGAACCACAGGGCCGTCTTCCAGGCGACGACCGGGTCCTTCTGGACCAGACCGGGGTTGTGCAGCAGGTTGATGCCGAGGGCGTCACCCGCGGCCTTGTAGTTGAAGTTCCAGCTCAGCTGGATCGGCCCGCGGCCGTAGTACTTGTCCTGGCCGGCCGGACAGCCGTAGGGCCGGCTCGTGTCGCAGTAGTGGCCCCAGTTGGCCTTGTTCTGCTCGACGATGTACTTCAGCCCGCCGGTCTCGTGGGAGACGTTCGCGAGGAAGGCGGCGGCCTCGCGGTTTCTGACGGCGGCGCTGCCGGTGTGGGCGAAGGCCGGGAACGCCTTCATCGCCTTGGTCAGCGAGGCGTAGGTGTAGAAGTTGTTGCGGTTCGGGAACATGCGGTTGAACTCGGCCTTGCTGACCACGAATCCGGCCTCCGCGGCCGACGCGGCGGGCGCCGGGGCCGCGGACGCCGGGGCGGCCAGCGGTCCGGCCAGGGTCGAGACCGTCACGGCCGTGAGCAGCCCGGTGAGTATGCGGGTCCTGGACATGGGTCGAACTCCTCTGTTACTTGACGAACTTCCACTTGACGTTCTGGATGACGCCCCGGGACGGAGCGGCCAGCTGTGCGAAGGCGGGCCGTCCGAGGTCGATGTGGTTGGGGGCGCAGCCGGCGCACTTGTCCCGGACCGGCACGGTGATGGACTTGCCCTTGTAGGTCACCCGCACCTTGAGGCGGCACAGCGGGTCGTTGTTCGGATTGGCGGCCTTCCACCAGGACGGGGAGACGGCGACGATCCGCTGGTTCGCCGCGTCGACGGGCTTGCCGCAGGCGCCGGTGCCACGGTCCGTGTAGAACGTGGCCTTTCCCTGCCGCACCTTTCCGATGGGGGCCGCGGAGGCGGAACCCGCCTCCGTGACACCGAGAAGGGCGACGGCCAGGCCGATGGTGACGGCACGTCCGACGCGCCGATTCATGAGCATGCCGATTGATTCCTTTCTGGGTACGACGGGAATTCGCACCGGTCACCGGAATCCTAGAAAGCCCTCAATTTTGTCCTCCAGGAACGGGCATTAATTCCGGAGCCGGATTAAATGCGATTCCCGTGGACTTATTCGGCGTGGCGTCGGCGGGCCGGCGCAGCAGGAAGATGGCGCCGAGGGCGGCCGCGGCGTCGCCCAGCTCGGCGCGGCGGACGAGCAACGGCGGCCGGGAGCCGCACCGCGGAACGTTCGTCCACAGTTCTCGGTGCACCGATTCCATGACCGCCGGTGCGGCGGTGACGAGTTCACCGCCCACCACGACGACACCGGGGGCGAACGCGTTCACCAGACCGGCCAGCACCCGGCCCGCGTACGTGCCGGAGCGTCCCACCGCCGCGTGGGCGGCCGGTTCACCGGCGCGCAGCGCGGCCACCAGCTCCGGTACGTCCGCCGTGGTCCGGCAGGCGTTCAGTACGGCCGGGGTGGAGGCCACCGTCTGGAGACAGCCCCGGCCGCCACAGGGGCAGGGTGTGCCTCCGGGCTCCACGGTGATGTGCCCGAACTCCCCCGACCGGCCGTGCGCGCCGTGGTGCAGCGCGCCGCCGCTGACCAGCCCGCCGCCGACCCGGTCAGACAGTTCCAGGTAGAGCACGTCCCGGTGTCCCTTGGCCGCGCCGCACACCGTCTCGGCCAGTGCCGCCAGCCGCGCCGCGCCGTCCAGCCGTACCCGGGTGCCGAAGCTGCGACCGATCAGCGCCGCCACGGCCCGCCGGGCGGCCGGGTCGGACGATTCGGCGGCCGGGTCCGTCACCGCGACCCCGACCCCGTTGAGCACGTCGAGCCGCAGTCGCCCACCGGTCAGGGTGTCGGCCAGCCGGCGTGCGAGGGCGACGCGCTCCGGCCACGGGGTGTCGGGCGGACACGGCTCGGCGGCGGTGGCGATGTCGTCGTGCAGCACCGTCATCGCGGCCACGCGGACGACCCGCCTGCCGAAGTCGATGCCGAAGACCCGCCCGGCATCCGGGTTCAGCGCCAGCTGCTCCGCCGGGCGCCCGCGCCCGCGCGGGCCGGTGTCCGGCACCGTGGCGACCACCAGGCCGCGGTCCACGAGCCTGCTGACGACGTCGTACAACGTGGTGCGGGACAGTCCGCACAGCTCCCCCAGCTCACCCCTGGTCAGGGGGCCCCGCTGGCGCAACGACCGCAGCACGCGGTCCGAGTGCGTATGCACTTCCGGCACTTCCGGCATCCCTCCCCGTAGCAGTCCGTGCCTGCTGCGAGGAGGAAGGTAGGCACCGATCTTGTGGAAACCTTGTGACCGGCCCGCGTGCCCGCCGGGTCAGTCGGCGGCGGTCAGCCAGTCGCGGCGGAGCAGCGGCAGGGTGTGCTGGACGTCCCGGATGCCGGTGACCGGCAGCCGCACCTCGAAGCGCGCCCCGGGTGTTCCGTCCGGGCGGTCCGTCACCGTGATCGTGCCCTGGTGGAGGGCGATCTGCTGGGCGACCAGGGTGAGGCCGAGGCCCGATCCGGGACTGTCCGGGCGGCGGTGGAAGCGCCGGAATATCTCCTCGCGCAGCGCCGGTGGCACGCCGGGGCCGTGGTCGTCGACGGTGAGGACCGCCGCCGGTGCGCCGGGCCCCGGTTCGGCTCGCAGACTCACTTCCACACGGGCGTCACGGTCCTTGGTACGGCCGTGGGTCCAGGCGTTGGTCAGCAGGTTGTCCACGGCCGAGCGGAGCCCTTCGTGCCAGGCGTGGACCAGCAGGCCGTCGTCGGCCCGTACGGTGGTCCGGGCGTCGGGGCGGGTCCGGCGCAGGTCCGCGACCGAGGTCCGGACCACCTCGCCCAGGTCCAGCGTGGTGAAGGCGTCCGCCTCGACCAGATCGCCCTGGGCGAGCGTGCGCAGCATGCCCAGCAGTCCGATCAGCCTGGCCTGTTCGCGCCCGAGGTCGGCGAGCACCTCCTCGCGCTCGGCCCTGTCCAGGTCCGGGTACTCGGTGAGGATGTCGAGGTTGGCGCGCATGCTCGTCAGGGGGTTGCGCATCTCGTGGGAGGCCGCCGCGGCGAACGACCGCGCGGTCTCCAGCGCCTCCCCGGCCCGCGCCGCCTGTTCGTCGTACCGGGCCAGTACGGTCCTGAGGGTGCCGGCGAGGTCGTCGACCTCGGTGACGCCGCTCGGGGTGTGCTCCAGGCGGAGCACGGTGATCCGGGGGTCGAGTCCGCTCGCGCGGTGCTGGAGGCGCCGCAGCGGCAGGGTGGCGCGGCTCGCGATGAGCCAGGCGACCGCCCCGGTCACGGGGGCGGACAGCAGGGCCACGGTCAGGGACCGGTGCCGCACCCGCTCCAGTTGGGACCGGTAGGCGGTGTCCGGGGAGAACATCCAGAGGTTGGGCCGCTCCGGAGGTGTGCCGTGCGGCGGGGTGACGACCCGCCGGGACATCACGAGCCAGGCGGTGCCGTCCGCGTCCCTGCCGTCCAGGGCGACCGGCTGTTTGGCCTCCGCGGGCAGGGTCGTCGCCGGGTCGTGCCGGGGGCCGGCCTCGATGACGCCCTGTGGCCCGTACAGCCGGAAGCCGACGTTCGGCGACGAGACGACGAGCCGGTGCCGGGCGTTCCTGGCGACGACGGGATGGCCGGCCGCGACGGCCTGGAGGTACACCTGGGCGTTGTGCGTGAGAGTGGTGGCCCGGGAGCGGAGTTGCCGTTCCTGTTCGGCGCGCAGGTCTTCGGCGAACCAGGCCATCAGCAGCCAGTTGGTGGCGAGGACCAGGAGGGGCACGATCACGGCGGCGGACAGTGCGATACGGGTGGAGAGCCTCACGGTGCGGTCGTGGCCTCTCACCTGTTCTTGTCCATGCGCAGGACGAAGCCGACACCGCGCACGGTGTGCACGACGCGGGGGTGTCCGTACGCCTCCGTCTTGCGGCGCAGATAGCTGACGAAGGTGTCCACCGCGTCCGTGCGGACGTCGGCGTCGTATCCCCAGACGTACTCGAGCAATTGGCCGCGCGTCAGGACGATGCCCGTGTTCCGGGCCAGCGTCTCCAGGAGGCGGAACTCTCGGGGTGTCAACCGCAGGGGGCGTCCGTCCAGTGACACCTCACGGGTGGACGGTTCCAGGACCAGGCCGCCCACCTCGACGCGGTCCGTGGCGGCGGGCGGGCGCCGGCGCAGCAGGGCGTGCAGGCGCAGTTTCAGTTCCTGGAGGGCGAACGGCTTGACCAGGTAGTCGTCGCCGCCCGCCTGCAATCCGGCGATCCGGTCCGCCACTTCGTCCAGGCCGGACAGCATGAGCACCGGTACGTCGTCGCCGCCGTCGCGCAGGGCCCGGCACACGTCGATGCCGCTCAGGCCCGGCATGCAGACATCGAGGACAACGATGTCGGGGCGGAGCGTGCGCAGTGCCTCCAGCGCGGTGTGCCCGTCGTCGGCCAGGGTCACGTCGAAGCCCCCCAGCCGGAGCCCTCGTTCCAGCGAACGCCGTGTGCTCACGTCGTCGTCGGCCACGAGAACCCGTCCGGCCCTGCCGGCCATGCGGTACTCCCCCCTCAGCGGTCCCAACGGTCGCCCCCCGGCGCGATGTTACGCGTGCGCGGGGTGCGGCCACGGGTGATCCCCCCACCACGGGCGGCACGGCCGAATTAATCCGGATTCCGCGCGGGTTGATCCGGGCGGGGGGCGGCCGTGGCCGCTGTTCCGGCTGACAGGATGCGCTCATGACCGACCTGCCCACCGCCGACGACTACCGGTGGATCACCGAACTGTACGAGGACTGGATGGACGCGTACTGCGTCACCCACGTCCAGGGGATCACGCCCGAGGGCCTCCTGCGGGCCCTGGGCGCCGACGCGACGGCACGGATCACCGGTGTGGGCCGGCTGGGGGAGCTGACCTTGGCCGACGACCGGGACGACGAGCGGTTCTTCATCGGGGCCACCTCGGTCGGCGACTGGTCCGTGATGGTGGAGTACAACGGCTTCCTCGGGGCCACCGACGAGGCCATGCTGCCCCTCTGCCGGGGCCGCACGGTGGTCTCGCACTACCGCAACGCCAACGCGCTGCACCGCTTCTGCTGGTACGCCGACGGCACGCTGCGGCTGGACTTCGACGCGCTCTTCGCCGACTGCCGCGAGGGCAGTGACCCGGACGAACTCCTCACCTGGATGCGGGAATGCGGCTTCCACCTCACCGACGAGGAGGACGGCGCCCCCGGTACGCGCTCCACCATCGACGCCTCGTTCGCCCTCGCCGAGCGGATCACGGGCGTCCGCGTGACCCCGGAGCTGCTCACCTCGGCCCGGTATGTGTGCGGCCTCAGCGCGAACCCGTGGGAGGGCAGCGGGGCCCCCTGGGGCGCGGTCCGCGCCTAGGGGCCCCGCCGGCGAACTACTCGGGCACCGCTCCCAGTGTCTCCAGCACTCCGTACACCCCGACGCACAGGATGGCGGCGCTGCTGATGACCAGGGCGGCGGTCAGCCAGGGGTTGGTGCGGAAGCGGCGCGGCACTCCGGTGTGGCGCAGGCGCCAGACGGCTACGACCACGGCGAGCAGGAAGACGCCGCCGCCGATGCCGCCGATCTGCACCATCAGCACCGGCGACTGCATCCAGAGGAAGAAGCACGTCCACAGCAGCGGCAGGCACCAGGTGAGGATGCGGATGGTGCGGGTGCGGGCGCGGACGTCGCCCCAGTCGATGACGCCGAGCAGTCCGAGCGTGTTGGTCCACAGCCGGGGCACCGACGCGGTGGAGCCGATGAGGGTGGAGAAGAGGACGGCGAAGGCACCGACGAGGAACAGGTACTCGGCCCAGGGGCCCATGGTGTCGGTGTAGATCCGCGAGAGCGTGGTGATCATCTCGTTGCCCTCGGGCACCAGGCCCTGCGGGTGGAGCACCGCCGCGCCGATGACGTAGAAGGACAGGGTGCACAGCGCGCAGACGGCCAGGCCGGTGAGGGCGTCCAGGCGCATCACCTTGATCCAGCCCTCGGCGCGACGGGCGCGCTCCTCGGTGCCGTCGTCGGGTCCGGTCCAGCGGGCGTAGCCCTTCTCCAGGCACCAGTAGGTGTACGTCGTCATCTCGTCGGCGCCGACGCCGGTGATGCCGAAGACGGCCAGCGCGATGCCGACGGTGCCGGCCGGGATCTCGAAGCCGAAGCCGCTGCCCAGTTCGGACGAGCCGTAGCCGAACTCGGTGCCGGGCAGGCCGACCGCGAGGCTGACGGTGACCAGGGTGAAGACGACGACGGAGACGAGGCAGGCGCGTTCGACGAGGCTGTACTTGCCGGACTGGAGCAGGCAGATGGCGGCGAGGGTGACGACGACGGCCCAGAGCGCGAGCGAGCCCCAGCTCAGGGGTTCGCCGATGACGGGCCACAGCACCGAACAGGCGGCCGCCGTACCGCCGATGATGCCTCCGCGCTGGAACATCTTGGCGAAGTCCATGCCGATCCAGAGCCAGTTGATCCAGCTCAGCCGGCCGATGCGGGGGCCGACCTCGCGGTAGCCCTCGAGCGCGGTGCGCCCGTTGAGGATGGTCCAGCGGGCCAGCTCCATCTGGACCCAGACCTTCACCGCGGTGGAGACGATCACCAGCCACAGCAGGGCGAAGCCGGCCTGGGCGCCCAGCGCGGTGGTGGTGATCAGCTCTCCGGAGCCGACGACGGCGGCCGACAGCACGAAGCCGGGGCCGAGATGGCGGATCCGGTCACGGAAGGTGGTGGGTGCCGGCCGGGCGTCCTCGGGGCGCAGGGCGTACGGATCGGCCTGCGCGTGCTCCGCCGCTGGGGCGGTGGCGGTGGTCGACATGGCGGTGTTCCTTTGCTGGTTCCGGCGCCGTCGCCGGAGCGGAAGGCAAACAGGGCGGGGATGAGCAATGGGGGGTGACGTGGTGGGGGCGGGCGGGGTCAGCCGGCCGCGTGGCGCGGGGGTTCGCCGGCGAGGACACGGAGTACGTCCTCGGCGACCATCAGGCCCATCGCGCGGTTGGCCTCCGGGGTGCAGGCGGCCATGTGGGAGGTGAGGGTCAGTCGGGGCGCCGTGCGCAGGACGTGGCCGGCCGGGAGGGGCTCGACGGCGAAGGCGTCGAGCGCGGCGGCGGCCAGGTGCCCGGAGTGCAGGGCGGCGGCGAGCGCGGTGTCGTCGACGAGGCCGCCGCGGGCGGCGTTGACGAGGATCGCGCCGGGTCTCATGGCGGCCAGCCGGGCGGCGTCCAGCAGGGGCGCGCCGGCGGGCGGCAGGTGCAGGGTGACGACGTCGGCGCGGGCGAGGAGCGCGTCCAGCGTGACGGGTTCGGCGTCCGCCCCGGTCACCGCGTCGTCGGGGACGTAGGGGTCGTGGGCGAGGACCCGCATGCCGAAGGCCCGCGCGTAGCCGGCCACGAGCCGGCCGATGCGGCCGAAGCCGACCACACCGAGGGTCCTGCCGTGCAGTTCGGGGCCGAAGAGCTTGGGCCAGCCGCCCTCGGTGACGGCGGTGTGGGACGCGCTGATCCGGCGCGCGGCGTCGAGCACCAGTCCGAAGGTGTACTCGGCGACGGCCCGGGAGTTGGAGCCGGGCGCGCAGACCACGGGGATGCCGCGGTCGCGGGCGGCGGCGACGTCGATGGTGTCGGTGCCGACGCCGTGCTTGGCGATGACCTTCAGCCGGGGGGCGGCGTCCATGACCTCGGCGGTGACCGGGTCCATGCCGGCGACGAGGGCGTCGGCGCCGGCTATCCGGGCGAGCAGTTCGTCGTAGGGCAGGGCGCGGTCGTCGTACGGGCGGACCGGGCCCGCGCCGCCGTCCGCGAGGAGGGTCCAGGGGTCGGGCGAGTGGCGGGCGAAGGTGGGTGTGGTGATGAGGGTGGTGCGGGTGGGTGTGCTCATGCCCGTCCCTTCCGCGCGGCGTCCAGGTGGGTGGCGGCGATCTGCTGGAGGTGGACCACGTCGGCGGCGACGGACGCGAAGGTGAAGCCCTCGTCGAGCCGGCGGGCGGCGCTCGCGCCGTCGCCGTTGTGGATGCCGGCGGCGATCCCGGCGGCCTCGGCGGCCTCACGGATCCGGGTGAGGGCCCGCTCGAACGCGTCGGCGACGCCGGGGTCCGTGGAGGTCCGGCCGCCGATGGCCAGGCGCAGGTCGGAGGGGCCGACGTAGATGCCGTCGAGTCCCGGGGTGGCGCAGATCTCCTCGACGTTGGCGAGGCCGTCGGCGGTCTCGATCATGGCGAGGACGGCGGTCTGCTCGTGGGTGTCGGCCGGGTCGGGCCCGATCCGCAGTTGGGCGCGCATGGGGCCGTAGGAGCGGCGGCCGTGCGGCGGGTAGCGCACGGCGGCGACCGCGTCGGCGGCGTCCCGGGCGGTGTCGACGAGCGGCACGATGACGGCGGCGGCCCCCGCGTCGAGCGCGCGGCCGATGTACGTCGGGTCGTTGGCCTCGACGCGGACCATGCCGACGGCGGTGGAGCCGCGGGTGTCGGTGGCGATGAGGTTGTTCAGCAGGCCCTGGTAGCCGAAGAGGCCGTGCTGGGCGTCGAAGGCCAGGTAGTCGTAGCCGACGCGGGCGAGTCGCTCGGCGGCGACGGGCGAGTCGAGCAGCGACCAGTAGCCGATGAGCGGGCGGCGGTCGCGCAGTGCGGCGGTGAAGTGCGCGGCGGTGGTCATGGGTGGTCTCCGGACTGCCGAGTGGGGGGTCAGCGGTTGTAGGCGGGCATCGGGCCGCGCAGGGCGGTGCCGACGGCGTCGCAGGCGGCGGTCACGTCCTCGGGCAGCGGGCCGGCCTGTGCGGCGGCGATGTTGGCCCGCAGGTGTTCCGGCCGGGAGCCGCCGAGCAGTAGGGCGTCGGTGGAGGGCCGGTCCAGCAGCCAGCGCAGGGCGAGTTCGGTGAGCGGGAGACCGGCCTCGTCGGCGATCGCGGTGAGCCGCGCGACGGCGGCGAAGAGGTCCTCGTTCCAGTAGCGCTGCCGGTACATCGCGGCGAGCTTGGAGTCGCCGAAGCGGCCGGTGGCGGGGTCGGCCCCGAACCGGTGCCGGCCGGTGAGCAGGCCGCCGCCGAGCGGGTTGTAGACCATGGTGCGCAGACCGCTCACCGCCGCGTACTCGGTGTACTCCTCCTCGATCCGGCGGGCGAGGAGGTTGTGCAGCTGCTGGGCGACGACGGGGCGCGGGGCACCGACCTCGTCGGCGGTGCGGGTCAGTTCGGCGATCTGCCAGGCGGCGTAGTTGGACACGCCGAGGGCGCGGATCTTCCCCTCCGTGACGAACTCCGCGACGGCTCCGAGGGTCTCGGCGAGCGGGGTACGGCGGTCCGGCTGGTGCAGGTAGAAGAGGTCGACGTGGTCGGTGCCGAGCCGCTCCAGGCTGCCTTCGAGGGCGGCCCGCAGACCGGCCGCGGAGAGCGGGGCGTGGTCGCCCTGGTCGGGGTGCGGGATGCCGGCCTTGGTGGCGAGCACGATCCGGTCCCGGCGACCGGGCAGCAGCTCGGCGAGGATCCGCTCGCTCTCGCCGCCCGCGTAGCCGTTGGCCGTGTCCACGCCGGTGAGGCCGGCGTCGAGCGCGGTGTCCAGCATGGCGGCGGCGCCCGCGCGGTCGACGGTGTCGCCGAACGTCATGGTGCCCAGGACCAGGCGGGAGAGCGGTACGGGGATGTGCGGCAGCTCGATTCCCTGAGTGGTTTCCGGCGGGCTCACCGGCGGGTCTTCCTGCGGGTTTCCGTGCGGGCCGGTGCGGGTGCCGGTGCTCACGAGCGGGTCCTTCCGGTGCGGAACGGTTGGTTCTCGGTGGGTGAACGCTCGCACGACTGCGCGTTATGCGCAAGAGTCTCGCGCGAATCGCGCAAGCTATGTCATCATCAGGGCATACCGATGCCGGGTCGTTGAAGGAGGTCCGCGTGTGCCGTAGGGACGACACCCCGGTCGTCGCGCTCGCCGACGACCTGTCGGGGGCGGCGGAGGTCGCCGCGCTGCTGAGGCAGTCCACGCGGCTCCTGCTGCACCCTGCCGACCTGGGCGTATCCGTCACCGCCGGCCAGGCGGTCGTGGTGGACCTCGACTCGCGGTACCTCGACGACGGCGCCGCCGCCGACGCCGTACGGGCCGCCCTGGCCGCGGCCGGCCGGACGCCGGGGCGGTCCCGGGCCGGTGCCCGCGCGGACACGGACCTCACGACGTCACGCGCGTTTCGCGCAGTCAGTTCCGCTGTGGGGGACGACAGTCCGCTCTGGTTCAAGAAGTGCGACTCGCTGCTGCGCGGTCCCGTGGGTGCGGAGGCGGCCGCCTTCGCGGAGGGGGCCGAGGTGCTGGTGATCGCCACGGCCCTGCCGGCCGCGCGGCGCGTGGTGCGCGGCGGCGTGGTGCTGGTCGACGGGGTGCCCCTGCCCGAGTGCCCGGCCTGGCGGGCGGAGCGGCGGGCCGCGCCGCGTTCCGTCGCCGAGGCGCTGGCACCGCTGCCGACCGCGGGCGTACCGCTCGACGCCGTACGGCAGGGCCCCATCGCGCTGGCCGGACGCTTCCGGGAGGTGTCGGCGCGCGGACGTCACCCCGTCTGCGACGCCGAGACCGACACCGACCTGACGGTGATCGCCACCGCGGCGGCCCTCCTCGGCCCGGATGTCCGGCTCCTGGGCAGCGGCGGCCTGGCGGCCGCCCTCGGCCGCCGGCTCGCCTCGCGGCGCGCGCGGGGGTCGGGGCCGCCCGCGCCGGCGGGAGCCGGTTCCACGGCACCGGAGCCGTCCGCCCGGCCGACGACGACCGAACCGGCCGCCGCCGGAGCACCGTCGAGGGGAGCCGCCCTCGCCGCACGGCCGCTGCTCGTCGTCGCCGGGAGCGCGGAGCCGGTCGTGGGCGAGCAGGTCACCCGGCTGGTGGCGGCCGGGGCCCGGCACCTTCCGCTGTCACCCGGGCAACTGGCCGGGGCCGCCGGCCCCGTCGTCCTGCCCGAGCTCGCGCCCGGCACGGTGACCGTGGTGTCCGTGGACGGAACCGGCGGCGTCCGGCCCGACGCGGCCCGCGCGGTGGTGGCGGGGCTGGCACGGGCCGTCTCCGCGCTGCCGGGGCGCCCGGACCTGGTGCTGACGGGTGGTGAGACGGCCCGGCGGGTGCTCGACTCGCTCGGCGTCACCGCGCTCCGCCCCGTCGGCGAGATCCACCACGGCGCCGTGCACTGCACCACCGTCGACGGCCGGTCGGTCGTCACCCGCCCCGGGAGCTTCGGCGGCCCGGACTCGTTCGTTCGTATCGCGGCGGCACTCCGCCCCTCTCAGCAAGGAGTCACCCAGTGAACGCGCAGCAGCCCCTCCCCCTCATCGGTGTCACCATGGGCGACGGCGCCGGTATCGGGCCCGAGGTGATCGTGCCCGCCGTGCTGAACGCCGCGACGCTGGGCCGGTGCCGTCCTGTGGTGATCGGGGACGCGGCCCGGCTGCGGGAAGCGGCCCGGATCCTCGGCACGGACTGCGAGATCGTGGCCGTACCGACGCCGGCGGCGGCCGAGTCCGTACCGGGCCGGATCAACGTCGTCGACCTCGGACTGCTCCCCGCCGACCTGCCCTGGGGCAGCCTGTCCGCCGAAGCCGGCGACGCCGCGTACGAGTACGTCAAGCGGGCCGCCGAACTGGCCCTCGCCGGCGAGATCGACGGCATCTGCACCGCCCCCCTCAACAAGGAGGCGCTGCACGCCGCCGGGCACGTCTACCCCGGACACACCGAACTGCTCGCCCACTTCACCGGTGTCGAGGAGGTGTCGATGATGCTGTCCACCGAGAAGGTGAAGGTCATCCACGTCACCACCCACATCGGTCTGATCGACGCCGTCAACCGGATCGAGCCCGGCCTGGTCGAGCGGACCGTGCGCCGCGGCCACGAGGCCATGGTCCGGGCGGGGGTGGCCGCACCCGTCATCGGCGTCTGCGGCATCAACCCGCACGCCGGTGAGAACGGCCTGTTCGGCTACGGCGAGGAGGAGGAGAAGATCGTCCCGGCGCTGGAGCGGGTGCGCCGCGACGGCATCGACGCACGCGGCCCGCTCCCCGCCGACACGGCGTTCTTCCTGGCGTCCCGGGGCGACTACGACCTCATCGTGGCGATGTACCACGACCAGGGGCACGGCCCGGTCAAGGTCCTCGGCATCGAGGCGGGCGTCAACCTCACCGTCGGCCTCCCCGTGATCCGCACCTCAGTCGACCACGGCACGGCCTTCGACATCGCCGGTACGGGGAAGGCCGAGGCCGGTAGCATGATCGAGGCGCTGCGGCAGGCCGCCGAGATGTCCACCGCCCGCTGAACCGACGTATCGCGAAGGACACTTGATGCCGCCCAACGGATCCCAGGCCCGGCGCGAGGAGATCCTCCGACTCGCCACCACCAGCGGCCTGGCCAGTGTCGAGGAGCTGTCCCGGCACTTCGGCGTGACCGCCTCCACCATCCGCCGCGACCTGGCCCGCCTCACCGCCGACGGCCGGCTGGCCCGCACCTACGGCGGGGCGATGGCACTGAGCGCGCATCCCGAGGCGTCGCTGCGCCAGCGCACCACGGAGGCGTACGCGCAGAAGCGGGCCATCGCCCGTTGGGCGGCGGCCGAGATCCGGCCCGGTGAGACCGTGCTGCTGGACGCCGGGTCGACGGTGGGGGCGCTGGCCCACGAACTGCGCACGGCGAAGGACCTCACGGTCGCCACCACCGGCCTGACCGCGCTGCACGAGCTGGCGGACGTCGAGTCCGTGCACGTGGAGTGCCTGGGCGGGACGCTGCGACCGCTCAGCCAGGCGTTCGTCGGGCCGCTGACGGAGGCGGCGCTCGAGCGGATGACGTTCGACCGGGTGTTCCTGTCCGCGGACGGGGTGACGGCGGACGGTGGGATCTGCGAGGCGGATCTGCGGCAGACCCGGCTGAAGGAACTGATGGCCCGCCGTGCCGCCCGGACGTATGTCCTGGCCCACGCGGCGAAGTTGGGACGGGCACCGTTCCACGCGTGGGCCACGCTGCCGCCGGGGTGGACGCTGGTCACGGACACCACCGCGGCGGAAGCGGACGTGGCGGCGTTCACCGAGCGCGGTACGCGGGTGGTGCTGGCGGAGGTGGAGGAGGAGCCGGCACCGCCGCAGGAGGACTGAGCGGCCGTACCGGGCGCTCTGTGTCGGTGTGGGGCGGGGGTGTTGCGCGGCCCGGCGTTTGCGGGGTGCCGTCGCGCCCCCCGTGCCGCCCTGGGAGCACCTCCCAGGCCCTTGAGGCACTGGGGGGCACAACTGCCCTCGGTGGACGCGATGCACGACCGCCCGCGGTGGGCTCGGCTGGCGGCGGCCCGGCGGGGGCTCCTCAGCCGGCGCAGGCCAGGCGCCGGCCACGGCCCCGCCCGGCCTCCGTCACTCCTCCTCCCCCTCCCCCTCCGAGCCCCCGCCGAACAGGCGGGCCGACTTGTCCTCCTGGGCGAGGCGGCGGGGACCGCGCCGACGATCCGTCAACGCACTCGCACCGACCGCGCTTCGCAGCCGGGGAACGCCGCCGTCTCGATCGGCGGATCGCCGCCCCTGAGCGGCGGGGCCGCCCTGCCTCTCCGTACCTCGTTCATGGCCGGGGCCGCGGCCGGCAGCCGCCGGCGGAGCTGCCTCAGCCCGCCACCGGGGGTGGCGCCCGGCTCTTCGGCGGGCAACGCGGTGGCACTCCAGCGCCTCGCCCTGCCGTCCCAGCCAAGTCCGGCAACCGATCAGCGCCTTTCGGACAAACTGAGGGCCATCGAGGTGATCAGAGACAACCCGGAGGACGTTCATCCACCTCTCATGGTCTGAACACCACGGCCCCACAAGCCGGTTGGGGTCGCGCTGCTCGTCCACGTTCCATGACGCACTCGAAAGCCGGAAGCACGAGGACTGATGACCAGACTCCGAAACGGCCGCACCAGCCGCCTGATCCACCCCTCCATCGCCGTCGCCGCGGCCATCGCCGTGACCGCGGGCGTCGCCGCCGCCGCGCCCGACGCGAAGACCGCGGAGCCGACGCCGAAGCTCAGCCTGATCGCCGCATCCACCTCCGTCACGCTCGACTCGTGGACGGAGGACCCGGGGGTCTATCTCGACCTCGGGACGTACCTCACCTCCGAGAACGGCGCCTTCGAACTCAAGGTGACCCGCAAGTCGTACAAGGACCCGGTCGTCGCCCAGCAGATCCTCCGCAACGGGAAGAAGACCCGGACCAAGACGCTCCCGGCCGGGCTCGTGAACGACTTCGCCGGGCTGCCGGACTTCACGCAGATCACCCTCACCGACGCGGCCGGCTCGACGGTGCTGGAGAGGACCGAGGCGTTCTGCCCCAACAACGCCTCCGGTCGGGTCCGGCCGGACGCCCCCGCCAACTCGAAGTATCCGGAGAGCTGTCCGACGAACCCCTTCACCCTCGGCTCGGTGTGGGGCGTCGAGAACGGCTGGGCGTCCAACACCTACTCGGGGTTCTACGCCGAGCCGGTCCAACTGAAGCCCGGCACCTACACCGCCGAGATCAACGTGACCGAGAAGTACCGTGACGTCTTCGGCATCGCCGACAAGCCGCAGACCGTCAAGGTGGTCGTCCGCGAGCGCAGTTGGGAGGAGCCTGCGGGCTCCGCCTCCGGCGGCTCGGCGAAGACCACCGCCTCCGGGCACGGTGCACACGCGCAGCACGGGGCCCACTCGGAGCACGGCGCGCACGCGCACCACGGGGCCGGCGCGGACACCCCGGCCCCCGGTGCCGCGACGAGCGGCGCCGGCCCCTCGTACAACGCCGGCCACGGCCCCTACCCGTCGGCTCCGCCCGCCCTGCCGTGGGCGCTGAAGAGGAAGTCCCTGGGGAAGCAGGCCCTCGCCACCGCCGAGGTCGGTGACGGTTCCGGGCAGACCGACGGTTCGCGACAGGCGCCGGGCGCCCAGCCCAACGCGAAGCGGCCCAGCGGCAAGGCGTCCGTGCCCGACGTACCGAAGCCCGACCTGCGCTCGCTGCCCGCGTTCGGCATCACCGTCAGCGACGGCTACGAAGAGGTGCCCGGCAAGGACTACCTCGCCTTCAGCGCCAACGTGTGGAACGCCGGCCCGGCCAAGCTCGTCGTGGACGGCTTCCGCTCCCCGGGCAAGGAGGTGATGGACGCCTACCAGTACTTCTACGACGCCGACGGCAAGCAGGTCGGATACACCCCGACCGGCGGCATGGAGTGGGACCCGCGTCCCGGCCACGAGCACTGGCACTTCCTGGACTTCGCCAGTTACCGGCTGCTGACGGCCGATCAGAAGGAGACGGTGCGCAGCGGCAAGGAGGCGTTCTGCCTGGCCAACACCGACGCCGTCGACTACACCGTGAAGAACGCCGCCTGGCACCCGGGAAACACGGACCTGTCCACCGCGTGCGGCCAGGAGAACTCCATCTCCGTCCGCGAGGTGCTCGATGTCGGCTCCGGTGACACCTACACCCAGGACCTGCCCGGCCAGTCCTTCGACATCACGGACCTGCCGAACGGCACGTACTACATCCAGGTCCTCGCGAACCCGGAGAACCGGCTCAAGGAGACCGACCACAGCAACAACAGCGCACTGCGGAAGGTCATCCTGGGCGGCGAGAAGGGCGCCCGTACGGTGACGGTCCCCCCGCACGACCTGGTCGACGCCAACTGACCCGCACCTGACGGCCGGGGCGGCCCCGGAGACGAACCGGAGCCGCCCCGGCCCGCCGGGGACCGCCCAGGGATCCCGTTCGCTCGCGAGGGCCGACGGAGGTGCCCTCGTCGCGACTTTACGCGCCCCGCACTGGGCCGCCGGGCCCGGCGCTCACTGCGGACGTGCGGGGCGTCCCTCATGACCGAACCGGCCCAGAGGACGGCCACTATTCGGAGTCAGGGTGCGTCTGTACCCACCGGCCGTTGATGAACTTCATCTCCACGCCGTAGTACGGCTGGGGCGGACGGGCCGACTGCGTGCCGCGGCGCGGCGCTGCCGGCGGCTGGGGGCGGCGGGCCGGCGGCACCTTCGCGGTGCCCGGCTTCTTCATCGCGCCCGGCTTCTTCGCTGGTCCATCGTCGACCGCTACCGCGACCACCCCGAATCTCCCTCGCTGTGGCGGCCCGACGCCCCGCCGCGCCCCGGGCCGTGACCCGGTCGACCGGCCGAAGCAGGTCAGGAGCCCTTCGCGGCCGGCTCGAGGAGCACCGCGCGGCTTCAGGACGCCCCGTCGTCGTGGGCCGGGCGAGCCACTGAAGCGTGCGGTGGCGTCACCGTTTCCATGGCCGGTCACCGGTCGGCCGATCCCGCCTCAAAGCTTGCGCACGAATTGCACACATCCCCTCTACATCCTCGCCCCGATGGTCTAGATTGACCATGCTTCAGCTGATCGGGCATGAGGCGACTGTTAATGATCTTTAAGTCCGGCGTGATGGAAGGCCAGTAGGCGCGTTCACGGTGCCGGGCGTGGGGGGTCGGCAGTCTGCTCGAGTGGCTTCGGCGATGCACGGGGAGGCGGGGGCCTCCCATGGGGAGGAACAGCGCAGGGCGGCGCGGGGGGCGGGGGCCTTCCGGGCCGAGAGCAGTGTGAGGCGAACACGTCGTACCACTGGTGACCTGGGGGGGTTCTGTGCGGCAGGGGGAATTAGTCGGCCCGTTTCAGTCGGCGCGCGGGCGTCTGACGAACGGGACAATCGGTCAGCCCGCGATCGAATGGGAGCAGCGGTACCGCCGTACCGTGATCACGAGCGACACCGTGACCACCTCCTTCGTGGTGGCGGCGATCGGCAACTTCTTCGGGGCCCGGGACGCGGCCAACTGGCATGAGAAATGGGGAATTCTCGCGTTCGGCACCGAACTGCTGGTGCTGGGGGCGCTCGCGGTGAGCCGGTCCTGGGCTCCGGCCGTGCTCGGCCAGGGCGCCGAGGAGTTCCGCCGCCTCGGACGCTCGCTGTTCATGGCGACCGTCGTCCTGGCGCTCGGCGGGATCGCCCTCACCTCGCGCAACATCAAACTCTGGATCTTCGTCGCGATCCCCGCGATCGCGCTCATCACCATGACCGAGCGCTATCTGCTGCGTCTCTGGCTGCACAGACAGCGGAAGGAAGGCCGGTGTCTGAGACCGGTGCTCGCCGCCGGCAGCCCGGCCACCGTGCGCGACCTGATCGCCCGGACCCGCAAGTTCCCGCACCTCGGCTGGCGGGTGGACGCGGTGTGCACGACGGACGGTCTCGGGTTCGACGACGACCGACTGGACGGAGTGCCGGTCGTCGGCCGGCTGACGGACGTCGCCGACCACGTCCACCGCGACGGCTACCGGGTCGTGGCGGTCACACCCGATCCGCACTGGTCACCGCACCGGCTCCAGCGGCTGGCCTGGAACCTCGAGGGCAGCGACGCCGAGATGATCGTGGCGCCCGTGCTGATGGAGGTGGCCGGCCCGCGGCTGCACGTCGACGCGGTGCTCGGGATCCCGCTGCTGCGGGTCAGCATGCCGGCCTTCACCGGGGGCCGCCGGGCGATCAAGGGGATCGTCGACCGGCTGGGCGCGGCCGTCCTGCTGTTGCTGTTCGCGCCGCTGATGGTGTTCGTCGGGCTGCTCGTGGTGGCGGACAGCCGGGGTGGGGCGTTCTACCGCCAGCGCAGGGTCGGCAAGGACGGCCGCGAGTTCACCATGTTCAAGTTCCGCACCATGGTCGTCGGGGCGGACCGGGCACGCGCCGAGCTGGCCGACCTCAACGAGGGCGCCGGCCCGCTGTTCAAGCTCCGCCGGGATCCGCGCGTGACCCGGGTGGGAGGAGTGCTGCGGCGGTACTCGATCGACGAGCTCCCGCAGCTCTTCAACGTACTCACCGGATCGATGTCGCTCGTCGGTCCGCGGCCTCCGTTACCGGAGGAGTCCGCCGCCTACGGCCCGGACATCCGGCGGCGGCTGCTGGTCAAGCCCGGGCTCACCGGTCTGTGGCAGATCAGCGGACGCAGCGACCTGTCGTGGGAGGAGGCGGTCCGGCTGGACCTGCGGTACGTGGAGGACTGGTCGCTCGCCCTGGACACGGTGATCCTGTGGAAGACGCTGCGTGCGGTGCTCCACGGGCAGGGGGCCTACTGATGCGCGGGGGCCGTCGGGCCGACGCGTGGACCGCGGGCCCACAGGGCCTGCCTGGGGGGAGGAACGGGTCATGAGAGTCAGCGTTTTCGGGCTCGGCTACGTGGGCTGTGTGTCGGCCGCGTGCCTGGCCAGCATGGGGCACGAAGTCATCGGGGTGGACGTGAACCAGGTGAAGGTCGACCTGGTCAACGACGGCAAGGCCCCGGTGGTCGAGGAGCGGATCGGCGAGCTCACCGCCGAGGTCGTACGGAGCGGGGCCTTACGCGCCACCACCGACGTCCGCGAGGCGGTCATGGGCAGCGACGTGTCGCTGGTCTGCGTGGGCACGCCCTCGGAGCCCAACGGCAGCCTGTGCACTACGTACTTGGAACGGGTCACCGAGCAGATCGGCGCCGCCCTGGCCGAAGGGGACAAGCAGGGGGGCCGGCACACCGTCGTGTTCCGCAGCACCATGCTCCCGGGCACCTGCCTGAACCTGCTCGTGCCGATCCTGGAGAAGTACGTCGGCGGCACGGCCGGAGTGGACGTCGGGGTCGCCGTCAACCCCGAGTTCCTGCGCGAGGGCACCAGCGTGCGGGACTTCTTCGACCCGCCGAAGACCGTCATCGGCGAACTCGACCCGGCGAGCGGCGACGTGGTGACGGCCCTGTACGACGGCCTGCCCGGCGAGGTGTTCCGGGTGCCGGTGCCGACGGCCGAGGCGATCAAGTACGCGGACAACGCGTTCCACGGCCTCAAGATCGGCTTCGCGAACGAGCTCGGCGCGGTGTGCCAGGCGCTCGGTGTGGACTCGCACCAGGTGATGGACGTGTTCCTGGCCGACCGCAAGCTGAACATCAGCCCCGCCTATCTGCGGCCCGGCTTCGCCTTCGGCGGCTCCTGCCTGCCCAAGGACCTGCGCAGCCTGGTCCACGCGGCGCAGCGGGCCGATGTCTCGGTGCCCATCCTCTCCCATGTGCTGCCCTCCAACGCCGACCATCTCCAGCGCGCGGTGGACCTGGTCGAACGTACCGGCAAGCGCCGGGTGGGCCTGTTCGGGCTGTCCTTCAAACCCGGCACCGACGACCTCCGCGAGAGCCCCCTCGTCGAGCTGGCGGAGCGGCTCTTCGGCAAGGGGTACGACCTGCGGATCTACGACGCCAACGTGAACCTCTCCCGGCTGATCGGCGCGAATCGCGAGTACATCGAGAACCGGCTGCCGCACCTCGCGCAGCTGCTCGCGGACTCCGCCGACGAGGTGCTCCGGCACGCCGAGGTGTGCCTGGTCGGGACCCGGGACCCGGCCGTGCTGTCGGCGCTGCCCCAGGGCGACGGCCCGGTGATCGTCGATCTCGTCCGCCTTCCCGACGCCGAGGCGCGCCGGGCCGAACCGGGGTACATGGGCCTTGCTTGGTGACACGTCGTTCGACGACACAGACGGCGGCGACCGGCCGAACCGGCGCGCGCTGATCCTGGTGGAGAACCTGTCGGTGCCGTTCGACCGGCGGGTGTGGCAGGAGTGCACGACGCTGCGCGACGCGGGCTGGGAGGTGCACGTCATCTGTCCCCGCGGGACCAAGCGGGACACGGAGCCGGAGGCGGTGATCGACGGGGTGCGGATCCACCGCTACCCCTTGCGCGCGGCCACCGGAGGTCCGGCCGGCTATCCGCGGGAGTACGGCTCGGCGTTGTGGCACACGATGCGGCTGGCCCGCAAGGTCGGCCCGGTCGACGTGGTCCACGCCTGCAACCCGCCCGACCTGCTGTTCCTGCCGGCACTGTGGCTGAAGCGGCGCGGAGCGCGGTTCGTCTTCGACCAGCACGACCTCGTACCCGAGCTGTATCTCTCCCGGTTCGGCCGCGGCAAGGACCTGCTCTACCGCGGCGTGTGCGCGCTGGAGCGGCTGACCTACCGGGCCGCGGACGTCGTACTCGCCACCAACGAGAGCTACCGGGACGTCGCGGTGCGCCGCGGCGGACGGCGCCCGGAGGACGTGTTCGTGGTGCGCAGCGCGCCCGACACCGAGCGGTTCCATCCCGTACCGCCCGAGCCGGAGTTGAAGGGCGGCAAGCCCCATCTGCTGTGCTATCTCGGGGTCATGGGCCCGCAGGACGGCGTCGACTACGCCTTGCGGGCCCTCGCGAAGCTGCGCGACGAGCTCGGGCGGACCGACTGGCACGCGGTGTTCGTCGGTGCCGGCGACACCTTCGACGCGATGGTGGAGCTGTCCCGGCGGCTCGGGCTCTCGGAGCAGGTGCGGTTCACCGGGCGCGTCCCGGACGCCGACCTGGTGCGCCACCTGTCCACCGCGGACGTGTGCCTCTCCCCCGACCCGCACAACCCGCTCAACGACGTGTCGACCATGAACAAGGTCCTGGAGTACATGGTGATGGGCCGGCCGATCGTCTCGTTCGACCTGAAGGAGGCGCGCGTCTCCGCCGGTGACGCCGCCGTCTACGCGCCCGCCAACGACGAGGCCGAGTTCGCCCGGCTCATCGCGCTGCTGATGGACGATCCGGAGCAGCGGGAGCGGATGGGCAGGATCGGCCAGGAGCGGATCAACGGGCCGCTCTCCTGGCGGAATTCGCAGGCGTCGCTGCTCGCCGCCTACGCCGCCGCCTGCCGTGACCGGCCTCCGGTGTCCGCGGGCGGCCGGAACCGGGAAGGGACGAGGCCGCGCCGTTGAGCGATGACACCATACGCCTGGTCACGATCGGGCGGATCATCCGTCGGCGCCGACGGCTGCTCACCATCCTCGCCGTGGTGGGCGCGCTCGTCGGCTACGGCACCTCCTTGCTCTTTCCGCCCCGTTACACGACGTCGGCATCGGTACTGCTGCCGGGCGCGTGGGAGGAGCGCGAGCTGCTGACCCAGGCGGAGATCGCGACCAGTTCGGTGGTGATCGACCGCGTGGCCGGCACGCTCGACTGGACCGGGGTCGACGGCAGGGAGCTGCGGGACCGGGTGAGCGCCACGGTCGCCGACGGGAACATCATCAAGATCTCGGGCACGGCCGACTCCCCGGAGCGGGCGCAGCGGCTCTCCGACCGGATGGCCCGGGAGTTCGTCGCCTTCGCCGCGCGGCTCACCAGCGACGACCCCGAATCGGCGGCCGAGCCGGAGGCGCTGCGGAAGCGGGTGGAGGAGACCAACCGCCGCATCACCGATCTGGCCGAGGCGGCCGACCCGGGGAAGTCCGTCGAGAGCGTGCAGGCCCGCACCGAGCTCGAGAAGCTGCGTACCGCGTTGCAGGAGGCCATGAAAAAGCTCGACGAGGCCGATCCGGCGACCGACAGGGCCACCATGGTCGTCATGGGGCCGGCGGCCCGCCCGGCCGGCGAGGCACCGCCGACGAGGACACAGCTCGTCGGCGCCGGGGCGCTGCTGTTCTTCCTGCTCTCGGTCGTCGGCCATCTCGCCGCCGCGCGGATGAGCCGCCGGCTGCGCACCGAACCGGAGATCGCCGCGGCGCTGGGCTCGGCGCTGCTGGGCACCGTCGACGTACCCGGTGAACGGCCCGCGCGCCGGCCGGGCGGAAGCGGCCCGTGGGCCCGGATCCGCCGGCTGCTGGGCGCCGACATCCGGTGGGACCTCCCGACCCCGCAGACGTCCGGGGACGAGGCCAGCAGACAGATCCGCTACCGGCGCATGTGCGCCCGCCTCCGGGACCGGCTGCCTGCGCCCCGGCGGCTGCTGGTCGTCGTCCCGGACGGCGACGAGATCGCCCACCGGGCCGCCGGACGGCTCGTCGCCGAGGCCGGGAGCGATCCGCTGCTGCGGTTGGTGGGGGTTTCGGTCGCCCGGCCGATGGTGCCGGACCACGGCGACGAGTCCGGTGCCCTGGTCGTGATCGGCGCGGGCAGCTGGACCGCGGCGGAGCTCGCCGGCATCGCCGAAGCGTGTGCGGACGCGGGACACGAGGTCGTCGGCGTCGTCGTGGCCGGCACGGTCCTGGCGCGTCCGAAACGGTCCGCCTCCCCTCCTTCCGACGAGGCCACTCCGGCGCTCGCGGTTCGCGACCACGCGACGGGAGGTTCGGTGTGACCACGAGCAAGACCTCGGAGCCGTCGGCCGCCGCTCCGCTGCTGGATCTTCAGGCACTGGTGGTGGCGGTGCGCAGGCGACGTCGCCTCTGGGGCTCCCTGGCGCTGCTGGGGCTGCTGATCGGCACGGCCGTGGCGGTGCTGCTGCCCCCGCCGCCGACCGCGGTGACCAAGGTGCTGGTCGCGCATCAGGAGGACCAGCCGAACGACACCGGAACGCTGATCCGCACCGATGTCGCGCTGTTGCAGACCACACGGATCGCCGACCGGGCCCTGCGGTCCCTCGACTCCCCGGAGAGCCCCGAGGACTTCATGCGGGACTACCGGGGCACCGGTCTGACCAACAACCTGCTCCAGATCGAGGTGACGGGCGACAGCGACGCGGAGGCGGTGGCCCGCGCCGAGGCGCTGGCCGACGCGTTCGTCGCGGACCATGTGCGGCGGATACAGGAGGCCGCGAACGCCGAGGCGAAGAGCCTGCTCGACCAGCGTGACCGTATGCGGAAGGAACTCGCCCAGGTCAACAAGTCGATCGGGGACGGACCGCCGGAGACCGACCCGACGGCGTCGGCCGACCTCGAGTCGCTGTTCTCCCGCCGGGCCGAACTCACCTCGCGCATCGCCGACTTCGACCAGCGTGCCGCGGAGGCGCGCATGGGCACGCCCCGGCTCGTCGCCGGCACCCAGATCGTGGACGCGCCGCGCCCGGTGCGGCACTCCCTGCCCAGGACCGTGGCCACCGACGCCGCGATCGGGCTCGTCCTCGGGCTCGCCCTCGGGCTCGCGGTGGCCGCGGTCGGCGCGGTGGTGGCGGACCGCCCCGTGCTGCGCCGGGAGATCGCGGCGAACCTCGGCGCCTCGGTCGTCGCGGAGCTGCCCCGCTCGCCCCGGCCGGCCGGGAGGTGGCAGCGCCGACGGGTCCGGGCGGCACGCGAACGGCTCACCGTGTCCCTGGCCCGCACCGTGCGCGGCTCCACGGAACCGGTGTCACTGCTGGAACTGGGCTGTGCGCGCAGCACGAGCGTGATCGCCCTGGACGTCGCCCGGTCACTGGCGGAGGACGGGCCGGTGGTCGTCGTCGACGGTCTGCCGGGGTCGCGGCTCGCCGGCCGCCGCCCGCGGCCGGGGGACCCGACCGTGGTCGGCGGGGAGCGCGCCGAGGACGTGTCGCCCCAGGAGCGCCGGCTCGGCGTCGGCTCGGTGGCGCCCGGCACCGCGTGGACCGACCTCCGCTACCTCGGCACCCGGGCCGTGCTCGTCGTGCGGGCCGGGCACGGCAGCGCGGCGTGGCTGCACACCGTGGCGCGGCAGCTCGCGGACCAGCACATCGAGGTGACCGGTGTGGTGCTGATCGACCCCGATCCGCGTGACCGGACCGACGGCACGCTGTGGGACGGGCCGTACACCGCGCCGCGCGGCCGGAACGAGCGGCCGGCCCGGCGGAACGGGACGGACGGGCGGCGGGCGGAGCGGCTGCCGATGGCGGCGGCACGGGTCCCGGACAGCGACCAGGAGGCACGGTAGGACATGTGTGGCATCGCAGGCACATACCGGTGGCCGGACGGGAAGGTCGTGACCGACCGGCTCACCGATGCCCTCGCCCACCGCGGCCCGGACGGGGCGGGCCGGTACAGTCACCCCGCCGGTGACGGGGAAGTGCACCTCGGGCACCGGCGGCTGGCCATCATCGACCTGTCCGGGACCGGCGCCCAGCCGATGGTGTCGGGCGGTCTCGTCCTGACGTACAACGGCGAGCTGTACAACGCCCCCGAGCTGCGGGCCGAGTTGACGGCCGCCGGGGTGCGGTTCCGCGGTACCTCCGACACCGAGGTGCTGCTGGAGGCCTGGCGGCGCTGGGGCACGGACTGTCTGCCCCGGCTGCGCGGCATGTTCGCGTTCGGGATCTTCGACGAGCGCACCGGGGAGCTGGTGCTCGCCCGCGACCAGCTCGGCATCAAGCCGCTGTTCCTGCTCCGGCGCGGCGAGGGCATGGTGTTCGCCTCCGAGCTCAAGGCGCTCGCCGCCGCGACCGGCGGCCCGCTGGAGGTGGACCACGCGGCGCTGGTGGCCTCGCTGCTGTACTACTGGGTGCCGGACTCCCGGTGCGCGTTCCGCGAGGCGGAGAAGCTGCCGCCGGGGAGCTGGCTGAGGTGCCGGCCCGACGGCCGGGTGGAGCGCGGCCGGTTCTGGAACCTGCGGGACGTCGCGGCCGAGGGCCGGGAGCGGGCCCGCAGCGGTGAGGGGCCCGACCTGGCCGCCGTCGTCGAGGAGTCGACCCGGCGGCACCTGCTCTCCGACGTCCCCGTGGCCACCTTCCTCTCCGGCGGGCTGGACTCCAGCTATCTGACCGCGCTGGCGGCCCGCGACCGGCCGGGGATCTCCGCCTACACCATCGGGTTCCGCGCCGAGGACGCGAAGTTCGAGGCGATGCCGGACGACCTGCGCTACGCCCGGCAGGTGGCCGAGCGGTTCGGCGTCGATCTGCGGGAGATCGAGATCGCTCCGGACGTGCTGGACCTGCTGCCGCGGATGACGTACCACCTGGACGAGCCGATCGGCGATCCCGCCGCGATCAACACGTTCCTGATCTGCTCGGCCGCGCGGGAGGCCGGGGTCAAGGTGATGCTCTCGGGCATGGGTGCCGACGAGCTGTTCGCCGGGTACCGCAAGCACCTGGCCAACGTGCTCGCGCTGCGCTACCAGCGGGTCCCGCGTCCCCTGCGCCGCGGGGTGTCCGGGGTCGTGGACCGGCTGCCGGTCGCCACGTCCCGCCGCGGGTACCGGTCGGTGCGCTTCGCGAAGCGGTTCCTCTCCTTCGCCGAGCTGCCGGAGGAGACCGCCTTCCGGCGCAGTTACACCATGTACGACCGGGACGAGCTGCTCGCCCTGATCGATCCGGACCTGGCCGGGGCGGTCGACGACGTGCTGACCGAGCACGCGGACGTCTACCGGGACAACGACCTCGACGACTTCGTCAACCGCATGTGCCTGGGCGACGCCCGGATGTTCCTGCCTGGCCTCAACCTCGCCTACACGGACCGCTCCAGCATGGCCGCGTCGACCGAGGTGCGGGTGCCGTACGTGGACGTCGAGGTGGTGCGGGCGGCGTTCGCCGTGCCCGGCGACCGGAAGATCGTCGGACGGCAGGGCAAGGCCGTCCTCAAGGAGGCGGCCACCTCGGTCCTGCCCCGGGAGATCGTGTACCGGCCCAAGGGGCTGTTCAGCGCCCCGCTGCGCGCCTGGATGAGCCGGGACCTGGCGCCGCTGGTGCGCGAGGTGGTGCACGACGGCGTGCTCGTCGAGTCCGGGTTCCTGCGCCGCGACGCGCTGGCGCGGATGGTCGCCGAGGACGCCGCCGGGCACCGGGACTTCTCCAAGCATCTGTGGCATGTGCTGACCCTCGAGTACTGGTATCGCGACGCGACCTCTGGGTCCGGCCAGAGCACTCGGTTGACGGCTTAGGAATTCAGAGGAGTTCGGGTGAAGCAGGTTGTACAGAACTACAAGAGCGGCGAGCTGGCGGTGCTCGACGTGCCGGTGCCGGGGTGCAAGCCGGGCGGTGTGCTGGTCCGCAGCGCCTACTCGCTGATCTCCACCGGGACCGAGCTGATGAAGGTGTCCGAGGCCGGCATGTCGATGCTGGGCAAGGCCCGCTCCCGGCCGGACCAGGTGGCCAAGGTGATGCAGAGCGTGGCCACGAACGGGGTGCCCGCCACCTACCGCAAGGTGATGGGCAAGCTGGACTCCTACACGCCGCTGGGCTACTCGCTGTGCGGGGTGGTCGAGCAGGTCGGCGCCGGGATCGACGATGTGAAGGTCGGCGACCTCGTGGCCTGCGCCGGCAACGAGCACGCGCTGCACGCCGAGCTGAACTGGGTGCCGAAGAACCTCTACGCCCGGGTGCCCGAGGGCCTCGCACCGCGGCACGCGGCCTTCGGCACCGTCGGGTCGATCGCTTTGCAGGGCGTCCGCCAGGGCGAGTCACAGCTCGGCGAAGTGGCGCTGGTCATCGGCCTCGGCCTGATCGGGCAGTTGGTCGTGCAGCTGCTCGCCGCCTCGGGGGTCCGCGTCGTCGGCGCCGACCCCGACCCGGCGCGCTGCGAGCTCGCCGAGCGCCTGGGCGCCGCGGCCTGCGGGGATCCGGCGTCCGCGGCCGTGGAGACCGCCGTCGCCGAGCTCACCGACGGCCATGGGGTGGACCAGGTGTATCTGGCCGCCGGCGGTGGCAGCAACCAGCCCGTCGAACTGGCCGCCAAGCTGAGCCGGGACCGCGGCCGGGTCGTCGACATCGGCAAGTGCCGGCTGGACCTGCCGTGGAACGCGTACTACGAGAAGGAACTCGACGTCCGGTTCTCCCGCAGTTACGGCCCCGGGCGCTACGACCCGGAGTACGAGCTGGAGGGGCGGGACTACCCGATCGGCTACGTCCGCTGGACCGAGCGCCGCAACCTGGCGTGCTTCCTCGATCTCCTCGCCCGCGGCAGCGTCGACGTGGAGCCCCTGGTCTCCCACGTCGCCGACTTCGACGACGCCGTCGAGACGTACGGGCGCCTGAAGGACGGTGACTTGAAGGCCGTGGCCGTGCTGTTCCGGTACCCCGAGCAGGCGGGGGAAGCGGAGGATGCCGCCCCCTCGGTCGCGGTGCCCGCCGTGAGTGCGAAGCCGAGACCGGTCCGGGCGGCCAGGACGCCGGTGCGGCTCGCGTTCGTCGGCGCGGGGAACTACGCGACGTCGATGCTGCTGCCGCACCTGGCCCAGCGCGACGGCGTCGAGTTGTCCACGGTCGTCACCACGACGGCGCTGTCCGCGGCCAACGCGCAGCGCAAGTTCGGCTTCGCCGAGGCGACCACCGATCTCGACTCCGTGCTCGGCGACGAGTCCGTCGACGCGGTGTTCGTGGTCACCCGGCACAGCTCGCACGCCGACCTGACCCGAAAGGCGCTGCTGGCCGGCAAGGCGGTCTTCGTGGAAAAGCCGCTCGCCCTCAGCGAGGACGAGCTGGCCAGTGTGCTCGCGGCGGTCGAGGAGTCCGGCAACGACCGGCTCCAGGTGGGCTTCAACCGCCGGTTCGCGCCGCTGCTGCGGGAGGCCAAACAGCGGTTCGGCGCCCGGAGCGGTCCGGCGAACCTGCGCTACCTCGTCAACGCGGGCCGGCTCGACCACGGCAGCTGGTACCTGCGACAGGGCACCGAGGGCTCGCGGTTCGCCGGCGAGGGAGGGCACTTCATCGACACGGCGAGCTGGCTGCTCGACGCCGACCCGGTCTCGGTGTACGCGACCGCCACGCCCGGCAACGAGGACCTCCAGGTCGTACTGCGCTACCCGGACGGGTCCACCGCCACCATCGGCTACGTCACCAGCGGCCCGGCCGCCTTCCCCAAGGAGACGGTGGACCTGGTCGCGGACGGTCGCGCGCTGCGGCTCGACGACTTCGTCCGGGCTTCGGTCTACGGCAGTAAGCGGTGGGTGAGTTCGCGGCTGCCCAAGGCCCGGGACAAGGGCCAGAACGCCGAACTGGCCGCGTTCGTCAAGGCCGTGCGGACCGGCGGGCCAATGCCGGTGCCGCTTCAGTCGCTGGTCGCCACCACGTCGGCCACCCTGGCCGTGCGGACCGGTCTGGCCGCCGGCGCGCCGGTGACGCTGGCGGGGGCGCGATGACCATGAGCGCGGGCTGGTACCTGCGGCGGCTGTCCCGGATGGGGCCGCGGGAGGTCGGCGGCCGGGTGGGCGACGCGGTACGCAGGCGCCGGTGGCGGTCGGTGCGGCCGCCGCAGGGCCCGAGCGTGCCCGGCGCCCGGTTCACGGCGGTGCTGCCCGCCGGGACGATCGACGCGATCCCCCCGGACGCCGCGAAGCGGCTCGTCGCCGAGGCGGACCGGCTGATGGACGGGCACGCCGAGTACTTCGGGGTGGTCCGCGACGACCTGGCCGAACCGGACTGGTGGTACGACCCGAAGACCGGGCGCCGGGCCCCGGCGGGCTACGCCTTCGACGTGCCGTACCGGAACGAGGACGCGGTCGGGGACATCAAGCAGATCTGGGAGCCGTCCCGGCACCAGTACCTCACCCGGCTCGCCGCCGCCTACGCGATCACCGGGGACGAGCGGTACGCCGAGCGCGTGGCCGCGCACCTGCGGTCGTGGTGGGCGGTCAACCCCCCGCTGCTCGGCGTGCACTGGGTCAGCGGCATCGAGCTGGGCATCCGGCTGCTGTCGTGGGTGTGGGTCCGCCGGCTGCTCGACGGCTGGCCGGGCGCGGCCGGGCTGTTCGAGGGCAACCCGGTGGCGGTGAACCAGATCTGGCACCACCAGCGCTGGCTGGCCGCGTTCCCCAGCCGGGGGTCCTCGGCGAACAACCACGTCATCGCCGAGGCGGCCGGGCAGTTCGCCGCGGCCTGCGCGTTCGGGTGGTTCCCCTCCTCGGCGCACTGGCGGGCCGACGCGCTGCGGTCGCTGGAGCGGCATCTGCGCGGCAACACCTTCCCCTCCGGTCTCAACCGCGAACTGGCCACCGAGTACCACGGACTGGTGCTGGAGCTCGGCCTGGCCGCGCTGGCCGAGGCGGATGCCGCCGGCGTGCCGGTCCCCGCGTCGGTCCGGCTGGTGCTGCTGCGGATGACCGACGCCCTCGCGGCCGTCGTGGACGGCCGGCTGCGGCCGCCGCGCCAGGGCGACGCGGACGACGGGCACGGTCTGGTCGTGGACGGCGCGGGCACCGACCGCTGGGCCTCCCTGCTGGCCACCGGGGACGCCGTCTTCGGCCGGCTCGGCTGGTGGCCGGAGGTGACCGGCACCGATGTGCGCACCCCGCTGCTGGCCGCGCTCGTCAAGCACACCGAACCGGCCGTGACCCGCCCGGAGAGCCGGCCGGGCCACTTCGCCGACGCGGGGCTCACCATCCTGCGCGGCCCTGGGGAGATCTGGTGCCGCTGCGACGGCGGCCCGCACGGATTCCTGTCCATCGCCGCGCACGGCCACGCCGACGCGCTGTCCGTGGAGGTCCGGCACGACGGGGTCGATGTGCTCGCCGACCCGGGGACGTTCTGCTACCACGGGCAGCCCGAGTGGCGGCAGTACTTCCGGTCGACCCTCGGCCACAACACCCTGCAACTGGACGGCGCCGACCAGTCCGTCTCCGGCGGCCCGTTCCTGTGGACCCGGCATGCCGAGAGCCGCGTCCTGGTCGCGGACACCGCCGACGGGGGGACGGCCCGCTGGTGTGCCGAGCACGACGGCTACCGGCCCTCCGTGCACCGCCGCCAGGTCGAGCTGACGGCCGCGAGCGGGGAGTTGAGGATCGTCGACGAGGTGCGCGGCGGCCCGCGCCGGGCCGTACGCCTGGCGTTCCACCTCGGCCCGGCGATCACCGCGGACCTGACGGGCAGCCGGGCACGGCTCACCTGGACCCGGGACGGCGCGGACCGCTCCGCGGTGCTCGACCTTCCCGCACAGCTGTCCTGGCGGGCGCATCGCGGCGAGAGCGACCCGCCGCTGGGCTGGTACTCCGCCGGCTTCGGGCGCAAGGAACCCGCCACGACGCTGGTGGGCACCGGCTTCACCGACGGCGCGGAGGGGTTCACCACCGTGCTCGGGTTCCACGGCTAGGGGGAAGGGAAAGCGTGGGGATCAAGTGGCGGCACCGGGCGTTACCGGCGGCACCGCTGGCGCTGGCTCTGCTGGCGGCGACCGGCTGTACGAGCACGCCGGACGCACGGCCGGGGCCGACCGCTTCACCGTCCACGTCCGGTGCGCCGTCCTCGCCTGTGGCCCGGGTGTGCGCCGCGCCCGCGGCCGGGCCGGCGAAGGCGCCCGCGGGCGCGGTGACGGTCGACCCCGCGGTGGTCGGCGACCTGGCCGCGAAGACCGAGAGCAGCCCTCCGAACACCACGTTCTGGCTGCGGCCGGGCAAGCACAGGCTCGAACCGGCGCGCTACGCCCAGGTGATCCCCAAGGAGGGGAACCGCTACCTGGGCGCGCCGGGAGCGGTGCTCGACGGCCGGAAGACCAACCAGTACGCGTTCGGCGGCAGCGCCCGCGACGTCACCATCCGCCACCTGACGGTGCAGCACTTCGTCGCTCCGCACGACGAGGGCGTGGTCAACAACGGTTCGGCCGACGGGTGGGTGATCGAGCACGCGAGGATCCAGTACAACTCGGGTGCCGGGATGATGGCCGGCAACCGCCAGCAGATCCGCGCCAACTGCCTGCGCGGCAACGGTCAGTACGGCCTGAACGCCTACAAGGCCGACGGCATCCGCGGCCTGCTGGTCGAGGGCAACGAGATCGTGGACAACAACACGGACGACTGGGAGAAGCGCAAGCCGGGCTGCGGCTGCACGGGGGGCGCCAAGTTCTGGGCCGTCGACGGCGCGGACGTACGCGGCAACTGGGTGCACGACAACCGCGGGACCGGGTTGTGGGCGGACACCAACAACAACGACTTCCGCATCGAGAACAACGTGATCGAGGCCAACGACGGCGCCGCGCTGATCTACGAGATCAGTTACAACGCGGTCATCCGGGACAACCTGATCCGGCGGAACAACTGGGTCGAGGGCCGCGGGTCCGCCGAGCGCGGCGACCCCTTCCCGTTCGCGACCGTCTACCTGTCCGAGGCCGGCGGTGAGCCACGGGTGCCGGCGCGCACGGACAGGATCGAGGTCCACCGGAACGTGCTGGAGAACAACTGGAACGGCATCACCCTGTGGGAGAACGCCGACCGGTTCTGCAACAGCCCGGCCAACACCTCCTCCGGCGACTGCACGTTGCTGGTGAAGGACACCGACCGCTGCGCACAGCCGGCGATCGCCACCGCGCCACTCCGCTCCGACTGCCGGTGGAAGACCCAGCGGGTGGACATCCACGACAACCGCTTCGTGCTGGACAAGTCCGTCGTCGACTGCACGGCGAGGTGCGACCGCATGGCGGTGCTGGCCAACTACGGCACCTACCCGGACTGGTCGCCGTACAAGGGCACAGGGGTGGCGGAGGCGATCACCCTCGAACAGCACAACCGCTGGCACGACAACACCTACCTCGGCGCCTGGAAGTTCGTCGTCCAGGACCCGAGCCGGGTGCTCGACGCCGGGCAGTGGCAGGACACGCCGTACCGGCAGGACGAGGGCAGCACCTTCCGCCCACGGGCCGGTGGTTGAGATGGGCGGGACCCTGGGGCGGGGTGGTCCGCCGGGCGGACCGGACACGGCGGGCAAGCGGCCCGGCGCCGAACCTCGGCCCGCCGGCACACCGAGGGCGGTCGGGATCGTCTGGGCGCTGCTGGGCCTCAACACGCTGGGCTCCACGGGGGCGGAGACCATCGTCCCGCTGCCCCGCTCCCTCATCCAGTTGGTCACCATGGGCGCGCTGGTCGCCGCGTTCGCGCTGGCACTCGTGCTCAATCGCCCCCTGCGCGTCAGGGCCAGCGCCTTCGTGTTCCTGCTCACCCTGCTGCTGGTGCCGAGCGTGATCTCCAGCGCGGACCCGGAGTCCGGGGCCGGCGCGCTGTTCCGCTGCGCCCGGCTGACGGTCTTCGTCGCCACGCTGTGGCTGCTCACCCGCTGGTGGGACGGCGGTCTGACGTTCGTCCGGCACCACATCCGGATGTACTTCGCGGTGCTCGGATCGGCGGTGGCCGGCCTGGCCATCTCGCCGGGCGCGGCCATGCCCGAGCTCTACGGCGGGCGGCTGGTCGGCGCGTTGTGGCCGTTGACCCCGCCGCAGATCGGCCAGTACTCCGCGGTGATCACCGGGCTCACGGTGCTGCTCCTGATGGGCCGCCGGACCGACCGGGCGAGTGCGGCGGTGGTCATCGTGCCCTCCCTCGTCGTCCTCGCGATGACCCACACCCGGACGGCCACGGTGGGCCTGCTCGTCGGGCTGGCGCTGGCGATCGGCTCGCTCGTCCTGACCAGCGCCGCCGCCCGCAAGTTCTTCGCCTGGGCGGTGCTCGTCGCCACGGTGGCCGCGGTGGGGTTCGCCTCCGCGCTGCGGGCGTGGTTCCTGCGCGGTCAGACCGAGGAGAACTTCACCAGCCTCACCGGCCGGGCCAAGGTCTGGGACGCCCTGCTGGCGGCACCCCGGACGACCACGGAGACGTTGTTCGGCATGGGCCTCGGCGACAAGTCGTTCGACGGGCTGCCCATCGACAACAGCTGGCTGGCCGTCTACCACGAGCAGGGTCTGACCGGCGTCACCGTCGTGGCGGCGTTCGTCGTCGTGCTGGGCGGTGTCGCGCTGCTGCGGCCGCCGTCGCTGCCGAGGGCCTGCGCGATCTTCCTGATCAGCTATGTCGCGATCTCGTCGTACACCGAGGCCGGGCTGGGCGACGCCTCGCCGTATCTGCTCCATCTGGCCCTGGCCGCCTCGCTGCTGGCGGCACCCGCCGCGGCGGCGCCCCCCACCACGCCCGCAGTTCCTCGACGACGTGTCCCGCGCTGGGCCCGGGACCGGAGGTGACCTCACGCATGCACGTCCTCGTGGTGCACAACCGCTACTCCTCGGCGCAGCCGAGCGGGGAGAACATGGTCGTCGACCAGGAGGTGGGGCTGCTGCGCGCGGCAGGCCACCGGGTCGAGGTGTTCGAGCGGCGCAGCGACGACATCGCCGCCCGGTCCCTGCTGGGCAAGGCCGCGGTGCCGCTCCTGGTGCCGTGGAACCCGGCGGTCCGCACGGAGCTCACCGCCCTGCTGCGTACCGAGCGGCCGGACGTGGTGCACGTCCACAACGTCTTCCCGCTGCTGTCGCCCGCGGTACTGGCGGCCTGCGCGGACGCCGGGGTGCCCGTCGTCGCCACGCTGCACAACTACACCCAGGTCTGCCCGCCCGGCACGCTGCACCGGGACGGCCGGCTGTGCACCGAGTGCGTCGGGACGAAGGCGTCGCTGCCCGCCGTCCGGCACGGCTGCTACCGGAACTCCCGGCTGGCGACGGTACCGCTCGCGGTCAGCCTGTCGGTCAACCGGCGGCGGTGGTGGTCCGGCGTGGAGCGGTTCTTCTGCATCTCGGCGGCGCAGCGCGATGTCCTGGTGCGGTCCGGCATGCCGGCCGAACTGCTGGCGGTGAAGCACAACTTCGTGCCCGACCCGGGGTCCTTCCGGGAGGGCGACGGCGAGCAGTTGCTCTTCCTCGGCCGGCTCGCGGACGCCAAGGGCGTGCGGCTGCTCATGGCCGCCTGGGACGAGCTCGCCGCGGACGGCGGGGTGGGCGTGCCGCTCGTGCTCGCCGGCGCGGGGCCACTGGAGGGGGAGGTGACCGCGTGGGCGGCGGGCCGGGACGACGTGCGGTACGTCGGTCTGTACGACCCGGCGCAGGTCCGGCAGGCCGTCGCGCGGTCGGTCGCCGTGGTGGCTCCCTCGGTGTCCATGGAGACGTTCGGCCTGGTGGTCGTGGAGGCGATGGCGGCGGGGGTCCCGTCCGTCGCCGCCGGTCACGGCGCCTTCGTCGAACTCGTCGAGGACGGGGTGACCGGGCTGCTGCACCGGCCGGGCGATCCCGCCTCGCTCGGGTCCGGCATCCGCCGGATCACGGCCGATCCGGCCCGCAACCGGGAGATGGGCCGGGCGGCCCGGCGCCGTTACGAGCAGGACTTCAGCCCGGCCGTCGGGCTGGAGCGCCTGGTGGAGGAGTACCGCTCCGCGATCGCGGGTCGGTCGGAACGAATGGGGGGCAGGAGATGACACGATGCCGACTCTGCGGCTCGGAGACGCTGGCGAGCGTCGTCGATCTGGGGGCGACACCGCCGTGTGAGAGCTTTCTCGCCGCGGACCAACTGGACCTGCCGGAGCCGGCGTACCCGCTGCACCTGCGGGTCTGCACCGACTGCCGGCTGGCGCAGATACCTCCGCTGATCACCCCGGAGGAGACGTTCAAGGAGTACGCGTACTTCTCCTCGTACTCGACCTCGTGGGTGGAGCACGCGCGCACGTTCGTCGCCGACGCCGTCCAGCGGGTGGGTCTCGGCGCCGACGGCTTCGTGGTCGAGGTCGCGAGCAACGACGGGTATCTGCTGAAGCACGTGGTGGACCGGGGGATCCGCTGCCTCGGCATCGAGCCGTCGGTGAACGTCGGCGCCGCGGCGCGGGACGCGGGTGTACCGACGCTCACGGAGTTCCTGAGCCCGGACACCGGCTCGGCCGTCCGCGCCGAGCACGGCCCGGCGGACCTGGTCGTGGCCAACAACGTGTACGCGCACATCCCCGACGTCGTCGGGTTCACCCAGGGCCTGCGCGCCCTGGTCGCCGACGACGGCTGGGTCTCCATCGAGGTGCAGCACCTGCTGACCCTGATCGAGCGGAACCAGTACGACACGATCTACCACGAGCACTTCCAGTACTACACGGTCGCGTCCGCGATCCGAGCCCTCGCGAGCGGCGGACTCGCCCTCGTGGACGTCGAGCTGCTGCCGACGCACGGCGGCTCCATCCGGCTGTGGGCCCGGCCCGCCGAGGTGGCCGGCGAGCCGACCCGGCGGGTGGCCGAGGTGCTGGACCGGGAGAAGGCCGCCGGGCTCCAGGACCTGTCCGGGTACACCGAGTTCTCCGACCGGGTGGCCAAGGTGCGCCGGGACCTCCTCAAGTTCCTCATCGGGGCGGCCGAGCGCGGCGAGACCGTCGTCGGCTACGGCGCCCCCGGCAAGGGCAACACCCTGCTCAACCACTGTGGCATCAGGCCCGACCTGCTCGCGTACACGGTCGACCGCAACCCCTACAAGCACGGCAGGTTCACCCCGGGCACCCGCATCCCGATCCTGCCGCCCGAGCGGATCGCCGCCGACAAACCGGACTACGTCCTCGTCCTCCCGTGGAACCTGCGGACCGAGCTGGTCGAGCAGCTCTCCTACGTGCACGAGTGGGGTGGCCGCCTGGTCTTCCCCATCCCGGAACTGAGCATTGTCGAGGTCAAGCGATGAAGGTCGTCCTGTTCTGCGGCGGTTACGGAATGCGGATGCGGAGCGGCGCCGCGGACGACGTGCCCAAGCCGATGGCGATGGTCGGGCCGCGACCGCTGATCTGGCACGTCATGCGCTACTACGCGCACTTCGGGCACAAGGAGTTCATCCTGTGCCTCGGCTACGGCGCCCACCACATCAAGAACTTCTTCCTCACCTACGAGGAGACGACGTCCAACGACTTCGTGCTGCGGGGCGGGCGGACCGAGCTGCTGTCCACCGACATCTCGGACTGGACGATCACGTTCGCGCAGACCGGCATCGAGTCACCGATCGGGGAGCGGCTGCGCCGGGTGCGGCACCATCTGGACGGCGACGAGATGTTCCTCGCCAACTACGCGGACGTGCTCACCGACGCCCCGCTGCCGGAGATGATCGAGAACTTCGCCCGGCGCGACGCCGGCGCCTCGATGATGGTGGTGCCGCCGCAGTCCTCGTTCCACTGCGTGGACCTGGGCGAGGACGGACTGGTGGGCGGCATCACCGCGGTGAGCGACATGCCGCTGTGGGAGAACGGCGGCTACTTCGTGCTCCGCCAGGAGGTCTTCGACCACATACCGGAGAACGGGGACCTGGTCGCCGACGGTTGCGCCCAACTGGCCAAGCGCGGACGGCTGGTGGCGCACCAGCACCGCGGCTTCTGGAAGCCCACCGACACCGTGAAGGAACGGGCCGCGCTGGACGCCGCCTACGCCCGGGGCGAGCGCCCGTGGGCCGTGTGGGAGCGGGACGGCGCGGGGGTGAGCGCGTGATCCGGCTCGGGGCGGGGCGCCCGGGGAGGATCGTCGCGGTGGGCGCGCACTGCGACGACATCGCCATCGGCGCCGGCGGCACGCTGCTGACGCTGTGCCTCGCGCGGCCGGGTGTCCGCGTCGACGCGCTGGTGCTCTCCGGCGGCGGCGGTGAACGCGAGCAGGAGGAGCGGGCCGCGCTCACCGCGTTCTGTCCGGGCGCCGATCTGCGGCTGACCGTGCACAAGCTGCCGGACGGCCGGCTCCCCGCGCACTGGGAGGAGGCCAAGTCCGCGGTCGAGGAACTGCGCGAGCGGACCGATCCGGATCTCGTGCTGGCGCCGCGCACCGACGACGCGCACCAGGACCACCGCGGCCTGGCGCGACTGATCCCCACGGCGTTCCGCGACCACCTCGTGCTCGGCTACGAGATCGTCAAGTGGGACGGCGACCTCGGCCGTCCGACCGCGTACCAGCCGCTGTCACCGGAGATCGCCGAACGGAAGGTGCGGCTGCTCCAGGAGCACTACCCCTCGCAGCGGCACCGGCCCTGGTACGACCGGGAGGCATTCCTCGGTCTCGCGCGGATCCGCGGAATCGAATGCCACGAGCGCTACGCCGAGGCGTTCGCCGTCACCAAACTCACTCTCGACCTGGGGGAATGAACCTTGCGCGTACTGCTGACCGGACACCTGGGCTACCTGGGCACCGTGATGGCCCCGGTCCTCGCCGCCGCCGGGCACGAGGTCGTCGGGCTCGACTCCGGCCTGTTCTCCGACTGCGTGCTGGGCCCGACGCCCGCCGACCCGTCGGGGCACCGGGTGGACCTGCGCGACGTCACCGCGGACCACGTGGCCGGGGTCGACGCCGTGATCCACCTGGCCGCGCTCTCCAACGACCCGCTGGGATCGCTGGCGCCGGAACTCACCTACGACATCAACCACCACGCGTCCGTACGCCTGGCCCGGCTGGCCCGCGACGCCGGCGTGCGGCGCTTCCTGTACGCGTCGACCTGCTCGGTCTACGGTGCCGCTGGCGGCGACGACCTGGTGACCGAGGACGCCCCGCTGCGCCCGGTGACGCCGTACGCCGAGTCCAAGGTGCGCGTCGAGGACGATCTGCACGCCCTGGCGGACGGCGACTTCACCCCGGTGTACATGCGCAACGCCACCGCCTTCGGCTTCTCGCCCCGGCTGCGTGCCGACATCGTGCTGAACAACCTGGTGGGTCACGCGCTGCTGTCCGGCGAGGTGCTCGTGCTCTCCGACGGCACCCCGTGGCGCCCGCTGGTGCACGCCGCCGACATCGCACGGGCCTTCTCGGCCGCGCTGGTCGCGCCGCGGGAGGCGGTGCACGACCGGGCCTTCAACATCGGCAGCGAGATCAACAACGTCACGGTCGCCGAGATCGCCGAGCAGGTCGCCGCGGCGGTGTCGGGATCGAAGGTGGTGATCACCGGGGAGACCGGTGCCGACCCCCGTTCGTACCGGGTGGACTTCTCCCGGTTCCGTGCCGCGATCCCCGGCTTCGACTGCGAGTGGACGGTGAAGCAGGGCGCGCTCGAACTCGCCGACGCCTACCGGCGACACGGTCTGACCCGGGAGGACTTCGAGCGGCGCTTCACCCGGCTGGCCGTGCTGCGCGCGGCGTCCGACGCCGGCAATGTCGACGACACCCTGCGGTGGCGCCGGTGACCACGGTCGGCGAGGAGATGTACTCGCTGGTGGAGCGGCTGTACCCGCTGTGCCGGAGCATCACCGGCGACGGTGTGCGCGCCACCCTGGACATCGTCGGCGAGTACATCCCGCTGCACAGGCACGAGGTGCCGACCGGGACGCAGGTGCTGGACTGGACGGTGCCGCAGGAGTGGAACATCCGGGACGCGTACATCGCGGACTCCGCCGGCCGCCGGGTCGTCGACTTCGCCGCGTCCAGTCTGCACGTGCTGGGCTACAGCGTGCCGGTGTCGAGGACCATGCCCCTGTCCGAGCTCCGCGCGCATCTGCACACCCTGCCGGAGCACCCGTCCTGGGTGCCGTACCGCACCAGCTACTACAAGCCGGAGTGGGGGTTCTGCCTGGCCCAGGAGACCCTGGACGCGCTGCCGGACGGCGAGTACGAGGTGTGCGTCGACTCCACACTCGCGGACGGCCACCTCACCTACGCCGAGCACGTGGTCCCCGGGCAGGTCCCGGACGAGGTGATCGTCTCCTGTCACGTCTGCCACCCGTCGCTGGCCAACGACAACATGGCCGGCGTGGCGGTGGCGACGTTCCTGGCCCGGGAGCTGGCCCGGCAAACGCCGTACTACACCTACCGGTTCATCTTCGCGCCGGGCACCATCGGGGCGATCACCTGGCTGGCGCGCAACGCGGAGAGGGTCGAGCGGGTCAAGCACGGTCTGGTGCTGGCCTGCGCGGGCGACCGGGGCTCGTTGACGTACAAGCGGAGCAGGCGTGGCGACGCGGAGATCGACCGGGTGATGCGGCATGTACTGGCCGCCTCCGAACGCCCGCACCGCGTCGCCGAGTTCACGCCGTACGGCTACGACGAGCGGCAGTACTGCTCGCCCGGGTTCGACCTCGGCGTGGGCTCGCTCACCCGGACCCCGTACGCGGGCTATCCCGAGTACCACACCTCGGCGGACAACCTGGACTTCGTCTCCCCGGAGGCGATGGCGGACACCCTCGCGGTCTGCCGCGAGGCGTTCGCGGTCCTCGACCGCAACCGGCGGTACGTCAACCTGAGCCCTTACGGCGAACCGCAGTTGGGCCGAAGGGGGCTGTACGACGCGCTCGGCGGCCGCAGCGACACCAAGCAGGCCCAGATGGCCATGCTCTGGGTGCTCAACCTCTCCGACGGAGAGCACAGTCTGCTGGACGTCGCCGAGCGGTCCGGGCTGCCGTTCGACACCGTCGCCGCCGCGGCCGACGCCCTGCGCGGGGCCGGGCTGATCAAGGCATGACGCAGATGACCACCGAGGGGGAGAAGACGAGGCCGAGAGCCTCGGCCGCCGGGCGGGCCGTCCTCGGGCGGCTGTCCTGGGGGCTGGCCGACCAGGCGGCGTCCAGCATCAGCAACTTCGCGGTGGGCGTCTATGTGGCCCGCTCGCTGGGGGTCACCGCGTTCGGCGTGTTCAGCCTCGCCTGGGTGACCTACGGCGTGGTGCTCAACGTCTCCCGCGGGCTGGCCACCGACCCGCTCGTGGTGCGCTTCAGCGGCGTGCCGGACGCGTCCTGGCGCGGGGCGGTGGCCCGGTCGTCCGGTGCCGCGCTCGGCGCCGGTGCCGCACTCGGCGCGGCGTCCGTGGCGGCGGGGCTGGCTGTCGGCGGCCAGGTCGGTTCCGCGTTCGTCTGCCTCGGTGTCGTACTGCCGGGGCTGCTGCTCCAGGACGCGTGGCGGTTCGCGTTCTTCGCCGCCGGCGCCGGGCGGAAGGCGTTCGTCAACGACCTCGTGTGGGGCGTCGCGCTCGTCCCGGCCCTGCTGGTGGCGGCCCGCGTGGGCAGCGTGGCCGCCTTCGTGCTCGCCTGGGGCGGGTCCGCGGCGGTGGCCGCGGTGTACGGCTGCCTCCAGTCCGGCATCCGGCCCCGGCCGGCCCGGGCCCGCGCGTGGGTGCGCGAGCACCGCGACCTCGGTTACCGGTACCTGGTCGAGAACGTCAGCAACAGCGGCGCGGGCCAGCTGCGGGCATACGGGCTCGGCGTGATCGTCGGGGTCGGCGCGGTGGGGGTGATCCGGGGCGCCGAACTCCTGCTCGGCCCGTTCATGGCCGTGCTGATGGGGCTGTCCCTGGTCACCGTCGCGGAGACGGCCCGGGTGCTGCGGCAGGCCCCGCACCGCGTCGGCGCGTTCTGCCTGCTGCTGGGCGGGGGGCAGGCCGTCGCCGCGCTGCTCTGGGGCGGGGCACTGCTGCTGGTGCCGGACGGGGCCGGCGAGCTCGTGCTCGGCGGCGTCTGGAGCGGCGCCGCGGAACTCATCGTGCCGGTCACGCTCGGCGTCGCGGGCGCCGGCCTCGGTACCGGCGCGGCGGCCGGACTGCGCGCCCTCGGCGCGGCCCCGCGCAGCCTGCGCGCCCAACTGTTCGCCTCCGCCTGCTACGTCGGCGGCGGCCTCGGCGGGGCGGCCGTGGCCGGCACGGTCGGCTCGGCCTGGGGCGTCGCCGCCGCGACCGTCTGCGGCTCGGCCGTGTGGTGGCTGCACCTGCGGTCCGCCCTGCGCGAGCACCACCAGAACACCATCCGCGAAGTGAGGACGCCATGACCCCCCAGCCCCGGCTGAGCATCGGCCTGCCCGTGTACAACGGCGAGGAGTACCTGGCCGAGTCGCTCGACGCCCTGCTCGGCCAGACCTACGAGGACTTCGAACTGGTCATCTCGGACAACGCCTCGACGGACGGGACCCAGGACATCTGCCGGAAGTACGCCGCGCAGGACTCGCGCATCCGGTACGTCCGGCTGCCCCGCAACATCGGTGCCGCGCCGAACCACAACTACGTGTTCACCGAGTGCCGCGGCGAGCTGTTCAAGTGGGCCTCGCACGACGACCTGTACGCCCGCGACCTGCTGCGGCGCTGCGTGGAGGCGCTGGACGAGCGGCCAAACGTGATCCTCGCCCACGCAGACCAGGCGGTCATCGACGAAGACGGCCGGGTGAAGGTCCCGTACGAGTACACGCTCGCCACCGACTCGCCGCACGCGCCGGTGCGTTTCCGCAGCATGCTGTTCGAGCCCGGCGGCGACGACTTCTACGGGGTGATGCGGGCCGACGTGCTGCGCAGGGTGAAGCCGCACGACAGCTACCACCACGCGGACCGCACGTTCGTCGCCGAGATCGGCCTCCACGGACCCTTCCACCAGGTGCCGGAACTGCTGTACTTCCGCCGCGACCACCCCACCCGCGCCGAGCGGGCGAACCCGTCCAAGCGCTCCCGGTGCGTCAACCTGGACCCGCGCCGGGCGGGCCCGCTGCACCCGACGCCCCGGCTGCTCGCCGAGTACGTCTGGGGCTTCGTGGCGGCGATCCGGCGGGCGCCCCTGTCCCCGGCCGACCGGCGCGCCTGCTACCGCCACCTGGCCGCCTGGATGGCCAGCCGCGCCCGGCCGGGCGCCGGCGAGCGGGTCGAGGACCGCGCCCCGGTCGACCCGGCCCGGCTCAGTGTCTCCGTCGACGCCCTCGTCGCCGGCCGCGAGGGGAGGCAGGCGTGACCGCTGTCCGCGTCGGGGTGTTCGGCCTGCTCGGCTCCGGCAACCTCGGCAACGACGGGTCGCTCGAGGCGGTGCTCGGGTACCTCCGCGCGGACCACCCGGAGGCGGCCGTCGACGCGCTGTGCGGCGGACCCGAGGTCGTCGAGCGCCGGTACGGGATCCCCGCGACGCGGCTGCACTGGTACCGCGGGGAGTACCGGACCGCGTCGCGTGCGGGCTCGGTCGCGGCGAAGGGGCTGGGCAAACTCGTCGACGTCGTCCGCACCGCCGCCTGGGTGCGCCGGCACGACGTGGTGATCGTGCCGGGCATGGGCGTCCTGGAGGCCACCCTGCCGCTGCGGCCGTGGGGCTTCCCGTACTCGCTGTTCCTGCTCTGCGCGACCGGTCGGCTGTTCGGCACCCGGGTCGCGCTGGTCGGCGTCGGCGCGGACACGATCCGCGACCGGCCGACCCGGGCCCTGGTGCGCTGGTCGGCGCGGCTGGCCGCCTACCGGTCCTACCGGGACACCCTGTCCCGCGACGCGATGCGGGCGATGGGCGTGGACACCACGCGCGACGAGGTCCACCCGGACCTGGCGTTCGCCCTGCCGGCACCCGCGGCCACCGAGGCCGCGGGCACCGTCTGCGTCGGTGTCATGGCCTTCCACGGCGGCAACGACGACCGCGCCCGGGCCGAGGAGATCCACCGGCGCTACCTCGACGGGACGACGCGCTTCGTCCGCGCGCTGGTCGAGGACGGCAGGCGGGTCCGGCTGCTCACCGGCGACGAGGTCGACGGGACGGTGGTCGCCGCGATCCTCGACGCGGTGGACTCGCCGCTGGTCACCGCCGCCGAGGCGACTTCGCTGGCCGATCTGATGAAGGAGACGGCGGCCGCCGACACCGTGGTGGCGACCCGGTACCACAACCTGGTCTGCGCGCTGAAGGCCGGCACACCGACGCTCGCACTCAGCTATGCGGCGAAGAGCGACGCGCTCATGGCCGGGATGGGCCTGGACGCGTACTGCCACCCGGCTCGCGAGGTCGACGCCGACCGGCTGCTCGAGCAGTTCCGGGCGCTGGAGAAGCACTCGGCGGAGCTGCGGCGGATCCTCGCCGAGCGGAACCGGGACGCCGCTCGGCGCCTCGAAGACCAGTTCACGGCCCTGACGAAGGCCCTGTTCCCGGCGACCGACCACGCCCACGCACGCCAGGAGGCTCCATGAAAGCGACCGAAGTGCCGCAGATCGCCGGCGCATACCTGTTCGAGCCGACGCCGTACGCCGACGAGCGCGGCTTCTTCTGCCGCACCTTCGACGCCGACGTGGTCCGCTCGGTGGGCCTCGACCCGGACGCCTTCGTCCAGGACAGCGTGTCCCGCTCGGTCCGGGGCGTGCTGCGCGGACTGCATCTGCGCTCCGGCGCCGGCGAGGCCAAGCTGGTGCGCTGCTCGTACGGGAGGATCTTCGACGTCGTCGTGGACCTGCGGCCGGACTCGCCGACGTACCGCTCGTGGACCTCCTTCGAACTGTCCGGCGAGACCCAGGCGACCGTGTACATCCCGGCGGGGTGCGCGCACGGCTTCCAGGCGCTGACGGAGACCGCCGACACCTCGTACCGGATCGACCGCCCGCACGATCCGGCCGAGGACGTGACGATCGCCTTCGACGACCCGGAGCTCGCCATCGACTGGCCGCTGCCGGTCACCTCGACGTCCCGGCGGGACCGGGAGGCGCCGAGCCTGGCCGAAGTCCTGAAGAGCAGGGAGAGTTGAGGACGCCGTGGACACCGAAGACCTCTCGCTGCCCCGCTCGCGGCAGGCGAACGAGCGACTGCACGCCCTGATCCCCGGCGGCGCGCACACCTACGCCAAGGGCGACGACCAGTACCCCGAGAACCTGGCCCCGGTCATCAGCCACGGCCGCGGCGCCCACGTGTGGGACGTCGACGGCAACCGCTACATCGAGTACGGCTCCGGCCTGCGATCGGTCAGCCTCGGCCACGCCCACCCACGCGTGACCGAGGCGGTGCGGCGGGAACTCGACCGCGGGAGCAACTTCGTCCGGCCGTCCGTCATCGAAGTCGAGGCCGCGGAACGCTTCCTGGCCACGGTTCCGACGGCCGAGATGGTGAAGTTCGCGAAGAACGGCTCCGACGCCACCACGGCCGCGGTGCGCCTCGCCCGCGCCGCCACCGGGCGCCCGCGGGTCGCCGTCTGCGCCGACCATCCGTTCTTCTCCGTCGACGACTGGTTCATCGGCACCACACCGATGTCCGCCGGCATTCCGGCGACGACCAACGAACTCACGGTGGCGTTCCCCTACGGCGACCTGGCCGCCACAGAGGAACTGCTCACCCGGCACGAGGACGAGATCGCCTGTCTGATCCTCGAACCCGCCACCCACACCGAACCGCCCCCCGGATACCTCGCCGGCCTGCGCGAGCTGGCCGACCGGCACGGCTGCGTACTGGTCTTCGACGAGATGATCACCGGCTTCCGCTGGTCCGAGGCGGGCGCCCAGGGCCTGTACGGCGTCGTCCCCGACCTCTCCACGTTCGGCAAGGCGCTGGGCAACGGGTTCGCCGTCTCCGCGCTGGCCGGGCGCCGCGAGCTGATGGAGCGGGGCGGGCTGCGTCACTCCGGCGACCGGGTGTTCCTGCTGTCCACCACGCACGGCGCGGAGACGCACTCGCTGGCCGCCGCGATGGCCGTGCAGACCACCTACGTCGAGGAGGGCGTCACGGCGCGGCTGCACGCGCTCGGCGAGCGGCTGGCCGCCGGGGTCCGGGAGGCCGCGGCCGGCATGGGCGTCGGCGACCACGTCGTCGTCCGGGGCCGGGCCAGCAACCTGGTCTTCGCCACCCTCGACGAGAACGGGCGGCCCTCGCAGAAGTACCGCACCCTGTTCCTGCGCCGGCTCCTCGCGGGCGGGGTGCTGGCCCCGTCGTTCGTGGTGAGCGGCGCGCTCAGCGACGCCGACATCGACCGGACGATCGACGTGGTGGCCCAGGCGTGCGCGGTGTACCGGAAGGCGCTGGACGCCGCCGATCCCACCCCGTGGCTGGGCGGACGACCGGTGAAGCCCGTGTTCCGCCGCCTGGCGTGACGGTGCGACAGGAACGCTACCGCCGACCGGCGCCGGCCATCGGGCGGGCCTCCCGGTCGGCCGTCCGGTCGGCCACCCGGTCGACCAGCCACGCGGTCGCCGGTACCACCGCCATCGCGGTGCACGCGCCGCCGAGGGTGTCCGTCAGGTAGTGCGCGGAGAGGACCACCTGCGCCCAGCCCATGGCGGCACCGGCCGCCAGGGCCGCGGTGAGCGCGAGCAGCGTGCCGGCCGTCCTGCCGAGGCCGAGCAGACCGGTCACGACGAGCGCGACCACGAGGGCGAACGCCGTGAGGAAGGCGGTGTGCCCGCTCGGGTAGGACAGGCTCCCCTCGTGGATGGTGCGGCCCACCAAGGGCTTGAGCAGCTTCGTCGCCCCCACGCTCGTGCCGGTGCCGACGACGACGAACACCGCCGCGCGAGGCCGCCGAAGCAGCAGACAGCCCGTCACGGCGGCCCCGACCAGCAGCGCCGCTCCGACGGGCTCCCCCAGGAAGTCCGTGGCCAGGGCGGCGTCCCGCCACGGCGGCCCCACACCGTCCACGGGCGGCCGGGCCCATCCGTCCACTCCCCCGGGCTCGCCGTGGCCGGCGTACAGGGCGCCGAGCGCGACGGCCACCAACGCGGCCAGGGCCGCGATCACCCCGAGCCCCGCACGTAGTTGTGGGGGCAGCACCGGGCGCGCCGGTCGTCCGGTCACCCGCCGCCACCGCCCGCCGGCCCGGACTCGTACCGGCGCCAACTCCCCATCAACGAGCCCCCCGCTGCGTCGACTTGGCCCACGCGGGCCTTCGACTTGTCACCCTAACCAACACTGCGCCCCGTACACCCGATTCTCCCGCGACTGACGGCCGGGCGCCTCAGGTCCTCACTGTCGGCGGGTCCGGCCGCTCCGCGCGCCGCCGCGGCGCCGTCCGGAGGGCGAGCACCATCGTCAGACCGCCGCCGGGCGTGTCCTCGGCGTCGAGCGTGCCGCCGATGGCCTCGACGAAGCCCCGGGCGACCGCCAGGCCGAGGCCGACGCCGGCCCCGCGGGGCGAGTCGCCGTACCGCTGGAACGGCTCGAAGATCCGGCCCTTGGCCTCGTCCGGCACACCGGGCCCACGGTCGACGACCCGCAGCTCCACGCGGTCCGCGACGGCGCTCGCGGCCACCAGGACCCTCTCCCCCGGAGGGCTGTACGTGACGGCGTTCTCCACGACGTTGGCGACGGCCCGCTCCAGCAGCCCCCGGTCGACGTGGACCATGGGCAGCGTCTCGGGGACGTCCAGGTCGACGCTGTCCTCGGGGACTCCGCCGAGTGCCACGGGCACGACCTCGTCGAGGTCGGTCTCGCGGAGGACGGGGGTGACGGTGCCGGTCCGGAGACGGGACATGTCGAGCAGGTTGCCGACCAGGTGGTCGAGCCGGTCCGCGCCCTCCTCGATCGCCTCCAGCAGTTCCGCCCGGTCCTCCTCGGACCACGCCACGTCGTCGGAGCGCAGCGAGGACACGGCCGCCTTGATGCCGGCGAGCGGGGTGCGCAGGTCGTGACTGACGGCGGCGAGCAGCGCGGTCCGTATCCGGTCGCCCTCGGCCAGCTCCTTGGCCCGGTCGACCTCGCGCTGGAGGCGCCGGCGGTCGAGGACGACGGCGGCCTGAGCGGCGAACGCGGCCAGCACGCGGCGGTCGGCGGCCGGCAGCACCCTGCCGCGCAGGGCCAGGGCCAGGTTGTCACCGACGGGGACGTCGACGTCCGCGTCCTCGGGGATCTCGGCGGGCAGGGCTCCCACGCTGCCGGCGCAGGTCCAGGGGTCCGTCTCGCCGGTCCGCTCCAGGAGAGCCACCGACTCCATGCCGAAGGTCTCCCGCACCCGCTCCAGGAGCGCGTCCAGACCGGTCTCGCCGCGCAGGACGCTGCCCGCCAGGAAGGAGAGGATCTCCGACTCGGCGCGCAGCCTGGCCGCCTGGTGGGTGCGCCGGGCCGCGAGGTCCACCACCGAGGCCACCGACACGGCGACCGCGACGAAGACCCCGATGGCGACGATGTTCTGCGGATCGGCGATCGTCAGGGTGTGGACGGGCGGGGTGAAGTACCAGTTCAGCAGCAGCGAGCCGACCACCGCGGAGGCCAGCGCCGGGAGGAGTCCGCCCAGCAGGGCCGCCGCCACGGTCAGGGTGAGGAACAGCAGCATGTCGTTGGCGAGGCCGACGTCCGGAGCGGCGTTCGTGAGGAGCGAGGTGAGCAGGGCGGGGCCGAGCACGCCGGCCAGCCAGCCGCCGATCACCCGGGAGCGTCCGAGACGTGCCCCGCGCGCCACCGGCAGTCCCCGGCCCTTGCCCGCCTCGGCGTGGGTGACGAGGTGGACGTCGAGGTCCGGACCGGACTCGCGGGCGACCGTCGCGCCGACTCCCGGCCCGAGGACGTACTGCCGGCTTCCGCGGCGTGAGACGCCGAGGACGATCTGGGTGGCGTTCACTCCCCGGGCGAAATCGAGGAGGGCGGCGGGGATGTCGTCGCCGACGACGTGGTGGAAGGTGCCACCGAGGTCCTCCGCGAGGGTGCGCTGCTCGGCCAGCTCCTTGGGCGAGGCGGCGGTGAGGCCGTCGCTGCGGGAGATGTAGACGGCGAGCAGCTCACCGCCGGCACCCTTCTCGGCCAGCCGCGCCGCCCGCCGGAGCAGGGTGCGCCCCTCGGGCCCACCGGTCAGACCGACCACGATCCGCTCCCGCGAACCCCATATCGCCGAGACCTCGTGCTCCCTGCGGTATTCGGTCAGGTACGCGTCGACCCGGTCGGCCACCCACAGCAGCGCGAGTTCGCGCAAGGCGGTGAGGTTGCCGGGACGGAAGTAGTTGGCCAGGGCCGCGTCCACCTTGTCCGGCTTGTATATGTTGCCGTGCGCCATGCGGCGGCGCAGCGCCTGCGGGGACATGTCGACCAGCTCGATCTGGTCGGCCCGCCGCACCACCTCGTCCGGTACGGTCTCCCGCTGCCGCACCCCGGTGATCGACTCCACGACGTCCCCGAGCGACTCCAGGTGCTGGATGTTCACGGTCGTGATCACGTCGATGCCCGCGGCGAGCAGCTGCTCCACGTCCTGCCAGCGCTTGGCGTTGCGGGAACCCGGCACATTGGTGTGGGCGAGTTCGTCGACGAGGGCGACGGCCGGGGCACGCCGCAGGACGGCGTCCACGTCCATCTCGGTGAAGACCGTGCCCCGGTACTCGATCTCCCTGCGCGGCACCTGCTCCAGACCGTGCAGCATCACCTCGGTGCGCGGCCGGTCGTGGTGCTCGACGACGGCGACCACGCAGTCGGTGCCGCGCTCGACACGGCGGTGCGCCTCCGAGAGCATCGCGTACGTCTTGCCGACACCGGGTGCCGCGCCGAGGTGGATGCGCAACGTGCCACGTGCCATGTCAGCTCTTCGCCACGAGTTCCTCGAGGGCGATGTTGAGCTCCAGGACGTTCACCCGGGGCTCGCCCAAGAAGCCGAGGGTCCGGCCCTCGACGTGTTCGTCGACGAGCTCGCGGATCTCGGCGACGGGCACGCCGTTCCGCTGGGCGACCCGGTGGACCTGGAGCTCGGCGTACTCGGGCGAGATGTTCGGGTCGAGGCCCGAGCCGGAGGAGGTGACCGCGTCGGCGGGGACCTGGGAGGCCCTGACCGTGTATCCGGGCACGGAGTTGTCCTTCACGACCTTCGCCTTCGCCTCCTTCACCCACTCGACGAGTTCCGGGTTGTCGCCGGAACGGTTGGTGGCGCCGGAGAGGATCAGCCGGTACTGGGTGTTGACGGTGTTCTCGCCCAGACCGTTGGCGGGCCGGGGCTGGAAGTGGTCCGGGCCGTAGCCCTGTTGGCCGATCAGCGAGGAGCCGACGACCTTGCCGTCGTACGTGATCTCGGAGCCGTTGGCCTTGTCGTGGAACAGTGCCTGCGCCACACCTGTGACGGCCAGCGGGTAGGTGAGGCCGGTGAGCACGGTCAGCACCAGCAGCGCGCGCAGGCCCGCGCCCAGCAACCGGGTTGTGTTCAAGAGGGAGTTGTTCATGTCCGTCACTACGCCTTCGAAGAATTACAGCCCGGGGACGAGGGAGATGAGCAGGTCGATGAGCTTGATGCCGATGAAGGGGGCGATCAGACCGCCGAGCCCGTACACGGTGAGGTTGCGGCGCAACAGCCGGTCGGCACTGACCGGCCGGTACCGCACACCCTTCAGGGACAGGGGCACCAGCGCGACGATGATCAACGCGTTGAAGATCACCGCGGACAGGATCGCGGAGTCGGGCGAGGACAGGCCCATGATGTTGAGCGTGTCCAGGCCCGGGTACACGGTCGCGAACAGCGCCGGGATGATCGCGAAGTACTTCGCCACGTCGTTGGCGATGGAGAACGTGGTCAACGCGCCCCGGGTGATGAGGAGTTGCTTGCCGATCTCGACGATCTCGATCAGCTTGGTCGGGTTGGAGTCGAGGTCGACCATGTTGCCGGCCTCCTTGGCGGCCGACGTACCCGTGTTCATCGCCACGCCGACGTCCGCCTGCGCGAGGGCCGGGGCGTCGTTGGTGCCGTCACCGGTCATCGCGACGAGCTTGCCGCCCGCCTGCTCCCGCTTGATGAGGGCCATCTTGTCCTCGGGAGTGGCCTCCGCGAGGAAGTCGTCGACGCCCGCCTCCTCGGCGATCGCTTTGGCGGTCAGCGGGTTGTCACCCGTGATCATGACGGTCCTGATGCCCATGCGGCGCAGTTCCTCGAACCGCTCGCGCATGCCGTGCTTGACGACGTCCTTGAGGTGGACGACACCCAGGACGCGCGCACCCCGGTCGTCCTCGACGGCGATCAGCAGCGGAGTGCCGCCCGCCGCGGAGATCCGGTGGACGATCCCGTCGGCGTCCTCGGCGACCGTGCCGCCCCGCTCCTCGACCCAGGCGACGACCGAACCCGCCGCGCCCTTGCGGACCTTGCGCCCGTCGACGTCCACACCGGACATCCGGCTCCGGGCGGTGAACTCGATCCACTCGGCGCCCACCAGTTCGCCCTGGTGGCGTTCGCGCAACCCGTACCTCTCCTTGGCGAGCACGACGACGGAGCGGCCCTCGGGCGTCTCGTCGGCCAGCGACGACAGGTGCGCGGCGTCCGCGACCTCGGCCTCGGTGGTGCCGCCGACCGGGAGGAACTCGGCGGCCTGGCGGTTGCCGAGGGTGATGGTGCCGGTCTTGTCCAGCAGCAGTGTGGAGACGTCCCCGGCGGCCTCGACGGCACGGCCCGACATGGCGAGGACGTTGCGCTGGACCAGGCGGTCCATGCCCGCGATGCCGATCGCGGAGAGCAGGGCACCGATCGTGGTCGGGATCAGACAGACCAGTAGAGCGATCAGCACGACCATCGACAGCTCCGTGCCCGCGTAGTCCGCGAACGACGGCAGCGTGGCGCAGGCGAGCAGGAAGACGATCGTCAGCGAGGCGAGCAGGATGTTCAGCGCGATCTCGTTCGGCGTCTTCTGCCGGGCGGCGCCCTCGACCAGGTTGATCATCCGGTCGATGAAGGTCTCGCCGGGCTTCGTCGTGATCCTGACGACGATCCGGTCGGAGAGGACCTTCGTGCCGCCGGTGACCGCCGAACGATCGCCGCCGGACTCACGGATGACCGGAGCGGACTCACCGGTGATCGCCGACTCGTCGACGGAGGCCACGCCCTCGACGACGTCGCCGTCACCGGGGATGACGTCGCCGGCCTCGCAGACGACCAGATCACCGATCCTCAGGTCGGTGCCCGGAACCTGCTCCTCGGAGCCGCCCTCGAGCAGCCGCCGCGCGACCGTTCCGGTCTTGGCCTTGCGCAGGGTGTCGGCCTGCGCCTTGCCGCGGCCCTCGGCCACCGCCTCCGCCAGGTTGGCGAAGAGCACGGTCAGCCACAGCCAGGCGCTGATCGTCCAGCCGAACCAGTCGCCGGGGTCCGTGAGGGAGAAGAGTGTCGTCAGCACCGACCCGATCCACACCACGAACATCACGGGAGACCTGACCAGCGCCCGCGGATCGAGCTTGCGGAAGGCGTCCGGCAGCGACCTGACCAGCTGCTTCGGGTCGAAGAGGCCGGCGCCGACACGGCCCTCGTCGGGCCCGCGCCCGGTGGGGACGTCGGTGTGCGGCGCGCGGGCGGGAGTGGCTGTGGACATGGAGCCCTCTGGCTTCTCTGTACGGGTGGTCATCACGCCAGCCCCTCGGCGAGCGGTCCCAGCGCGAGCGCCGGGAAGTAGGTCAGACCGGTGACGATCAGGACGGCGCCCACCAGCAGGCCGGTGAACAGCGGCTTCTCGGTGCGCAGGGTGCCCGCGGTGGCCGGGACCGGCCGCTGCCCGGCGAGCGATCCGGCCAGCGCGAGGACGAACACCATCGGCACGAACCGGCCGAGCAGCATGGCGATGCCGAGCGTGGTGTTGAACCACTGGGTGTCGGCGTTGAGACCGGCGAAGGCGGAGCCGTTGTTGTTCGAGGCCGACGTGTAGGCGTAGAGGATCTCGGAGAATCCGTGCGCACCAGTGTTGGTCATCGAGTCCGGCGGCGTGGGCAGGGCCATCGCCGCCGCGGTGAGGACGAGCACCAGGGCAGGGGTGACGAGGATGTAGCAGGCCGCGAGTTGGATCTCCCGGGTGCCGATCTTCTTGCCCAGGTACTCGGGCGTACGGCCGACCATCAGGCCGGCGAGGAACACCGCGACGACCGCCATGATCAGCATGCCGTAGAGGCCGGAGCCCACACCGCCGGGCGCGATCTCGCCCAGCATCATGCCGAGCATGGTGATGCCGCCGCCCAGGCCGGTGAACGAGGAGTGGAAGGAGTCCACGGCGCCGGTGGAGGTGAGGGTGGTCGAGACGGCGAAGAGGGACGAGCCGCCGATGCCGAACCGGACCTCCTTGCCCTCCATCGCCCCGTTCGCGAGCTCGAAGGCCGGGCCGTGGTGGGTGAACTCGGTCCACATCATCAGGGCGACGAAGCCGAGCCAGATGGCACCCATCGTGGCGAGGATCGCGTGGCCCTGCCGCACGCTGCCGACCATCAGACCGAAGGTGCGGGTCAGGGAGACCGGGATCAGCAGGATCAGGAAGATCTCGAAGAGGTTGGAGAACGGGGTGGGGTTCTCGAAGGGGTGGGCGGAGTTGGCGTTGAAGTAGCCGCCGCCGTTGGTGCCCAGCTCCTTGATGGCCTCCTGCGAGGCGACCGCGCCCCCGTTCCACTCCTGTGTGCCGCCCATGAACTGGCCGACCTCGTGGATGCCGGAGAAGTTCTGGATCGCACCGCAGGCGACCAGCACGACCGCGCCGGCGAACGCCAGCGGCACCAGGACGCGTACGACACCGCGCACCAGGTCGGCCCAGAAGTTGCCCAGCTCACCGGAGCGGGACCGGGCGAAACCGCGCACCAGCGCCACCGCGACGGCCATGCCGACGGCCGCGGAGACGAAGTTCTGCACGGCCAGGCCGCCGGTCTGCACGACGTGGCCCATGGCCTGTTCGCCGTAGTACGACTGCCAGTTGGTGTTGGTCACGAACGACACGGCGGTGTTGAACGCCTGGTCCGGATCGATCGAGGCGAAGCCCAGCGAGCCGGGGAGGACGCCCTGGAGCCGCTGGAGGGCGTAGAGGAAGAGGACGCCGATCACGGAGAAGGCGAGAACGCCGCGCAGATACGCGGGCCAGCGCATCCCGGTGTCGGGGTCGGCACCGATGCCCTTGTAGATCCACTTCTCGACGCGCCAGTGCTTGTCGGAGGAGTAGACCTTGGCCAGGTAGCTGCCGAGGGGGACGTACGCGAGAGCCAGCGCGGCCATGAGCGCGAGCAGTTGCAGCACGCCGGCGAGGACGGGACCCATGTCTTCTCTCAGAACCTCTCCGGGAAGAGCAGGGCGAGAACGAGATAGCCCAGCAGGGAGACGGCCACGACCAGGCCGACGATGTTCTCGGCGGTCACAGCTTCGTCACCCCCTTGGCGACGAGAGCCACGAGCAGGAAACCCACGATCGTGACGGAAACGAAGGCCAGATCGGCCATCGCGAACTCCTGGAGTCAGGTGCGGTGGAAACGGACGGTCCAAGGAAAACTCCTCTTCAGCGGTTCGGACCGTTCGTTGACGGCTCCCTGACGGCGACGCCCCCATCTTTGACGGGCCCCTTACGGCGCCCGGTCCGAAGCAGCTGAGCGGTGGGTACACCCGTCCGGTCAATCACCTGTGGAGATGGCGCCGCCCGGTTCCCACCCCGTACGGCCCCGGCATCGTGCCAGCGTGGTGACCGGTGATCGGACGACGGCTGTGGTGGGGCTGTGGTGACGGGGACATCTGCCCGGCGGGCACGCGTGCTGCGCCGGACCGGACTGGCGGTGGCCTGCGGGGCGCTGGTGACGCTGGCCGTCGTACTCGTGCGCGAGGGCGGCGACGAGGACACCGTGTCCATGTGGGTGTCGGTGGTGTCCGCCGTCCTGTCGGTGTGCGCCTTCGCCGTGGATCTGGTGCGGGGCGAGGGCGCCGAGGAGCCGGCGCCGGCCGATCCACCGGAGGCCGGGCGGCGGCAGGCCGCCGACGCCCTCGCCGAGGCGGTACGGGTGCAGTGGTCGGCCCAGGCCCGCAGGCTCCGGTTGCACGACCCGGAGCCACTGGACGTCCGGTGGGACCGGGCGGACCCGCCGCTCGCCGACCGGACACCCGGCACCACCGTGCCCCCTCCCCGGGAGGGAGACCGGCGCCCGGTCGGTGTGCGGGTCGTCGAGGCCTTCGGTGCGGCGCGCTCCGGGCGGCTGGTGGTCCTGGGCGAGCCGGGCTCGGGCAAGTCCGTCGTGGCCGTGCAGTTCGTGCTCGGTGTGCTGGACGCACGGCAGCCCGGCGATCCGGTTCCGGTGCTGTTCCCGCTGGCGGGCTGGGATCCGGGCGCGTCCTCGCTGCGCGGCTGGCTGGCGGACCGGCTGGCCGAGGAGTACGGCTCGCCGGCCGCCCCCGTGGGGGACGGCCGCACCCTCGCGCACGAGCTGCTCGACGCCGGTCTGGTCCTGCCCGTGCTGGACGGCTTCGACGAGATCCCTCGGGCCGCGCACGCCGGCGCGCTGCGCTCCCTGAACGCCGAGCTGGACGCCCGCCTGCCCGCCCTGATCACCTGCCGCACCGCCGCCTGGGCGGACGCGGTGCGGCGGGGCGGCGCACTGACCGCCGCGGAGGTCGTACGGCTTCGGCCGCTGGACCTCGCGACCGCACGCGCCTACCTGACGCGCACCGCACGGCACGGCAGCGCCTGGGCGGCGGTCCTGGAGGCCCCTCCGGCCCGGCTGGTGGAGGCCCTGCGCTCTCCGCTGACGGTGACCCTGGCGCGCGCGGTGTACGAGGATCCCTCCCGTGACCCGGCCGAGCTGACCGACACCGACCGTTTCCCCACGGCGGACCGCGTCGAGGAACACCTGCTGGACGCGTTCGTCCCGACGGCGTTCGCCGGACCGGGCACGGTCTGGCATCCGCAGGCGGCCCACCGCTGGCTGAGCCGCCTCGCCCGCGACCTGCCCGGCTCGGGGTGGAGCCTGGCCTGGTGGGAGCTGCCCGACGCGATCCCCCGGCCCCTGCGCGTCATCGGCCCCGCCGTCCTGGCGCTGCTCGCCACGGCCGCGCTCCTGGTGCCCATCGCCGTGTACGGCGGCGGAGTGATCGCCAACTGGGACAGCACGGCGTCGGCGGTGCTCAACTTCGCGGGCATCCTGACCGGCCTGTGCTTCGGCCTCGCCCACCTGCTGCCGCCGACGCCGGAGACCCCGCAGGGACTTCGGTGGCTGGTCCGGACCGCCCTGCGGACGACAGCCGCGGCGGCGGTCGCCGGTGTGGGGCTCGGACTGCTGGTGCCCCCGCTCGTCAGCTCCCGGCTCGGTGCCGTCATCACCCCGCGGCCCGCCTGGTACCTCAACGGATGCTGCTTCGGCCTGATCCTCTCCATGATGTTCGCCGTCGCCGGCCTGTCCCGCCGCCCCGGCCCGCTCAGCCTGCCGTGGGTGGGCAGCCCGAGCGCGCCCCAGGCGGTGCGCGCGCTGGGCGCGCTCGTCGTCTTCACCGGGCTGGCGATCTACGGCTACAGCGGCGAGGAAGTCCCGGCGGTGACCTGCCTCGTGGCGGGCACGGTGCTGCTCCTGGCGAGCCCGGTCCGCACCGACCGTCCGACCGGGCGCTATGTCGCGCCGGCCACGGCACTGCGCGGCTTCGCCCGGGGACTGCTGCGGGGCTTCGTCACCTGCACGCTCATCGGGGTCTGCGCCGGGGCCGTCGTCGGCGTGATCAGCGGCACCTTCGCCGCCGTACGCATCCACTCGACTCCCGACTGGGATTCAGGCAAGGAGGTCGAGGACTGGCGACTGGTGAGGACGGCGGACGGAAAGCGCTCCGTCCACTCCACGACACCGCAGGACCTCATCCTCGTCGAACGCTCGGCGCTGGAGGCCCCGTTCGCCGTGGCGAGGGGTGCGCGAATCTCCCGGGACGGTCAAGTGGACGCGTTCAAGGGCCGACTGACGATCCGACACTCGTCCGACGGCGGCTGGGTGACGGACTGGCGGGGCAAGCAGGTGGACGCCCACAACCTGGTCCTGGCCCTGCCGGAACAGGTCGGACTGTGGCTGGTGCGCCGTGACGCGGCCTCCGTCATCCTGGACGCCGTCGGCCCGCTGGTGGCCTTCGGGGTGCTCGTCGGCACGATCGGCGGCTGCGCGTCCGGCGTGTACCGCGCCCTGAACACCCCCTCCGACACCGTCCGCGCCATCGGTCCGCACAGCACCCTGCGCACCGACCGCACCGCCGCCTTCACCCGCAGTGCCGTCGCGGCCCTCCTCGCGGGCGCGGTCTGCCTGCTCCTGATCGCCGCGACCGGCCGGGGCAGCACCCTCGGCACCATGCACACCGAACTGTGGGTCCCCGTCGGCACGTCCGCGCTCGCGCTCAGCGCGTGGGGCCGCACGGCCACGGCCCGCGTCTGGCTGGCACTGACGGGCAGGGCCCCGTGGCGGTTGATGACGTTCCTGGAGGACGCCCACCGCCTCGGCGTACTGCGCCAGTCGGGCGCCCGCTACGAGTTCCGCCACCAACTCCTCCGCCGCCACCTGGCCACCACCGCCCCTCCCGGCCCGAACCACCACGGCCCTCACCCCTACCGGAGCCGGAGAGCGAACCCACCCCGAACGACGGCCACTGACCGGTCCCGCACCAGGGTGAGCGGGACCCCGCCCGTGCATGGCGGGGTCCCGTGGATCGGACGGATCAGCGTCGGAGGGTGAGGACCCCCGGGCGCCAGGGCAGTTGGTCGTAGGGGCCGCCCGCGGAGGGGGACTTGCCCTGGTAGAGGAACTGCAGGTTGCAGGGGTCGATGGTCATGGTCTGGTCGGGGTTGTTGCGGACCAGGTCACCGTGGCTGATGTCGTTGGTCCAGGTGGCACCGCTGTTGGCCTTGCCCGCGAAGGGGTTGCTCTCGCTCGCGGCCTGCGGGGTCCACGAGCCGTTCAGGCTGGAGGCGGTGAAGGAGCGGAAGTAGCGCCCGTTCGCGCCCATCGCCTCGACGATCATGAGGTACTGGTTCTGGCCCTGAACCTTGTAGACCTGTACGCCCTCGAACAGGTTGGCCTTCGTGTCGCTCATGATCGTCGTGTACGAGGAGCCGAAGTTGCCCGGGAAGTTCCCGATCGGCATGCTCGCGCGGTAGATCTTGCCGTTGTCACCGGCGAAGAACAGGTACATGTTCTGGCCGTCGGCGATCAGGGTCTGGTCGATCGGACCGGTGTCGGAGCCGGAGATGCTCCCGGTGAACAGCGGCTGCGGAGAGGACCAGCCGTTGGGGTTGGTGGGGTCGCTCGACGTGCGGTAGATGAAGGGCCACGCGCCCCACTGGTACGCCAGCACCCAGATGTTCTTGGGCGCGAAGTAGAACAGCGTGGGCGCCACCGCGGCCTGGTTCATCCCGGTCTGGCCGGCCGACGCCATGTCCGACCAGTTCGTGAAGGGACTGAACATCATCGACCCGTACGACGATCCGGACACGTTCGACGCGTAGACCAGGTGCTTGCCGTTGTGCGTGACGGTGGTGAAGTCCTTCACCGCGGCCCACCCGTTGGCCGGCTGCGCCAGCGCACCCGTCGACGACCACCGGTACGTCGAGGGAAGAGGACACGTGCCGTCCGTCGGCGGCGTCCCGGTCAGGCCGGTCCACTTCTGGTTGCTTCCGCCGTTGCACGTCCAGATCTGCACCGCCGTGCCGTTGGCCGTACCGGCGCCCGCGGCCTCCAGGCACAGCCCGGACTCCACGCCGACGATCGTGCCGTCGGAGTTCACCCGCCACTGCTGGTTCGCCCCGCCGGAACAGGTCCAGATCTGCACCCGGGTACCGGCCGTGGTGGCGTGGCCCGGAACATCCAGGCACTTGTCGCCGTACACGGTCAACTGGTTGGCGTCCGTCAGCGTCCACTGCTGGTTGGTCCCACTCCAGCAGTCGTAGAGCTGCAGGGACGTGCCGTCGGTCTGGCTGGCGCCCTGCACATCGAGACACCGGTTCGAACCGACACCGCGCAAGGCGCCAGTGCTGGCCGCCTGAGCCGGGGTGGCGACGAGCAGCGCCGCCAACGCGACCAGGGCCGCGACCGCGGCGGCGAACGCCCCGGACAGATGTCTGCTGCTTAATTTCCCACTGAGCATGCGGACTTCCCAAACCTTGAGTAAGCGGCTCCGGTTGCCCCCGTCAGAGGCCCTCCGGACTGTCGATGTGAAGCGATTGACGCAGGCATGACACGAAGAACTACCGACGACCCCGTCCGAAATATCGAACCAGGGTCGCAATGTCGAGCAACCTGAGTGTTAGGAAGTCGATGACCGACGTCAAGGCTTCTCGCACGATTCGCAGACGTACCCGAAACATTCGGAGACATCTACGGGCGAACGCGCAGGTCATGAGCGGCGGGGCGCTAGGCGCCCTTACAGGACCCGACCGCTCCGGTCACGCCCGCAGCCCGTCCAGCGCCGCGTCGATCGCCGCCAGGGCCGCAGCCCTGTCGAGCCCCGCCCTCGATACGAGCGAGAGACCTTGGACCAGGTAGAGCAGCATCTGGGCCTGGGCCTCCGGGGAGCAGGCGTCCGTGACCTCTCCGGCGGCCTGGGCGCGGCGGAGTGCGCTGGCGACGATGTCGGTGAAACGGCCGTACGAGCGGGTGACGATCTCTGCGGCTTCGCTGTCCTGGGGGACGAGTTCGGCGGTGGTGTTGCCGACCAGGCAGCCCTGCGGCACGCCCACGTCGGAGATCAGTTCGTCCAGCCTCGCGGGATGGGTCAGGATCTCACGCAGGGCGGGCAGGAGAGGACCGGCGTCCAGGACGGTGGTCAGGTGCCGCTCGTACACGTCCCAGTAGAGCCTGACGGCTTCGAGGTAGAAGCGGCGCTTGTCGCCGAACGCGCCGTAGAGGCTGCCGCGCTCGACGGCCAGCGCGTCGACCAGGTCCTGGATCGACGTCGCCCCGTATCCCCGGGACCAGAAGAGTTTGAGTGCGCGCTCCAGCGTCTGTTGCCTGTCGAACTCGCGGGGGCGTCCGGTTCGTGCCACGTGTTGAATCCTACGACTTCTTGACTGGCCGTTCAACAAGTCGTAGGTTCCGTCGCGTCACTTCTTGAACGGCTGCACAGAAGTCGGTCGCTCACTGACCGGCACGAAAGGCGAAGCAATGGAATTCGACGGCAAGACGGCGCTCGTCACCGGATCCGGTGCGATCGGCGGACTCGGGCACGCGACGGCCGGGGTGCTGGCCGCGGGCGGCGCGGACGTGATCCTGACCGGCACCGATCCGCAGCGCGGCGCCCAGGTGGTGGAGGACCTGCGCGCGGCCGGTGGCGGGTCCGCCGGGACGGTGCGTTTCGTCGCTGCCGATGTGTCCGGCGTGGCGGGCGTGCGCGAGCTGGTCGAAGATGCCGGAGCCGTCGACATCCTGATCAACAACGCGAGCGTGATGACGTTCTCCCCGACCACCGGGCAGGACCTCGCGAGTTACGACGCCGCCTTCGCGGTCAATGTGCGTGCCCCGTTCCTGCTCACCGCCCTGCTCGCGGAGAAGATGGCCGCGAGCGGCGGCGGCAGCATCGTCAACGTCAGCTCCACGGCGGCCGGCCTCGGCATGCCGGGCATGGCCGTTTACGGCGCCACCAAGGCGGCGCTCGAATCACTGACCCGCACCTGGGCGGCGGAATTCGCCGAGTCGAACGTGCGGGTCAACGCCGTCGCCCCCGGCCCGATGCGCACCTCGAAGGTGGTCGCGGCGATGGGACCGGACATGGGCGGCATGGGCCTGACCACCGCGCTCAGGCGCACCTCCGACCCGGCCGAGGTGGCCCACGTGATCGCCTTTCTCGCCAGTGACCGGGCCAGTTACATGACCGGCGCGATCGTGGCCGCCGACGGTGGCCGCACCGCAATCTGAATAGGGGACAGAACCATGGATCGTCTCGCGGGAAAGCACGCGCTGATCACAGGGGGGACGAGCGGGATCGGCCTGGAAACGGCCCGCGAGTTCCTCGCCGAGGGAGCGACCGTCGCCATCACCGGCCGCTCGCAAGAAAGGCTGGACGAGGCAGCACGCCAACTGGACGGCCCGCTGCTGACCATCGCCAGTGACGCCGGCGACGTACCCGGCCAGGCGGCGCTCGCGGCGCGGCTCCAGGAGGAATGGCCGAAGCTCGACATCCTGATGAGCAACGCCGCCGACGTCACCCACCTCCCCATCGAGTCCTGGACCGAGGAGGCGTTCGACAGGCTCCTCTCGACCAATCTCAAGTCGCCGTTCTTCCTGATCAGGGACCTGCTGCCACTCTTCTCGCAGCCGTCCTCGATCATCCTCGTCGGCTCGGTCTCCGCGTACATCGGACACGAGAACGCGACGGTCTACGGCGCGGCCAAGGCGGGCCTGCTCTCCTACACACGCGGACTGACGTACGAACTGAGGGACCGGGGCATCCGCGTCAACGGGCTGAGCCCGGGCCCGACGATCACCAACGTGTTCGCGCACCTGGGCCCCGAGCGCCGGGCCGCCCTCTACGAGCAGCTCCGGCAGACCGTGCCCCTCCACCGCCTGGGAACCGCCACCGAGCTGGCGAAGGCGGCGCTCTATCTCGCCTCCGACGAATCCGCCTACACGGCGGGGACCGTGCTGCGGGTGGACGGGGGCATCGGACAGCTCGCGTACTAGCGGTTGTCCGTCGTCGAACGGATCTCACCCGGAGCAGGTCTCCGCGGTGGCGAGTCCGCCACGGCTGCGGGATCCGCCACGAGGGCGGAGCCCGCAGCCGGTTGTTCGCCGGACAGAGGTCAGCCGCTGACCGTGATGTTCGAGCTTCCGCTGCTCTGGTAACCCTCGGTGGCCATGATCATGTAGTACCTGAACTGGCCCATGTTCATGCCCGCGCGCGCCCAGGCGTCGAAGTGGTTGCCGGTGGTGATGGTGCCGGAGCCGCTCGTCACCTTCGACTGCCGGACGCTCCAGTACTGGTCGAAGGTGCGGGTGCCCTCGACGGAGGGGGCGTTGTACCGCGTCGTCTTGTAGATGTCGTACGTGCCGCCGTCGCTCTGGACGGTGCCCCTGTACTCGCCGGTGGGCCGGTAGCTGCCCCAGTTGTCGACGATGTAGTACTCCACCAGCGGGTTCGACGTCCAGCCGTAGAGGCAGCCGTAGCCGTTGCCAGACGGGTTGAAGTAGCCGGTGTAGCGGACCGTCCTGCGCCCGCCGGTGTTCCAGCCCTTGCCGGCGACGAAGTTGCCGCAGTTGGTCCACCGGGTGCTGTAGCTGCCGCCGCCATTGAGCGTCATGGAGACGGAGCCGCCGCCGTCGGTCCAGAACGAGTAGTACATGCCGTCGTAGCCGGTCTGGTTGGTGGTGATGGTGGTGGCGGCGTGGGCGGTGCCGGGCAGCAGCAGTCCGGACGCGGTGGCGAGCGCGACGGTGCCGGCGCCGCCGAGGAAGCCTCGTCGACTCAAGCCGCTGAAAGGAGCGGAGTTCCGCTGAATCTGATCCCGCTGCATGGGTCCTCCCGATGAAGGCTGGTGGGGGGCGGGCGGCTTCTGCTGCCCGCGGCCTTGCGTGGAACACGGCGGGTCGCCCGTCGTCGTGCCGCAACGACCGACCGCCACCCCGGTCACATGACGCGAGGGGAACGACGTCTTCCGTCGTTCGGTGGCCACAGTTTTCGTAGAGCGTCATGTCACTGTCAATAGTTTCGACCGTCTTTCGGAAAGGTTTCCCGCGCATGAAGAGGCCTCAGCAAGCGCATCTTCGCTGGTCAAACCACCTCTGACGCGAACCTTCGCGAGGGATGAAATGAGATGGGGAAGGAAGGCATCGCAAGCATGAGAACCATGGACGAAACTTTCGAACCACCCCGCGACCGCGGCAGGTCCCACCCCCGCCGGCGGTCGCGCCTGTACGGGGGAGGGACTCGGAGTGCCGCCGCCGTCACGGCGAGCGCGGCGGCGGCACCCGTGGCGATGAGGACGGCATGCCACCCAACCGGCCGACCGTCATCTGCAGTTACGGATCTTCGTCACGTACAGCCATTTCACACCGGTGTTCCGGTAGCTGTAAGCGGGCGGCAGCAGTTCGCTCCCGTGGTTGGAGAAATACATCATGGGCTCGGTGCCGGTGAGCTGGTTGTTCACCCATGAGCCGACGGTGACCCAGGGAATGGCGTACTCACCGCAGTTGTACATGCCGATGTTGTCGCCGGAACGGTTCTCGTACTTGTACGCGCAGAACCATCCGTAGTTCGTCCAGCCGGTGCAGTCGTAGACGCTGGACACCCGCGCGGACCCGTCCCCCAGCGGTCGCGGTCGTTCCTCACCCGGCACCGTCACGTTCAGGACGGCTCCGCCGAGGTCGACCTGGTTGGGCGACACCTGGGTGCCCCGGCCGTTCAGCTTGACCAGGTACTCATCGACTTTGGCCTGCAAGGCCGTTGCCTGCCCGGCCGAGAGGCCCGCTGCCCGTGCCTGGGCGGTGTATCCGGCGCGGGCCGGCGTGGCGGCGGCCGTGGTGGATCCTGCCGCTGCCAGGAGCAGCGCCGTCACCACGACGCTCACGAACGCGCGTGTTCCCGATCTCAAAGTATGCCTCCCATCAGGGATTCCGCGGAAAGCCGTCAGCTGCCCTCGAAGTGACCGGCAGGGGCCACTCCGCCGTCGATGTGCCCGTGCGGCTCCCAGTTCCCCTCGGGCGTGACCTCGGACGCCGCCCGGTGGCTGTCCCAGGGCAGCGCCAGCGCCGACGCCGCCGGGGTCGCACCTCCCACCGCAGCCGCGGCGAGGATCAGCACCGCAGCGAATCGCTTGCCCATCTGTACTCCTCCGTCGATTCCTCGGATCGCAGACGCCAATACTGTGTGATCCACCCAACCGCAGCCAGGAGCTTCGACGCTGTTCAAAAGGGCCTGCTCAAGCGCCGCCCCGGTGCACGAGTCGGGTTCCGAGCGGGGTGGGCAGGTGGTGGGCGTGCGGGCCGGTGCGGTGGGTTGTGATCAGTCCGGCGTCGCGCAGCACGGTGGTGTGGTGGGAGACGGTGGCCGAGGAGACCCCGGTGCGCCGGGCGAGGTCGGTGGTGGTGACGCCGTGTCCGATGGTGATCAGGTACAGCATCAGGGCGCGGCTGCGACCGAGGAGGGCTTCCAGGGTGTCGTGTCGGGGCTCCCCGATCCGGCTCGGCTCGGGAATCCGGACGGTGTCGTGCGGGACGGGAAACATCACGACGGGTGGCTGGGAGGTCAGGAGGAGGGCAGGCCGACGGCCGCAGAAGAGGGACGGGACAAGGCGTAGACCGCGCCCTTCGAGATGCAGGTCCTCGTCGTAGTCGGGGGAGAACACCTCGAGTACGGGCGAGGACCAGCTGATGGTGGGGTGCAGCCGCGAGAGCATCGCGTCCAGTCCGTCGGTCAACAGCGTGCGCGCCGCGGACGCTCGAGCGGCTTCGGCCCCGGCGTGCAGATGCTGCCGCACAGGGGCGATCACCGCGCCATGCCACTCGCGCACTGCTTGCTCCACGGTCTCCAATGCCCGTGGTGAGCCGTCGGCGACGGCGCCCGCCCATGCCGGAAGCGGTCTGCCTGTGAACCGGGTGAAGTCCTCCATGTCGCCACGCAGGAAGGCGTTCGGCGTGTGGAGCAGTGCGTCGAGGCCGGTGTCCAGGTCGGTGGAGACCAGCGGGGTGAGGAAATCCGGCATGAACCCATGGGGAGGTATCAGCGATTGCAGGAGGCGCACGGAGGGAGGCACCCGCTGACGCGCCCAGTGCTGCCAGCGCTTCAACCCGGGGCCGGGTCTGCGTTGTTGCAGGATCCTCAGACTGCTCACCGTTTCGTGCAGCAGATCCGGCCCGTCCCCGAGGGACACCCGTAACAGGTCGTCACGCGTGAAGTGAATGCGAAACGCCACTGAGTTGCTTCCTCTCATCAGCGCGGAACGCGAGGCGCAGGTCAACAAAGGAAAGGCGAAGCAGCAAGGGGTACGCGAGCCACTTCACCCCCGAGTCGGCGCGTCGGTCAACGGCTTGTCGACGACGGGGCCGAGGGGGTGCTCAGGCGGCCGCTCCCGTGTCAGCCGGCACCACGGGCTCATCCGCCGGGACCCACACGTCCGGTCACGCTGCCGCGATGACGGACGCGATGCTGCGGTGCCGGGCGACGCCGTGCGCGAAATCGGGTACGCGTGACGTGCCCTCCCGCAGGTCGTCCAGGAACTGCCGGTAGGCGTGGGCCACTGCGTAGGCCGATGCGTCGGTTCGGGGTTCCAGTCGCGGGACGCGGACATACGATTCCGGCACCGTCATGGGAGTGAGTGCGGTGGACGTTCCGCGGCCGCCCTCCAGGGTGAGCGGGCTGAGCTGTGGGTGGCCGATCGGGGCGGTGAGGACGAGGTCGCCCTCGGTGCCGTTGATCTCCCAGCGGAAGTTGGTTCCTCGGGACATGCCTCCGCGGTAGTGGAAGGTGGCCACCGCCCCGCCCGGCAGCCGTCCCGAGGCCACCACCTGGTCCGCTGCGGTCATTGGCACGGGCTGTCCACTCTCGGTGTCCACGGCCGACGTACGCCTCGACACCAGTTGGATCCGCAGTTCCTCGGGCTCTCCCAGGACCGACGCGACTCCGTCGAGAGCGTGGCTGAAGGGAATCGTCAGCAGTGTCGCGCCGTTCGCGGCGTCGAGCACGTAGTGATCGCCGGGGCCGACCGTGGCACCCCAAGCGCCGCCGGAGCCGACCACCGTCGTGGACAGCACTTCCCCCACATAGCCGTCGGCCACGAGATGCCGTGCGTAGGCGAGCGCCGGGTGCGACCGTGCCTGGAGTCCGACGACGGTCGGCACGGCGCGACCGCGCGCCAACCGCGCCATCTCCTCGGCCTCCGCGAGCCCGTTGCCCAGCGGCCACTCGCACAGCACGCTCTTGCCGGCGCTCAGCGCCGTCCGCACCAGTTCCCGGTGGTGCGGCACCTTCACCGCCACGACCACCAGGTCCACCTCGTCGCAGGCCACCAGTTCGGCAGCCGTCCCGAAGGCATTCGGCACACCATGCTTCTGTCCGGAGCGCTCCGCCGATTGTTTCGAACTCGCGCTCAGAGCCCTCAGCTCATAACCCGGGACGGCGCGCAGGGCGGGCAGGTGGGAGCGCTCTGCCCAGCTACCGTGCGCCCCGAGCCCTATGATCCCTACTCCGATCGGCTTCCCCGACCGGGCAGACTCGGCGAGCAGTGAGTCAGCTCTGTTCATGGTTCGTGACCTGTTTCCTTGTGTGAAGGGCACGGAGGTCACGCCCACGTGCGAGAAGACGGCTTCGGGCCGCGCTCGCTGTCCAGCAGAGCCATGAGGGGTGCGGCGTAACGGGTTCCGGCCACCGCGCCGGCCGGGACGGCCTCGTCCATCCTTCCGAGGTCGGCCTCGGTCAGGGTGACCTCGGCCGCCGCCAGAGCCTCCTCGATGCGGTGCGGTCGGCGGGCGCCCAGGATGGCGACGATGGTGCCGCGCTCGCGGCCCCGGGCGATGACCCAGGCGGTGGCGAGCTGCGCGACGCTGATGCCGTGTGCGTCGGCGAGGGGTCGCAGCCGGTCGACCAGGGTGAGGTTCGTGGCGAGGTTGTCGGGGTGGAAGCGGGGCAGCCAGTGGGTGCGCGGATCACCTCCGGCGGGTTGTCGGTAGGTGCCGGTGAGCAGACCGTGTGCGAGGACCCCGTAAGCGGTGACGCCGATCCCCAGCTCGCGGCAGGTGTCCAGGATGCCGTTGGTCTCGGGGTCACGACTGAGCAGGGAGTATTCGATCTGTACGTCGCAGATCGGGTGCACGGCGTGGGCACGGCGGATGGTCTCCGGCCCCACCTCGGAGAGTCCGATGTGGCGTACGTATCCGGCCTGGACCAGTTCGGAGATCGCGCCGATCGTGTCCTCGATCGGGGTGTCGGGGGCAAGCCGGGAGGGGCGGTAGATGTCGATGTGGTCGGTGTCGAGGCGGCGCAGCGAGTAGGCGAGTGCGTTCTTCACATGGGCGGGACGGCCCTCGATGCCGACGAAGTCTCCGTCGGGGCCGCGCAGGCCGCCGAACTTGACGCTCAGGAGCGCCTTCTCGCGATCGCTGTCGCGGAGGGCGCGGCGGATGAGGTCCTCGTTGTGCCCCATGCCGTAGAAGTCGGCGGTGTCGAGGAGGGTGACGCCGGCCCCGAGCGCCGCGTGGATCGTGGCGATGGCATCGGCCTCGTCAGCGGGCGCGGTGTGGTCGGACATACCGGCGCAGCCCAGCGCGAGAGGGGCGACTTGCAGGCCGCCGGTTCCAAGGGTTCGGGTTCGCATGAATCCTTCCGCGGGGTGGAGTGGCGAGCGCGGCAGTCAGGGGGCGAAGAAGCGGCACGCGCCTGCTAGCGTTGACATCTCAACACTAGAAAGGTGTGCGTTGACATGTCAACATCGGAGGCCGGGGCTCCCGAGCCGGGCGAGGCACCGACCGGGGACACACTGGATCCCGTCGCCCTCTGGTCTGCCTTCAAGCGCGCCCACGAGATCGTCCGAACCCGTGTGATCGCGGACGCCGCCGAGGCGGCGGGCCTCTCCGAACCGGACCTGACGATCCTCGCCGCCCTGAACAAGGGCGGGGGGTCCCTGCGCCAGAGCGAGCTCGCCGCGTCGCTCGGCTGGGACCGCACCCGCGTCTCCCACCAGCTCACCCGCATGAGCAAGCGTCAGCTCGTCACCCGCGAACGCGCCGCCGGTGTCATCGTCGCCCTCACCGACACCGGACGCCAGGCCGTCACCGCCGTGCACCCCGGCCTTGACGCCGCGGTGCGCCGCCACTTCACCGACAAGCTCTCCGCGCAGGAGATCGAAACACTGGACTCCGTTCTCCGCCGGCTGTAGCCGCCGGACCGTGAGACCAGTCCTCCCTCGCGAACCGCCGCACAAAAGCGCGGGTCAGGACCCCTTGCCCGCAGGTTCGAGGATCGCCACGCACTCCACGTGGTGCGTCATCGGGAACAGGTCGAACACCCGCAGCGTCCGCACCCGGTACCCCCCGTCCCGGAAGTACGCCAGGTCCCGTGCCAGGGCCGCCGGGTCGCAGGCGACGTAGGCGATGCGGCGGGCGCCCAGGGAGGACAGGTGTTCCACCGTCTTGCGGCCGGCGCCCGCGCGGGGCGGGTCGAGGACGACGAGGTCGACCTCCGTGATGCCCGTGCGGGGCAGGACCGACTCGACCTTGCCCTGTTCGATGCGGACGCGGGGGAAGTCCGCGAGGTTGTGGCGGGCGTCCTCCACCGCGCGCTTGCCGGACTCGATGCCGAGGACCGCGCCCGCCTCGCCGACCCGGTCGGCCAGCGCGCCCGCGAACAGGCCGACGCCGCAGTACAGGTCGAGGGCCATGTCGCCCTTGCGGGGCAGCAGGCCCTGCATGACGGCGGTGACCAGGGTGTCGGCGGCCTTCGGGTGGACCTGCCAGAAGCCGCCGCCAGCGACCCGGTGGGTACGGCCGTCGGCGCGTTCGCGGACGAAGGGGCGGCCGTGGACGCGGTGGATCTGGCCGGAGCGCTCGTCGACGCGCATGACCGAGACCGGGCGGTCGAGTTCAACCAGGGGGAGGCGGGCGCCGGGCTTCGGGGTCAGGATGACCTGGCGGTCCTGGGAGCCCGTCGCGGCGATCGCCTCGACGGAGTCCATGCCCGTCCAGTCCCGCTTCTCGATGCCCAGCTCGCTGACACCCTCCGCGGCGATCATGCAGTGGTCGATCGGCTCGACCTCGTGCGAGCGGTGCCGGCGCAGTCCCGCGCGGCCGTCGGCCGTGACGGCGTACTGCACACGCGTGCGCCACGCCGGGACCTGGCCCGCGGGGACCTTGTCGCCCTCGGCCGGCATCACCGTGCCGTCCCAGCCGGCCTCCTCGGGCGTGAGCCCGGCCAGGCGCCGCAACTGCTCGGCGACGACCTCGCCCTTCAGACGCCGCTGGGCGCCCGGCTTGGCGTGCTGCCAGTCGCAGCCGCCGCAGCGGCCGGGTCCCGCGAACGGGCAGGGCGCGTCGATCCGGTCCTTGGAGGCGTCCAGCACCCGCACCGCGTCCGCGCGCAGGAAGCGGGCCCCCTCCTCGCCCTCCGTGACCTGCGCGACGACCCGCTCGCCGGGCAGCGCGTGCCGGACGAAGAGGACCTGCCCCTCGGACGTACGGGCGATGCAGTGGCCGCCGTGGGCGACGGGGCCGACCTCGACCTCGTACTCCTCCCCCACCAGTGACTTCCTCGGTTCTGCCTGCATGGCGGGGTGACTCCACAACATCGAGAGCGGACGGGCCCCTCAGGGCCCGGGACAACAGCCCACCAGTCTACGTGTGCGAGGAGGTGTCCTTCGCCCGCTCCGCCGGACCGCGGCGCACCGAGCCGGGCGCGTTCCATTCCTGCCGCTTGCGGGCGCGCCTCCTGGCCACCTCGGACGACTCGAGCTGGTACGGCACCGAGGTCACCATCACACCCGGGGTGAACAGCAGCCGCCCCTTGAGCCGCAGCGCGCTCTGGTTGTGCAGCAGCTGCTCGTACCAGTGGCCGACCACGTATTCGGGGATGATCACCGACACGACGTCGCGCGGGGACTCCTTGCGCAGGCTCTTCACGTAGTCGATGACCGGCCGCGTGACCTCCCGGTACGGCGAGTCGAGCACCTTGAGGGGTACGTCGATGCCGCGCCGTTCCCACTCCTCGCGCAGTGCCTTGGTGTCGGCCGGGTCCACGTTGACGCTGAGCGCCTCGAGGGTGTCGGAGCGCAGCAGCTTGGCGTAGCCGAGGGCACGCAGTGTGGGGCGGTGGATCTTGGAGATCAGGACGACGGAGTGGACCCGGGAGGGCCGCACCATGTCGTCGCTCGGGACCTCCGGGGCGGCGATCTCCTCGGCCACGCGGTCGTAGTGCCTGCGGATCGCCGTCATCGTCGCGTAGAAGATGCACATCCCGAGCAGCGCGACCCAGGCGCCGTGGGTGAACTTGGTGACGAGGACGACGACGAGGACGAGGCCGGTGAAGAAGGCGCCGAAGGTGTTGATGGCCCGCGAGCGGATCATGTGGCGCCGCTTGGCCGGGTCCTTCTCGGTGACCAGCAGCCGGTTCCAGTGGCGGACCATGCCGGTCTGGCTGAGCGTGAAGGACACGAACACGCCGACGATGTAGAGCTGGATGAGCCGCGTGGAGTCGGCGCCGTAGACCCACACCAGCAGGACGGCGGCGCCGGCGAGCAGCACGATGCCGTTGGAGAAGGCGAGGCGGTCGCCGCGCGTGTGCAGCTGGCGGGGCAGGTAGCGGTCCTGGGCGAGGATCGAGCCGAGCAGCGGGAAGCCGTTGTAGGCGGTGTTCGCGGCGAGGAACAGCACCAGGGCGGTGGCGGCGGCGAGGACGATGAACAGGAAGCTGCCGTCGCCGAAGACGGCCTCGGCGACCTGGGAGATCACCGGGTTCTGGACGTAGTCGGGGCCGAGCGGGACGCCGTCGTGCATCAGGTCGTGGGCGGGGTTCTCGGCCATGCGGACGTCGGTGGCGGCGGCCAGCGCGATGATGCCGCAGAACATGGTGACGGCGAGCAGCCCCATCATGGCGAGGGTGGTCGCCGCGTTGCGCGACTTGGGCTTGCGGAAGGCGGGTACGCCGTTGGAGATCGCCTCGACACCGGTGAGCGCGGCGCAGCCGGAGGAGAAGGCCCGCAGCAGCAGGAAGACCAGGGCGAAGCCCGCGAGGCCCGGATGTTCGGGTTTGATCTCGTAGTCCGCGGTCGGCGCCCGCATCTCGTCCCCGAGCACGACCCCGCGGAACGCCCCCCACGCGAGCATGGTGAAGACGCCCGCGACGAAGACGTAGGTGGGGATCGCGAAGAGTGTGCCCGACTCCTTGACCCCGCGCAGGTTCATCAGCGTCAGCAGCACGATCACGCCGATCGCGCAGGCCACCTTGTTCTCGACGACGAACGGGATCGCCGAGCCCAGGTTCTCGATTCCGGACGAGATCGACACGGCGACGGTGAGGACGTAGTCGACGAGCAGGGCGCTCGCGACGGTGAGGCCGGCCCTGGGGCCGAGGTTGGTGGTGGCCACCTCGTAGTCGCCGCCGCCGCTGGGGTAGGCGTGGACGTTCTGCCGGTAGGAGGCGACGACGGTGAACATCAGCACGACGACGGCGACGGCGATCCACGGGCTGAAGTGGTACGCCGACAGGCCCGCGATCGACAGGACCAGCAGCACCTCGCCGGGGGCGTACGCCACGGAGGAGAGCGGGTCGGAGGCGAAGACGGGGAGTGCGACACGCTTCGGCAGGAGCGTTTCGCCCAGCCGGTCACTGCGGAGTGCGCGCCCGATGAGAATCCGTTTGGGCACGTCGGTCAGTTTGGACACAAGAGAGGATCGTAAGCCGTCGGCGGAGGGGTGACCTACTCGCCACCCAGATCCATACGGCATCCATACGCCTCTGCTCTCCGGGTGAAATCACCCGGGCTCGGGGCGCGGATTCCGCAGGTCGGGGGAGTTCCATGCCTATATGACCAACCCGGCCGTAGTCGCCACGCCACGTGGAGGTTCCATGCACACGACCGCAGAACTGATCGGCGCCGCGGCCGCGCTCATCGTCCTCGGCGTGCTCACCGTGGCGAGCGTGCGCAGCATCACGCGCCGCTGACCGTCCCGGGCAGGGGCTCGGCGACCGCGGCGAGCAGGGCCTCCGGTCCGATGGCCGCCGCGCGTGTCGAGGGCACCGTGCAGGCGTACGCCCCGGCCGCCGCCCCGAGCCGGGCGCAGTGCGGGGGCGGTTCGCCGGCGAGCAGGCCGTGGAGGAAGGCGGCGGCGAAGGCGTCGCCGGCCCCGTTGGAGTCCACGACCGGTGCGGGGGGCTGGGCCGCGGGGATGTGCGTCAGCTCGTCGTCGGCCAGCAGGTACGCGCCCTCGGCGCCGGCGGTGGCGACGACGGTCCGGGCCCCGCCCCGCGCGGCGATCCGGCGCATGGTGGCCTCCGGGTCGGTCAGGGCGGCGGCGGAGAGGAAGACGAGGTCCGCGGCGAGGGCGAAGGGCTCGTGGTAGGGGTTTCGGCCGTCCCAGTCGTGCAGGTCGGTCGAGATAGTCACACCCGCCTCCCGCAGCAGGGGCAGGGCCTGCGCGCAGGGCTGGGTGATGACGACGTGGGCGTGCCGGCTGACGGCGGCGAGAGAGCGGACGGTCTCCTCGGGCAGCCGGTCCGTCTCGGACCAGCGGGTCGCGTCGTACAGGGAGAGCCGCCGGCCGTCGGGGCCGACCAGGTTGACGGCGCGCTTGGTGCCGGCCGGCTGCGGTACGGCGGTGAGCGCGATGCCGTGGTCCCGGTGCAGGGCTCGGACGAGGTCGCCCTCGTGGTCGTCGCCGATCAGGTCGAGGTGGTGGGTGCGCAGTCCGAGGGCGCTGGTGCCGAGGGCGACGAAGTCGCCGCTCTGGCCCGCGCGGGTGACGATGCCCGGCCGGATCATATGGCTGTCGGCGAGCGGCACGGGAAGTTCGGGCACGTGCACGATCGTGTCCACGCCCGCGCCGCCCAGGACGAGGACGTCGATCTCGGCAGTCATCTCTGTTCTCTCCTTGCCCCGGGCGTCGGGCGTGCCCGGGTGATGTGGATACGTTGGACCCGCACGCTTCCCCGACGGCGGGGCCCCGGAGGGCGTCGGGAGCGCGATCCCCCGGCATGATGTTGCCTGGCGGCCCGCATTCAGGCCGCGATGTTTGCCTGGCGAGCCGAAAGAGAGACATGAGCACGAAGGTCATGAAGGTCGAACGGCCTGCAGGAAGCGCGGTGTGACGCGATGCATATTGTCATCATGGGCTGCGGACGGGTGGGTTCCGCCCTGGCCCAGACCCTGGAGGAACAGGGGCACACGGTCGCCGTGATCGACCAGGACCCCACCGCGTTCCGTCGGCTGGGCTCCTCGTTCGGCGGCCGTCGGGTCACCGGCGTCGGTTTCGACCAGGACACCCTGCGTGAGGCGGGCATCGAGGAGGCGGGCGCCTTCGCCGCCGTCTCCAGCGGCGACAACTCCAACATCATCGCCGCGCGGGTGGCCCGGGAGATGTTCGGCATCGAGAACGTCGCCGCCCGTATCTACGACCCGCGCCGCGCGGAGGTCTACCAGCGCCTCGGCATCCCCACCGTGGCGACGGTCCGCTGGACGGCCGACCAGATGCTGCGCCGGCTGCTCCCTTCGGGCGCCGAGCCGCTGTGGCGCGACCCCACGGGCGGCGTGCAACTCGCCGAGGTGCACGCCTCGACGGCCTGGGTGGGGCACCGGATCAGCAGGATGCAGGACGAGACCGGCGTGCGCGTGGCCTTCCTGACCCGGCTCGGGGAGGCGATGCTGCCCAGCTCGCAGACGGTGCTCCAGGAGGGGGACCTGGTGCATGTGATGATGCGCACCGATGAGATCGACCGGGTCGAGGCGGCGTTCGCCAAGGGTCCCGAAGAGAGGGGCGGTCACTGATGAGGGTCGCCATCGCCGGAGCCGGCGCCGTCGGCCGCTCGATCGCGGGCGAGCTCCTGGAGAACGGCCATGAGGTCCTGCTGATCGACAAGGCACCGACCGCCATCTCGGTGGAGCGCGTGCCGCAGGCGGAGTGGCTGCTCGCCGACGCCTGCGAGATCACCTCCCTGGACGAGGCCGCGCTCCAGCGCTGCAACGTCGTCATCGCCGCGACCGGCGACGACAAGGTCAACCTGGTCGTCTCGCTGCTCGCCAAGACCGAGTACGGCGTTCCGCGTGTCGTCGCCCGGGTGAACAACCCGAAGAACGAGTGGCTGTTCAACGAGGCCTGGGGTGTGGACGTCGCCGTCTCGACACCGCGCCTGATGTCCGCCCTGGTGGAGGAGGCGGTGAGCGTCGGCGACCTGGTCCGGCTGCTGCGCTTCAGCCATGGCGACGCCAACCTGGTCGAGCTGACCCTGCCGGAGGAGTCGGCGCTGGCCGGCACCCAGGTCGGGGACGTGGAGTGGCCGCAGGACACCTCGCTGGTCACCATCATCCGCGGCACGCGCGTACTGACGCCGACGCGGGAGGACTCCCTGGAGGCCGGCGACGAACTCCTCTTCGTGGCCGCCCCGGCCCGCGAGGAACAACTGGAGGACCTGCTCTCGGTCCGCAAGCAGTCGTAAAAAAAGAGGGGCGCCCGAAAAACACCGGGCGCCCCTCCTTCAGCCCGTCCGGCGTTTGAGAACGAGGCCCGAAGGGCCGAAGCGGGGGTCTGGGGGCGAAGCCCCCAGAAGGCAAGGCGCGCCTACTCCGAGGCAGCCGCCTTGCGCTCCTCCTCCGCCTCCATCTCCGCGAAGACGTCGATCGGCGGCGGCGCCTTCGCCAGGAAGATCCACGTCAGATACACCGCGAGCAGGAAGGGCGGAATCTTCAGCGCGATGAGTACCCAGCCCAGCTGGGTCGTGTCCGCCCACCAGTACAGCGGGAACAGAATCGCGCTCTTCCCGAGCAGGATGAGCCCCCAGGCCCAACTGGCCTTGGTGTACGCCTTCTTCCGGCCGGGGTTGCGGGTGCGCCAGGAGAGGTTCTCCTTGAAGACGGGGCCCAGCATCAGACCGATCAGCGGGACGCCCGCCATCGCCGTGACGATGTACGCCAGGGCCAGGCCCAGGGTGTAGAGCATGCCCGGCAGGTAGAAGTCCTTGGCGTTGCCGGTCATCATCGCGAAGACCACACCGAAGGCCACGCCGAAGACGCCGCTGAAGGCGTGCTTGACGGTGTCCTTCCTGGCCAGCCGGACCACGACCATCACCAGCGACACGGCGAGCGCCGCGATCGCCGACATGTGCAGGTCCTTGTTGACCGTGTAGATGCTGACGAAGAGAAGCCCGGGCAGCACCGTCTCGACCATGCCCCGCACCCCGCCGAACGCCTCGAAGAGGGCGGCTTCGGTCACCGCACGGGCGTCGTCCGAGGATGTGTCTTCGGTTGTCGGCTTGTCGAGTGACGTCACCGGCTACTCCCGTCCGAGGGGTCTCAGTTCGTATTTCGGATTGAACAGCACACGGCGGCCCCGGCTCATCGAGATCCGGCCCGATGCGATCAGTTTGCGCCCCGGCTCTATCCCCACGATGGAGCGCCTGCCGAGCCACACCACGTCGAGCGCGGCGGAGCCGTCGAACAGCTCGGCCTCCAGGGCCGGGACTCCGGCGCGCGGTCGCAGCGTGACCGTGCGCAAGGTACCAGTAACCGTGACGATCTGCCGGTCACGGCAGTCGCCTATGCGCGTACAGCCGGCCGTCTCGGCGTCCTCGCGCAGCTCCTCGGACTCCAGGTCCTCCTGAGACGAGGAGAGCCGGTCGAGCATGCGCCGGAACCGGCCTGCCGGCTTCTCGGATCGAGGAACAGCACTCATATCTGAAGCGTACCGGGGGGCACTGACGGTTACGTACCCCCTGCTGCCCCGGTCCGAACGGGCCCCTCCCGGCCGTCGGCGCGGCCACCGCGGCGGCCGCGCCCCTGACCTTCACTTCTCGAAGCGGTACCCCATGCCGGGCTCGGTGATCAGGTGCTTCGGATGTGACGGATCCGCCTCCAGCTTCCGCCGCAGCTGCGCCATGTACACGCGCAGATAGTTGGTCTCCGTCCCGTACGACGGCCCCCACACCTCCCGCAGCAGCTGCTTCTGCGCCACCAGCCGGCCGCCGCCCCGCACCAGCACCTCCAGCAGATGCCACTCGGTGGGTGTCAGCCGTACGTCCTTGCCACCGCGGTTGACCTTCTTCGCGGCCAGATCGACGGTGAACGCGGCGGTCTCCACCACCACGTCCCCCTCGTCCCCGACGGGCTCCGCGCGGCGTACGGCGGCGCGCAGCCGGGCCAGCAGTTCGTCCATGCCGAAGGGCTTGGTGACGTAGTCGTCGGCGCCCGCGTCCAGTGCCTGGACCTTCTCGTCGGAGGCGTGCCGCGCGGAGAGCACCAGGACGGGCACCCGGGTCCAGCCGCGCAGCTCCCTGATCACCTCGACACCGTCCATGTCGGGCAGGCCGAGGTCGAGGACGATGACGTCCGGGTGGCGGGCGGCGGCCGTACGGAGGGCTCCGGCGCCGTCCTGGGCGGAGTCGACCTCGTACGAGCGTGCCTTGAGGTTGATCACGAGGGCGCGCACGATGGCCGGGTCGTCGTCGACCACCAGCACACGGGTCATGAGGGCTGCCTTTCGGGTTCTGCGGCCGCTGGGGCCTGCGGGGTGTCCGGCCGCGCTCCCGCGGCACGGAGGGTGAGTGCCATGGTGAGGCCGCCGCCGGGGGTGTCCTCGGCGTTCAGGGTGCCGCCCATGGCCTCGGCGAAACCGCGGGCGACCGCCAGGCCGAGGCCGACGCCCGCCCCGCGCGGGGCGTCACCGTGCCGCTGGAAGGGTTCGAAGATACGGTCCTTCGCCTCGTCGGGGACACCGGGGCCGCGGTCCACCACCCGTACCTCGACCCGGTCGGCGAGAGCGCTGGCGGCGACCAGGACGGGCAGACCGGGCGGGCTGTACTTGACGGCGTTCTCTATCACGTTGGCCATCGCCCGCTCCAGCAGCCCCGGGTCCGCGGCGACCATCGGCAGGGCCTCCGGGACGTCCAGGGCGACGCTGCCCTCGGGCACCCCGCCGAGCGCCATCGGCACCACCTCGTCCAGGTCGATCTCGCGGATCAGGGGGGTGACAGTGCCGGTGTGCAGCCGGGACATGTCCAGCAGGTTGCCCACCAGGTGGTCCAGGCGGTCGGCGCCGTCCTCGATGCCCTCCAGCAGTTCGGCCCGGTCCTCCGGCGACCACTCGACGTCCTCGGAGCGCAGCGAGGACACGGCGGCCTTGATGCCGGCCAGCGGGGTGCGCAGGTCGTGGCTGACGGCGGCGAGCAGGGCGGTGCGGATGCGGTTGCCCTCGGCGAGGGCGAGGGCCCGGTCGGCCTGCTCGCGCAGCCGGCGGCGGTCCAGGACGACGGCGGCCTGCGCGGCGAAGGCCGCCAGCACCCTGCGGTCCTCGGCAGGCGGCACCCGGCCGGTGAGCGCCAGCGCCATGTGGTCGCCGACCGGGACCTCCACGTCCGCGTCCTCGGGACGTTCGACCGGGCCTCCGCGCCCCACGCGGCCGGCGCAGGTCCACGGTTCGACGTCGCCCGCGCGTTCGAGGAGAGCGGCCGACTCCATGCCGAAGGTCTCACGGACCCGCTCCAGCAGGTCCTCCAGGCCGGTCTCGCCGCGCAGTACGTTGCCGGCGAGGAAGGAGAGGATCTCGGACTCGGCGCGCAGCCGGGCGGCCTGGTGGGTGCGCCGGGCCGCGAGGTCGACCACGGACGCGACCGCCGCGCCCACCGCGACGAAGATCACGATGGCGACGATGTTCTTGGGGTCGGCGATGGTCCAGCGGTGCAGGGGCGGGGTGTAGAAGTAGTTCAGCAGCAGTGAGCCGACCGCGGCGGAGGCCAGGGCCGGCCAGAGCCCGCCGAGCAGGGCCGCCGCCACCGTCAGCGCCAGGAACAGCAGCATGTCGTTGGCGAGGCCCAGGTCCACGGTGCTGAGCAGCAGCGCCACCAGCGCCGGGCCGGCCAGCCCGACCGCCCAGCCCCAGACCAGCCGGGACCGCCCCAGCCGCGCGCCCCGGGCGCCGGGCAGTCCGCGGCCCTTGGCGACCTCCTCGTGGGTGACGATGTGCACGTCCAGGTCGGGTCCGGACTCCCGCGCGACGGTCGCGCCGACGCCGGGGCCGAAGACGTACTGCCACGTCCGGCGTCGCGAGGAGCCGAGGACGATCTGGGTGGCGTTGGCCCCGCGCGCGAAATCGAGGAGGGCGGCGGGGATGTCGTCGCCGACGACGTGGTGGAAGGTGCCGCCGAGGTCCTCCGCGAGGGTGCGCTGCTCGGCCAGCTCCTTGGGCGAGGCGGCGGTGAGGCCGTCGCTGCGGGAGATGTAGACGGCGAGCAGCTCACCGCCGGCGCCCTTCTCGGCCAGCCGCGCCGCCCGCCGGAGCAGGGTGCGGCCCTCGGGCCCGCCGGTCAGGCCGACGACGATCCGCTCGCGCGAACCCCATATGGCCGAGACCTCGTGCTCCCTGCGGTAGCGCTGGAGGTGGGCGTCGACGCGGTCGGCCACCCACAGCAGCGCGAGTTCGCGCAGCGCGGTGAGGTTGCCGGGACGGAAGTAGTTGGAGAGAGCGGCGTCGACCTTGTCCGGCTGGTAGATGTTGCCGTGCGCCATACGGCGGCGCAGCGCCTCGGGGGTCATGTCGACCAGCTCGATCTGGTCGGCCCGCCGCACCACCTCGTCCGGTACGGTCTCCCGCTCCCGTACGCCGGTGATCGACTCCACGACGTCGCCCAGCGACTCCAGGTGCTGGATGTTCACGGTCGAGAGCACGTCGATCCCGGCGGCGAGCAGTTCCTCCACGTCCTGCCACCGCTTGGCGTTGCGCGTGCCGGGGACGTTGGTGTGGGCGAGCTCGTCGACCAGGGCCACCTCGGGGTGTCGGGCGAGGACGGCGTCGAGGTCCATCTCGGGCACGACGGTCCCGCGGTACTCGACGTCCCGGCGCGGGATCTGCTCCAGTCCCCGCAGCAGGCCCTCGGTTCTGGGCCGGCCGTGCGGCTCGACGAGGGCCACCACGCAGTCGGTGCCGCGTTCGGCACGACGGTGGGCCTCGGAGAGCATCGCGTACGTCTTGCCGACGCCCGGTGCCGCACCGAGGTGGATCCGAAGTTTGCCGCGTCCCATGGCCTCATTGTCTTCCGGTCACCCTTGTCACGCGGATTCGACCCTACGGCCGTCGTCCGCGGGGGGAGCGGGCCGGACGGGGTGCGCGGGCCGTCCTTGACGGAACTCTGACGCTCCGGCCTGCGGCGTTCAGTGCTCGGTGATCTCGCCGTCGCTCAGTTCCAGGACGCGGTCCGCGAGGTCGAGGAGGGTGGCGTCGTGCGTGGCGACGAGGGCGGTGACGTGCTCGCTGCGGACGACCGCGCGCAGCAGCTCCATCACGGCGTGCCCGGTCTCGGCGTCCAGCTGGCCGGTCGGCTCGTCGGCGATGAGCAGGGCGGGGCTGTTGGCGAGGGCCCGGGCGATGGCGACGCGCTGCTGCTGGCCGCCGGACAGTTCGCCGGGCCGCTGGGCCGCGTGGTCGGCGAGGCCGACCAGGGAGAGGAGCAGTTCGACGCGCTCCTCGCGCTCGCGAGGGTCGGCGCGGCGCAGCCGCAGCGGGACCCCGACGTTCTCGGCGGCGGTGAGGATCGGGATGAGGCCGAAGGACTGGAAGACGAAACCGACGTGGTCCCGGCGCAGGGCGAGCAGCCCGTTCTCGTCGAGGCCGGCCAGGTCGCGTCCGTCGACGTGGACCCGCCCCCGGTCGGGGGTGTCGAGGCCGCCGACGATGTTGAGGAGGGTGGTCTTGCCGGACCCGGAGCGGCCCTTGAGGGCGACGAGTTCGCCGCGCGGGACCTCGAAGGAGACACCGCGCAGCGCGTGCACCGCGGCGGCTCCGGTGCCGTACGACTTGTGCACGTCCTCGACGCGCACCATGGTCTCGGTGACCACCTGACTCATCCGGACCGCCCTCCCCCGTGAACCGGGCGCCAGTATCCCCGTCCGACGCCCGGTCGATCAACGGTCAGGCCGGGTTGTCTCCGTGGGTGAGGGTCTCCCAGGCGACGAAGAGGTTGTTGGTGCCGGAGGGGCGGGTGCGTTCGGTCAGTGCCTGGGTGTTGGTCATGGCGAAGCCGAGACGGTTGTGCAGGGCGTTGTAGCCGACCTCGGTGACCGGGCCGAGGCCGAGGTGCAGGGAGCCGCCGCACAGCCAGCCGGGGACGGACGCGCCCTGCTCGTACTTCGCCTGGAAGCCGAGGGCGTGCCGCAGCCGCTCGCCGACGTCGGTGCCGTACAGGTCCTGGCCCTGGATGCGGCTGGTCTCGGCGATGTGTGAGATCGAGGAGATGCCGTAGCCGGTGTGGGTGAGGTCGCGGCAGGTCTCCTGGGTGAGGCCGGTGACGAAGGTGGACTGGTTCTGCCAGTACTTGACGATCTTGTCTCGGGTGTCGAGGTTCTGGCTCGGCACGGTCCTCGGCAGGGCGCCGTCGGACTCCAGGTAGACGTAGGCGGCGGTGCGGGTGCGGAACTTCGCCATGGCCTTGTCGTAGGAGGCGCGGTCCTCGAGGAAGACGGAGATGCCGACGGCTGCCTCCATCATCGTCAGCTCCCAGTTCCCGTTGGAGTTCGAGCCGTTGATGATCTCGGGCAGGTGGACGTTCCGGAGCATGGTGGCGAAGCGGCCCGAGTCGGCCCAGCCGCCGGTGTAGGTGTGCTTGATGATCTCGGCGGCCTTGGACCAGGAGGAGCCGGCCCAGCCGGTCTGGAGGGGCGCGTTGCTGTTGGTGTGGTCCCGGATCACGGCGGACCAGGCGTCCATCAGCTCGATGGACTTGCGCGCGTAGCGCTCTTCGCGGGTGATGTACCAGGCCAGGGCGTTGGTGTAGGCGGCGATCGCGTCCTCGCGCTCGTCGGTGCAGCCGAGGTTGGGGTTGGAGTACAAGCCGCACTCGACCACCGCGCGGGGCTTGGGGGTGCGGTTCGGGTCGGCGTACTTGCTCGCCGTCATCCGGTCGAAGGCGGTCCTCCAGGGCTGGGCCCCGGCGTTGACCTTGCTCCGCGCGAAGTCCAGCTGGCTCTTGGAGACGGTGACTCCGGGGTGGACGAAGGTGGCGGGGGCGGTGGGCGTGGCGTCGGCGCGCTCGGCGTCGGGGTGGAGTACGAGGGCGCCGACCAGCGCCGTGGTCAGGAGAGCGAACAGCGCGGTGCGGGCTCTGCGTCGGTGGCGTGGGAGTGCAGACGACATGTGGGGGGTCCGTCCGTTCTCGTATGTGAACCGTGGGCGTCTTTTTGAACGCCGCATGGCCCGAGACGGTAGGTCCAGACCAATAGGCCGTCAAGGGTCCGCGCACGAGAAAGGGCCGCGTCCCCGGGGGACGCGGCCCTTTCGGAATCGGCTTTCGCCGGAGTCCTCAGCGGACCTCGGTGATCTCCGGTCCGCGCTGGAGCTGGCCCATGCCGCCGGCGAAGCGGGAGCCGCCCTCCTCCTGCTGCACGTTCTCGGGGACCATCTGCGCGTCGTTCGGCAGCTTCAGGACGATCGGGTCGCGCGGGGCCATCGGACCCTCGCCGCGCACCACGACCGTGTCCCGGAAGATCTGCTCCAGGAGACCGGCGGCCCCCGGCTGCACCGCGCCCTGGCCCGAGATCACCCCGCGCAGGAACCAGCGGGGGCCGTCCACTCCGACGAACCGCACGACCTGGAAGCCGCCGGTGCCGTCCGGCAGCTGCACCGGCACCTGGGCCCGCAGCTCCCAGCCCAGCGGGCCCTCGACCTCGTCGATGATGCCGCCCTGCTGAGTGATGCCGGAGGCGATCTCCTCGCGCACCTCGCCCCAGATGCCCTCACGCTTGGGCGCGGCGAAGGCCTGCAACTGGATGGCGCTGTCCCGCAGCACGACGGTGGCCGCGACGATCGCGTCGCCCGCGACCTCCACCCGCAGCTCCATGCCGTCGACACCGGGCACGAACAGACCGCCCAGGTCGACCCGGCCCTCGCCGGGCTCGCCGACCTCGGCGCTGTCCCAGGGCCCGTCGGGCCGCGGCGCCGGCTCGAGCCTCAGCCGCTCGGCCTCCTCGCCCGCCTCAGCGTCGACACCGTCGACGACCTGCTCGGCCTCGCCGGCCGCACCCTCGGCGGCATCCTTCTTCTTGCGACGTCCGAACACGTCACTGTCCTTCCCGGTCGGATACGACCGAAGCGTATCGATTCCCACCCGCTGTACCGCCCTCGGCGGCCTGAACGCTTGTGCCGCTCTTACCTACCACCGCGGCATGGCCGCCGGTGGATCCGAAGCCCCCCTCGGCCCGGGCCGAGGCGGGAAGCTCCGCGACCGACACGAAGCGGACCCTCTCGACCTGCTGGACGACCAGTTGGGCAATCCGGTCGAAGCGCTCGAACCGCACGGTCTCGCGCGGATCGAGATTCACCACGATCACCTTGATCTCCCCACGGTACCCGGCATCAACCGTCCCCGGGGCATTCACCAGGGCGACGCCGCAGCGGGCGGCCAGGCCGGATCGCGGGTGCACGAAGGCCGCGTACCCATCGGGCAGGGCCACAGACACCCCCGTGGGCAGTACGGCCCGCTCGCCGGGAGCCAGTTCGCAGGGCTCGGTGGTCCGCAGATCGGCCCCCGCGTCACCCGGGTGCTCGTACGCCGGAAGCGGTACGTCGGGGTCGACGCGCCTGATCAGCACCTCGAGTGCGCCGCGGCCGGGCCCGGTCACGGGTTCACCTCGAAGGCGCGGGCGCGACGGACCTGGTCGGGGTCGCTCATCGCGGCCCGGATCTCCTCCTCGCGGCCGTGGTCGATGAAGTGGTCGACCTTGACCTCGATGAAGAGGGCGTCGGCGCGGACCGCGACCGGCCCCTCGGGGCCGCCGATGCGTCCGGTGGCGGTGCAGTAGATCTTCCGTCCGGACACGGCCGTCACCTCGGCCTCCAGGTGCAGCACGGTGCCGACCGGCACGGGCCGGACGAAGTCGGTCTCCAGCCTCCCGGTCACCGCGATCGTGCGCAGCAGCCAGTTGAGCGAGCCGAGCGTCTCGTCCAGGGCGGTGGCGAGCACCCCGCCGTGCGCGAGTCCCGGGGCGCCCTGGTGGGCGGCCTGCACGGTGAACTCGGCGGTGATCGACACGCCTTCACCGGCGCGGGCCTCCAGGTGCAGCCCGTGGGGCTGTTCGCCGCCACAGCCGAAGCACTGGCCGTAGTGGGCGCCCAGAAGCTCACCGGGCGCGGGGGCGTCGGGGTGGCGCACCGGTTGCACGGCGTCGGCCGGGGGCTGAAGAGCTGCGGAAGTACCACTCACAGCCGCAGACCTTACCCGCGCGTGAGCACTCTCCGGACACCGTGCCAAGCTTGGATTCATGCAGCTCTCCGCCACCCCGTACGAAGAACGCCTCACCGCGCCCCGCTCCTGGTGGCTGCTCTCCTTCCTGGTGGGGGTCTCGCTGGCGCTGATCCTGCTGCCGTTCGGCACGCTGCCGATGCTCGGCGGCCTGGCCGGCGGCACCGCCGCGGCGGCGGTCGTGGCCAGCTCGTACGGCTCGGTGCGCATCCGGGTCGTGGGCGGTCATCTGATCGCGGGCGAGGCGAAGATCCCGGTGTCGGCGCTGGGCGAGGCGGAGATCCTGGACGCCGAGGAGGCCCGCGCCTGGCGCACCCACAAGGCCGACCCGCGCTCCTTCATGCTGCTGCGGGCCTACGTCCCCGGCGCGCTGCGCGTGGACGTCACGGACCCGGCGGACCCCACGCCCTACGTCTTCCTGTCGACGCGCGAGCCGGAGCGGCTGGCGCAGGCGCTGAGGGCGGCGAAGGACGCGTAGCGCCGGTCCGACTCAGCCCGTCCGGCGTTTGAGGACGAGGCCCGAAGGGCCGAAAGAGGGGGTCTGGGGGCGCAGCCCCCAGGGATGGGACGGGAAGGGGCGGCGGGGGCGGCCGGACGTCTACTCCCTCGCCTCAGGAAGGGTGTCCGGGCAAGGACCGGGCGCGTGGCTGCGGTAGTCACGGCCGCACGGCCCGGGAAGTGGCCTTCAGAGCGCCTGGTGCCGGTCACGGTGGCCGCCGAGCTCCTTGAGGGCGTCCTCCGGCAGGGCGTCCTCGGGGCGCTCCAGGGCGGGCAGCGCCGGCAGCGCGTCCCAGGGCACCTGGATTCTGCGCAGGTCGTCCCGGATACGGGCGGCGAGCTTTCTGGTGTCGCGACGGTTCATGACGGCGCCCACGGCGGCCCCGACCATGAACGGCATCAGGTTCGGCAGGTTGCGGACCGTCCGCTTCATGATCCGCTGGCGCAGCTCGCGCTTCATGTGGCTGTTCAGGGCCGCGCTCACGGTCGAGGGCTTGGTGGCCTCGACACCGCGCTCCTCCGACCAGGAGTTCAGGTACACGGTGCTGCGCTGGGTCAGGCCGCCGGGCGGCCGTACGCCGTAGACCTCGTGGAGCTCCGCGATCAGCTTCAGCTCGATCGCGGCGACGCCGGTGATCTCGGCGGCCAGTTCCGTCGGCATCGCGGGCGGTACGGGCATCATCGCCGCCGCGCCGACTCCGGCCCCGACGGTCGCCGTGGCCTTCGCGGCGCCCGCCACCAGCTTGTCGGCGAGCTCCTCGGGGCCGAGCCCGGGGAACTGCCGACGCAGGGTCTCGAGGTCCCGTACGGGCACACGCGGGGCGATCTCGATGATCCGGTCCGCGAGGTGCGCCAGTCCCGCGCGGGCGCGGGCACCGCCCTTGCGGGCGCCTTCCCGGGCCTTCTCACGGAACACGGCGGTCCGCCGGCGCGCCACGGGCGCGGTGACCTCCAGGGACACCGGGAGGTCACCCCGGCCGGCTGCCGGTTCGAGCGAGGCCGCCCCGGTACCGGTTGAGCCTCGCTCTGGGTCACGCGTGTCGTGCTGCGGGCCCTCCTGGGGCCCTTGGTCCGCTCCCCCGGTGAAGAAGCGGCGCTTCCGAGGAGGGGTCGAGCCAGTCACGGCCGACCCCGCCTCAGTCGCAGTCGCGGCAGATCGGCTGGCCGTTCTTCTCGCGGGCCAGCTGGCTGCGGTGGTGCACCAGGAAGCAGCTCATGCAGGTGAACTCGTCCTGCTGCTTCGGCAGGACCCGGACGGCCAGCTCCTCGTTCGAGAGGTCCGCCCCGGGCAGTTCGAGGCCCTCTGCGGCCTCGAACTCGTCGACGTCCACGGCCGAGGCCGACTTGTCGTTCCGCCGGGCCTTCAGCTCTTCGAGGCTGTCCGAGTCGACGTCGTCGTCGGTCTTGCGTGGAGTGTCGTAGTCGGTTGCCATAGTCGCTCTCCCCCTCTGGGTGTATGCGGTGTCTCCAGCGCACGTAACGCGTGAGAGGCCGGACTTGTGCCCGACCTGAGGCGGAGATTTTGCCTCACATCAAGGTCTGTTACTCAATCGACACCCAACCGGACTCCTCATGAGTGATCGGCTTGGATGGCGATGGGGACCGTACACGGTCCGAACGCCGCACTTCAAAGGCGCCTCACCGTGTACTTCCCGTGATCAGGGCCCCTGAAAACCGGGACTTTCCGGACCTTTCACCGGCATGCATGATCACTGAGAGTGGATGGCCGGGAAATCGCCCTTGTGATCGATCACACACGGGGATACCGGAGAGATGCCCCGGAAATTCCGCTCAAAGCGAACACCCCGTTGTGTCCGGGGCATGATCTCAGATCGGCAGGGTGACGCGCATCACGAGCCCTCCCCCTTCGCGCGGCTGTGCGTAGATGTGCCCGCCGTGCGCCCGCGCGACGGACCGCACGATGGAGAGACCGAGCCCGACGCCCTTGTCACTGCCGGTGCGCTCGGTGCGCAGCCGCCGGAACGGCTCGAAGAGGTTGTCGATCTCGTACGCCGGCACCACCGGGCCCGTGTTGGACACCACCAGGACCGCCTGGCCGTGCTCCACCTCGGTGGTGACCTCGACCCAGCCCTCCTCGGGCACGTTGTACCGCACGGCGTTCTGCACCAGGTTCAGCGCGATCCGCTCCAGCAGTACGCCGTTGCCCTGGACGACCGCCGGCTTGCGTGCGCCGCGGATCTCCACGCCCTTGGCCTCCGCCTCGCCCCGCACCTGGTCGATGGCCTGGGTGGCGACCTCGGCGAGGTCCACGGGCTTGCGTTCGACGATCTGGTTGTCGCTGCGGGCGAGCAGCAGCAGGCCCTCCACGAGCTGCTCGCTGCGCTCGTTGGTGGACAGCAGCGTCTTGCCCAGCTGCTGGAGCTCCACCGGGGCGTGGGGATCGGAGAGATGCACCTCCAGGAGGGTGCGGTTGATCGCCAGCGGGGTGCGCAGCTCGTGCGAGGCGTTACCCACGAAGCGCTGCTGGGCGGTGAACGCCCGCTGGAGCCGCTCCAGCATGTCGTCGAAGGTGTCGGCCAGCTCCTTGAGCTCGTCGTCCGGGCCGTCCAGCTCGATCCGGCGGGACAGGTCCGAGCCGGCCACCGCGCGGGCGGTGCGGGTGATCCGGCCCAGCGGCGACAGGACCCGGCCGGCCATGGCGTAGCCGAAGGCGAAGGCGATGATCGCGAGACCGAGGAGCGCGCCCAGGGAGCGGCTGAGCAGATCGTCCAGCGCGTGCTGGCGCTGGGTGGCGTTGCACTGCTTCAGCGCGTCGTTGAGCTGGCCGTTGGTGGTCGCGCTGTCCAGCTGCGGACAGGTCTCGCTGGTGATGTCGATGTTGCTGCCGGTCACCTGGAAGGACTGACCGCTGCCGCCGTCATGGAGCGCCTGGGCGGCCAGCAGATAGATGATCGACAGCAGCAGGATCCCGGCGATCAGGAACATGCCGCCGTACAGCAGCGTGAGGCGTATGCGGATGGTCGGACGCAGCCAGGGGAAGGGCGGGTCCGCCTTCCTGGGGTCCCAGGTGGGCTTGGGGGGCGCCGTGGGGGGCGCGGGTGTGGCAGCCATCGTCCATCAGATCCGGTATCCGGAGCCGGGCACGGTCACGATGACCGGCGGCTCCCCCAGCTTGCGGCGCAGGGTCATCACGGTCACCCGCACCACGTTGGTGAACGGGTCCGTGTTCTCGTCCCAGGCCTTCTCCAGCAGCTGCTCAGCGGAGACGACCGCGCCCTCGCTGCGCATGAGCACCTCCAGGACGGCGAACTCCTTCGGCGCGAGCTGGACCTCCTTGCCGTCGCGGAAGACCTCGCGGCGGTTGGGGTCGAGCTTGATCCCGGCGCGCTCCAGAACGGGCGGCAGCGGGACGCTCGTACGCCGTCCCAGGGCGCGCACGCGGGCGATGAGCTCGCTGAACGCGAAGGGCTTGGGCAGATAGTCGTCGGCGCCGATCTCCAGGCCCTCGACACGGTCGCTGACGTCGCCGGACGCCGTGAGCATCAGCACGCGCGTGGGCATGCCGAGCTCGACGATCTTGCGGCAGACGTCGTCGCCGTGCACGAGCGGGAGGTCGCGGTCGAGGACGACCACGTCGTAGTCGTTGACGCCGATGCGCTCCAGGGCGGCCGCACCGTCGTACACGACGTCGACGGCCATGGCCTCCCGGCGCAGTCCGGTGGCCACCGCATCGGCGAGCAGCTGCTCGTCCTCGACGACGAGTACGCGCACGTCGCTTGTCCTTCCTGATGTCCCGCCCTTGGTCGGACCGCGCCTCAGGGCGCACTCGGGCAGGGGTACGTGTGGGTGTGTTGCCTCCATCCTGCCCTTTTCGGCCGTAAGTCGGCTGTAAGGCGGGGGGAACGCACGGTGGCCGACGGGTCCGGGACGGGGGAACGTCCGGGCGAACGGGGTGGGAATACGAGATTTTCTCGTGCGGTTAGGTTTCCACGGAAGGGAGCTTGGGGAGGACGGGTTTTACATCCCGCGATCACGCTCTGCATGTACCGCACCACCATGCGGTGCCACGCAGTCCGCTTCCGCAGAGCGGGCCTGGATGTCCGGCACCGTCGCCGTTCGGCCGAGCGGCGCTGGGCATCCGCTCCGGACGTGATCGTCCCTTCCGAACGGCACACCCCCGTGCCACCGACCCACCGACCCAGGACGAGGGGGCGCAGCATGGACGCATTCACCGCAGGACTTCTGCAGCGCATAAAGGCGACCGAGTCCGATCTGTCGCGTGCCCGCGACGAGGGCGACGACTTCCTCGTCGACGTGGAACAGGGCGAACTCGACGACCTGCGCCGCCTCGCCGCAGAACACGGCGTGGAGGTAGGCGCGCACAGCGTCTGATCAGCTCGCACGAACGGGCCCCGGCGAATCCAGCGCCGGGGCCCGTTCGTGTCTGTTTCCCGCCCGTGCCGGGCGAGGGCCGTCCAAGCTCCACTGTCGCAAGGCGTCGGCCGTGAGGGAGCCGCAGGGGCACGCCGGTGTCGAGGGTGCGGCCGCGCGGAGGCCCCGGAGGGTCGAGCACTGTCGCGCCCTCGGCACCGGCCGAGGCGCCCCGGAGGCGAACGAACAGTCCGGTCAGTCGTGCCAGGCGCCGTAGGCCTCCAGGAGGCGCTGGAGCGGCTCGAAGACGCCCGGGGTGGCCGCCACCGTGAGGTCCCAGGACGGGCGGTCTCCGGGGCGGCCACCGGTCAGCGCGCCCGCCTCGCGGGCGATCAGGTCGCCGGCGGCGAGGTCCCAGGGGTGCAGCCCGCGCTCGTAGTAGCCGTCGAGCCGGCCGGCGGCGAGGTCGCACAGGTCGACCGCGGCCGAGCCGCCGCGCCGGATGTCCCGCAGCTGGGGGATCAGGCGCCGCGCCACGTCGGCCTGGTGGGTGCGGACCTCGGCGACGTAGTTGAAACCGGTCGACACCAGGGCCTGGTCCAGCGGCGGCGAGGGACGGCAGGTCAGCTCGCGCTCGCCCTCCCAGGCACCGGTGGCCCACGCGCCGCCGCCGCGCACCGCGTGGTACGCCTCGCCGCGCATGGGCGCCACCACGGCCCCGGCCACGGTCTCGCCGTCCTGCTCGGCGGCGATGGAGACGGCCCAGGTGGGCAGGCCGTACAGATAGTTGACCGTGCCGTCGAGCGGGTCGATCACCCAGCGGATGCCGCTGCTGCCCGGGGTGGAGGCGCCCTCCTCGCCGAGGAAGCCGTCCTCCGGGCGGCGCTCGGCGATCAGCGTGGTGATCAGCTTCTCGGCCGCGATGTCCATCTCGGTGACGACGTCGATCGGGCTGGACTTGGTCGCGGCGACCGCGAGGTCGGCCGGGCGGCCGTCCCGGAGCAGCTCGCCCGCGCGGCGGGCGGCCTCCCGGGCGAGATCCAGCAGTTCCGCGTGCAGGGGGTCGGTCACGGGGCTCCTCATGCGTAGGGGCTGTCGGCGCCCGCGGCGGCGGGACGCGGGGCACGGGCCGGGCAGCAGCCCACCGGGCAGAGGTTGTGGCTCGCGCCGAGCGCGCCCAGGGCGCACGGCGTGACGTCCTGCCCGCGTTCGGCGGTCGCGCGTTCGACGATCAGCTCACGGATCGCGGCCGCGAACCTCGGGTCGGCGCCGACGGTCGCCGAGCGGCGCACCGGCAGGCCCAGCTCCTCCGCCTTGGCCTCGGCCTCGGTGTCGAGGTCGTAGATGACCTCCATGTGGTCGGAGACGAAGCCGATGGGGGCCATGACCACGGCCGGGACCCCGGCCGCGTGCCGCTCCTCGAGGTGGTCGCAGATGTCGGGCTCGAGCCACGGGATGTGCGGGGCGCCGGAGCGGGACTGGTAGACGAGCTGCCAGGGGTGGTCCACGCCGGTGCGCTCGCGGACCGCGTCGGCGATCAGCCGGGCCACGTCCAGGTGCTGCCGGACGTACGCGCCGCCGTCGCCGTGCTCCTCGGCCGGGCCGGAGGTGTCGGCGGCGGAGGTGGGGATCGAGTGGGTGCAGAAGGCGATGTGGGCGCCGTCCCGGACGTCCTCGGGGAGGTCGGCGAGCGACTCCACCACACCGTCGATCATGGGCTCGACGAAGCCGGGGTGGTTGAAGTAGTGCCGCAGCTTGTCGACCCTCGGCAGCTCCAGGCCCTCCTGCTTCAGGGTGGCGAGGGCGTCGGCGAGGTTCTCGCGGTACTGGCGGCAGCCGGAGTACGAGGCGTAGGCGCTGGTGGCCAGCACGGCGATACGGCGGCGGCCGTCCCGGACCATCTCGCGCAGGGTGTCGGTGAGGTAGGGCGCCCAGTTGCGGTTGCCCCAGTAGACCGGGAGGTCCAGGCCGTGCTCGGTGAAGTCCTTGCGCAGCGCGTCCAGCAGGGCACGGTTCTGGTCGTTGATGGGGCTGACCCCGCCGAAGAGGAAGTAGTGCTGCCCGACTTCCTTGAGGCGTTCCGTCGGGATGCCGCGCCCGCGCGTCACGTTCTCCAGGAACGGGACCACGTCGTCCGGGCCTTCGGGACCGCCGAAAGAGAGCAGGAGCAGGGCGTCGTAGGGACTGGCATCGAGCACGTCAGGCATGCCCCGATCCTGCCACCCGCGACCGGCGGCCGGGGCACGGCGGGGGTGTCACGGCCGCGCCGCGCTCACCGCCGGTGCCCTCCCGGTGAATCGCCGGTGCAACCGGGTGACCTCGCCGGTAAGCTCTATTGACTGCGGTCGCACCTTACTGAACCCTTCGGAGATCCCGTGCCCAGCCCCTACCGCGCCCTGTTCGCCGCCCCCGGCAGCAAGGCCTTCTCCGCCGCGGGGTTCCTCGGCCGGATGCCGCTGTCCATGATGGGCATCGGCGTGGTGACGATGATCTCCCAGCTCACCGGGCGCTACGGGCTGGCCGGCGCCCTGTCCGCGACCATCGCGCTGGCCGCCGCCCTGGCGGGCCCCCAGGTCTCCCGTCTGGTGGACCAGTACGGGCAGCGGCGGGTGCTGCGCCCCGCGACGCTGGTGTCGCTCACCGCCGCGGCGGTGCTGCTGTTCGCCGCGCACTACCGCTGGCCGGACTGGGTGCTGTTCGTCGCCTGCGCCGGCATCGGCTGTGTGCCGAGCGTCGGCTCGATGATCCGGGCCCGCTGGGCCGCCCTGTACCGGGGCACCCCGAAGCTGCACACCGCGTACTCGTTCGAGTCCGTGGTGGACGAGATGTGCTTCATCTTCGGACCGATCATCTCCATCGGGCTCTCCACGGCCTGGTTCCCCGAGGCCGGCCCGCTGCTCGCGGCCTGCTTCCTGGCGGCCGGGGTCTTCTGGCTGACCGCGCAGCGCGCCACCGAGCCCGAGCCGCATCCGCGTGAGCACCGGGGCGGTGGCACCGCGCTGCGCGCCCCGGGCCTCCAGGTCCTGGTCGCGACGTTCGTGGCGACGGGGGCGATCTTCGGCGCCGTGGACGTGGTCACCGTGGCCTTCGCCGAGGAGGAGGGGCACAAGGCCGCCGCGAGCGTGGTGCTCGCGGTGTACGCGCTGGGCTCCTGTGTGGCGGGCGTCGTGTTCGGGCTGCTGCACTTCGCGGGGGCGCCGGAACGTCGTTGGCTCCTGGGCGTTTGCGCCATGGCCGTGAGTATGATCCCACTCCTACTGGTCGGGAACCTGCCGTTCCTGGCCGTGGCGCTGTTCGTTGCGGGTCTGTCCATCGCTCCCACGATGATCACGACGATGTCCCTCATCGAACAGCACGTACCACGCGCGCAGCTCACCGAGGGCATGACCTGGGTGAGCACCGGGCTCGCGGTCGGGGTCGCGACCGGCTCCTCCGCGGCCGGCTGGGTGATCGACGCGGCCGGGGCGCGTGCCGGGTACGGGGTTCCGGCGGTCTCCGGGGCCGTCGCGGTCGCGGTCGGGTTCCTCGGGTACCGCCGGCTCAAGCGGCCGGCTCCGGGTCGGGGAGGCTCCGTTGGGCAGCACAGCGAGCGCGAGGAACGGCACATGGCGTAACTGGGGCGGCACCGTCTCCGTCCGTCCCGCGCGGGAGGTCGCGCCCGCCTCCGTCGACGAGCTGGTCGCCGCCGTGCGCCGCGCGGCCGAGGACGGCATGCCGGTGAAGGCGGTCGGCACGGGGCACTCCTTCACGTCCATAGCCGCCACCGACGGTCTGCTGGTGCGCCCTCAGCTGCTGACGGGCATACGGGACATCGACCGTGCGGCCGGCACGGTCACGGTGGAGGCCGGCACCCCGCTCAAGAGGCTCAACGTGGCCCTCGCGCGGGAGGGTCTGTCGCTGGCCAACATGGGCGACATCATGGAGCAGACGGTCTCCGGGGCCACCAGCACCGGCACCCACGGCACGGGGCGCGACTCCGCCTCCATCGCCGCCCAGATCCGGGGCCTGGAGCTGGTCACCGCCGACGGTTCGGTGCTCACCTGCTCCGAGAAGGAGAACCCGGAGGTCTTCGCCGCCGCCCGGATCGGGCTCGGCGCCCTCGGCATCGTCACCGCGATCACCTTCGCCGTGGAGCCGGTCTTCCTGCTCACGGCCCGCGAGGAACCCATGCCCTTCGACCGGGTCTGCCGGGAATTCGATCAACTGCACGCCGAGAACGAGCACTTCGAGTTCTACTGGTTCCCGCACACCGGCAACACCAACACCAAACGGAACAACCGCAGCGCGGGCCCGGAGCGGCCGGTGCCGCGGCTCAGGGGCTGGTTCGAGGACGAGTTCCTCTCCAACGGGGTCTTCCAGGCGGCCAACTGGGTCGGACGCGCGGCCCCGGCGGCCATTCCGGCCATCGCCCGGATCTCCAGCACCGCGCTCTCCGCGCGGACCTACACCGACATTCCCTACAAGGTGTTCACCTCGCCGCGACGGGTGCGCTTCGTGGAAATGGAGTACGCCGTTCCACGCGAGGCGCTCGTGGAGACGCTGCGGGAACTCAAAGCCATGGTCGACCGCTCCCCGCTGCGGGTCAGCTTCCCGGTCGAGGTGCGCACCGCACCCGCCGACGACATCACGCTGTCCACCGCGTCCGGCCGCGACACCGCGTACATCGCCGTCCACATGTTCAAGGGGACCCCCTATCAGGGGTATTTCACCGCGGCCGAGCGCATCTTCACCGCGCACGAGGGGCGACCCCATTGGGGGAAGATCCACACGCGGGACGCCGAGTACTTCTCACGGGTGTATCCGCACTTCGAGGAGTTCACGGCACTCCGGGACCGGCTCGACCCCGAACGCCGTTTCCGGAACGACTACTTGCGCCGAGTTCTGGGGGCGTAGAGGATTCGTTCCGTTTCCGGCGATTGCGTGAAGTTCCCCACGTTCAAGATCGAGAAAATCGGGTAACCACGGCCAAGTCCCACCCCTTGCCAGAAGTTGGGCGGCGCGCCAATCCACGCACGTGGCCCAAATGGAGTACTGTTGCGAGCCCTGGGTCCGGTCTCCCGTCAGGGTGCTCGGGACCTTTGAGGACCGCCGGGAGGGGGCTAGTTGCACAAGGTGACGCGGTTGGTCACTTAGCGTTGCGAATAGGTAACCGTGCCATAACGGCGATCCAGGGCCCGTGCCCGACACGCCGGGCAACTCGGCAAGGTTGTGGCAGGCTGCACCCGGGCAGGCCACACTCGACTAGCGGAAGCAGCGACGCACGTGACGTCGGCAGGCACCACCCGGGAGGTCCCCATGCCCGAACTGCGTGTCGTGGCCGTCTCGAATGACGGCACACGGCTTGTGCTGAAGGCTGCGGACAGCACGGAGTACACGCTTCCGATCGACGAACGGCTCCGCGCCGCCGTGCGCGGCGACCGTCCCCGCCTCGGCCAGATCGAGATCGAGGTGGAGAGCCATCTCCGCCCCCGCGACATCCAGGCGCGTATACGAGCCGGCGCGACCGCGGAAGAGGTCGCCCAGATGGCCGGCATCCCCGTGGACCGCGTACGCCGCTTCGAGGGCCCCGTCCTCGCCGAGCGCGCGTTCATGGCCGAGCGGGCCCGCAAGACCCCGGTCCGCCGTCCCGGTGAGAACTCCGGTCCCCCGCTCGGCGAGGCCGTGCAGGAGCGGCTGCTGCTGCGCGGTGCCGAGAAGGACACCGTCCAGTGGGACTCCTGGCGCCGCGACGACGGCACCTGGGAGGTGCTGCTGGTCTACCGGGTCGCGGGCGAACCGCACTCGGCGAGCTGGACGTACGACCCGCCCCGGCGGCTCGTCCAGGCCGTCGACGAGGAGGCGCGCTCGCTGATCGGCGAGTCCGACGACCTCGCCGCGCCCGAGCCCAGTTTCCCGTTCGTGCCGCGCATCGCCCGGCTGCCGCGCGACCGCCCGCTCGACCGTACCGGCGACCGCGACCGGCCCAGCCTGCCCGCCCAGGCCTCCGAGCCGCCCGAGGAGTCGACGGCGGCCACGGCGTCCGGCGAACGGGACTCGCTGACCAGCCTGCTGGAGGCGGTGCCGAGCTTCCGGGGCGACCTGGTGGTCCCCGAGCGCACGCCCGAGCCCGCGGCCGAGGAGCCGGATCCCGAGCCCGAGGCGGAGGAGCCGCCGGCCCCCGCGGCCTCGGCCGGTTCCGCCTACGCGGACGTCCTCATGCCGCGTTCCGTCAGCAGCCACCGGGACCGCCTCATCGGCTCGACCGACCGTCAGGCCGAGGCGGACGGCGTCCGTCCGGGGCGCCGCGCGGCGGTGCCGAGCTGGGACGAGATCGTGTTCGGGACGCGCCGGAAGAAGCAGGAGTAGTCCGTTCGGACGGTCCGCTCCTGCGGCCGGTTGACGTGACACGAGGGGCGCCCGCCATACGGCGAGCGCCCCTTCGTCCACTTCGGAAGCGGTCTACTGCGGGTCCGGCCCCACCGCGACCGGCCGCTCCGGGTCGGACGACCACTCCGACCAGGAACCCACGTACAGCGCCGCCGGGATGCCGGCGACCGCCAGCGCCAGCACCTCGTGCGCGCCGGAGACCCCCGAGCCGCAGTACACACCGACCGGTGAGCTCTGCGACACGCCCAGTTCCTTGAACCGGGCGCTCAGTTCGTCGGCGGGCCGGAAACGGCCGTCGGCGCCGACGTTCTCCGTGGTGGGCGCCGAGACCGCGCCCGGGATGTGCCCGCCGACCCGGTCGATCGGCTCCACCTCACCGCGGTACCGCTCCCCCGCGCGGGCGTCCAGCAGCACCCCCGAGCGCGCCAGCGCCGCCGCGCCGTCGGCGTCGAGCAGCCCGGCCGCCCCCGGCTCCGGTACGAAGTCGCCCTCGGCCGGTGCCGGCACCGCCGTCTCCAACGGCCCCTCCCAGGACGGCAACCCGCCGTCCAGGACCCGCACGTCCGGGTGACCCGTCCAGCGCAGCAGCCACCACGCGCGGGCGGCGCCCCAGCCCAGGCCGCCGTCGTACACGACCACCGGCGTCCGGGACGACACGCCCGCCCGCCGCATCGCGGCGCCGAACACCTCGAGGTCAGGCAGCGGATGGCGGCCGTGCCCGCCCGGAGCGGACGCCAGCTCCCGGTCCAGGTCGACGAAGACGGCACCGGGAAGGTGCCCGGCCTCGTACGCGGCCCGTCCGTCGAACGGCGGCTCACCGGTCGCCGTGGCCATGCTGAGCTGCCAGCGGACGTCGAGCAGCACCGGCGGGTTGGCGCCCGCCGACGCGCTCGCGAGTTCGGATGCGGAAATGATGGCGTTCATGGCCACCATCCTCGCGCACGGGGTGGCCGAGTCGTCCACGTCCGGCTACTGTGCTCGGCCGGACGGTCCCGATCACAAGGCGTACCGGATCGGGCACATGCTGTACAGCCGATCGACACCCGTCGGTAAGCGCGCCGAAGGGAACGACGACCCGCGCATCAGGCATCCTCCGGGAACAAGGCCCGCGCGGGAACGTGCACCGGCACGGACCGCGGCCGGCGCCCCGATCGGCACGGGGATCGCCCGCGGATCGCACGCGATGCGCCCCCGCCGGGTCGAGCAGAGCACGGCCACCGCGCGGCGGCCGGATGGAGAGTGACGATGACCGACGCACGGGGCAACGCCCGCCCGAACGGCGAGGCGCCCGCACGGCACACACCCGGCACACCCTGCTGGGTGAGCCTCATGGTGCACGGCCTGGACGCGACCGAGGAGTTCTACGGGGCCCTGTTCGGCTGGGAGTTCAGCCCCGGTCCCCAGCAACCCGGTCCGTACGTACGTGCCCTGATCGACGGGCAGGAGGTGGCGGGCATCGGCGTGCTGCCGCCGGACCGTGATCTGCCCATCGCCTGGACGCCCTATTTCGCCTCGGACGACGTCGACGTGACGGCGGACGTGGTGCGGTCGTGCGGCGGCACCATCGGGGTGGGCCCGCTGGACGCCGCCGACGCCGGCCGGCTGGCGGTCGCCTCCGACCCCTGCGGTGCCGTCTTCGGCATCTGGCACGCGGCGGCGCGCCCCGGCACGGCCGTCACCGGTGTGCCCGGCACCCCCGCCTGGAACGAGCTGACGACGTTCGAGACGACCAATGTCGCCAAGTTCTACGAGACCGTGTTCGGTTACGACGAGGAGCGGGCGGTCTCCACCGACCTCGACCACGTCACCCTGCGCCTGGACGGCCGTCCCGTGGCGGACGTGCACGGCGTGGGAAGGGCGCTTTCCCGGGACCGGGGCCCGCACTGGACGACGTACTTCACCGTCGCCGACACCGACGACACGGTGGACCGGGTCCTCCGCCTGGGCGGCCGGCTCCTCACCCCGCCGCACGACGGCGGCCACGGCCGCGTCGCCACGGTGGCGGATCCGGAGGGGGCGAGGTTCGCGGTGGTGGAGGGCCCGCGCTGACGCGCGGGCCCTGACTGCCGCCGGCTCTCCGTCGCTCCCGCGCGACCTACTTGACGACGTACAGCGTCTTCGAAGAGGTCCTTGATGTCGGACGGCTTCAGCTTGATACAGCCGTTGGAGTAGTAGTCGCGGGTGCCGTCCCAGCGCTCGGACTCGATGGTGCCCTGCTTGCCGTTCGGCTTCATCTCGCTGTGCACGAACAGTTCCGTGCGCTTGGTGCCCTTACCGCACTTCTTGTCGGACAGCTTGATGACGTAGCCGTTGATGATGCCGTCGGGCGTCCGGGGCGGCCGCGGTCGTGGTGGCGACCAGGCCGCCGGCGAGGGCGGTGGCGACGACGAGAGGGGCGATACGGGTGCGCAGACCGTGCGTCGGCATGGGAACGGTTCCTTCCGTCCGGATGGGTGTCGAGAGGCCGCGGCATGTCCGGTCCACCCCCGTGGGCCCGGTGTGCGGCGGCAGCACCAGAGTCTTGGCGGGCGGATCCTGCCCGGCAACGGTTTGCCGTGTCCGGGACGGACCGGCCCTGTCCGGGCTGGTCAACGGCCTGTCCCGGCAGTGCCGTCGGGGTGTCCGATATCCGCCGTCCGCGGTTTGCCCCCTGTGATGGGTGTGGCGAGAATGAGCGCATGGTGGTCTCGGGGGGCGTGGACCCCACGGATGCGCGGACGGCGTCCGAGTACGTCGCGCTGCTGCGGAAGCTCAAGGAAGACAGCGGACTGACCTACCGTCAGCTGGAGCGGCGCGCCGCCGAGCGCGACGACGTACTGGCCCGCAGCACCCTGGCGGACGTCCTGCGGCGGGACGCGCTGCCGCGCGCGGATCTGGTCGCGGCGCTGGTCCGGGCGTGCGGTGCCGAGCGGGACGTACCGGAGTGGCTGGCGGCCAGGGAGCGCCTGGCGGCCGGAGAGGTTCCCCCGGCCGACGGCGAGGACCGGGAAGAGGACCCTCCCGGCCGACCGCAGGAGCCGACGGGCACCGGTCGCGGCAGGACCGCCCTGACCGCCGCGGTGGCCTCCCTCGGCACGGTCGCGCTGCTCGCCATCGGCGCGGTGGTGCTGCTGCCGGAGGACGACGGGAAACCCACCGGTGGTGAGGCGACGAAGCCGACGGTCGCCCCCGGCCCGGCCGCCGGCTTCTCACGCGTCCGTCCGGCGCGCGCACCCGAACTGTGCCTGACCGACGGGGAGATCCGCGCGGCGGGCACCGACGAGTCCAAGGTGGTCGCGGCGCAGCGGCCGTGCGCGCAGGCCGTGCCGCCGCGGACGGGTCTCCAACGGGCGGACGACGGCCTGTACCAGATCCTGTTCCATCACCCGGACGAGGGCGAGGGCTGCCTCACCGTCCTGGACGACGGCGCGTTCAAGGGCACGCTCGAACCCTGGAACGACTGCCGGGCGGGCGGAGCCGCCCAGTGGTTCCGCATCGAGCGGGCCGACGGCACGGACGGGTGGCGGCTGCGGTCGGCCCAGGACGACGGGCTGTGCGTGGGCATCCGCGGGGGCGCCGAGGAGGCGGGCGCGGCGGCCGTGGTGGAGCGCTGCGCGGAACGGGGCGGTGGCGATCAGGTGTTCCTGATCGAGAGGGAGTGAAGGCACCGGGACGTCGGCGCCCGGACCCGGCGCTCGGTCCGGCGGCCCGTCCCGGAATAGCCGCCGACCGGCCGGGTGTTGCCGTGATCATGACGACGAATGCCACGCGGCCCGAGGTACTGCGCTACACCGCCTTCTCCAGCACGCCCGAGGGCGGGAACCCCGCCGGTGTCGTACTGGACGCCACCGGTCTGGGCGATGACGAGATGCTGGCCATCGCCGCCGAGCTCGGGTACTCGGAGTCCGCGTTCCTGACCGCGCCCCCGGAGGGCCTGGGCGGACCGGAGGGGCGGGCGTACGGCATCCGCTACTTCAGCCCCAAGGCCGAGGTGCCGTTCTGCGGGCACGCCACCGTCGCGACCGCCGTCGCGCTGGCCGAGCGGATCGGTCCCGGGGAGCTGGTGTTCGCGACGCCCGCCGGTACCGTGCCGGTGGCGGTGACCGAGGAGGACGGGACGGTCCGGGCCACGCTCACCAGCGTCGAGCCGCACGTCGAGGAGATCGCCGACGCCGACCTCGCGGAGGCGCTCGCCGCGCTCGGCTGGCCGGCCGACGATCTCGATCCGGCCTTCCCGCCCCGGATCGCGTTCGCCGGCGCACGTCACCTCGTGCTCGCGGCGGCGACGCGCGCCCGCCTCGCGGAGCTCGCGTACGACTTCGCGCGCCTCGAAGCCCTGATGCACCGACTGGACCTCACCACGGTGCAGTTGGTGTGGCGGGAGTCGGCCACCGTCTTCCACGTCCGTGACCCGTTCCCCGTCGGCGGTGTCGTCGAGGACCCGGCGACCGGCGCCGCGGCGGCGGCGTTCGGCGCGTACGCCCGTGAGCTCGGCCTGGTCCCCGAGGAGGCCGTCCTCACCCTGCACCAGGGCGAGGACCTCGGCCGCCCCGGCGAACTCATGGTGACGCTGCGCGCGGGCGACCCCCGCGTCCGGGTCGGCGGCGCGGGCACCCGCATCGGCTGAAGGGCCGCCGCGTATTACGAGCCGGCCCGCGCGTCAGCCTGAGGAGACGGGCAGGACATCGGGCGACAGGGCTGCCGCGCGGGCCGTCGCCGCCGTCATGCGGCGGCGGTGGTGGCGCCGGCACAGGACCTCGTAGCCGACCTCGTCCGCGGAGCCGGTGACGTCGCCGACGACCACCTGGGCGCCCTCGACGACCATGACGCCGCCGACCGTGCGGGCGTTGTGCGTGGCGCGGGCGCCGCACCAGCACAGGGCCTCCACCTGGAGCACCTCGACCCGGTCGGCCAGCTCCACCAGCCGCTGGGAGCCGGGGAACAGCTTGGAACGGAAGTCGGTCGTGATGCCGAAGGCGTAGACGTCGAGTTCCAGGTCGTCCACGACCCGCGCGAGCTGGTCTATCTGCTCCGGCGACAGGAACTGCGCCTCGTCCGCGATCACGTAGTCCGCGCGGCGGCCCTGCGAGAGGTGGTCGACGAGATGCGCGTACAGGTCGGCGCCGTCGCCGACCTCCACCGCGTCCGTGACCAGGCCGAGGCGGGAGGACAGCTTGCCCTCGCCGGCCCGGTCGTTACGGGTGAAGATCATGCCGACCAGGCCGCGTGCCGAACGGTTGTGCTCGATCTGGAGAGCCAGCGTCGACTTCCCGCAGTCCATCGTTCCGGAGAAGAACACCAGCTCGGGCATGGGAGGTCGGGCACCTTTCGGCAGGGGTCGGGGCGTGCGGGCGTTGAGGGGGCGGAGCCTCAGGAGCGTACTTCGAGCAGGGGAACCAGCTGCTCGGCAGGGGTCAGCGAACCGTGGTTGCCGACCATCGCCGACTCCCTCGGCTCCCGCTCGGAGGCGATCAGCAGGACGTCGTCCCGCGCGGCGGCGATCACGTCGCCGATGCGGTGGTACACGCGCTCGTCGACGGCCGGTCCGAACCACCCTGCGGCGATCGCCTCGTCGCGCGAGGCGACCCAGAACTGCTCGCCGAGCACTTCGCGCCAGCAGGTCAGCACGTCGTTCGCGGCGCCCGGTACCGCGTACACGTGCCGGGCGCGGCCCTCGCCGCCGAGCAGGGCGACTCCGGCGCTCAGCTCCCAGTCCTCGTCGAAGTCGATGCGGTGCCGCTCGTCGAAGGGGACGTCGACCATGCCGTGGTCGGCGGTGATGTAGAGCGCGCTGCGCGGGGGCAGCTGCTCGGCCAGGCGCTGGACCAGGCGGTCCACGTACATGAGCTGGCCGCGCCAGGTGTCGGAGTCGACGCCGAAGCGGTGACCGGCGCCGTCGACCTCGGCGTAGTACGTGTAGACCAGGGCGCGGTCGGCGGCGGCCAGCTGCTCGGCGGCGACGTCCATGCGCTCCTCGCCGGAGAGCCGCCCGTGGAAGCTGCCGCCGCTGAGCGCGACCTTGGTCAGCGGGGTGTTCGCGAAGGTCGGGGAGGTGACCTGGGCCGCGTGCGCCCCCGCGCGGTGGGCCAGCTCGAAGACGGTGGGGTACGGCTGCCACGGGCCGGGCGGCGCCCAGGGCTGCCAGCGCAGCTGGTTCATCAGCTCGCCGGTGTCCGGGTTGCGCACGGTGTAGCCGGGCAGGCCGTGCGCCCCCGGGGGCAGGCCGGTGCCGACGGAGGCCAGGGAGGTGGCGGTCGTCGCGGGGTATCCGGCGGTGATCGGGCGTCCGGTGCCACCGCGAGAGGCGGCGAGCAGGGACGTCATGAAGGGGGCTTCCTCCGGGTGTGCCTTCAGCTGCTCCCAGCCCAGCCCGTCGATCAGGAACACGCAGTTCCGGTCGGCGGGGGTCAGCTCGGGGATCGCGGCGGTCATACCGGGGACGCCCATGCCGGCGGCGAGCGTGGGCAGCAGATCGGCGAGGGATCCGGTGCCGTACTCGGGCAGGGGCGCGGAGTCCAGGGCGAGGGGCTGCGGGTGCGCCCCGTCCCAGGTGGCGGTGTGTGCCGGGGGCGCGGGGGGCGGCGTGGAGCGCGGTCCGACGACGGCCTGGGCGCCCGCCGCGGGCCGCGCGCCGGGCGCGGGCGTCACGGGCGGCTTGGGCCGCGCGCCGGTCGCGGGGGGCGCGGGGCGCGGTCCCGGAGTCGGGCGCGCGCCGGCAGGCTTCGCGGAGGACGCGGGGCGCGAGGCGGGCTGCGGACCCGGGGCGGGGCCCCCGCCGGTCGCCGACTCCGCGGGAAAAGCAGGCCGCGGGCCCGGAGTCGGCCGCGCGCCCGCGGGGGGTGCGGGATGCGGCCCAGGCGTGGGCTTCGCGCCGGAAGCGGGCGGTGGCCCCGGAGTGACCTGCGCGCCGGGAACGGGCCCGGCACCAGAAACAGACCGCGCGCCGGCGGCCGGCCCGGCAGGCGGCGTGGGCCGCGCTCCGGAGGAGGTCTGCGGACCAGGACCGGGCTGCGCGCCCGGAGTGGCCTGGGCGCCGGGACCGGCCTGCGGGCCCGGAGTGGGCTGCGCGCCCGGACTGGGCTGCGGGTCGGGAGTGGGGCGCGCGCCAGGGGTGGGGCGCGTCATCAGCGCGTCTGGTCCGCGGTCGCCTCGGAGAGGGCCTGCGCGAAGGCGAGCGCCTGGCGCACCGTCTCCGGCCCGTCACCGGCCTCGCTGACCCGCAGGCTCAGGTCGTCGGCCGTGGAGCTGCCCGTGTAGCCGTGGTCGGCCTCGCAGTTGGGGTCACCGCAGGCGGCCGGCTCCAGGTCGATACGGGAGACAGCGCCCCAGCCGATGGTGAGCACGATCTCGCGCGGCAGGGTGCCCGGCGTGTAGGACTCCGGGTTGGCGACCACGCGGCTGACCACGATCGACGAGATCCGGCCGAGCTTGACCGACTCCGTGGACGTGGTGGCGTACGGCGTCGGGGAGCCGGTGTCCTCGGCCTGCTCGTCGGTGTGGCTGACGATGAAGCGGTTGTGGGTGAGGACCAGCACGGTGACGTGCCGCCGCACCTCGTTCTGGTCGAACGTCGTCTCCTGGTGGACCAGGTACGACCGGATGGGCTCGCCGCCCACGGCGGCCTCCACCGCCTCGGCCACGAGGGCCGGGTAGTAGCCGCTGCGCTCGATCGCCGCCCGCAGCCCCTGGGTCGTCGTACTGGTCTTGGCCATGACGCCCATCCTACGGTGGACCGCTGACTGCGAGGCACCGCTCACCGCACTCCGCCCTTCCGGCGGCGTCAGTACGCGGGGAGGGTCCGCGGGCCGAGATCGTCGCGGGCGGGGGGCGGGGCCAGGCGGACGGAGGCGCCCAGGACGCTCACGCCGTGCGGGGCGACGACGACCGGTTCGAGGGTGACCGCGACGACCTCCGGGTGGTCGTGGACCAGCCGCGACACCCTCAGCATCAGCTCCTCCAGCGCGGGGGTGTCGACCGGTGCCGAGCCGCGCCAGCCGAACAGGAGCGGGGCCGTCCGGATCGACCGCACCAGCGAGGTCGCGTCCCGGTCGGTGACCGGGATCAGCCGGTGCGCCATGTCCCCGAGCAGCTGGGAGGGGGCACCGGCGAGACCGAAGGACAGGACGGCTCCGGCGGCGGGGTCGATGACCGCCCGTACGACGGTGTCGACGCCGCGCGGCGCCATCCGCTGCACCACGGGGCGCAGCTCCTCGGGAGTGCCGAACAGCTCCGTCAACTCGGCGTACGCCCGGCGCAGTTGCTCCTCGTCGGCCAGGTCCAGGCGGACGCCGCCCAGGTCGGCGCGGTGCCTCAGGTGGGGGGCGGTCGCCTTGAGGGCCACGGGGTAGCCGAGGGAGCGCGCGGCCTCGGCGGCGGTGCCGGGGTCCGGGGCGGGGACGGCGCGGTGGACGTGGATGCCGTAGGTGCCGAGCAGGTCGCAGGTCTCCACGGTGCCGAGGGTGAGGCCCTGTCCGCGCGAGAGCAGCCCGCCGATGAGCGCGGCGGCGCCCCGTTCGTCGATGTCCTCGTACTCGGGCACCTTCCCGGGCTCGCCGGCCTCCCGCCGCCACTGCGCGTACGCGACGGCCTGGGCGAGCGCCCGGACGGCACGTTCGGTGGCGGGGTAGGCGGGGATGAGGTGGGCGCCCTCGGGGGGCGGCGTGGCGCGGGCGGACGGACCGCCGTCGGTTCCGGCGGGTGCCCGGTCCGGCGTCCCGTCGCCGGCGGGCGGCGCGCCCCGGAAGGCGCCCGCCGGGGCCTGTGGGGCCGTGCTGGTGGCGGCCGACAGGGCCGCCGCGAGGCCGCCGAGTTCCACGTGGACCACGAGGACCGGCTTGGACGGGGTCGCGGGGGAGGCCGAGCGCAGGGCCTCCGCCAGGGCCGCGTCGCCGACCGAGCCCTCCCCCACCGCCGGGATCGCGGTCACGACGACCGCGTCGCACGTGTCGTCGGCCAGGGCGCGGGAGAGCGCGGCGTGGAAGTCCGCCGCCGAGGCGGCGGTGGTGAGGTCGAGCGGGGGATGCGGACGCAGCCCCTCGGCGAGGCAGGCGTCGTAGGTGAGCAGGCCCAGGGACTCGGAGTTGCCGAGGATCGCCACCCGGGGCCCGGCCGGCAGGGGCTGGCGGGCGAGCAGCAGGCCCGCGTCGACCAGCTCGGTGATGGTGTCCACCCGGATCACCCCGGCCTGCCGCAGCAGCGCGGACACCGTCTCGTGGGGCAGCCGGGTCGCCCGTACGGCATGTCCCCGTGGCCCGGAGCCGTGGCGTGCGCCCTGGACGACGACCAGCGGCTTCGCCGCCGCGGTCCGGCGGGCGAGGCGGGTGAACTTGCGGGGGTTGCCGATGGATTCCAGGTACATCAGGACGACATCGGTGTCGGGGTCCTCGTACCAGTACTGGAGGACGTCGTTGCCGGAGACGTCGGCCCGGTTGCCGGACGACACGAACGTGGACACGCCGGTGACCCCGGTGACGCCGCCGCCGCGCCGGTGCAGACGCGACAGCAGGGCGACGCCGATGGCGCCGGACTGGGCGAACAGTCCGATCCGGCCGGGGCGGGGCATCTCGGGGGCGAGCGAGGCGTTCAGCCGTACCTCCGGAGAGGTGTTGATGACGCCGAAGGCGTTCGGGCCGATGATCCGCATGCCGTACGCGCGTGCCTGCCGTACGAGGGCGCGCTGGCGTTCGCGGCCGTCGGGGCCGGACTCGGCGTAGCCGGCGGAGACGACGACGAGGCCCTGCACCCCGTGCTCGCCGCACTCGGTGACGATCTCGGGGACGCGGTCCGCGGGCACCGCGACGACCGCGAGGTCGACGTGCCCGTCGATGTCCCGCACCGAGCGGAAAGCGGCCACCCCGCCGAGCTCCTTCTCCCCCTCCCCCAGGGCCCGGTTCACGGCGTACAGCCGGCCGGTGAACCCGGTGTCCCGCAGGTTGTCCAGGACGCCGCGGCCCACGCCGCCGGGTGTGCGGCCGGCGCCGACGACGGCCACCGAGCCGGGGGCGAGCAGCCGCTGCACCGAGCGCGCCTCGGCGCGCTGTTCGCGCGCGTACTGCACGGCCATGGAGCGGTCGGTGGGTTCGAGGTCGAACTCCAGCCGGACGACGCCGTCCTCGAAGCTGCGCTTCTGGGTGTACCCGGCGTCGGTGAACACCTTGATCATCTTGTTGTTGGCGGGCAGCACCTCGGCCGCGAACCGGCGGATGCCGCGCTCCCGCGCGACGGCGCCGATGTGCTCCAGCAGGGCGGAGGCGACGCCCCGGCCCTGGTGGGCGTCCTGCACCAGGAAGGCGACCTCGGCCTCGTCGGCCGGTACGGACGCGGGCGTCCCGTCGGGCCCGATCCGGTCGTAGCGTACGGTGGCGATGAACTCGCCGCCCACGGTGGCCGCGAGTCCCACCCGGTCCACGAAGTCGTGGTGCGTGAAGCGGTGGACGTCCTTGGCGGACAGGCGAGGGTAGGGCGCGAAGAAGCGGTAGTACTTCGACTCGTCCGACACCTGCTCGTAGAAGCTGACCAGGCGCTCGGCGTCATCAACGGTGATGGGGCGGATGCGCGCGGTGCCGCCGTCGCGCAGCACCACGTCGGCCTCCCAGTGGGCGGGGTACTCGTGCCGGTCCGACGAGGTCTGCATGCGCCCCAGCGTACGGCTCGCGTACGACAACGGCGCGAGGCAGTCTGTGGTGGACGAACAGCCGGACCGAGGCCGCGGTCCGGCTGTCGCCGGGAGCGGGAGCGGGTGCCGCCCCGGGCACGCTTCACGATGTGGGAAACTGGTCTAGACAACCCTGAACAGCGAAGGGCAGCAACACATGGCTGAGCGCCGCGTCAACGTCGGCTGGGCCGAGGGTCTCCACGCCCGCCCCGCCTCCATCTTCGTCCGAGCCGCCACGGCCGCAGGCGTCCCGGTGACGATCGCCAAGGCCGGGGGCAACCCCGTCAACGCGGCGTCGATGCTGGCTGTTCTGGGCCTGGGCGCCCAGGGCGGCGAGGAGATCGTCCTCGCGTCCGACGCCGAGGGCGCGGACGCCGCCCTGGACCGACTGGCGAAGCTGGTCGCCGAGGGTCTCGAGGAGCTCCCCGAGACCGTCTGACAATTCCAACGGCGCGGGGATCATCCGTCCCGTCACGGAATCCACCGCACCGAAGAAAGGTCCGCCCGAGCCATCGGGCGGGCCTTTCCTTTTCCCTTTTCGGGCAGCAGAAAAATACCCTGGGAAAAGGGCACCCTCTTTGTATACGGCGCCCGTGTTAATGCCGGAGGCTCGGAATGTTTACGGGATGTTGCGAGTTCCTCACACGGTCCGTGCGGGCGCCGCGGTCGGCGCCGGCGGCGAAACGCAGCCGGTGCCCTGCGCTCGCGCGCTCGGTGTGCAGCGCCGTGACCGCCCGCGCGCGGTCGCCGTCGCCGCGCGCCACCGCGTCCACGATCGCGCCGTGCTCCGCCCAGTACTCGACGGGGTCGGCGGGCCCCTCACTGGAGTACATCCAGGCGATCTTGTGCCGCAGCTGGGTCAGCGTCGACGTCAGCGCCGGGCTGCCGGAGGCCTGGGCGAGCGTCTCGTGGAACCAGCCGCTCAGGGAGCGCAGGTCGTCGCTGTTGCCCTGGCGGGCGCGCTCCTGCCCGAGCCGGACCAGGCCGCGCAGCACCTTCAGATGGGCCTCGGTGCGGCGCTGCGCCGCACGGGAGGCACCCAGCGGCTCCAGGAGCATGCGCATCTCCAGCAGGTCGGCGGCCTCCTGCTCGGTGGGTTCCGCGACGCAGGCGCCCGCGTGCCGCCGGGTCACCACGAACCCCTCGGCCTCCAGCGTGCGCAGCGCCTCCCGGACGGGGACGCGGGAGACGCCGTAACGGCGGGCGAGGACTTCCTCGGTGAGCCGGCCGCCGCGCTCGTAGACACCCGCGACGATGTCGTCCCGGATCGCCGTGCACACCGAGTGCGCGGGAATACGCATGACCGACCTCCGGCTTAATCCCCGTGAAACGTCGTCGATGGACGTGTGTTCCGTGACTCTATTGCAATGAGGGGGAATTTCCGACGGCGGGCCGGAATCCATGCACTTTTTTTGGACAAGCGGCCCCTGAAAACGCCGAAGGCCCCGGCTCGGGAGCCGGGGCCGCGCCGAAGGCAGGGCGTCAGAGGTTCACGCCGTGCCCGCGAAGGTAGGCGACGGGGTCGAGGTCGGAGCCGTACTCGGCGCTCGTACGGGCCTCGAAGTGCAGGTGCGCCCCCGTGACGTTGCCGGTCGCGCCGGAGAGGCCGATCCGCTGCCCGGCGGTGACCTGCTGGCCCACCGTGACGGAGATGGACGACAGGTGGCCGTACTGGGTGTACGTGCCGTCGTTCATCCTGATGACGACCTGGTTGCCGTACGAGCCGCCCCAGCCGGCCTCGACGACGGTGCCGATGCCGACCGACTGGACCGGGGTGCCGCTCGCGGCGTGGAAGTCGACACCGGTGTGGCTGCCGGAGGACCACACGGCGCCGCCGGTCTTGTAGCCGGTCGAGACGTACGAGCCGGGGATCGGGGAGACGAAGGTGTTGAGCCGCTCGCGCTCGGCCTCGCGCGCGGCGCGCTCCTTCTCCGCGCGGGCCTTCTCGGCGGCCTTGGCCGCCTTCTCGCGCGCGGCCTCCTCGGCGGCCTTCCGCGCGGCGGCCTCGGCGGCCTCGCGGGCGGCCTCGTGCTGGGCGGCCGCCTGGGCGTCGATCCGGTCGGCGACCGCGTCGCCCAGGGTGACGACGGGGGTGAGGCCGGTCCGTGCGGCAGCGGGTTCGGCGGCGAGCGCGGGGGCCGCGAGGGAGCCGACGACGCCGGTGGAGGCGAGGGCCGCGACGCCCGCCGCACGGGCGGTGCCGCGCTGCGTCCGGCTGGGACGACGGTGCTTCCCGGTGGCGCGGGTGAACGCCATGTACAGGCTGGTCCTTTCCTTCCCTCTCGCCTACCGGGTTAGCTGACGGGTTCGGAGCAGGAAGGTCTCCTACGGGCCCCCTCGCGACACGCGCGGGCGCCCGATTCACCCCAGGGACTGCGGTGGGTCCCCGGCTCCCCTGGCTCGCGCCGTACGGGGACTCGGCGATGACTGTCCGGTGCCGCGGATGCGGCGCACTGCCCGACGAACAGCCCGGACGACGCTAAGCAGGCCGTCTTCCAATCCCCAAACGGATCCCGGGTTTTGTAGCGCATCCCACAGGGCAGACAGGCAACTTCCGCCCCGATTCGGGCATAAGCGGGCCCTGGTGACTTTCGTGTCACCAGGGCCCGTACGCGCGTGTGTCCCGGCGGATCGCTACTCGGCCGCCACGACGGTGACTTCACCGATGCCGAGGGCCTCGACGGGCGCCTTGATCTGCGCCGCGTCACCGACGAGTACCGTCACCAGACGGTCCCCCGGGAAGGCGTTCACGACGGCCGCGGTCGCCTCCACGGTGCCGGTCGCGGCCAACTGCCGGTACAGGTCGGCCTGGTAGTGGTCGGGCAGGTGCTGCTCGACCTGGTCGGCCAGGGTGCTCGCGACGGCCGCGGCGGTCTCGTACTTGAGCGGCGCGACCCCCACGAGGTTCTGCACGGCGACGTCGCGCTCGTCGTCGGTGAGCCCCTCCGCGGCGAGCGTGCGCAGCACCGTCCACAGGTCCTCCAGAGCGGGACCGGTGTTCGGGGTGTCGACCGAGCCGCTGATGGCGAGCATCGCGGCGCCCGTGCCGTCCGGGGCGGACCTGAGGACCTGGCCGAACGCCCGTACGCCGTAGGTGTAGCCCTTCTCCTCGCGCAGCACGCGGTCCAGGCGGGAGGTGAGGGTGCCGCCGAGGCAGTACGTGCCGAGCACCTGCGCGGCCCACACCCGGTCGTGCCGGTCGGGGCCGATGCGGCCCAGCAGCAGCTGCGTCTGGACGGCGCCGGGGCGGTCGACGATCACGACGCGGCCGGTGTCGTCGGCGACCACCGGCGGAATGGGCCGGGGCTCGGCCGGGGAGCCGGTCCAGGAGCCGAGCGTGTCGCCGAGCAGCGCGTCCAGGTCGATGTCCGTGAGGTCGCCGACGACCACCACGGTCGCCGTCGCCGGGCGGACGTGCTTCTCGTAGAAGGCGCGTACGGCGGCCGAGTCGATGCCGGCGACCGTGTCCTCGGTGCCCTGGCGGGGGCGCGACATGCGCGAACTCGCCGGGAACAGTTCCTTGGAGAGCTCCTTGGCGGCACGACGGGAGGGGTTGGCCAGCTCGTGCGGGATCTCGTCGAGGCGGTTGCGGACGAGCCGCTCGACCTCACTGTCGGCGAACGCGGGCGCCCTCAGGGCGTCGGCGACCAGTCCGAGGCCCTTCGCGAGCCGTGAGGCCGGGACCTCCAGGCTGAGGCGGACGCCGGGGTGGTCGGCGTGCGCGTCGAGGGTGGCGCCGCAGCGCTCCAGCTCGGCGGCGAACTCCTCGGCGGAGTGCTTGTCGGTGCCCTCGGAGAAGGCACGGGCCATGATCGTCGCGACGCCGTCGAGCCCGGCCGGCTCGGCGTCCAGGGGTGCGTCGAGGAGCACCTCGACGGCGACGACCTGCTGGCCGGGGCGGTGGCAGCGCAGCACGGTCAGGCCGTTGTCGAGCCTGCCGCGCTCGGGGGCCGGGAAGGCCCAGGGCTTGGCCTCGCCGGCCTGCGGCTGCGGGTGGAAGTCCATCGTGGCGAGCTGCGTCACTTCGCCGCCTCCTCGTTCTCGTCGGTGCCGGCGACCGCGGCGGCTTCCTCGGTGTCCTCGGCCTCGGGGGCGACGGGCTCGTAGACGAGCACCGCGCGGTTGTCGGGGCGCAGGCGGGCCTTGGCGACCTCCTGCACCTCCTCCGCGGTGACCTCCAGGACCCGCTGTACGGCGGTCAGGGCGAGCTGCGGGTCGCCGAACAGGACGGCGTACCGGCACAGTTCGTCGGCGCGGCCCGCGACCGTGCCGAGCCGGTCCAGCCACTCGCGCTCCAACTGGGCCTGCGCGCGTTCCATCTCCTCCGCCGTGGGGCCCTCCGCGGCGAACCGGGCGAGCTCCTCGTCGATGGCGGCCTCGATGACCGGCACCTCGACGTCGCCGGAGGTCTTCACGTCCAGCCAGCCCAGGGAGGGGGCCCCGGCCAGCCGCAGCAGCCCGAAGCCGGCGGCCACGGCCGTGCGGTCGCGGCGGACGAGCCGGTTGTAGAGGCGCGAGGACTCGCCGCCGCCGAGGACGGTGAGCGCCAGGTCGACGGCGTCGCACGCGCGCGTGCCGTCCTCCGGCAGCCGGTAGGCGGCCATCAGCGCACGCGCGGGGACCTCCTCCTCCACGATCTCCCGCAGCTGCTCGCCGATGACCTCGGGCAGCGCGCCGTCGCGCGGCGCGGGCTTGCCGTCGTGGCCCGGGATGGAGCCGAAGTACTTCTCGATCCAGGCGAGTGTCTGCTCCGGGTCGATGTCGCCGACGACGGAGAGCACGGCGTTGTTCGGCGCGTAGTACGTGCGGAAGAACTGGCGGGCGTCCTCCAGGGTGGCCGCGTCCAGGTCCGCCATCGAGCCGATGGGCGTGTGGTGGTACGGGTGGCCCTCCGGGTAGGCGAGGGCGGTCAGCTTCTCGAAGGCCGTGCCGTAGGGGACGTTGTCGTAGCGCTGGCGGCGCTCGTTCTTGACGACGTCCCGCTGGTTCTCCATGGACTCGTCGTCCAGAGCGGTCAGCAGGGAGCCCATGCGGTCGGCCTCCAGCCAGAGGGCGAGCTCCAGCTGGTGGGCGGGCATGGTCTCGAAGTAGTTGGTGCGCTCGAAGCTGGTGGTGCCGTTGAGGGAGCCGCCGGCGCCCTGGACCAGTTCGAAGTGGCCGTTGCCCTTCACCTGGGCGGAGCCCTGGAACATCAGGTGCTCGAAAAGGTGAGCCAGACCCGTACGTCCCTTGACTTCGTGACGCGAACCCACGTCGTACCAGAGGCACACCGCGGCGACCGGGGTCAGGTGGTCCTCGGAGAGCACCACGCGCAGGCCGTTGGCCAGGCGGTGCTCGGTCGCTGTCAGGCCGCCGGAGCCTGCCTGGGCTGTGGCCGTGTGACCCATGGGCATGTACGTCCCTTCGATCGCGGAGGCGGTCGTCGACACCGCCGTTACTGCCGGTCCTGCCACTGTATGCAAGCGCGCGAACCCCCGACGAAGTTCCCACCCGGGCCGGACTACGCCGAGAGCGAGCACGCGCGGCGTACCCGCGGGCAGTGGTGCCGCCGTGCTCCGCGGGCAGTCGTGCCGCCGTGCTCCGCGGGCAGTCGTGCCGCTGGGGCGGCACGGGTGGGCGCGGGCGGCACCCCGCGAGCGCCGGGCAGCGCGACCCACCCCCGGCCGACACCAACGCGGAGCACCCGTACCGCGCCGGGCAGCGACACCCGCCCCGGCCCGGTTCACCCCGGCGACCGGGAAACCCCGCGCGGCACCCGCCACACGCCCACACGTACCCTGCTCGCACCGCCGCACCCCACCACCCCCACGGCACCCACAACCGGGTCCTGGTCCCGCCTGTCAGTGCGACGGTCCACAATGGTCCGCGTCAGATCCCGTCCCACGCTCAGCAAGGAGCCGGCAGCGATGGCCCGCCGCAGCACGAAGACCCCGCCGCCCGACGACCCGTACGAGGAGAAGATCCTCGACATCGACGTCGTCGACGAGATGCAGGGCTCCTTCCTCGAGTACGCGTACTCGGTCATCTACTCCCGCGCCCTGCCGGACGCGCGCGACGGCCTCAAGCCGGTGCACCGCCGCATCGTCTACCAGATGAACGAGATGGGCCTGCGCCCCGAACGCGGCTACGTGAAGTGCGCCCGCGTCGTCGGCGAGGTCATGGGCAAGCTGCACCCCCACGGCGACGCGTCGATCTACGACGCCCTGGTCCGCATGGCCCAGCCGTTCTCGATGCGCGTCCCCCTGGTCGACGGCCACGGCAACTTCGGCTCGCTGGGCAACGACGACCCGCCCGCCGCCATGCGGTACACCGAGTGCCGGATGGCCGAGGCCACCAGCCTGATGACCGAGTCCATCGACGAGGACACGGTCGACTTCGCGCCCAACTACGACGGCCAGGAGCAGGAACCGGTCGCGCTGCCCGCCGCGTTCCCGAACCTCCTGGTGAACGGCGCGTCGGGCATCGCCGTCGGCATGGCCACCAACATGCCGCCGCACAACCTGCGCGAGGTCGTCGCGGCCGCGCGGCACCTGATCCGGCACCCGAACGCCGATCTCGACGCCCTGATGAAGCACGTCCCGGGCCCCGACCTGCCCACCGGCGGCCGGATCGTCGGCCTCTCCGGCATCCGGGACGCCTACGAGTCGGGCCGCGGCACGTTCAAGATCCGCGCCACGGTCACCGTGGAGGACGTGACGGCCCGCCGCAAGGGCCTGGTCGTCACCGAGCTGCCCTTCACGGTCGGCCCGGAGAAGGTCATCGGCAAGATCAAGGACCTGGTCGGGTCCAAGAAGCTCCAGGGCATCGCCGACGTCAAGGACCTCACCGACCGCGAGCACGGTCTGCGCCTGGTCGTCGAGATCAAGAACGGCTTCGTCCCGGAGGCCGTCCTGGAACAGCTGTACAAGCTGACGCCGATGGAGGAGTCCTTCGGCATCAACAACGTGGCGCTGGTCGACGGCCAGCCGCTCACCCTGGGCCTCAAGGAACTCCTGGAGGTCTACCTCGACCACCGCTTCAACGTCGTGCGCCGGCGGTCGGAGTTCCGCCGCGGCAAGAAGCGCGACCGTCTCCACCTGGTCGAGGGCCTGCTCACGGCGCTGGTGGACATCGACGAGGTCATCCGCCTGATCCGGTCCAGTGAGAACTCCGCGCAGGCGAAGGAGCGCCTGATCGAGCGCTTCTCGCTGAGCGACGTCCAGACCCAGTACATCCTGGACACGCCCCTGCGCCGCCTCACCAAGTACGACCGGATCGAGCTGGAGGCCGAGAAGGACCGGCTGAACGCGGAGATCGAGGAGCTGACCCGGATCCTGGAGTCGGACGCGGAGCTGCGCAAGCTGGTCTCGGCCGAACTGGCCGCGGTGGCCAAGAAGTTCGGCAACGACCGCCGTACGCTGCTGCTGGAGTCGGCCGGCACCCCGGCCGCCGCCGTACCGCTCCAGGTGGCGGACGACCCGTGCCGCGTGCTGCTGTCCTCCACGGGTCTGCTCGCCCGTACGGCCGACAACGAGCCGTTGGCCACCGGCGGCAAGCGGGTCAAGCACGACGTGATCGTCTCGGCGGTGCCGGCGACGGCGCGCGGCGAGATCGGCGTGGTCACCTCGGCCGGCCGCCTGCTCCGGCTGAACGTCGTCGACCTGCCGCAGCTCCCGGAGGCGATGCCGACACCGAACCTCTCGGGCGGGGCGCCCCTGGCCGAGTTCGTGTCCCTGGAGGACGACGAGCAGGTGGTGTGCCTGACCACGCTCGACGAGTCGTCGCCCGGCCTCGCCCTCGGCACGGAACAGGGCGTCGTCAAGCGTGTGGTGCCCGACTACCCCTCCAACAAGGAGGAGCTGGAGGTCATCACGCTCAAGGAGGGTGACCGTATCGTCGGCGGGGTCGAGCTGCGCACCGGCGATGAGGACCTGGTCTTCATCACGGACGACGCCCAGCTGCTGCGTTATCCGGCGGGGCAGGTGCGCCCGCAGGGCCGCCCCGCGGGCGGTATGGCGGGCGTCAAGCTCACCGAGGGAGCGAAGGTGATCTCCTTCACGGCGGTCGACCCGGCGGTCGACGCGGTGGTGTTCACGGTCGCGGGCTCCCGTGGCACGCTGGACGACTCGGTCCAGACGACGGCCAAGCTCACGCCGTTCGACCAGTACCCCCGCAAGGGCCGCGCCACCGGCGGTGTGCGCTGCCAGCGGTTCCTGAAGGGCGAGGACTGCCTGTCCCTGGCCTGGGCGGGCCCGACGCCGGCCCGCGCCGCCCAGAAGAACGGCGCCGCGGTGGAGCTCCCGGAACCCGACCCGCGCCGTGACGGCTCGGGCGTGTCCCTGGCGAAGACGGTGTCGGTGGTGGCGGGCCCGGTCTAGACACCCCTAGGCCGCCGGGTCCTCGGCCTCCCGCACATAGCGCAGAACGCCCCACATGCCGTGCTCGTCGGTGTGTGGGGCGTCGTCGCCCCGGCAGCCTTCCAGCTCCTCGCGGAGCGCCGCGGTGTCGATGCCGGCCCCGATGAGCACGAGCTGGGTGAGCCGCTCCTCGCCGGCCGGCCAGGGCTCGGGGTAGAAGCGGAGGAAGCGTCCCACGGCATGCACGGCGTACCGGTTGCGCACGTCGTACGGCCCGAAGCCGACGTACCCCTTGATCCGGTACAGCCCCTCGGGCCTGCTGTCCAGGAAGCGGATCAGCCGCCGCGGGTCCAGCGGGCGCCCGGAGACGAAGGAGAGGCTGTCGTAGGCGGCGTGCAGATGCCCGGTGTGGTCGTGCCGGTGCAGGTCGTCGAACGACAGCTGCCCGACCCGCTCCTCGGCCGGGCGGCAGTCGAAGAGGATCTCGGGGTCCACCCGGCCGTGTGTGGCGGGCACGACGGCCGCGCGGTCGACGAGCGACCGGACGAGCCCCATGACCCGCGGCAGGTCCGTCACCCGGTCGGACTTGTTCACGACGACGAGGTCGGCGAGGGCGAGGTGCCGGTCGATCTCCGGATGCCTGGCCCGGGTGTCGTCGAACTCGGCGGCGTCCACGACCTCGACGAGTCCGCCGTACACGATGTCCGGATGCTCACTGGCGAGCACCATTCGGACGAGTTCCTGCGGTTCCGCCAGACCGCTGGCCTCGATGACGATGACGTCGATCCCGGCGGACGGCCGGGCGAGCCGCTCGAGGTACTCGTCCAGTTCGCTGCTGTCGACGGCACAGCACAGGCAGCCGTTGCCGAGCGACACGGTCGAGTCCCCGAGTGCTCCGGCCACGGCCATGGCGTCGATCTCGACGGCCCCGAAGTCGTTGACGACGGCACCGATGCGGCTGCCGCCGCTGCGGTGGAGAAGGTGGTTGAGCAGGGTGGTCTTCCCCGAGCCGAGAAATCCGGCCAGGACGACCACCGGAATCTGCCGCCCGCTGCTCCGCTCCGACACGCGACCCCTCTCACACCTGTGCGCACACCGGCTCGCTCCCGGCGTGCGCACCGACCAACCGACCGACGACCCAGGATACGAGTGGCGGGAACGGCCGCGAAGTGAACGATTGTTAGCAGCGTCCGCGGGGCAGACGTTGGGCAAGGCGCCGGTTTGTGCGACCCTCGCTTCCCTCCGTGCGCCTCCTCTCCGCCTTTCCGCCGATCAGAGCCGCTCGGCACCCTGGAAGGCGGCAAGCGCCGCCCACCGCTCGCCGGTTCCCTACAGTCGACCCGCATCCCGACGACCGGCGGACGGCGGCCTGATCGGGGGTATTTGACATGGCCACACAGATCCCGGGGCTGCGGAGGCTCCGCACCGCCACCGCGGCCGGCTTGGGCCTGGCCGCGGGTGCCCTTGCTGCCATGGCAGCACAGCGACACGTCCTGGACACGATCAACGAGCGTCTGGAGCACCTGGAGAAGCAGGCGCGCGGTCAGCAGCAGGCCAACCTGGCCATGCAGCAGCGCCAGCACTGGGAGTTGTTGAGCAAAGCCATCGACAACCCCGAACTCACCGAAGTGCTGGACATCTTCGCGGTGCCGGTCACCGTGCAGAAGCGCCGTCAGTACCTGTTCGCCAACGCGCTGTACACGAACCTGCTCTGCTACCACCGCATCGGCAACCTCACCCGGGACGAGTTCTTCAAGCACGCCCGGGGAATGTTCCAGAACCCGATCGTCAGGGAGTACTGGTACGCGACCCGGCATCTGCGCGCGAGCCTGAAGGGGACGGAGGAGGCGGAGCTCGGTCAGCTGATCGACGACCTGCTGCTGCAACTGGACGAGGCGGACACCGACGAGTGGTGGGTGGTCGGGGACCCGCCCGCCGACGCGTGACCCGCCTAGGCGTCCGGGATGTCCGCCTTCGCCTTGATCAGGGTCTCCCTGGTGATCACGACGATGCGTTCGTAGTCGGCGCGTGCGGCGTCCTGGGGCAGTTGGGGGTCGAGTGAATCAGTGACGTCCGTGCCGATGACGGCGAAGTTCCCGTCCGCCAGCTCGAAGATGTCGGGACATGTTCCACCGGTGGCGCTGCCTCGATAGCGTGGAGCGACACCGAGACGGCGGACGATCTGACTCACTGTTGAATTTCCTCTGCTCTCAAGGCACGAGCGCCTGCGCTCGCTGCCGCGCGATGCGCGATCGCATCTTCGCAGGCCCGACCCACTGCGGAGGGAGGCACGCAGATGCCCGGACCAGCTCGCACCGCAACGGACGCAACGCGTGCGGCAATTCCTATCACTCTGGGGTGTGAAGCCACTCCCGCTCCGAGGAATCCTCCGCAAGAGTGACGAGTAAGCGAAGAATCGATGATCAGCCGGGTTTACGGCAATTGTCACCACTGAGCGCGCACCCACGAGGCCGGTGGGGCGACAAGGCACTCCCGGGGAAGTCAGGTTAGGCTCACCTCTGTGAGTACGTGCTCAACCGTCTCCCGCCGGCTCGAGGAGCCCGTCGCGGGAACCGCGGCCACCGCGAGTACCTGGCTGCTGCTGGAGCAGCCCGGACCCTGGGGTGCGAAGGCGCTCACCTCGAGCCACCTCGACCCGGCACTGGGCCGTGCCCTGGAGGCCGCCGCGAAGGGCACCGGGGTGCGTATCGCGCTCATACGCCGGCCCGGGCGGCACGCGGACTCCCGGATGCCCGCCGCCCGCCGGGTGTACGCGGCCCACACCGTTCCGGGGAACGTGTGGACGCGCGCAGCCACCACCACGGACCCCGAACGCCTGCTCGACCTCGACTTCGCCGCGCTCGGCAGGGGCGAGCCGGAGACCTTCGAGTCGGCGCTCGGCGGACGGCCCCACGAGGGCGCCCCCCTCGCCCTCGTCTGCACCAACGGCAAGCGCGACCGCTGCTGCGCCCTCCTGGGCCGGCCCCTGGCCGCCGAACTCGCCGCCTCCGGCGTCGAGGGCGTCTGGGAGGTCACCCACCTGGGCGGCCACCGCTTCTCCCCCACGGTGCTCGTCCTGCCGTACGGCTACGCCTACGGCCGGGCCGAGGCCCACGCCGTCAAGGAGGTGCTGCACGCCGCGGAGGAGGGCCGGATCGTGGTCGAGGGGTGCCGGGGCGGCTCCGCCTGGGAGCGGCCCGGCCAGGCGGCGGAGCTGGCGGTACGGCGCGCGGTGGGCGAGTACGCCGCCGAGGTCCTGAGCATCGTACGGACGGACGGCGCGGGGCCCCGCCGGGAGGTGACCGTCGCCCACGCGGACGGGCGGCGGTGGGTGGTGGAGGTCGCCCAGGGCGCGTCCCTGCCGCCCCGTCCGGAGAGCTGCGGGTCGGTGCTCGGCTCACCCGCGCGGATGGACGTCGTGGACATCCGCGAGGTCACCGTGACGGCGCTGGCGAGCTGAGCCCCCTGCCGGGAGATCCCCGCCACACCCCCGCGGCACCCCGCTCCCGCCCACGTACCGTCATGGGTATGAGTCCCACTCCCCCCGCACGCCGCCTGCGCCTCGGCCTGCCGCGGCGGGTGTTCTCGCAGGTCCTGCTGATGCAGCTGGCGATCGCGGCGGGCGTCGCGGTGCTCGCCACCGGGCTGTTCCTCGCGCCCCTCGGCGACCAGCTGGACGACCAGGCGATGCGCCGCGCGCTGGCGATCGCGCAGACCACCGCCCAGCAGCCGCAGCTGGCGCGGGACGTGCGGAGCACGGAGCCGTCGCCGGACGGACCGGTGCAGCGGGAGGCGGAACGGATCCGGAAGGCCACCGGCGCCGAGTACATCGTGGTGCTGGATGTGCGGGGGGTGCGCTGGTCGCACACCGATCCGCGGCGGATCGGGGGCCCGGTGTCGACCGATCCCGGGGAGGCGCTGGCCGGACACGAGGTCATGGAGATCGACGAGGGCACCCTGGGGCGCTCCGCGCGGGGCAAGGTGCCGCTGCGGGACGACGACGGCGCGATCGTCGGGGCGGTCTCGGTCGGCATCGCCTACGACAGCGTCCGGGCCCGGCTGATCCACGCCATCCCGGGGCTGTTCGCGTACGCGGGCGGCGCCCTGGCCGTGGGCGCGCTCGCGGCCTGGCTGATCTCCCGGCGGGTCCAGCGGCAGACCCGCGACCTGGCCTTCTCGGACATCGCGGGACTGCTCGCGGAGCGTGAGGCCATGCTGCACGGCATCCGGGAAGGTGTCGTCGCCCTGGACCGCGGCGGCCGCATCCGGCTGCTGAACGACGAGGCGCAGCGCCTGCTGGGGATCGGCGAGGAGGCCGTCGGCCACTCCCCCGACCGGGCGCTGGGCGAGGGACGCACCTCCGACGTGCTGGCCGGACGGGTGACCGGCACCGATCTGCTCACCGTCCGCGGCCGGCGGGTCCTGGTCGCCAACCGCATGCCGACGGACGACGGCGGCGCCGTGGCCACGCTGCGTGACCGCACGGAGCTGGACCGGCTCGGCCGGGAGCTGGACTCCACCCGCGGGCTGATCGACGCGCTGCGCGCCCAGGACCACGAGCACGCGAACCGCATGCACACCCTGCTGGGGCTGCTGGAGCTCGAGATGTACGACGACGCGGTGGAGTTCGTCGGCGAGGTCGTCGGTGCCCACCGGGCCACGTCCGAGCAGGTCACCGAGAAGATCCGGGACCCGCTGCTGGCGGCGCTGCTGGTGGGCAAGGCGACGGTCGCGGCCGAGCGCGGAGTGGCGCTGTGGGTCTCGGACGGGACCCGGCTGCCGGACCGGCTGATCGACCCCCAGGGGCTCGTCACGGTCGTCGGCAATCTCGTGGACAACGCCCTGGACGCCGTCGCCGGTACACCGCACGCGCGCGTGGAGGTCGAACTGCGCGCCGAGGGGCGTACGGCGGTGCTCGTGGTGCGCGACACCGGGCCCGGGGTTCCGCCCGAGCGGCGTGAGTTGATCTTCACCGAGGGCTGGACCACCAAGGAGCCGCCGGCCCACCGCGAGCGGGGCATCGGGCTGCCGCTGGTGCGCCGGCTCGCCGAGCGGCAGGGGGGCAGCGCGAGCGTGGGCGAGGCGCCCGGCGGAGGCGCGCAGTTCACCGTCGTCCTGCCCGAGGCCCTGACCGAGCCGGGCGCGGAGCCCGCTCTCACCGGGGCGTCCGCCCCGGTGACCGCCGAGGAGGAGTCGCGGTGATCGAGGTTCTGGTCGTGGACGACGACGTCCGCGTCGCGCGGGTCAACGCCGCGTACGTCGAGAAGGTGCCCGGCTTCCATGTCGCCGGCGAGGCGCACAGCGCGGCCGAGGCGCTCGGCCGGGTGGAGGCACTGCCCCGGCTGGATCTCGTGCTCCTGGACCACTACCTGCCCGACGAGACGGGCCTCGAGGTGGTCCAGGAGATGCGCCGGCGTGGCCACCAGACCGATGTGATCATGGTGACGGCGGCGCGTGACGTGTCGACCGTGCAGGCGGCGATGCGCCACGGCGCGTTGCAGTACCTGGTCAAGCCGTTCGCCTTCGCCGGTCTGCGCGCCAAGCTGGAGGCGTACGCGGAGCTGCGCCGTACGCTCGACGGCGGCGGTGAGGCGGAGCAGGCGGAGGTGGACCGCATCTTCGGCGCGTTGTCGGTGTCGTCCGAGCCCCAGCTGCCCAAGGGGCACTCCCCCACCACCGCGGAACTCGTGCGGCAGTCGCTGATGAACGCCGACGGCCCGCTGTCGGCCCAGGAGATCGCCGAACGCACCGGGGTGAGCCGCCAGACCGCCCAGCGCTATCTGAAGCTCCTGGAGCGCACGGGACGGGCCACGCTGACCCTGAAGTACGGGGACGCGGGCCGCCCGGAGCACCGGTATGTGTGGGCGACCCGCGCCTGAGGACACGGCCCATGGGGGCGGGGGAAGGAACCGTGCCCCCTTCCCATACGGACGGCGGCGCCGACCGTCTCCGCCGGATCCCTACACGGCCCCCGCGCCGGTGAGTGAGCGCACCTCGGTCTCCGCGTGCTTGGCCTCGTCGGGAACCTCGGGCGAGGTGACCGTGCCCAGCCAGCCCGCGAGGAAGCCCAGCGGGATGGAGACCAGACCGGGGTTCTGGAGCGGGAAGAGCTGGAAGTCGGCGCCGGGGAAGAGGGAGTCGGGGCTGCCCGACACCACCGGGGACAGCAGCACCAGCACCACGGCCGGAATCAGACCGCCGTACACGGCCCACACGGCACCGCGTGTGGTGAAGCCGCGCCAGAACAGCGAGTAGAGCAGCACGGGCAGGTTCGCGGACGCGGCCACGGCGAAGGCGAGACCCACCAGGAACGCGACGTTGAGGTCGCGGGCCAGCAGACCGAGGGCGATCGCGACCAGGCCGATGCCGACCGAGGCGACGCGGGCGACGGCCACCTCGCCGCGCGGCTTGCCGCGCCGGCGCCGCAGTGAGGCGTACAGGTCGTGTGCGACGGACGCCGAGGAGGCGAGCGTGATCCCGGCGACCACGGCGAGGATCGTGGCGAAGGCGACCGCGGCGACGACCGCGAACAGGATCGTTCCGCCGGTGGAGTCGGCTCCGCCGCCCAGGTCGAGGGCCAACAGGGGCACCGCCGTGTTCCCGGACGCGTTCGAGGCGCGCACGGCGTCCGGTCCGATGACGGCGGCTGCGCCGAAGCCGAGCACGATCGTCATCAGGTAGAAGCCTCCGATCAGGCCGATCGCCCAGACGACCGACCGCCGTGCGGCCCGCGCCGTGGGGACGGTGTAGAAGCGGGACAGGATGTGCGGCAGCCCCGCGGTGCCGAGCACCAGGGCGAGACCCAGGCTGATGAAGTCGAACCGCGCGGTCCAGTCCCCGCCGTAGGCGAGTCCGGGCGCCAGGAAGGCCTCCCCGTGGCCGCTGCGTTCGGCCGCGGTGAGGAGCAGCCGGTTGAAGTCGCCGTGGAACCGCAGCAGGACGAGGACGGTCAGGGCGACGGTGCCGCCGAGCAGCAGGACCGCCTTGACGATCTGGATCCAGGTGGTGGCCCGCATCCCGCCCAGCGACACATAGATCACCATCAGCACGCCGACGCCGACGACGGTCCAGGTGCGTACCGCCTCGTCCGTGCCGCCGAGCAGCAGCGCGACCAGGGTGCCCGCGCCCACCATCTGCGCCACCAGGTACAGCAGGGACACCGTGACCGAGGAGGTTCCCGCCGCGATCCGCACCGGCCGCTCCCGCATACGCGCCGCGACCACGTCGGCGAGGGTGAACCGGCCGCAGTTGCGCACCAGTTCCGCGACCAGGAACAGGACCACCAGCCAGGCCACCAGGAAGCCCACCGAGTAGAGCATCCCGTCGTAGCCGACGAGCGCGATGAGACCGGAGATGCCGAGGAAGGAGGCGGCCGACATGTAGTCGCCCGCGATGGCAAAACCATTTTCCATCGGGGAGAAGAGCCGCCCGCCCGCGTAGAACTCCTCGGCCGAACCCCGCCGTCCGCGGCCGACCCAGGTCGTGATGCCCAGGGTGACCGCGACGAACGCGCCGAACAGCAGCAGCGCCGGCAGCTGGTGATCACCCGTCATGCCGCACCGCCTCTCCCGCGCGCCAGTTCCTGGGCGTCCCAGCGCAGTTCCAGCGCGGCACGGTCCCGGCGCAGCCGCGCATGCCGTGCGTAGGCCCAGGTGAGCAGGAAGGTGGTCAGGAACTGGCCGAGCCCGGCGAGCATTCCGACGTTCACGGCGCCCGCGACGGGCCGGGCCATCAGGTCCGGCGCGGTGGTGGCGGTCACGACGTACGCCACGTACCAGGTGAGGAAGGCGACGACCGCCGGGACCACGAACCGCCGGTACCGGCTGCGCACCTCCTGGAAGGCCGCGCTGCGCTGGACCTGGAGGTAGACGTCGGACCCGTCCGCGCGGCGGGCCGGCGGAACCGCCTCGGCCGGGCCGGCCGACTCGCCCCAGCCCGAGGCCAGGGCGTCGTACCAGGGATCGTCGTACCTCACGTCCCCCGAGTTGCTTCGCTGCATGCCCAAGGATGGGCAGAACGGGAAGATCCCTGACTCTTCTTCCCGTTCCTCTTCACCCCATCAGGTGACGCGCCCCTCCGGGCCCCGCGCGGCCGCTACGCGTCGATGCGGGACCGGTCCAGCGTCGCCGCCGAGCTGGAGATGAACTCCTTGCGCGGGGCGACGTCGTTGCCCATGAGGAGGTCGAAGACCTGCTCGGCGGCCTCCAGATCGGTGAGGTTGATCCGGCGCAGGGTGCGGTGACGCGGGTCCATGGTGGTCTCGGCCAGCTGGTCGGCGTCCATCTCGCCGAGACCCTTGTAGCGCTGGATCGAGTCCTTGTAGCGGATGTTCTTGCTCTGGAACTCCATGAGCTTGTCGCGCAGTTCCCGGTCCGAGTACGTGTAGACGTACTTGTCCTGGCCCTTCTTGGGCTGGATCAGCTCGACACGGTGCAGCGGCGGCACCGCGGCGAAGACCCGGCCCGCCTCGACCATGGGCCGCATGTAGCGGTGGAACAGGGTCAGCAGCAGGGTGCGGATGTGGGAGCCGTCGACATCGGCGTCGGTCATCATGATGATCTTGCCGTAGCGAGCCGTGTCGATGTCGAAGGTCCGCCCCGACCCGGCTCCTATGACCTGGATGATCGCGCCGCACTCGGCGTTCTTCAGCATGTCCGTGACGGACGACTTCTGGACGTTGAGGATCTTGCCGCGGATCGGCAGCAGGGCCTGGAACTCGGAGTTCCGGGCGAGCTTGGCCGTGCCGAGCGCGGAGTCGCCCTCGACGATGAACAGCTCGCTGCGGTCGACGTCGTCGCTGCGGCAGTCGGCGAGCTTGGCGGGCAGCGAGGAGGACTCCAGGGCCGTCTTGCGGCGCTGGGCGTCCTTGTGCTGGCGGGCCGCGATCCGGGTGCGGGCCGCGGCGACGGCCTTCTCCATGACGACCCGGGCCTGCTGGGCGGCGTCGCGCTTGGTGGAGGTCAGGAACGCCTTGAGCTCCTTGGAGATCACGGTGTTCACGATGCGGCGGGCCGCCGAGGTGCCGAGGACCTCCTTGGTCTGGCCCTCGAACTGCGGCTCGGCCAGGCGGACCGTGACCACCGCGGTCAGGCCCTCGAGGGCGTCGTCCTTCACGATGTCGTCCTCGGCCACGCGCAGCATCTTCTTCGCGCGCAGCACCTCGTTCATCGTCTTGGCGACGGCCTGCTCGAAACCGGCGACATGGGTGCCGCCCTTGGGGGTGGCGATGATGTTGACGAACGACCTGAGAGTCGTGTCGTAGCCGGTTCCCCAGCGCATCGCGACGTCGACGCCGAGTTCGCGGGTGACCTCGGTGGGCGTCATCTGGCCGTGCTCGTCGAGGACGGGAACGGTCTCCTTGAAGGTGCCCTGTCCGGTGAAGCGGAGGGTGTCGCAGACGGGCCGGTCGGTGGCCAGGAACTCGCAGAACTCGCTGATACCGCCGTCGAAGCGGAACGACTCCTCGCCCTTGCTGCCGCCCTCGCCGAGCCCGAACTCGTCGCGGACGACGATGGTCAGGCCGGGGACCAGGAACGCGGTCTGGCGGGCGCGCTGGTGCAGCGTCTCCAGGGCGAGCTTGGCGTCCTTGAGGAAGATCTGGCGGTCGGCCCAGTAGCGCACGCGCGTGCCGCTGCGGGTCTTCGGGATCTTCTTGGCCTTGCGCAGCCCGCTCCCGGCCTCGAACTTCGCGTCCGGGCCCATGGCGGCGAAGGCGCCGGGGACACCGCGGCGGAAGCTGATCGCGTGGGTGTGGCCCCCGCGGTCCACCTCCACGTCCAGCCGCGCGGAGAGCGCGTTGACGACGGAGGCACCGACGCCGTGCAGACCGCCGGAGGCGGCGTACGAGCCGCCTCCGAACTTGCCGCCGGCGTGCAGCTTGGTCATGACGACCTCGACGCCGGAGAGGCCGGTCTTGGGCTCGACGTCGACCGGGATGCCCCGGCCGTTGTCCCGGACCTCCACCGAGCCGTCGTCGTGGAGGACCACCTCGATGTGGTCGCAGTAGCCTCCGAGGGCCTCGTCGACGGAGTTGTCGATGATCTCCCAGAGGCAGTGCATCAGACCGCGGCTGTCGGTCGATCCGATGTACATACCGGGGCGCTTCCGCACGGCCTCGAGCCCCTCGAGGACGAGCAGGTGCCGCGCGGTGTAGTTGGAACCGTCCCGGTCTGCTCCTGCCAGCAGCGCTGTGGACGGCACGGACGTCTCGGCGGTCACGCGGTTCGCTCCTCGCTGAATTTCAGATGGGGCCCTCATGGGTAAGGGCGCGGCTTCAGTCACCGGTGAGAGGGTACCGAGGCCTGGTAGAGCCGTTGTAACGCCACCCTCGCTTCAGCCCACCCTAGTCCAGAGTCGCATGCCTGTTCGATCCCTCGATGGAGTGAAGCACACATCACGTTCCCTTCCAGGCATGAACCATTTAGGCTCCGGGCACGTCCTCATGAACAACCGGCAAGCCAGCCGGGAGGGCCGACCACCGATACGAACGCGAATCCGTACGACACAGAGAAACGCACTACGGCACATTCGCCGCCAACCGGCAACAGCCACCCACCTCGGAAAATTTTTTCGAGGAGAAGCCACGAGCGGGAACGTTTTGGGGCTGGTTGGATGTTGACCCTGGTACGACAGCTCGTCGAGCTAGAGAAGAGGCGACGTGACTACTGTTCTGACCCCCGCGAGCCCGCTGACGGCCGCCGATCGCTGCGACCGCTGCGGCGCCCAGGCATACCTGCGCGTCGTCCTGCTGAGCGGCGGAGAACTGCTCTTCTGCGCCCACCACGGCCGCAAGTTCGAGCCGGAACTCAAGAAGATCGCCGCTGAGATACAGGACGAGACGGAGCGGCTGACCGCTCCGGCGACGCCTTCCGACGAAGAGCGCTGACCCAAGAGCGCCGAGAAGAGCGCCGACAGAAGAGCGCTGACACCTCGCGTCCGACGACGAGCAGCCCGGCACAGGCCGGCGAGCGGGCGGCTGCCTCCACCCGGAGGCGGCCGCCCGTCTTGTGCTCATACGCGCCGGGAGCGGCTCAGTGGGCCTCCCGCGTCCCTGTCCCGCTCTTCGCCCCCGTACCCCAGCCGAGGGTGCTCAGGATGTCGGAGACGCGCGTGTAAACCCCGGGACTGCCCACCCAGCCGCATCCCGCCCCCCAGGACACGAGTCCTATCAACCGCCCCTCGGCCACCAGCGGGCCGCCGCTGTCCCCCTGACAGGCGTCCCGGCCCCCTTCCGTCACCCCCGCGCACAGCATCGTCGCGGCGCGGTAGGTGCCCTCGGAACCGCCCGGGTACGCCCTCTCGCACAGCGTGTCGGGCTGCACACGTACGCGTGCCGCGTGCAGGCTGCCGGCGTAGGAGCCGGACCCCGTGGTGTCCCCCCACCCGTAGACGGTGGCCGCCGTACCCGCCCGGTACGCCCGGTCGCCGGCCCCGGCCATGGCTATGACCGAGCTCGAGGGCAGCGGCTCGGCCAGACCCAGCACGGCGAAGTCCCCGGAGTTGGTGACGCCGTCGTAGCCCGGGTTCACCCAGACGTCACGTACGGCGATCTCCTGACCCCGGTCCGAGAGCAGTTCCGTACGCCCCGCGATCACCCTGAGGTCGGGTATGCGCTCCGGGCGCGCCCCCAGCACCTCCTCGTCCATGCAGTGGGCCGCGGTGAGCACGGTGGTCCGGCCGACCGCCACACCCCCGCAGAACTGCCCCGCTCGCGTACCTCCGAATCGGTCACGGCTGGCCAGCGCGACCGTCCACGGCCCCTCCGAGACATCGACCGGGAAGCCGCCGACGACGATGCTGTCGGCGGCCGCCGGAACGGCCGAGGCCAGGGGTATGACGGTCGCCGCTGCCGCGAGGGCCAGCGGCCGGGCCAGGGCCCGGGCAAGACGACGTCGCATGCACGCTCCTCACACTGGGGTGATCCTGAGACACCCACAGTGATGGAACGCTCCCGGGCCCGCACCCGCGCGGCAACGCGAAGGCCCGGCTCCCGAGCACGGGAACCGGGCCTTCGCACAGGCGTGGCGCACGACGGGTGGTCGCGGCCGTCCTGCCTAGTCGAGGTAGTCGCGCAGGACCTGCGAACGCGACGGGTGGCGCAGCTTCGACATGGTCTTGGACTCGATCTGGCGGATGCGCTCGCGGGTGACGCCGTACACCTTGCCGATCTCGTCGAGGGTCTTCGGCTGACCGTCGGTGAGACCGAAGCGCATGGAGACGACGCCCGCCTCGCGCTCGGACAGGGTGTCCAGGACGGAGTGGAGCTGCTCCTGGAGGAGCGTGAAGCTGACCGCGTCGGCCGGGACGACGGCCTCGGAGTCCTCGATGAGGTCACCGAACTCGCTGTCGCCGTCCTCGCCCAGCGGCGTGTGCAGGGAGATGGGCTCGCGGCCGTACTTCTGGACCTCGATGACCTTCTCCGGGGTCATGTCGAGCTCCTTGGCCAGCTCCTCCGGGGTGGGCTCGCGGCCCAGGTCCTGGAGCATCTGGCGCTGCACGCGTGCGAGCTTGTTGATGACCTCGACCATGTGCACCGGGATACGGATGGTGCGGGCCTGGTCGGCCATCGCGCGGGTGATCGCCTGACGGATCCACCAGGTGGCATACGTGGAGAACTTGTAGCCCTTGGTGTAGTCGAACTTCTCCACCGCGCGGATCAGACCGAGGTTGCCCTCCTGGATGAGGTCCAGGAAGAGCATGCCGCGGCCGGTGTAGCGCTTGGCCAGGGAGACCACCAGGCGGAGGTTGGCCTCCAGCAGGTGGTTCTTGGCGCGGCGGCCGTCCTCGGCGATGATCTCCAGCTCGCGCTTGAGCTTCGGCGCGAGCTTGTCGGAGTTGGCCAGCTTGTCCTCGGCGAACAGACCGGCCTCGATGCGCTTGGCGAGCTCGACCTCCTGCTCGGCGTTGAGCAGCGGGACCTTGCCGATCTGCTTGAGGTAGTCCTTGACCGGGTCGGCGGTGGCGCCGGCGGCGGCGACCTGCTGCGCGGGCGCGTCGTCCTCGTCCTCGTCGGACAGCACGAAGCCCGCGTTCTCGGTGCCCTCGGGCTCCTCCGCGGCCTTGGTGTCCTCGAGGGCTTCCTCGTCGACCAGCTCGGCGTCGTCCTTCTTCGCCGTGGTCTTCTTGGCGGCCGTCTTCTTGGCCGTCGTCTTCTTCGCGGCCGTCTTCTTGGCCGTGGTCTTCTTGGCGGCCGCCTTCTTGGCGGGCGCCTCCTCCTCGACGGCGGGGTCGGCGGCGGGCGCCGCCGGTGCGGCGGTGGCGGTGGCCTTCCGCGCGGTCGCCGTCTTGGCCGCGACCGTCTTGGTGGCGGTGCGCTTGGCGGGGCTCTTCGCTGCGACGCTCTTGCGGGTGCGCTTGGGCTCTGCGGCACTGACCATCAGCGTCACACCCTCTTCCTCGAGGATCTGGTTGAGGCTGCGCAGTACGTTCTTCCACTGAGTGGCCGGAATCTGGTCAGCTTCGAAGGCCCGACGCACGTCGTCGCCGGCGATCTGCCCCTCAGCCTTTCCCCGCTCAATGAGCGCCATGACAGAGACGGACTCGGCGATCTCCGGCGGGAGCGTACGGGATGTGCTGGCCGACACGAACAACCTCTCGGAACGTTGGAAAACGGCTTCCGGCCCCGTCCACAGTGGACAGGGGCCGACCGCCGGCTTGGGGATGGGCCGACGGCGCGGGCGGGAGCCGGGGAAGATGCACAGCGCCGTGAACGGCGTCCGTATTCCTTCCGCGGCTGTCACCTCTTAGGTCATCGCGTTCTCCTCAGGAGCGTTACGCCCATTCCGCGTGGCCCGAGTCACACCCCAGAAGCACTCAAAAACGGTCAAACAATGACGAAAGAGTTCACTCGGGGGCGAGGAGGTCACCTCTCCGAGTCTGCCACGCCCGTCGCGGCGTCGGACCCCGCGGGATCGCCGAGGATCCCGCGGGGTCCGACGGGGGACGGCCGTCGGTGGGGCGCTGCCACAGGAGGGGGATGGCACGCCGGACCGCGCCGTCCGCGGAACGCGGTCAGTGCTCGCGCGGGGCGGGCACCACGCGTTCCACCTCTGGGTGGACCGTGAGGAGTTGGCGCATGGCCGCCTCGGCCGCCGCGCCGTCGCCGCCGGCGAGTGCGTCGACGATCCGGCCGTGCTGCGTGAGGGACGTCTCGTTCGGCCGCTCACAGCCCGTGACCGGGCCGCCCGAGACCTGGAGCGCCGCGGACACGATCCCGGAGAGGTGCTCCAGCATCCGGTTGCCGGCGACCTGGATCAGCAGGGAGTGGAACTCGGAGTCGGCGCGGGCGAAGGTGAGGGCGTCACCCTGTCCCATGGCGTGGCCCATGATCTCCACCATGTCGGAGAGGCGCTGCTGGACGTCCTCCCGTCCGTGGCCGGCCGCCAGGCGGGCGGCGAGGGGCTCGATCGTCCAGCGCAGCTCGCTCAGCTCACGGCGCTGGTCGTCGCGCTGCGGCCCGAAGGCCCGCCACTCGATGATGTCCGGATCGAGGAGGTTCCAGTCACTGACGGGGCGCACGCGGGTGCCGACGTTCGGGCGGGCGCTGACCAGGCCCTTGGCCTCCAGGACACGGAGCGACTCGCGGACGACGGTGCGGGAGACCTCGAAGCGCTGGCCGATCTCCTCCGGCACCAGCGGGCGGTCCGCGCCCAGGTCCCCGGAAACGATCATCTGACCCAACTGCTGGACGAGTTGGCCGTGCAGTCCGCGTCCGCGGCTGCCCCCGGCCCGCCGGCCGACACGGCCCAGCTCCGGATCCGCGCCGTCCCACGCAGGGGCCCCGGCGCGGTCGACGGCGGGCGCCTCGGCGTAGGGGTAGCGGTCGAGTTCGCCCGGGTTCGCGAGGCCGGAGTCTGCGGAGCGGGCGGCGGTCATCATGGTGTGCGCAAGGGTACTCACGCATCCTTTGTCGGCTGCGCTTCCAACTCCCTTGAGGTCTTTGGTGAAAAGCACACGAAAGGGTGATCGCTCACCCCGTCGCAATTGACGCCTTATCGGAAAGAAATGCGCGTTTTGCGGGGAGTTACGAGCAGGGACGGACCGATATGTTCGCGGACGGTCGTTATCGGACTCTGCTCCGCAGTCCGGTGAACAGGTACGCGCAGAGCAGCGCCGCCAGTGACAACGCCAGCGCGCCGCCGACGGGTTGGGCGATCAACCGCAGAACGGCGTCCAGATGGCGTTCGCCGCCGAAGGGCCACCGGAGCGGCACACCGTCCCGCAGCCTCGACGCGATCGGGGCCGGGGTGCGCACCGACGGCCCTTCCGTCGCCTTGTGCACGAGCGGCACGACGAGCAGCGGCACGGCGACGACGACGGCGAGACCGGCACTGGTGGACCGGAAGACGCCCGCCGCCAGTACGCCGGCGCAGGCGCACCCCATGACGAGGCCGAGCCAAGCGGCACTCAGCGGGAGCCAGTCGGGCGGGATGTCGACGACCTCCCGCCCGTAGACGAGGTAGAGGAGCTCGGCGTCGCAGCCCACGGTCAGGACGGCCAGCACCAGGGCGCCGGCGGAGGCCACGAGGAGTTTGGCGGTCAGCAGCCCCAGCCGCCGGGGCACGGTGCCGCGGTCCGCCGCCAGCGCGGGGTGGCGGAACTCGTCGCCGAAGGCCAGCGCGCCGAGCAGTCCCGCGCCGAGCGCCGCGGGCGGCAGCGGCAACTCCGCCGGCCACGCGGCCAGCAGGCGCGCTTGCGAGGTGTGCCCGACGCGGGCCAGCAGCACGGCGGTGAGCGCGGACACGGCCAGCACGATCGCCCCGACGAGGAACCCGGTGCCGACACCCGTGGCACGGCGGATCTCGTAGCGGAGGGGACGAAGGGGCCGGGGCGCGGACCGGACGGTGATGGGGGGCGGAAGGCCGGCGCCGTCGTCGCGCGTGCGAGCGGTCCCGCGCGAGCGGGCCACGGGGGACGGCCGGGTGTCCTCGGCGGCGGATTCCTCCGGCTCCTTCGGCGCGGTGGCCACGGATGCGGGAGACGCGGGAGAGCCTTCGCGGGCGGGGGCGTCGGAGTGGTGCGGCGGTGGGGCGGCGGGGGACGGCCGCGGGCTACCTGAGGGCTCCTCCGTCGTGTCCTCGGCGGACGCCGGTGCGCTCGGGGGCAGGGGCTTCTCGGCGCCCGGTGCGGCGGGGGCCTCGTCCGTGGTCTCGGCCGGCTCGGTCGCTCCGGCGCCGGGCCCCATGTCCCCGACCTCGTCCGCGAGTTGGTGTACGACGATGCCGTGCCGGAACGCGATCTCGCCGACGTCCGCGCAGGTACTGCCGTAGACGCAGAGCCGGTTGCCGCCCTCCCGCACGACCTCCACCGACCGCTGAGCGGCGCGGGCCTCCTGCGCCAGCAGGGCGGAGAGGCGGACGGCGTGCGGGCTGCGGACGGCGACGCGGGGGCGCAGCCTGGTGCGCGAGAAGTCCGCCGCCTCCTGGTCGGCGACGAGCCGCCCCCGCTCCAAGGTGACCACGCGGTCCGCGATCCGGGCGGCCTCCTTCGGGTTGGCCGTCGTGCACAGGACCGTGCCCCCCTGGGCGGCGTAGGCCCGGAGCATGCCGTGCAGCCAGCGGTGCTCACCGGCGGAGAGTCCTCGCGCGGGCTCGTCGAGCACGAGTGTGTGCGGGTCCGGCAGCAGGGCGCAGGCCAGTCCCAGGCGGCGGTCCATGCCGCGGGACAGGGTGCCGAGGCGTTCGTCGCGCAGGCTCACGAGCCCCACCGCTTCGAGGACTTCGTCGGACCGGCGGACCGGCACTCCCGCGGCGGCGCACAGCATGCGCAGGTGTCCGCGGACGCTGCGGGCCGGGTGGCCCGGTACATCGCCGAGCAGTACGCCGACTTCGTGGGCGGGATGGGGGATGCGGTGCAGCGGGCGGCCTCTGAAGTAGGTGATGCCACGCCCGCGTTGGAGTTCGAGCATGAGCCGGAGCGCCGTCGTCTTGCCGGCGCCCGGTGCTCCGAGCAACGCGGTGACGCGGCCCGCGTGCGCCTCGAAGGAGACGTCGTCGACGGCGGGCGGAAGCTCTTTGCGGGGGTTGCTGGTCAGTCCGATGGCCTGGATCACCCGATGCAAGATAGCGCGCCATATCGGGTTTTTCGGGCATCGCGCGGCCAGTCGCCGGAGGGGAAGGACGCCCTGCGGGGCTCGTTGGCGGTTCGGCGGGTCCCGGCCTCAGACCTCGGGGCGCAGCATCGGGGGGTTGAGCAGGGTGGCTCCGCCGGCCCGGAAGAGCTGGGCGGGGCGCCCGCCCTGCCGGGTGGTGGTGCCGCCGGTGGGGACCAGGAAGCCGGGTGTGCCGGTCACCTTGCGGTGGAAGTTGCGCGGATCGAGGGCCACGCCCCAGACCGCCTCGTAGACACGGCGCAGCTCGCCGACGGTGAACTCGGGCGGGCAGAAGGCCGTCGCCAGTGACGAGTACTCGATCTTGGAGCGGGCGCGCTCCACTCCGTCCGACAGGATCTGGGCGTGGTCGAAGGCGAGCGGCGCAACCGGCTCGCCGTCCCGGCCGTAACCGCCCTGCTGGAGCAGTTCCCCGACGGGCGCCCAGCGTGCGTTGCTGGCGTCACCGCCCGCCCGGGGTGCGGGCAGGTCGGGGGCGAGGGCGAGGTGGGCGACGCTGACGACGCGCATCCGGGGGTCGCGCTTGGGGTCGCCGTACGTGGCGAGCTGTTCCAGGTGGGCGCCGTTGTCCTGGGCGGGGATGGCGGGGTCGTGCACGCGCAGCCCGGTTTCCTCGGCCAGTTCCCGGGCCGCCGCCTGCGCCAGGTCCTCGTCGGCCCGTACGAAGCCGCCGGGGAGCGCCCAGCGCCCCTGGAACGGCGGTTCGCCCCTGCGTACCGCCAGTGCGCACAGGGCATGGCGGCGCACGGTCAGCACGACCAGGTCCACGGTGACGGCGAAGGGCGGAAAGGCTGACGGGTCGTAGGGCATGCGGCGATCATAGTCGTCTGCCTGACGATAAACACTCCCTTCGCCGGTCGTATCGATGGCTGATCCACATCGGTCCGGCAGGTCCGGTGTCGCGCTCCCGCCGCTGCCCGCCGACGCCGTGTCCCACCAGGTCAGGCTCCGAGTCGGAGTCCGTCGGCCGCTTCCTCGACCATGGCGAGGCCGAGCCGGCTGATCCGTACGGCGAAGGGGGCGCCCGCGACGCGCAGTCCCGTCAGTCCGATCTCGCCCAGCGGGGCGCTGCGCACAGGTCGCAGCGTGACCGTCCGGGCCGGGGCGTCGGGCCGGATCCCCGCGAGGGTGGTCAGCAGCAGCACTCCGGCGGCGGCCGACGTGGCCGCGGGGCGGCAGGCCGCCGGATGCGGGAGCGGAACGCTTCCCTCGGTCCGCTGCTCCCCCGCGTACATCTCGGGCAGCCGGTGGCCGAAGGCCTCGGCCGCATCGAGCACGCCCCGCAGCAGTGACGCCGCCTCCCTCTCGTAGCCGGCGACCGCCAGTCCCGCGACGGCGAGCGCCGTCTCGCGGACCCGCACGGCGCCGGAGCGGTGACCGAACGGGTTGTGGCCCGCCTCCCTCACCCCCAGTCCGCGCAGGCCCCAGCCGGAGTCCAGGTCGAAGCCGCCCAGCAGCCGGGCCAGTCGCTCGGTCCGCACCCTGTCGAGGAGGCCCGGCGCCATGTGGCCCCCGCCCAGCAGGCCCGTGTCGAGGAGGTGGGCGGCCGGTGCGCCCAGGTGCGGGACGAGGCGGCCGTCCGGGGCACGGGCCGCCGCCGGCCGGTGTCCCCGGGGGTCGTCGATCCAGAAGTCGTCGTGGAAGGCCTCGCGCAGGGTCCGCGCCCACTCCCGCAGTCCGGCGCCGCCGGGTCTGCCGCACGCGTCGAGCAGATCGGCGCCGAGCAGGGCCGCCCTGTGGGCATGGGCCTGCGTTTCGCAGCGGACGGGCCCGCCGGGCTGCGGATCGGGCAGGTACACGCCGTCGCCCACTGTCGTCCGCAGCCAGGTCAGACAGCGCTCGGCGGCCGGAACCAGTTGCTCGGTCTCCCGTTCGGGGAGCCCCCAGCGGCGGGCCTCGGCCAGGAGCACGGGGAAGAGCAGCGTGGCCTCCGTTGCCGTGCAGCCGGGAGGCAGGTGGGGCCCGGCGTCGCGGCGCGGGCCGGGGATCATTCCGGACCTCGGTCCCCGTCCGGTGAGCTGGAGCCGGGCGAGGGCGCGCAGGGTGCCCGCGGCGAGGCCCGTGCCGAGCGGCAGCGTCATCCGGGCGGCGGCGAGCGCCTCGGCCGGGGCGAGCCCACAGCGCCAGGGCACGCCGGCCGCGAGGTGGAGGTCGGCGGGGCGCGCCTCGTCACGCAGCAGCAGGGCCCGCAGGTCGGCGACGCTCGTCCGCAGCAGGGCGGGCACCCGTGTGTCGTCTCCCGTGGCGTGCGCCGGGGCCAGCGGGTTCGTCGCGGCGCGGCCCGCGGGACGCAGGGGGGCCATCCCGTGCTGCCGTACGCGCAGTTCGACGCTCGCGCTGCCGCCTGGGGGCAGGTCGAGCTCCCAGCGCAGCAGTCCGGCGGAGGCCAGCGCCTCCGTGGGCGGCGGTTCGGCCGTGACCGACGCGCTCGCGCCGGCGCCGGTCCAGCGCAGGCCTGAGGCGTGAACGGCGGCGGGCAGTTCACGCCCCGCGCGTCCCGAGGCGATCGCCCCTAGGTCGGCGAGATCCGTGCCGAGAGCCACCTCGACCGGCAGGCGCAACGGACGCGGGGCCGCGCTGTGGAGTGTGATCCGTTCCGTGCCGTCCGCGCAGCGTGTCCGCTCGACGATCACATCCGGATCCGGGCCGCCGCCTCGCGGGGACACGCACAGCGTCCCCACGAAGCGGGCCCGGTCGGCGGCCGGCATCCGCGCCTGGACGGGGAGTGGCTCACGCCCGGCCACGCGGACCTGGCACCGGGACAGCAGTCGGCGTCCGGCGCGGTAGAAGCCCTCCAGCCCGTTGCCGGTCTGCTGTCCCTGTTCCGTCGAGACGGCGAGGCCGGGAAGGGCGACACAGATCATGACGGTGTGCGCCGGCGGCAGCTCGGCGAGCCATCGACGGAGACCGTGGTGATCACGCTGCCGTGGGAGGGGTGCGTGCGCTCCGGTGGCCGTGGGATGCGGGGCGTGGGGCAGGTCCGTCGGGGCTCCGGCATGGTCGGCGGCGGTGGCGGGCGGAGCCGTGTGGCGCATGGGAGGGCCTTCTCCGTGCTCGGTGTGCCTGGGGCAGGTGCGGTACGACGTCACGACCCGTCCAGGCGTTCCGCCACTCAGGTGAACGGGAGGGGCCGTCCCCGGGTCACGCCCACGCCTCCCGGGAACCGTCGCCGGTCCGACGGCCGCTCGTACGCGGCTCACTCACTCCTCCCCGTCGTGGCCCCGGCGACCGGCCGGTGCGCCTGGTCGCGAGACGCCGTGGCGGCTTCCGGCGCCCGGGCCGGACGTGCTCGGCCCCGTCGTGCCCTGGTGCGCGCCGCCTCCGGCGTGCGCGCTCTGCGTCGAGGCACGCGGATTCGGGACCCGCCGGCCTGGTCGACCGCCCTCCGCGCGGCCCCGGCGGGGAAGTGCGCTCCGGGAGCCGGGCTCACGCCTCCGCCGCCGACGGGGCAAGGGAGCCGCCTCGGGACCGGGGCCCTCGGGGTCAGCGGCCGGTGACTCGACATCGCCCTGTCGTGGGTCGGTCCCCGGAACCGGACCGTCAGGCGTCGCCTGCCCCCGACCGTCGCGTTCGGCTCGCAGACAGCGGCGGACGGACTCCGGGTCGAGGCCCTCGTTGCAGGCCTGGTGCAGCAGACGGGCGAAGAGGTAGTCGGGATCGGCGCCGAGGGCCATGGCGAGCGCTTCCCGGGCTTCGACCTCGTCACCGGTGGACCAGGCCACCCACCCCGCGAGGGTGAGGGGTGCCGCGGCGTGTTCGCCGTACGCTCCGACACAGCGGCGGGCCAGGGCCCGCCACAGGCGCAGGGCCGGGCCGGCCTCGTCGTCCTCCATCCACTCGGCCGCACGGTCACGGGTCGTACGGTCCTGGAGACCGAGGATCAGTGCCGCGGCCTCGTCGTGTCCGAGCAGTTCGTCGTCGCGCAGGTCCGCCGGGAGCATGCCGGGCACGGGCGGGGCGTCGGCGAGACGGCCGATGATCCGCTCGGCCAGCCCCAGCGTCTCCTCGGCGACCTCGTGCCGGCCCTCCGCGTCGAGGATCCTGGGGACGAGCGCCAGGCCGGCGGCGTCCAGGGCGGCCTCCTGTTCCCGGGCCGCGGAGTGCTCCCACGGCAGGAGCCTGGCGCGCAGCTCGCGCAGGGTGCCCCGGACCTGGAGCCCGGCGTAGGTGGCGGCGGCCGCCAGCACCGACGTACCGGGCAGGCCCATCGGCGTCCCCTCGGCCGGGCAGCAGCCCTCGTCGTCACAGCAGTACGACCAGAAGCGGCCGTCCGAGACGCACAGGGCCTCCACCACCGGGATGTCCAGGGCACCGCACTCCAGGCGCAGCGTGTGGGCGAGTGGCCCCAGCCGTTCCTTGATCTGCCGGCCGGACTCGCCCGGGCCCGGCTCGCGGCAGAGGAAGACGACCATCTGCTCGGGCCGGGCGCCGCGACGCTCGCTGCCCGTCACCAGCCCCTGGGCCAGCTGCCGGGCAGCGGACGGCCAGTCGTCGGGGCTGTCGGGGATCCCGAGCCGGGCACGGCCGCCGAACCGGCCCCGTCCGTCCTTGTCGTGCAGGGCCACCAGCACGATGCTGTCCTCGGGTCGGTAGCCGAGCAGATAGGGCAGGGCGTCGGCGAGTTCGGCAGGTGTGCGCAGGGTGACCTGCTGTCCGTCCCCATGGCTGTCGTACGCGGTGCAGTTGATGTCCGGCGGCAGTGGTGCGCGTCCTTCCGCGCCGCCCTGCGTCCGGGGGCCGGTGTCCCGACCGGGGATGTCACCGTTTTCGGAGGATCCAGTGGTTTCGCTGTGGTTCGTCATGCCAGGACGATCTCGCGGATTGTCACGCTCCGGTTTGCCCTGTGGATAAGTCCGACCAGGGACATGTCACCTGCCGTGCTCGTCCACAGGCCCGCCCGGATGTCGGTGCCGTCCTGTTGTATGGACCCCATGGAGCACACGAGCAACGCCGACCTCCGAACGGCCGCCGACGCGGTTCTCGCCCGTCTCGTCGGGGACGCCTCGGGCGAGGCCCGGCTGCGCGAGGACCAGTGGCGGGCGATCGAGGCGCTGGTCGCCGAGAAGCGGCGGGCCCTGGTCGTCCAGCGCACGGGCTGGGGCAAGTCCGCGGTCTACTTCGTGGCCACCGCGCTGCTGAGGGCCCGGGGCAGCGGCCCCACCGTGATCGTCTCCCCGCTGCTGGCGCTCATGCGCAACCAGGTGGACGCCGCGGCCAGAGCCGGTGTGCACGCCCGGACCATCAACTCCTCCAACAGCGAGGAGTGGGACTCCGTCCAGGCGGAGATCGCCGCGGGCGACGTCGATGTGCTGCTGGTGAGCCCGGAGCGGCTGAACAACCCCGACTTCCGCGACCAGGTGCTGCCCAAGCTCTCCGCCGCGACCGGGCTCCTGGTGGTCGACGAGGCGCACTGCATCTCCGACTGGGGGCACGACTTCCGCCCGGACTACCGACGGCTGCGCACCATGCTCGCCGACCTCCCGGACGGCGTGCCGGTGCTCGCCACCACGGCCACGGCCAACGCGCGCGTCACCGCCGATGTCGCGGAGCAGCTCGGCACCGGAGGCTCGTCGGACGCGCTGGTGCTGCGGGGCCCGCTGGACCGGGAGAGCCTGAGCCTGAGCGTGCTGCGCCTGCCGGACGCCGCGCACCGGATGGCCTGGCTCGCCGACCACCTGGACGAGCTCCCGGGCTCGGGGATCGTCTACACGCTCACCGTGGCCGCCGCCGAGGAGGTCACCGCCTTCCTGCGGCAGCGCGGGCACACCGTCGCCTCGTACACCGGCAGGACGGAGAACGCGGACCGGCAGCAGGCCGAGGAGGACCTGCTCGCCAACAAGGTGAAGGCCCTGGTCGCCACCTCCGCCCTCGGCATGGGCTTCGACAAGCCCGACCTGGGCTTCGTGGTCCATCTCGGCTCACCGTCCTCCCCCATCTCCTACTACCAGCAGGTGGGCCGCGCCGGGCGCGGCGTCCGGCACGCCGAGGTGCTGCTCCTCCCGGGCAAGGAGGACGAGGCGATCTGGGAGTACTTCGCGTCGCTCGCCTTCCCCTCGGAGGACCTGGTGCGGCGCACACTCGACGTCCTCGCCCGCGCCGACCGGCCGATGTCGCTGCCGGCCCTCGAACCGCTGGTGGAGCTGCGCCGCTCCCGCCTGGAGACCATGCTCAAGGTGCTCGATGTGGACGGGGCGGTGAAGCGGGTCAAGGGCGGCTGGGTCGCGACCGGCCGGCCGTGGACGTACGACGCCGAGCGGTATGCGTGGGTGGCCCGCCAGCGCAAGGCCGAGCAGCAGGCGATGCGCGAGTACGCGGCCACCGCCGACTGCCGGATGGAGTTCCTCCAGCGGCAGTTGGACGACGAGGGCGCCAAGCCCTGCGGACGCTGTGACAACTGCGCGGGCGCCCGCTTCACCGCCGACGCGTCGGCGGCCGCGCTGGAGGCGGCCCGCGTGGACCTCGGCCGGGCGGGTGTCGAGGTGGAGCCTCGGCGGATGTGGCCCACCGGGCTTCCGGCGATCGGCATGGACCTCAAGGGCCGCATCCCGGCCGGGGAACAGGCCGCTCAGGGCCGGGCGTTGGGGCGTCTGTCCGACATCGGCTGGGGCAACCGGCTGCGTCCGATGTTCGCGCCCCAGGCGCCGGACGGGCCGGTCCCGGACGATGTCGCCCGGGCCGTGGTGGGTGTGCTGGCCGACTGGGCCAAGGGGCCCGGCGGTTGGGCTCCGGGGGCCGCGGACCCCCAGCCCCGGCCGGTGGGGGTGGTCACGCTCGACTCCCGCAGCCGTCCCCGGCTCATCGAGTCGCTGGGCGCGCGGATCGCGGAGATCGGACGCCTGCCGCTGCTGGGTTCGGTGACGTACGCGGGTGAGGCGCCCTCCGCCTCCCGGAGCAACAGCGCCCAGCGCCTCAAGGCCCTCGACGGCGCGCTCACCGTGCCCGCCGGGCTCGCCGCCGCGCTCACGGAGGCGCAGGGGCCGGTCCTGCTCGTGGACGACTACACGGAGACGGGCTGGACCCTCGCGGTCGCGGCGCGCCTGCTGCGGCGGGCCGGTGCGCAGGGAGTACTGCCCCTGGTGCTGGCCGTTCAGGGCTGATGTTCGCCACGCCCAACGGGTGGGGATATTAAGCGCAGAACAGCCGATACCGGTCGGCTGCCTCAATTGCTCGTTGCCGCATCCAAGTTCGACAGGAAGAATCGAAGTCCGCACCCGCACGGCTCGCCCGCCCACCAGGTAGGGCTCCGTTGCGTGCGCGCTCCCCCGAATCCGACCCCGCCCGCAGTCCGGGCGTAGCCGAAGGGAGGACCGTGACCTTCGGATTCGCTCCGTCCTCGGCGGCATCGCTGTCGACGCCCGCCGCATCCGCCAACCGCGTGCTCGAACCCGCGGAGTGGGCCGCCGCGGGAATCCCGCTGCTGCGCAGCCCGCGCGAGGTCGTCAGCGGACTGCACGCCCGGCACGACCCCGGGCCGGCGACCGCGGTCGTCGCCGTGCTCGATCCGGACGAACGACTGCGGGCGAGCGCCTCGTTCACCCGCCGCTCCGCCGCCGCGGACGGCTGGATGTTCCGCAACGCGCTGTTGGCCCAGTTGCGCCGGGTCATCCCGCACGACCTGCGACGCCGCACCCCGGTGCGCACGGCCGTGCTGCTCTACTGCCGTGACGGCGACGCGCGCTGGACCGAGGAGGACGGCGCGTGGATGTGGGGGCTGCGGGACGCCTGCACCCTGCACGGGCTGCGCTGCGGGGCGTACATCACGCTGACCCGGGACGGCTGGCAGGTCCTCGGCGAGGGGCGTGGCGGCCGCCACCCCAGCGCCGGTTCGGCGCCGGAGCCGTTCGCCATGTCCGAGGCACCGCCCCGGATACCGCGCACGGGCGGCGCCGCGTCGGAGGTCCTGCGCCGCGCGGCGGCACGCTGACATCACGCCCGCCGTTCGGACCCTCCGGATCCGCGCGGTGGCGCGGGGCGGGTCGCACCACGCGAGGTGCGTCCGCACGACACCGGACCCGGCCCGGTACACAGGGCGGCGGAGGCACACACGCAGCGGCCCCGCCGGCCCCGGGCACGCCGAGTCGCCGACCGTGCGGACGCCGCGACCGCGGCGTTCGCGTCACTCCTCGGCGTCCGGCCGGACGCCGAGGTGCCGGCTCAGACCCCCGCGCCCAGCACCGAGTTGATCCGCTGCGGGTCACCGCAGACGATCAGCAGGGCGCCGGCCCGGGCATGCGCCACCGACAGGGCGGAGGCGGCCGCGGACTCCGGGCCTCCGTTGACGGCGACCACGACGACGGGCCGCGCACCGGCGCGGTCCGCGACCTGGGCGTCCGCGTAGAAGACGTCGTCACCGGCGTCGTGCTGGGCCCAGTAGGAGGCTTCACCGAAGGACAGTTCGTGGGTGGCCCACGGATGCGGATCGCCGGTGGTGATCACCAGCACCTCTCCGGGAGCTCGGCCCGAGTCCAGCAGCAGGTCCACGGCCTCCTCGGCGGCGTCGAGCGCCCCCTCGACCGAGGCCGGGATCAACTGGATCTGCGGGGTGGCCGCGGCGGGCGCGGGGCCCGAAGGACCGGGCTTGGCCGCGTCGCGCGAGGCGCGCTGCACCGGCGGCGCGGGTCGCGGCGGGCCGGGACGGCCGGGACGCGACGGAGCCGCAGGGCGGGGACCGGGTACGGGGCGGGGGGTCGGCGCGGTGCGGCCACTGGCCGGTGTGGCGCGGGGACCCTGGGCACTCTCGTGAATCTGAGGCTCCTCGGGAATGAGAGGCATGAGCTGATTTTTATCAAACGTTGGTACGGCACGCGCCGCCGGGTGGCACATAAGTGCGAGCGGCCCGTCAGAAGTCGAAGCCGAGCTGACCCTCGATTTCCGGAACGCTCCCTACCGTCCAGCTGCGGACCTTCTTGAGGTGCCGCCACTGGGGCAGCGCATCAAGATACGCCCACGACAACCGGTGGTACGGGGTGGGCCCCCGGACCTCCAGTGCCGCCTTGTGCACGGGCGACGGATACCCGGCGTTGTCCGCAAAACCGAAGTCTGCATGGTCGATGCCCAGTTCGGCCATCATTTTGTCGCGCTGAACCTTGGCGATCACCGAGGCCGCCGCGACCGCCACGCACGACTGGTCGCCCTTGATGACCGTACGGACCTTCCAGGGCATTCCGAGATAGTCGTGCTTGCCGTCGAGGATCACCGCGTCCGGCCGGACCGGCAGCTCCTCCAGCGCACGCACCGCCGCCAGCCGCAGCGCGGCCGTCATCCCCAGGTCGTCGATCTCCTCGGGGGACGCGTGCCCCAGGGCGTACGACGTCACCCAGCTCCGCAGCGTCTCGGCGAGCTCGGTGCGCCGCTTGACGGTGAGGAGCTTGGAGTCGGTGAGGCCCTCGGGGGGCCGGCGCAGTCCGGTGATCGCCGCGCAGACGGTGACAGGGCCGGCCCACGCGCCGCGCCCCACCTCGTCGACACCTGCAACGATCTTCGCCCCGGTCGTGGCGCGGAGAGAGCGCTCGACGGTGTGAGTAGGTGGTTCGTACGGCATGGCGCCCTTAGCGTACGCCGCCAGGAACGGCCCGCGACACCCCGGTTCCCCTTGCGGCGTCGGCGTCTTCACGGCACCCCGGTCAGGAGCCGTCCGGCCGCAGCAGCGGAACCATCAGCTGGTCGATCATCTGCTCCAGATCGACGTCCGACCATTCACTGCCGCACATTTTCGAGCGGTACATCATCATCGCCGGGATGGCGTCGAAGACATACCCGTTCGCCGCGTCGGGGCGCACCTCTCCCCGCTCTATTCCGCGCTCGATCACCTCGCGCAGCATCTTGATGGTCGGCTCCACGACACCGTCGAAGATGACGGCGTGGAAGCGCTCGGCCTGAAGGGTGTCACATTCGTGAATCACCGAGCGCAGGGCGGAGCCCGACTGGGAGAACATCGCGTCGCGCGCCCGCACGCACAGGTGCAGCAGATCCTCGCGCACGCTCCCCAGATCCGGTACCGCGTCGAAATGCGGCAGTCCGGCCCGCAGGGCGTCGGCGACCAGATCCTCCTTGGACGGCCAGCGCCGGTAGACGGCGGCCTTCCCGGTCTGGGCGCCGGCGGCGACTCCCTCCATCGTCAGGCCGTTCCAGCCGACCGTACTGAGCTGCCGCAGGGCGGCATCGAGAATCGCGCGTTCCAGCACGGCGCCGCGGCGGCGGGACGCGGCCGTCTGAGCCTGGGCGGCCACCCAGCTCGAAGAAACCATCTGAACTCTCTCCAAGGAGCAGAGCAAGCGGACATTCGGGGATGAAGCACGTGCCGCGCGGCGACTGACGGGGACGCACCGCGCGACGACGCATTCAGTGAACGCTTGCGTTCACTGTCGGGGACTCCTACCGTTGACGCAACAGTGAACGCGAGCGTTCACTGACGCACTCGTGGGGGACCCATAGTGACAACCTCTCCGTTGATTCAGGACCAGAAGCCAGGTGCGGCGCGCCGGGAGGGACATCCCGGCATCGCGCTCACCGTCATCGCGGCCTGCCAACTCATGGTGGTACTCGACGCGACGATTGTGAATATCGCGTTGCCGCACATCCAGAACGCTCTCGAGTTCAGCACCACCGACCTCACCTGGGTGGTCAGCGCCTACACCCTGACCTTCGGCGGCCTGCTGCTGCTCGGCGGCCGCGCGGGCGACATCCTCGGCCGCCGCCGTGTCTTCATGACCGGCATCCTGCTGTTCACGCTCGCCTCGCTGCTCGGCGGGTTCGCCCAGGAACCGTGGCAGTTGCTGGCCGCACGCGTACTCCAGGGTGTGGGCGGTGCGATCGCCTCGCCCACATCGCTGGCGCTCATCACCACCACGTTCCCGGAAGGACCGGAGCGCAACCGTGCCTTCGGCGTCTTCGCCGCGGTCTCCGCGGGAGGCGGCGCCATCGGCCTGCTCGCGGGCGGCATGCTCACCGAGTGGCTCGACTGGCGGTGGGTGCTCTTCGTCAACGTGCCGATCGGCCTGCTGATCGCCGTCCTCACGCCGAGGTACATCAACGAGTCCGAACGGCACACCGGCCGTTTCGACATCGCGGGCGCGGTGACCTCGACGGCCGGTATGGCCTCCCTCGTCTACGGCTTCATCCGCGCGGCGGAGGAGGGCTGGAGCGACGGTCTGACCATCGGCTCCTTCGTGGCCGCGGTGGTCCTGCTGGTGGCCTTCGCGCTGATCGAGTCCCGGGCCAAGGAGCCGATCACCCCGCTGCGGATGTTCGCCGACCGCAACCGCTCGGGCACCTACGTGATCATGCTCAGCCTGGCCGCCGCCATGTTCGGCATGTTCTTCTACATCGTTCTCTTCGTGCAGAACGTGCTCGGGTACAGCCCGATCGAGGCCGGTCTGGCCTTCCTGCCGGTCACCGTCGTGATCGCGCTCGGGGCGGGGCTGTCGCAGCGGTTCCTTCCCGTGTTCGGCCCCAAGCCGTTCATGCTCATCGGTTCGGCGCTCGCCGCGACCGGACTGGCCTGGCAGACGCTGATCAGCTCCGACAGCTCCTATGTGAGCGGCATCCTCGGACCGATGCTGATCTTCGGCTTCGGTATGGGCCTGAACTTCGTGACGCTGACGCTCACCGCGGTCTCCGGGGTGGCCCAGCACGAGGCCGGCGCCGCGTCCGGGCTGCTCAACGCGACCCAGCAGGTGGGCGGGTCGGTGGGACTGGCCCTGCTGACGACCGTGTTCGGCACGGCGAGCAGGGACGAGGCGGAGCAGCAGGTACCGGGCTTCCTCGCCGAAGGGACGCCGGAGCAGAAGGCGGAGTTCGCCCAGACGCACCAGCTGCCCGCTCCGTGGGGCCACGAGGTGCTCGCGCAGGGCATCTCGACGGCCTTCATACCGGCGGCCGCCATGGCCGTACTCGCCCTGGCCACGGCGTGGTTCGTCATCCGGGTCCGCAAGAGCGACCTGGAGGCGCTGGCCGGCTCGGCCGGACCGGGCATGGGCTGAGAACGCTGAGAACAAGGCACCGCGGGTCCGGCCCGGCGGCTCTCCGTCCGACTCCACCGGAGTCGGACGGCGGGCGCCGGGCCGGACCGCGCCCGTCAGGGCGAGCAGAACCGCGAGCAACACCCGCACGACCATCGCCACGGCCCCTCCCGACTCCCGCTCCAACACCGGACACCTACACGTGTCAGGACTCACTCCTCACACAGTGGACGCCCCGACAACGAGCGGATGGTCACGGAGAGTTCCCGTGACACACGGAGAGTTCTCAGACCGAGGTCCGCGCCCAGTCCGGCAGGGGCTCGACCCGGTCGGCCCACTCCGCGGGCGGTGCTCCCACCTTCTCTGCGGCGACCACACCGCCGACGATCGCACAGGTCGTATCGACGTCCCCGCCCACCTGCGCGGTCGTCCAGAAGGCCCGCTCGTAGTCACCGAGAGCCCGGGCGGCCGACCAGAGCGCGAACGGCACGGTGTCATGGGCGGTCGTACGCCGTCCGCAGCCGAGCACGGCCGCGACGGTGGCCGCGTCGCCGTAGTCGAGCATGTCGCGCGCCCGGCGCAGTCCGGCGCCGACCGCGCTTCTCGCGGGCACCAGCGCGACGACCCCGTCGAGGAGGGCCTCCGCGCGGGGCGGCCCACCGGGGGCGGCGACGAGCGCGGCCGCCGCCGCGACGGCCATGGCACCGACCACCGCCTCGCGGTGCTGATGCGTGGGGTAGGCGGAGATCTCGGCCTGATGGGTGGCCTGCTCCGGATCGTCCGCGTACCAGGCGCCCAGGGGCGCGATCCGCATCGCGGCACCGTTGCCCCACGACCCCTGGCCGTTGAAGAGCGCGGCGGCGAGTTCACGCCAGTCGCCGCCCTCACGGACCAGCCGCAGCAGCCGGTTGACCGCCGGCCCGTAGCCCCGGTCGAAGTCGTGGTGCGTGGCGAAGGACTGTGCGAGGGCGTCCTGGTCGATCCTGTGGTGCGTGGCCAGGACGGAGACGACGGAGCACGCCATCTCCGTGTCGTCCGTCCACTGCCAGGATCCCGGAGGCAGTTCGCGGCGCTTGAGCAGCGGGTAGTTCACCGGCACGAAGAACTGTGAGCCGAGCGCGTCCCCCACGGACAGTCCGCGCAGGCTGGCCAAGGCGCGCTCCAGGCGCCCGGCGGGAGAGGAATCAGCGGTCATCGCCCTGCCACTCTATCCGGTGACCCTCTGTCTACCCGGTGATCCCGTAGGGTTCCGGATCCCGCCAGCGCCCGAAGGGCCGGTCGAGGGTGTACTTGCCGTTCTCCCCCAGAACGAGCATCCGCATCTCCGCGTTCCCCGGATTCGACAGCGACTCGAACTCCGCCACGGTCCAGTGGAACCAGCGCATGCAGAACAGCCGCATCGCCAGCCCGTGGGTGACGATGAGGACGTTCGGCGGGTGATCGGGGGCCTCGAAGCTGCGGAACAGGCTCTCCAGGAACCCGCCGACCCGGTCGTAGACATCGGCGCCCGACTCGCCCTGGGCGAAGCGGTAGAAGAAGTGGCCGTAGGCGTCCCGGTAGGCCTTCTGGAGACGCACGTCCTCACGGTCCTGCCAGTTGCCCCAGTCCTGCTCCCGCAGCCTCGGCTCCTCGCGCACGCGTATCAGCCCCGGGTCGAGGCGGAACGCGCTCAGGGTCTGGTGCGTCCGGCGGTAGGGAGAGACGTAGACACTGACGCGCTCCCCGCCGAACAGTTCCCGCAACCGTTCCCCCGTCTCCTCCGCCTGAAGTCTGCCCCGCTCGGTCAGGGCCAGGGCGTGGTCGGGTTCGCGTTCGTAGACGGAGTCGTCAACATTGCCCGTTGATTCACCGTGCCGGACAAGGACGATGCGCCGTGGTCGTGCCATGCCGAAACCCTAGATCGGGTGACGACCGGGCGAGCACTCGTGCGGGCCCCATACGGCGTAGGTCACACACCTCCCGCACCCCATGTCACGCCGGCGGACACGATTCCGCTTCCCGGAATCAGACCGTCCAGGCCGCTTCCATCTCCACGATGTCCCCCGCCAGGGCCGCGATGTCGGCCTCCGTCTGCGCCCTGAGGGCGAGGCGCTCCACCCGCTCCGTGCGGTACTTGCCGTGCTCGGCGGCAGACCGCCACATCGACAGCACCATGAACTCGTTCCCGGGCGCCTCTCCGAACAGTCCCCGGACCATGCCGGGCGAGCCGGCCATCGCCGGATTCCAGACTTTCTCCTGCATCAGCACGAAGTGCTCCGCCCGCTCCTCGTGGACCCGGCACAGCGCCACCCTGAGCAGGTCGGCGTCCGTGAAGCGGGGTTCGAAGCCGGTCTTCACGTCGAAGCGGTGGTCGAAGAGCCTGACCTGGGCGTCCTTGAAGGTCCCCGACTGGGCCGAGGCGAGCCGGTCGTGGGAGCGGGCCATGAAGGAGTCGTAGAAGGCACGGCTCTCCCAGAAGGAGAAGATGTGCGCCACCTCCGGCCGCCCCCGGCTCCAGCCTCCGCCCTGCGCGCGAAACCCCGGCTCCCCCAGAAGCCCCGCCCACTTCCGCTGCCCCCGCTCGAACCCGCGGCGGTCCACCACGGTGCAGCGAATCCACTTGACCAGCACCGCGCCATCGTAAGGCCAGGAAGCGTGGCGTCGGTCACCCTCGGGGGGACTGCTTCCGGGCGTCCGCCGGCGCACGCGTGGCAGGATGGACAACCTGTCGGGAGCACCCGGCAGTTGGGGTGAGCGGGCAGGACGGTCACGGGGAAGGGGAAGACTGGTGAACGGCCTCAACAAGGGCATCCGCAAGGTCGAGATCGCGCTGAGGTGGGACCCGAGTCCGTCGGGTCAGCCGGCCACCGACCTGGACCTCGTCGCCGCGCCCTATCCGGCGGGCGAGCCACTGGGCGATCCCGCCTACGTGGTGCACTTCGACAGCCGCTCCCCCGACGGCACCATCACGCTCAACCGGGACAGCAAGGACGGCAAGGGCTTCGGCTACGACGAGGTCATGACGCTGGAACTGGACCGGCTCGACCAGCGGTACGCGCGCGTGGTGGTCGGTGTCGTCATTCAGCAGCACCAGGAACGGCGCACGTTCTCCGGTGTGGGCAACCCCGGTCTGCGCATCCGCGAGGGGTACACCGTCCTGGCCGAGGACGACTTCGGCGGAGTCCTCGGGGCCACGGCGGCGACGGTCGCGGAGTTCGTCCGGGACGGGTCCGGCGCCTGGGAGTTCCACCCGGGCGTCCAGGGCTTCCTGGACGACCCGGCGACGTTCACCCGCGCGATGGGGGCGTCCCGCCGGCCCTGAAGGAGCCCGGTACGGCGGAAAGCCGAGGGCGGTGGCGCCGGAACACCGGCACCACCGCCCTCAGTGGTTCACTCGCACCCCCGGGCAGTGCCCGGACGCGTCAGCTGCAACCGCTGGTCGAGCCGCAGCCCTCGCAGATGTAGCAGGAACCGGCGCGCTGCATCTTCGTACCGCAGGAGAAGCACAGCGGGGCGTCGGCCTGGATGCCCAGCTGCATCTCGACCAGTTCGGCGCTGGTGTGGGCCTGCTTCGGGGCCGGCTTGGCCACCTCGACCTCGGCCTTCGGCGTGGACACCGCCTTCAGCTCCTGGGCCCGCGGCGCCGACTGGGCCAGACCCTCGACGTCGACCTCGTCGTCGGACGGCTCGTACGAACCGGTCTCCAGGTGACGCTGACGCTCCTCGGCGGAGTGGATGCCGAGCGCGGAGCGCGTCTCGAAGGGCAGGAAGTCCAGCGCCAGGCGGCGGAAGATGTAGTCGACGATCGACTGCGCCATCCGCACGTCCGGGTCGTCCGTCATACCGGCCGGCTCGAAGCGCATGTTGGTGAACTTCGAGACGTACGTCTCCAGCGGCACGCCGTACTGGAGTCCGACGGAGACCGCGATGGAGAAGGCGTCCATCATGCCCGCGAGGGTCGAACCCTGCTTCGACATCTTCAGGAAGACCTCGCCGAGACCGTCGTCCGGGTAGGAGTTGGCGGTCATGTAGCCCTCGGCGCCGCCGACCGTGAAGGAGGTGGTGATGCCGGGACGGCCCTTCGGGAGGCGCTTGCGGACCGGGCGGTACTCGACCACCTTCTCGACCGCGGCGCGGATCGTCTCCTCGGCCTTCTCGGTGACCTCGGCCTTCTCGTCCTCCTTCTTCTTGGCGGAGAGCGGCTGGCCGACCTTGCAGTTGTCGCGGTAGATGGCGAGCGCCTTGACGCCCAGCTTCCAGGCCTCGAAGTAGATCTCCTCGACCTCCTCGACGGTCGCCGTCTCCGGCATGTTGACCGTCTTGGAGATGGCACCGGAGATCCAGGGCTGGATCGCGGCCATCATGCGGACGTGGCCCATCGGGGAGATGGCGCGCTCGCCCATGGCGCAGTCGAACACCTCGTAGTGCTCCTGCTTGAGACCGGGGGCGTCGATCACATTGCCGTGGTCGGCGATGTGGGCGACGATCGCCTCGATCTGCTCCTCCTGGTAGCCCAGGCGGCGCAGGGCCTGCGGGACGGTGCCGTTGACGATCTGCATCGAGCCGCCGCCGACCAGCTTCTTGAACTTCACCAGCGCCAGGTCGGGCTCGACACCGGTGGTGTCGCAGGACATCGCCAGACCGATGGTGCCGGTCGGGGCGAGCACGGACGCCTGGGAGTTGCGGAAGCCGTTCTTCTCGCCGAGGCGGACCACGTCCTGCCAGGCCTCGGTGGCCGCGGCCCACACCGGGGTGTCCAGGTCGTCCATGCGCACGGCGGTGCCGTTGGCGTCGGCGTGCTGCTTCATGACGCGCTTGTGGGCGTCGGCGTTGCGGGCGTAGCCGTCGTACGGGCCGACGATCGCGGCGAGTTCGGCGGAGCGCCGGTATGCCGTGCCGGTCATCAGGGAGGTGATCGCGCCGGCGAGGGCGCGGCCGCCGTCGGAGTCGTAGGCGTGTCCGGTCGCCATCAGCAGGGCGCCGAGGTTGGCGTAGCCGATGCCGAGCTGGCGGAAGGCGCGGGTGTTCTCGCCGATCTTCTGGGTGGGGAAGTCCGCGAAGCAGATCGAGATGTCCATCGCGGTGATGACCAGCTCGACGACCTGCTGGAAGCGCTCGGTCTCGAACGACTGGTTGCCCTGGCCGTCGTCCTTGAGGAACTTCATCAGGTTCAGCGAGGCCAGGTTGCAGGACGTGTTGTCCAGGTGCATGTACTCGCTGCACGGGTTCGACGCGGTGATCCGGCCGGACTCGGGGCAGGTGTGCCAGTTGTTGATGACACCGTCGTACTGGATGCCCGGGTCGGCGCACGCCCAGGCGGCCTCGGCGATCCGGCGGAAGAGCGCCTTGGCGTCGACCTCCTCGATGACCTCACCGGTCATACGGGCCCGCAGACCGAACTTGCCGCCCTGCTCGACCGCCTGCATGAACTCGTCGTTGACACGGACCGAGTTGTTGGCGTTCTGGTACTGGACGGAGGCGATGTCGTCGCCGCCCAGGTCCATGTCGAAGCCCGCGTCGCGCAGGACGCGGATCTTCTCCTCCTCCTTGACCTTGGTCTCGATGAAGTCCTCGATGTCCGGGTGGTCCACGTCGAGGACGACCATCTTGGCGGCGCGACGGGTGGCGCCACCGGACTTGATCGTTCCGGCGGAGGCGTCGGCCCCGCGCATGAAGGAGACCGGGCCGGAGGCGTTGCCGCCGGAGGACAGCAGTTCCTTGGAGGAACGGATCCGGGAGAGGTTCAGGCCGGCGCCGGAGCCGCCCTTGAAGATCATGCCCTCTTCCTTGTACCAGTCGAGGATCGACTCCATGGAGTCGTCGACGGACAGGATGAAGCAGGCGGAGACCTGCTGCGGCTGGGGCGTGCCCACGTTGAACCACACGGGGCTGTTGAAGCTGAAGATCTGGTGCAGGAGGGCGTACGCCAGCTCGTGCTCGAAGATCTCGGCGTCGGCGGGCGAGGCGAAGTACTTGTACTCCTCACCGGCCTTCCGGTACGTCTTCACGATGCGGTCGATGAGCTGCTTGAGGCTCACCTCGCGCTGCGGGGTGCCCACGGCGCCCCGGAAGTACTTGCTGGTGACGATGTTGACCGCGTTCACCGACCAGAAGTCGGGGAACTCGACGCCGCGCTGCTCGAAGTTGACCGAGCCGTCGCGCCAGTTGGTCATGACGACGTCACGGCGCTCCCAGGCCACCTCGTCGTACGGGTGGACTCCAGGAGTGGTGTGGATGCGCTCCACACGCAGCCCCTTGCCGGCCTTGTTGCTCTTGGCTCGGGAACTCCGTGCCGGACCGCTCGCCGTCTCTGTCATGCCGCCTCCCTGTACGGGCGAAAACGCCCTGAAGTGCCCTGAATGTTCCCGGGCACGTTGTTCTGTCTGGTGCTGCGGGCGCCCACTCTTCTGCCCGCAACAGGTCTTCTCATCGCCGCCGCCCGGCCGGTCCCCGCATCTCACGCCCGGGGGCCGGGCCGCCGCTCAGCCGGCGGCGGGAGCGGGTTCGGTGACCTGGACGGCCCCTCCGGACCCGCTGTCGTCTTCCTGGCTCCCCGGGACGGCTCCCTCGCCGTCCCCGTCGTCCCCGTCCTCCGCGGCGGGCCGCTCCGCCCGCCGCAGTTCCGCGATCGCGGCCTCGAAGTCCTCGAGCGATTCGAACGCCCGGTAGACGGACGCGAACCGCAGGTAGGCGACGAGGTCGAGTTCCTGCAACGGGCCGAGAATGGCCAGCCCCACGTCATGGGTGGTCAGCTCGGCGCTCCCGGTGGCCCGCACCGCCTCCTCGACCCGCTGGCCGAGCTGGGCGAGGGCGTCCTCGGTGACGGGCCGCCCCTGGCACGCCTTGCGCACACCGTTGATGACCTTGGTGCGGCTGAAGGGCTCGGTGACTCCGGACCGCTTGACCACCATGAGCGAACACGTCTCCACGGTCGTGAAACGACGGGAGCAGTCCGGACACTGGCGGCGCCTGCGGATCGACGTGCCGTCGTCGGTCGTACGGCTGTCGACGACACGGCTGTCGGGGTGCCTGCAGAAGGGGCAGTGCATGAACTCCCAACCCTCCTCACAGCAGACTCCATGACCTCGTAAGGCCTCTTGGGCCTCACGAAGCAGCACCAGCATAGGCGATCGTGGAGGGCGTCGAGACCCGGGGGACCACAACTTCTGGGCTGCTGTTGCAATCCAACCACTAGATGTGGGGATTGGCTCATACATCCACACCCTGCACGCGTGTCGCGCGGATCGGGCCGGGGCGCGGCGCGCCCGGGCCGCGCGATGGGGAGACTCCGTGCCGGAGGCGGGGAGGCGGCGTGCGACTCCCGGAGAGAGCGGGGCCCGCTTCACACGCCAGGGGGCACCCGATGGCAGACTGAGGTCCGCAACCCCGAGGTCATCACCTCGGCGGTGAAGAGTACAACAATTGGCCCGTTTGTCCGGCAGGAAGCGTGGCGACCAATACACCTCAGTCAGTGATTGCGTAAGCCAATTCGCGATTTTTCACTCGAACGTGTGTTTGGCGCAACCTTTCGAAAGCAACTACCGTTGTGCTGCAGGGAGACCATCGAGAGGGGCCGACGTGACCACCACCGCAGACAGTGCCGCCATCACTGCCCAGGACCGCCCCCAGGGCCGACTCGAGCCGGTGCATGCGATGAACGAAGCCACGAATCCCGAGGGGCACAAGCGCTCCCTGCCGGGCCGACCTCCCGGCATCCGGGCGGACAGCTCCGGACTCACGGACCGCCAGCGCCGGGTGATCGAGGTCATCAGGGACTCGGTGCAGCGGCGCGGCTACCCGCCGTCGATGCGTGAGATCGGCCAGGCGGTCGGCCTCTCCAGCACCTCCTCCGTGGCGCACCAGCTGATGGCACTGGAGCGCAAGGGCTTCCTGCGCCGAGACCCGCACCGCCCGCGCGCGTACGAGGTGCGCGGCTCCGACCAGGCCGCCTCGGTACAGCCCACGGACACCGCGGGGAAGCCGGCGGCGTCCTATGTGCCGCTGGTCGGCCGTATCGCCGCCGGTGGCCCGATTCTGGCCGAGGAGTCCGTCGAGGACGTCTTCCCGCTGCCCCGGCAGCTCGTCGGTGACGGTGAGCTGTTCGTCCTGAAGGTCGTCGGCGACTCGATGATCGAGGCGGCGATCTGTGACGGCGACTGGGTCACGGTCCGCCGCCAGCCGGTCGCCGAGAACGGTGACATCGTGGCGGCGATGCTCGACGGCGAGGCGACGGTCAAGCGCTTCAAGCGCGAGGACGGCCATGTCTGGCTGCTCCCGCACAACGCGGCCTACGAGCCGATCCCGGGCGACGACGCGACCATTCTGGGCAAGGTGGTGGCCGTACTGCGCCGCGTCTGAGCACGGCGCGGCGCCGGCCGGACGGCCGCCCCGCCCCCTGACCGGACCCCGGGACCCCTGCGCCGGTTCCGGGGTCCTGTGCTGCCCGGACGCCCAGTTCCTGCCCCGCCGGGCCTTCTTCGGGCCATCACGTCTCGGGCCCCGGGGCGACGGCATGTCCCGAGCCGCCGGACGCCCTGACCGCCAGGCCACGGATTCCCCGGCCGGCAAGGCGCACAGGCCGCCGGCAGGGGTGGGCGGCGGGTTCGGCGATCCGGAGCCCGGCTCGGCGGCCGGTGATCTCCACGGTGCCGCCCCGCGCGGTGTGCGTGCGCCCACGGGCCGCCGGCAGGCCCACGGAGCTCCCTGGCCACCGCGACTCCGGCCGACGGCTGGCGCGGTCGGCAGGCTTCCGGATCGCGCAGCCGACGGGGCGGGGTTGCGGTGCCGGCAGTCACCCCATGCTTCAGTCGTGGCGGCGTGAGGCCGCGCGCCCTCCGTTCAGCCTGCTGCCGTACCGGCCTCCGCCGCGGCTTCCTGCTGCTTCGCCGCCGCGTCGATCGCGGCCAGGGACTTCCTGACCTGGTTGCGGTCCGTGGTGTACCAGAAGTCGGGCAGTGAGGCCTTCAGATAGCTGCCGTAGCGCGCAGTGGCCAGCCGCTGGTCCAGTACGGCCACCACGCCCCGGTCGCCCGAGGCGCGTACGAGACGGCCGGCGCCCTGCGCCATGAGCAGCGCCGCGTGGGTGGCGGCCACCGCCATGAAGCCGTTGCCGCCGGCCTCCTCCACGGCCTTCTGGCGGGCGCTCATCAAGGGGTCGTCCGGGCGCGGGAAGGGAATCTTGTCCATGACCACGAGCTGGCAGCTCGGTCCCGGAACATCGACCCCCTGCCAGAGCGACAGCGTGCCGAACAGGCAGGTCTTCGGGTCGGCCGCGAAGTTCTTGATCAGTTCGCCGAGCGTCTCCTCGCCCTGGAGGAGGATCGGGAACTCCGGAATGCGGGAGCGCAGCTCCTCGGCGGCGAGCTGCGCGGCCCGCATCGAGGAGAACAGCCCCAGCGTGCGGCCGCCCGCCGCCTGGATCAGCTCGGTGAGCTCGTCCAGCATGTCGCCGCGGTCACCGTCCCGGGCCGGGCGCGCCAGATGCTTCGCCACGTAGAGGATGCCCTGCCGCGGGTAGTCGAACGGCGAACCGACGTCGACGCCCTTCCACTGCGGGAGGTCCTCGCCCTCGGTGCCCTCGGGGCCGAGTCCCAGGGACGCTCCCACGCCGTTGAAGTCGCCGCCCAGCTTCAGCGTCGCGGACGTGAGGATCACGGACCGGTCCGTGAAGAGCTTCTCCCGCAGCAGCCCCGACACGGACATCGGGGCGACCCGCAGAGACGCCCCGAAGCGGTCGTGCCGCTCGTACCAGACCACGTCCCATTCGGAACCGTTGGTGATCCGCTCCGCGACGTCGTGCACGCCCTCCACGGAGGCCAGTGCCTGCTTGCGGACCGCGTCCTCGTCCTGGACGGACTTGTCGCGGGTGCTCCCGATCGCGGAGATCACGGTGCGGCACGCGTCGCGCAGCGCCATCAGCGCGTATCCGAGGTCCTCCGGGATCTCCTCCAGCCGACCCGGAAGGGCCAGCTCCATCAGCCGTTCGAAGCCCTCGGCGGCGGTCTGGAGCTGATCGGCGGCCTTCTCGTTGACCAGCTTCGCGGCGCGCCGCACCGCCCGGTTGACCTGCCCGGGGGTGAGTTCCCCGGTGGCGACTCCGGTGACCCGGGAGACCAGCTCGTGGGCCTCGTCGACGATCAGCACCTCGTGCTGCGGAAGCACCGGCGCGCCCTCGATGGCGTCGATGGCGAGAAGGGCGTGGTTGGTGACGACCACCTCGGCCAGCTTGGCCCGCTCACGGGCCGTCTCGGCGAAGCACTCGGCGCCGTACGCGCACTTCGTGGCGCCCAGGCACTCGCGCGACGACACCGACACCTGGGCCCAGGCCCGGTCCGAGACGCCCGGTGTGAGGTCGTCCCGGTCGCCGGTCTCCGTCCCGTCCGACCAGTCGCGCAGCCGCAGCAGGTCCTGCCCCAGCCTGCTGGTGGGCGCGGCCGCCTCGAACTGGTCGAAGAGGCCCTCCTCCTCGTCCTGCGGCACGCCCTCGTGGAGCCGGTGCAGACACAGGTAGTTGGACCGGCCCTTCAGCATCGCGAACTCCGGGCGGCGCCGCAGCAGCGGATGCAGGGCCTCCACCGTGCGCGGAAGGTCCCGCTCCACGAGCTGGCGCTGGAGGGCCAGGGTGGCCGTCGCCACGACGACCCTCTCCCCCTGCGCCAGCGCGGGGACCAGGTAGCCCAGCGACTTTCCGGTGCCGGTGCCGGCCTGGACCAGCAGATGGGCGCCGTCGTCGATCGCCTCGGCGACGGATTCGGCCATGGTCACCTGGCCGGGGCGCTCCGTACCGCCGACGGCGGTGACGGCGGCGTGCAGGAGTTCGGGGAGTGAGGGCTTCGTCATAGCGCGACCACCCTACGACCCGGCACTGACATTCGTGCGATCACGGAGAGGGCGGGCGGTGCGATCAAGACGGGGGCTCCTCGGTCGGGGCGGACGGAACGGAGAACGGCGGGCTACAGCAGATGACGCAGGGCACGGTCCCGGATCATGAGGGCGGCCCGCTTGGTGGGCAGATCGACCTCGGCCGCGAAACGGAACCCGGCGTTGAGGAAGGCGGCGACAGAGGGTGTGTTGCGCAGGTCGGGTTCCGCGACGACGCGCGGTGAGCCGGGACGGCTGTCGAGGGCGAGGTCGGCGACCGCTCTGAGCAGGACGCTGCCGAGGCCCCGGCCGCGGTCGCCGACGGCGCCGATGAGGACGTGGAGCCCGGTGTCGTGGGGGCGGGCCGGGTAGTGGCGGGCCACGGGGTCGAGGTCCGCGCGGTAGATCTCCCAGTAGCTCATCGGCGTACCGTCCAGGACGCCGAGGCACGGGACGCTGTGTCCGTCGCCGGTGAGCTGGGCGTCCAGATGGCGGGCGGTCACGGCCGGCGGTCCGGACAGCTCCCAGAAGGCGGCGACGGCGGGGTCGTTCATCCACTGGCTGAGAAGCGGCAGGTCGCGTTCGGGGCGGACGGGGACGAGACGGAACAGGCCCGCGGAGGTGCCGGTCGGGCCCCAGCCTCCGAGGAGGTCGGACATCACGGGTGCAGGGGGTTGGCGACGGTGACGTAGACGGACTGGCCGGCGACCGGGCCGACGAGTTCGTCGAGGCCGTGCAGCCGGGTCAGCAGGTTGGCCTTGCAGCGCAGGACGGGTGATTCGAGCAAGCGGGCGGGGAGCGTGCCGCGGGTCCGTGCCGGGCCGGAGGAGACTCCGGCGAGGAACCGGCGGAAGGCGGCGAGCAGCACCCGTTCGTCGGCGAGGCGCTGGGAGCCGAAGGCGCCGACGAGGCCGAAGACGTTGTTGATGCCCAGGTAGTAGGTGAAACGTTCGTCGGTGACGTCGTCGGGGACGAAGGTGTCGCTGTGCGCGCCGATGCCGGGCAGCCAGGCGTCGAGTTCGGCCCGTCGGGACTCGCGGAAGTAGTAGCCCTGGTTGTCCCGGTAGCGGCCGCCCGCGGGCCAGCCGTCGGTGTCCAGCAGGACCAGGGTGTTCTGCTGGTGTGCCTCCAGGGCGATGCCGGCCTCCCCGTCCAGCCACAGCACGGGCCGCACCACGTGTTCGAGGTACCGCAGGAACCACTCGGCGGCGACGGCACCGGAGGGCCGCCCCGTTCGGGCGGCGAGCCGGGTGACGATCTCGGCCAGCCGGGATCCCGTACGGCCGTCGGCGCGAGGGTGCGGCGCGACGAGTCCGGCGACGCAGGCGACGTCGTCGTGCGGCCGGAACGGGTTGTGCCGGATCACGACGTCGAGTCCCCGCAGGGGGTCGCCGGCCGGGTCGTCCACGGCGAGCCAGGCCGGGTCGCGGACGATGTCGAAGCCGGGGTGCTCGGCCCGCCACCGCTGCGACAGTCCCGTGCGCAGCAGCCGGTGGACCTCGACGCCCCGGTGGAGTTCCTTGCGGAGGTTCTCCCGGCGGGAGTTGGTGATGCGCAGGCCCAGCGACAGCTTGAGCATGGCGGGGGCGCCGGTGCGGTGGACGGTGCGCACGGAGGAGGTGGGGTGCCAGGGAGCGCCGTGGGTGCCGAGGTCCCGGAGCAGCCCGGCGTCCAGCAGGGCGGCGGTCTCGGGGCGGTGGCGGACCTGGAGCAGTTGCCAGGGGTGCAGGGGCAGGGCCGCGTGGCCGTCGGGCAGCGGCAGTCCGGGGCCGGCGAGCCGGGCGGTGAGGTCGGACGCGGTGACCGGGCGTCCGCGTTCGGTCCAGGCGGAGTCGGTGGCGAGCAGCGAGGGTGCGACGGCCATCCAGTGCAGGGGGAAGGAGCCGCGCATCTCGGGCGAGTACCGCTGTGTCTCGGCGTCGGTGAGGCCGTCGCGGCTCTTCGGGTCGGGGTGCAGAGGGTGTCCGAGGACGAGCGCCTGCTCCGCGGCGAGGAAGAGGTCCGGGTGGTCGGCCGTACGGGCGCGTCGGTCGGTGACGAAGGCGGTGACGCGCCGGACGGAGTCGGCGACGCGCGAGACCAGGTCGGTGACGTCTCCGGCCGGCGGAAGGGCCGAGTCCGCCGGGACGGCGTTCTCCCTGCCGAGAAGGGCGGCGAGCAGGACGGCGTCGACGGGCCGGGCGGGATCCGGGGAGTCGGCCAGCCAGGGCGGTCCGAAGCGGTGCCAGCCCGTCGGGGACCAGTACCGGACGGGGACGAGCAGGGCCGTGCCACTGGCGGGCAGCGGGAGGCACAGGATGTCGCTGTCCGGAGCGCGCACGCCGGTCTCCCGGACCCAGCAGCGCAGGAGGTTCTCCGTGGCCGCCGCCTGGGCCACCCCGCGCGGATCGGGGTGCTCCAAGGGGCATGCGCCGGTGCCCCTGGGCCAGTGGGTGTCGGCCGGCTTCCCCTCCTGACGCGGAACCGGGGAAGTCGTGCGGTCGGCCGGTGTGGGGGTCGTGTGCAAGGCGGGTCCTCGTGGGGTGGTGCCGTGGCGGGGCCGGCCCGCCCGCGCGGGACGGGCTTCGGGGGCGCTGGGCCGCCCCGGGGGTCGTGGCGGTCGCGGGCCGCCGTGCGGAGGGAGCCGGCGAGTCGGCCCAGGACCGCGGCCGCCTGGTCCTCCGTCGTGATGGTCGAGGTCGTCGCGGTGGGCAAGGGCGACCAGGGGCAGGGCGCCACGGCCCCGGTCCTCGTACGTGGATTCCGCCACCGTCCTCCGTCCTCCCCGGCGCTCCCGCCGAACCACGGGGAGGGGACCTCCGTACGCAGGCAGCTCCCCTCGTCGCTACCAACCCCGGACCGCTCACCGGGTTACGGGGTGTCCGGGGGCACTTGGCGTCCCGAGAGGCGGCGACTCGGCCGCCCTCCCGCCTCAAATCGGCGCATCTCCGGACGATCGGCCAGGTCAGACGGCTTGTAGCCGAACCGTTGCCGTTCCGTCGGACGTCCCCCACAGCGACCGCATAGTGTGTGGTGCCGTTCCCGAAGGCCGTGGGAGCGTCCCGAACTCCGTTGCGGATCGGGGCGGATCACGGCCGAAGCGCCAAGTTCGTTCATTCCAGGGGGAGTCAGATCATGCGATCCATACGGCCGTCGTCCACCGCTCGACGAGGGGGGAGGGCGCGCCGAACCTCCCCCGTTCTGGCCGCTGTCGCGCTCGCCTCCGCGCTGGCCCTCACCGCCACCGCCTGTGAGTCGGGCGACACCGACGCGAGCGCCGACACGTCCGCGACGGCCGCCGCCGACGACGGCAAGCTCAAGATCCCGGACGACATCAAGGACCGGCTCAAGGAGCACGGGATCGACCTCGACAAGTGGAAGAACGGCGCCTGGAAGGACTGGAGCAAGGACGACTGGCTGCGCGAGGCCAACGACTTCATCAATCCGATCATCGAGGACCTGTGGGACCCGGACCGCATGCGGGACGCCGAGGAGCCGGACCAGGGTGTGGACGAGGGCGACATCTCCGGTGACCAGGGCGTGACGGACCCGACCCCGGAACCGGTGCAGGCGGAGGCCGTTCCCGCGTCGTACCACGCCAACGCCCCCGAGGCGGGCAAGGTGTTCTTCGACTCGCCCGAGGGCACGATGGTCTGCTCGGCCACGGTCGTGCAGGACCCGGCCAACCCGGGCAAGTCCAACATGGTGTGGACGGCGGGTCACTGTGTGCACGCCGGCAAGAAGGGCGGCTGGTACCGCAACATCGCGTTCGTGCCGTCGTACAACGACTCCGGCAAGTCGGCGAAGGAGCTCGAGGGCGCCTCGAAGGAGGAGATCGCCCCGTACGGCGTCTGGTGGGGTGACTGGGCGCAGACCTCGGACCAGTGGATCGAGCAGGGCGGTGCCACCGGCGGTGACGGGGCCTCGTACGACTTCGCCGTCATCCATGTGACGCCGGAGAAGGGCGGCGACGGCAAGTCGCTGGAGGAGACGGTCGGTTCGGCGCTTCCGGTGGACTTCGACGCCCCCGCGGTGCCGCAGGTGAAGGAGATGACGGCGATCGGCTACCCGGCCGCGCCGCCGTACGACGGTCAGACGCTGTACCGCTGCCAGGACAAGCCCGGACGGCTGTCGCTCACCGAGTCCGACCCGACGATGTACCGCATCGGGTGCAGCATGACCGCCGGTTCGTCCGGTGGCGGCTGGGTCGCGACGGGTTCGGACGGAAAGCCGGCTCTGGTGTCCAACACCTCCATCGGCCCGGTGACGTCGGGCTGGCTGGCCGGCCCGCGGCTGGGTGACGAGGCCAAGGGCGTCTACGACGCGGTCAGCGAGAAGTTCGCCGGGCAGTGACCGGCGTGCCCGGTCCCGCGTGCCGCCGCGCGCGCGGGGCCGGGCGGGGCGAGCGCGCCCCGAGCGGGACATCGACGCGCGGCACCACATTCATTCGTTTCAACGGGGGTCATCGCACCATGCGTTCCACACGTACGTCCGCGCCCTTCGGGCGTGGCCGTCGCACCGTCCTCACCGCCACCGGGCTCGTCGCCGCCCTGGCGCTCACCGCGACCGCGTGCGGCGGTTCGGAGGAGAACAAGGCGAACGACAAGCCCGACGCCACCACCTCCCAGGCCGCCGACGGCGACGCCGGCAAGGTGAAGATCCCGTCCGACATCGCGGACAAGCTCAAGGAGCACGGGATCGACGTCGACAAGTGGAAGAACGGCGGCTGGGAGGACTGGGACAAGGACAAGTGGCTCAGTGAGGCCGAGGACTTCGTCAATCCGGTGATCGAGGGCCTGTGGAAGCCCGACCGGATGCGGTCCGCGAAGGAGGCCGACAAGACCGTCTCGACCAAGGACGCGTCGGCGGCGGAGGGCGTCAGCGACCCGGAGCCGGCCCAGGTCCGGGCGGAGGCCGAGAAGACGCCGTACCACGAGAACGCGGCACCGGTCGGCAAGGTGTTCTTCGACTCCCCGGAGGGCCCCGCCGTCTGTTCCGGCACCGTGATCAAGGACGTCAACCACCCGGGCAAGTCCAACCTCGTCTGGACGGCCGGGCACTGTGTGCACGCCGGAGGCGAGGGCGGCTGGTACCGGAACCTCGTCTTCGTCCCGGCCTACAACGACCTCGGCAAGTCCGAGGCGGAGCTGGGCAGCGCGGGCGCCAACGAGATCGCCCCCTACGGCAACTGGTGGGCGGACTGGGCCTCCACCTCGAACGGCTGGATCCAGGGCGGTTCGCAGAGCGGCGGCGACGGAGCCGCGTACGACTACGCCGTGCTGCACGTGAAGCCGGAGCAGGGCTCCAAGTCCCTGGAGGAGACGGTCGGCGCCGCGCTCGACGTGGACTTCTCCGCGCCGTCCGCTGCCGAGGCGGGCCGGATGGGCGCGTGGGGCTACCCGGCCGCGCCGCCGTACAACGGCCTCCAGATGTTCAAGTGCCTCGACACCGCCGGCCGGTTCTCGCTCAGCCCGAGCCTGCCGACGATGTACCGCATCGGCTGCTCCATGACCGGCGGCTCGTCCGGCGGCGGCTGGTTCCGGGTGCTGAACGGCAAGACGGTGCTGGTCTCCAACACCTCGATCGGCCCCACCGACAACACCTGGCTCGCGGGCCCGCAGCTCGGCGAGGACGCCGAGGCGCTGTACCAGAACATGAGCAAGACCTACGGCGGTCAGTGATCCGCACATGAGGAAGGCCCGCCCCCGCGGTGAGCGGGGAGCGGGCCTTTCGCTCCATGGTGAGCCGGTCAGCCGGCCGGAGTGGGAACGTACGGCGTGAGTTCCGCCGCCAGCTCCTCGTGCACCCGGACCTTGAGCAGGGTGCCCTCCGGGGTGTGCTCCTCGGAGATCACCTCGCCCTCGTCATGGGCGCGGGCGACCAGCTTGCCGTGGGTGTACGGCACGAGGGCCTCGATCTCCACGGCGGGACGGGGCAGCTCGTTGTCGATGAGCGCGAGCAGCTCCGTGATGCCCCGGCCGGTGCGGGCCGAGACCGCGAGCGAGCGCTTCTCCACTCGCAGCAGTCGCTGGAGCGTCAACGGGTCCGCCGCGTCGGCCTTGTTGATCACGACGATCTCGGGTACGTCGGTGGCGCCGACGTCCCTGATCACCTCGCGCACGGCCGCCAGCTGCTCCTCCGGGAACGGGTGCGAACCGTCCACCACGTGCAGGATCAGATCGGCGTCGCCGACCTCCTCCATCGTGGAGCGGAACGCCTCGACCAGGTGGTGCGGCAGATGCCGGACGAAGCCGACCGTGTCGGCCAGCGTGTACAGCCGGCCGCTCGGGGTCTCGGCCCGGCGCACGGTCGGGTCGAGGGTCGCGAACAGGGCGTTCTCGACCAGGACGCCCGCGCCGGTGAGGCGGTTGAGCAGCGAGGACTTGCCGGCGTTGGTGTAGCCCGCGATGGCCACGGACGGCACCTTGTTGCGCCGGCGCTCCTGCCGCTTGATCTCGCGGCCGGTCTTCATCTCCGCGATCTCCCGGCGCATCTTCGCCATCTTCTCGCGGATCCGGCGCCGGTCCGTCTCGATCTTGGTCTCACCGGGACCACGGGTGGCGAGGCCGCCGCCCTTGCCGCCGCCCATCTGCCGGGACAGCGACTGACCCCAGCCTCGCAGCCGCGGCAGCATGTACTGCATCTGCGCGAGCGCGACCTGCGCCTTGCCCTCTCGGGACTTGGCGTGCTGGGCGAAGATGTCGAGGATCAGGGCCGTACGGTCGATGACCTTGACCTTGACGACGTCCTCGAGGTGGATCAGCTGTCCGGGGCTGAGCTCACCGTCGCAGATGACGGTGTCCGCGCCCGTCTCGAGCACGATGTCGCGCAGCTCCTCGGCCTTGCCGGAGCCGATGTAGGTGGCGGCGTCGGGCTTGTCGCGGCGCTGGATCACGCCGTCGAGCACGAGGGCGCCGGCCGTCTCCGCCAGGGCGGCGAGCTCCGCCAGGGAGTTGTCCGCGTCCTGCACGGTTCCCGAGGTCCACACCCCGACGAGCACGACGCGCTCCAGGCGGAGCTGCCGGTACTCGACCTCGGTGACGTCCTCGAGTTCGGTGGAGAGGCCCGCGACACGGCGCAGGGCCGCACGCTCGGAGCGGTCGAACTGCTCGCCGTCCCGCTCTCCGTCGACATCGAGGCTCCAGGCGACGTCCTCTTCCATCAGGGCATCGGCCCGAAGACCCTCGGGGTAGGTGTGCGCGAGGCGCTTGGTGTCCTGGGAAGGGGAAGAAGAGGAGGTCATTGGGTCCTTACGTCGTCGGTGACTCGTATGCGGTGACGGAGCCGGTCCGTGGGACTCTCCGTCACTCTCCACAACGTCCGGGTGCCCCGGGAGATTCCCGGGTCCGTGGTGTGCGGACCTGACGATGGTCGCACGGTACGGCTCGTCTCGTCACCGTGTTATTCCCGGCTCGCGCCCGGTCGATGCGCGGGCGTGACCGGACGCCGGGCGGGCGTGGTGGACCGGGCCCCGGACCGCCATTCCGGGTGTCCCGGCATCGGCGGGGTCGTGGCCCCGTACAGCCAGGGGTGCAGGAAGCCGGTCAGGTCGTGGCCGGCTACGTGGGACGCGAGCCGGACGAAGTCGGCGGTCGAGGCCGTGCCGTCGCGGTGGCGGACGACCCAGTCGCGCTCCAGGCGCTCGAAGGCGGTGCGGCCGATCTCCTGGCGCAGGGCGTACAGCACGAGCGCGGCCCCGGCGTAGATGTTCGGCCGGAAGATGCCGAGCTGCCGGCCGGGGTCCGGCGGCTTGGGCGCGGCGGGCGGTCCGCCGGACGCGCGCCAGCCGTCGGAGGCCTCGTAGGCGTCCTTCATACGGGCCTCCAGGGACCTGCCGCCCCGCTCCTCCGCGTACAGCGCCTCGTACCAGGTGGCGTGCCCCTCGTTGAGCCACAGGTCGGACCAGGTGCGGGGGCTGACGCTGTTGCCGAACCACTGGTGGGCCAGCTCGTGCACCATGATCGACTCGACGTACCAGGCGGGGAGGGCGGGATCGGTGAACAGGTCCCGTTCGAAGAGGGAGAGCGTCTGGGTCTCCAGCGCGAAGCCGGTGGACGCGTCGGCCAGCAGCAGGCCGTAGGTCTCGAACGGGTAGCGGCCGGCCCGCTCCTCCATCCAGGCGATCTGGGCCGGGGTCCTGGCCAGCCACGGTTCGAGCTTCGCACGGTGCGCGGTGGGGACGACGTCCCGGAGCGGCAGCCCGTTCGGGCCGGTGCGGCGCAGGACCGTGGAGCGGCCGATGGAGACCTGGGCGAGTTCGGTGGCCATGGGATGGCGGGTCCGGTACGTCCATGTGGTGACCCCGCGCGTGCGGGCGACCTCGGCCGGCAGCCCGTTCGCGACGGCCGTGTCGCCGTCGGGGGCGGTGATCCGAAAGGTGAACATCGCCTTGTCGGAGGGGTGGTCGTTGCAGGGGAAGACCAGGTGGGCGGCGTCGGCCTGGTTGGCCATCACGAGACCGTCCGCGGTGCGCACCCAGCCGCCCTCGCGGTCCTCGTCGGCCACCGGGTCGCTGGTGTGCCGGACGGTGATACGGGTCCGCTCGCCCTCGTCCAGACCGTCCACGGGGGTGATCACGAGGTCCTCGCCGGCGCCGGTGAAGACGGCCGGATCGCCGTCGACCTCGACGGAGTGAACCGTTCCGCGGGCGAAGTCGAGGTTGATCCGTTCCAGGTCGGCGGTGACGCGGGCGTCGATGGTGGTGACGCCCCGCAGCGGCCGGTCGTTGCGGCCGGGGTAGTCGAGGCCGATGTCGTACGCCAGCACGTCGTATCCGGGGTTGCCCAGGTACGGGAAGAGGCGGTCGCCGACGCCGAGGGGAACGGCGGGGGCGCTCGCGGCGAGCAGGCAGACCGAGACGGCGGAGGCGAGCAGCGCGGCGGCCGGCCGCCGTGCGCGACCGACCCTGACGCGAGGGTCCCGGCCGTGGGATGCCCGACTGTGACGGTGCGGGCCGCGCGGGGGCTTCTCCCGCGGGCCGTCGCTGTGGGGGGTGAGCGGCATGCCCCACGGCTATCAGCGCGCGCGTGTGGCGTGGCGACGGCGCGCTTCCGACCCACCCGATCGGGTAATCACACCGCAGCTCCGATGCGCCGGGTGGTGGCGACGCCCCCGGTCGAGGTCCGGGTCAGGCCCCCGGCGCCTGCCGCTGGGCCCGGCTCACGTCGTACACGCCCGCCACGTCGCGCATCGCGCGCATGAGGGCGGGCAGCCGCGCGGCGTCCGGCAGCTGCACGGTGTAGGTGTGCCGCACCTGCTGGCGGTCCGGGGGTTCGACGGTCGCGGAGACGATCTCGGCGCCTTCGAGGGCCATGGCCTCGGTGAGGTCCGCGAGCAGATGGGGCCGGACGAACGACTCCGCGACCAGCGTGACCCGGCACTCGGCGCCCTCCCCCCAGCGCGCCCCGACCTCCGCGCGCCCCGCGCTCTTCATGCGCGCCACCGCGGCGCACTCCACCCGGTGCACGGTGACGGCTCCCCCGCGCACGGCGAAGCCGGTCACCTCGTCCGGCGGTACGGGCGTACAGCAGCCGGCGAGCCGTACGGTCGCGTCGGCGCGGTCGACCAGGACCTGGGCGGCCGTGGGGCGGCCGGGCTGCGGAGCGTCCGCCTCCGGTGACGGGGCGGGGTCGTCGGCCAGGGGCCGGGCAGCCGTGTCCCGTTCGGTCCCGGGGGCCTCGTCCTGCGCGGGGTGGGCGGCCAGCCACCGCTGGATGGCGATCCGGGCCGCGGGGGTGTGGGCGTGCTCCAGCCACTCCCGGGAGGGCTCGGAGGCCGCGTCCTGCCCCATGAGCAGCTGGACGGTGTCGCCGTCCTTGAGGACGGTGCTCAGCGTCGCCAGCCGGCCGTTGACCCGGGCCCCGATGCACGCGTGCGCGTCCTCGCCGTACTGCGCGTAGGCGGCGTCCACGCACGTCGCCCCCTCGGGCAGGCCCAGCGTGCCCCCGTCCGGGCGGAAGACGGTGATCTCGCGGTCCTGGGCGAGGTCCTCGCGCAGGGTGGACCAGAAGGTGTCGGGGTCGGGCGCGGCCCGCTGCCAGTCCAGCAGCCGGGAGAGCCAGCCGGGCCGGGTGGGGTCGACGCGTTCGCCGTCGCTCGCGGACTGCTCCTCCGGCGGGGCGGCGTACGGGTTGCCCAGGGCGACGACTCCGGCCTCGGCGACCTTGTGCATCTGGTGGGTGCGGATGAGGACCTCGACGATCTGACCGTCCTCGCCGGCCACGGCGGTGTGCAGCGACTGGTACAGGTTGAACTTCGGTACGGCGATGAAGTCCTTGAACTCCGAGACCACGGGCGTCAGACAGGTGTGCAGCTCACCGAGGACGCCGTAGCAGTCGGCGTCCTCGTTCACCAGCACCAGCAGACGGCCGAAGTCGGCGCCGCGCAGCGGCCCGCGTTTGCGGGACACGCGGTGCACGGAGACGAAGTGGCGCGGGCGGATGAGGACTTCGGCGGCGATGTCGGCCTCGCGGAGCACCCTGCGCACCTCGTCGGCGACCTCGGCGAGCGGGTCGTCCGCGCGGGCGGCGTTGCGGACGATCAACTCCCGTGTCCGCTCGTACTCGTCGGGGTGGAGGATGGCGAAGACCAGGTCCTCCAGTTCCGTCTTGAGCGCCTGCACACCGAGCCGTTCGGCGAGCGGGATCAGGACGTCCCGGGTCACCTTGGCGATGCGTTCCTGCTTCTCGGGGCGCATCACGCCGAGGGTGCGCATGTTGTGCAGCCGGTCGGCGAGTTTGATCGACATCACGCGGACGTCGTTGCCGGTGGCGACGAGCATCTTGCGGAAGGTCTCGGGTTCGGCGGCGGCGCCGTAGTCGACCTTCTCCAGTTTGGTGACGCCGTCGACGAGGTAGCGGACCTCCTCGCCGAACTGCTCGCCGACCTGCTCCAGCGTCACATCGGTGTCCTCGACGGTGTCGTGGAGCAGGGAGGCGGTCAACGTGGTGCTCTCGGCGCCGAGTTCGGCGAGGATCAGGGTCACGGCGAGCGGGTGCGTGATGTACGGCTCGCCGCTCTTGCGCATCTGGCCGCGGTGGGAGGACTCGGCCAACAGGTAGGCGCGGCGCAGGGGTTCGAGGTCGGCGTCGGGGTGGTGCGCGCGATGGGCCTCGACCACGTGGCCGATGGCGTCGGGGAGCCGGTCGCGGGTGCCGGGGCCGAGCAGCGCGGCGCGGCCCAGTCGGCGCAGGTCGAGCCGGGGGCGGGCCTTCCTGCGCGACCCCGTGGGTGTGACGTGACCCGAGGTCACAGGGCCTGGGCTCGCAGGATTCACGGCCTCCGCGTTCATGGGCACCTCCGGCTGCGTGGACCGGCGGACGGCGTGCCCCAGGGCGGACTCGGGCTCAGGAGACGGCGTTCGTCCCCCGTCCGGGCCGGTGCTTGATGCTACCGAGCCGGACCCCCTCGGACCGGCCGCCTCCGGCCGAGCGTGAAACGGATCACCCCATTGAGCGAAGGTCGATCGGAGGTCGTTTTCACGCCATCGGGTCCACGGCCCGCCATGATCTTGAAGGCGATCACCCTCCCGGCACCTGCGGATGTCGCCGCCGCGCAGGCCGGGAGCTGTGATGCCGAGTCAACGCCCCGGCCGACGAAGGGCGTTCTCCAGCCACTCGGTCTCGATCACGCCCTCGGCGACGATCTCCGCCGGGCCGGTCATCTCGATCTCGCCGTCGGCCCGTTCGGTGATCACCAGGGTGCCGCCGGGCACGTCCACGGTGTACGTCGCCGGGGTTCCGGTGACGCTCGGGTCGACGCCGTCGCGGCGGGCGGTGGCCACGGCGACCGCACATGCTCCCGTGCCGCAGGAACGGGTCTCGCCCGCTCCGCGCTCGTGCACCCGCAGCGCCACGTGCCGGGGACCGCGGTCGACGACGAACTCCACGTTCACACCGTCCGGGTAGGCGGCGGCCGGGCTGAAGGGGGGCGCGGTGAACAGGTCGCCCGCGTGCGCGAGGTCCTCCACGAACGCCACGGCGTGCGGGTTGCCCATGTTCACGTTCCGCGCGGGCCAGCTGCGCTCGCCGACGCTCACGGTGACGTCGCCCTCGGGCAGCAGCGCCCTGCCCATGCCAACGGTGACGTCACCCTCCTTCGCGATGTGCACGCTCTTCACGCCCCCGCGCGTGGCCACCGCGATGTCGCCCTCGGTGGCGTGGCCGGCGCGCTGGAGGTAGCGCGCGAACACACGCACTCCGTTGCCGCACATCTCCGCGATCGAGCCGTCGCCGTTGCGGTAGTCCATGAACCACTCGGCCTCGTCGGCCATGGCCTTCGCCTCGGGGTGAGCCGCGGACCGCACGACGTGCAGCAGTCCGTCGCCGCCGATGCCCGCGCGGCGGTCGCACAGGGCGGCGACCGCAGCCGGGGAGAGGTCGATGGCGTTCTCGGGGTCCGGGACGATCACGAAGTCGTTCTCCGTGCCGTGGCCCTTGAGGAAGGCGATCCGCGTGCTCATACCCCGATCGTACGAGAGCGTTCCGCGGGGGGCCGCCGAAGGGTGGTGGGGAGCCCGGCCGCTCAGCGGAGCCGGGCGACCCGCCAGACCGCCAAGGCCACCACGGCGGCGACCAGCACGGCGTAGGCGGCGACGACCCGCCAGTCGGGTCTGCGTCCGGAGCCGCGGGTCGGCAGCCCCGGCCAGGTGTGGCCCACCCTGCGGGCGGCCATCATGCCCCAGCCCGCCGAGCAGGAGCAGATCAGCAGCCCCAGCATGGCGATCACCGCGCCGCTGTCGCCGAAGTCGAAGGCGAGCGGGAAGGCGAACATCAGGGAGCCGACCGCGGCCAGTCCGACGATGGGCGCGAGCTGCCAGATGCGCAGCCGGCGCTGCGGGCGCAGCTCCACCTCGACCTCGTCGCCGCCCGCGAACATCTCGTCCGGCTCGGGGCCGTCGTCGGTCACGCCGCCCTGCGTCTCGTCGGGCCCGTCAGGGCTGAGACGGTCGGTTTCCTGCTCCGGTGCACCCCGCTCGGTGGTGAGGTGTTCGGTGCCGTGTGCGGTGTCGCGAGGGCCGGCCTCCATCGCCACGCGCCCTCCCAACTTGGACTCCACTTGGTCGATCGAAGCTCGATGATGGCATGGCGCCACAGGCCCGGATGACGGCCTGGGCGTCCCGATGCCAGGACGTGATCAGGCTGTAACCGGTCGTTCGACCAACGACATCGCGAGCTGCGGAAGTTCCCTGAGGTCCGCCGCGGCCCCACTCAACCAGTGCACCCGGGGATCGCGCCTGAACCATGAATCCTGACGGCGCGCGAAGCGCTTGGTGGCACGGACGGTCTCGGACCGCGCCTCCTCGAGGGTGCACTCCCCGGCGAGCGCCGCGAGCACCTGCTGGTAGCCGAGGGCGCGCGACGCCGTACGCCCCTGGCGCAACCCGTGCGCCTCCAGTGCGCGCACTTCGTCCACGAGACCGGCCTCCCACATCCGGTCGACCCGGAGGGCGATGCGCTCGTCCAGTTCGGGGCGGGACACGTCGACGCCGATCTGGAGCGTGTCGTAGACCGAGTCGTGGCCCGGGAGATTGGCCGTGAAGGGCCTTCCGGTGATCTCGATCACCTCGAGCGCGCGGACGATGCGGCGGCCGTTGCTCGGCAGGATGGCGCGTGCGGCCTCGGGGTCCGCGACGGCGAGGCGCGCGTGCAGCGCCCCCGGCCCGCGCAGTGTGAGCTCCTCCTCCAGCCGGCCCCTGACCTCGGGGTCGGTGCCCGGGAACTCCAGGTTGTCGACGGCGCCGCGCACATAGAGGCCGGACCCTCCGACGAGGACGGGCCAGCGCCCCTCGGCGAGCAGCGCGTCGATCCGCTCCCGGGCCAGCCGCTGGTACTCGGCGACGGACGCGGTGACGGTGACGTCCCAGATGTCCAGGAGGTGGTGCGGGACGCCGCCGCGTTCCTCCGGCGTCAGCTTGGCGGTGCCGATGTCCATCCCCCGGTAGAGCTGCATGGAGTCGGCGTTGACGACTTCGCCGCCGAGCCGCTGGGCAAGAAAAACGCCCAGATCGGACTTTCCGGCCGCGGTGGGTCCGACGACGGCGATGACGCGGGGGGCGTGGGGTGCGCTGCTCACTGATCCAGTCTCGCAAACCTCCCCACCCGCCCCCGAACGGGTTACGTGACGCGGCGGTCACCGGGTCGTTGCCCGTTGCGAGGTTCCAGCCGCCGGACGCCGGGGGCGGCGGCCCGGGTCACACGAATGGACACACCGGGCAACGCGGTATTTCGCCCGCACGAGTAATGTATGGAGTTGATATGGGCGTTTTTGCACGGCTTTTTCGGAGGTCGAAGGCCACGGAGGAGACGCGGACCGCCGAGGCCCGGGCCGACGGGGCGACGGCCGAGCCCGGTGCGGGGGACGCGGCCGGGTCCGCGGAACCGAAGGATTCGGGCGAGGTGCCGGAGACCACCGGGGCAGCGGAGAAGGAGGCCGGCCAGGTCCCCGGCACCGACACCGTCGAGATCCCGAAGCAGCAGTCCGCCGAGGCCGCCGACAGCGAGACCGGTGAGGGCGCCCGCACGTAGATCGCCGCGAGGGAAGGTACGTCATGGGTCTGCTGGACAATCTGAAGGCCAAACTCGGCCCGGCCAAGGACAAGGTCTCCGACCTCGCGCACCAGCACGAGGACAAGATCCAGCACGGCCTGGACAAGGCCGCGCGGACCGTCGACGAGCGGACCAAGGGCAAGTACAGCGACCGGATCCAGTCGGGTACGGGCAAGGCCAAGGGTGCCGTGGACCGACTCGCGCACAAGAACGACCCCGGCCCCGACGCGGGCGGCACCACCACACCGCCGGCCGGGCCCCCGCCCACTTCCTGAACGGTACGGCGGGCGCTACGGAGCGATACACGGACGGACGGCCGGGAGCACAGGAGGGCTCCCGGCCGTCCGCCGTTCTTCCGGCGGTGCCCGCCTACGACCAGGTCGCGACGAGGTATCCGACCCCGTACGGGGCGTCCTCGTGGAGGAGGGCGCCCCCCAGGTCGGGGTTCCCGGCGGCCGCGCCGGCGAGCACCTGCCAGGGGGCACGGCCGGACACCTTCAGCTCGCGCGCCAGTCCGGTGTCCAGTGCGCGCAGGGCGCCGGTGTCGGCGGCGCCCAACGCGCGCGCGAGTGCCGCGTCGAAGGGGGCCGCACGCTCGTCGAGATAGCCCGGCGCCTTCAGCGTGCGACAGGCGCTGGCGTCGCCCATCACCAGCAGCCCCACCCGCTCCGCCCGGACGGCGAGGGCCTCCCCCTCTTCGATACACCGCTCGGCGGTGAGAGGTTCCCCCACCGCCAGTCCCTCGACGGGGGCGTCCGCCCATCCGGTGCGGCCCAGCAGCCAGGCACCCACGGCGAGCCCGTACGGCAGTTCCCGCCCGGCCGGGGTTCCCCTGCCCGGTCCCAGCCGTACGTCGAGGTCGACGCCGAAGCCCCGGAAGGATCCCGGGGTCCCCTCCGGGTAGGTCTCGGTCCCGGCACCGTCCCCCGGCCCGACGACCACGAGCAGCTCGGGCCGGGCGGCGGCGAGCACACCCAGCGCGTCCACACAGGCGGCACGCGCGGTGTCCAGCTCATGGGCGGCACCCGCGGCGACCTCGGGCACGAGCAGCGGCGGACAGGGGCAGACGGCGGCGGCGACAAGCATGATCGGCAGCCTACTGCGGCAGTCCGGAGCCGCGTCGCCTCGCGGCCCGCCCCGTCGCGGTCCGGTCAGTCGACGGCGCAGCCCCCGGTGACCACCGGCAGCGGCTCGGGCACGCCCAGCGTGGGCAGGCCGAGCATGACGCCCTTCGGCTTGGCGGCCTCGGCGGCGTTCCGCTTCTCCCAGGCGTCGCCCGCGCGGGTGCGGCGCACGTCCAGCACGGCGCCCTCGGCGAGCAGGTGGTGCGGAGCGGCGTAGGTGATCTCGACGGTGACCACGTCGCCGGGGCGCACCTCCTGCTCCGGCTTGGTGAAGTGCACCAGCCGGTTGTCGGGGGCGCGGCCGGAGAGCCGGTGGGTGGCGTCGTCCTTGCGGCCCTCGCCCTCGGCGACCATCAGCTCCAGGGTGCGGCCGACCTGCTTCTTGTTCTCCTCCCAGGAGATCTCCTCCTGGAGGGCGACCAGCCGCTCGTAGCGCTCCTGGACGACCTTCTTGGGGATCTGGCCGTCCATCTCGGCGGCCGGGGTGCCGGGACGCTTGGAGTACTGGAAGGTGAACGCCTGCGCGAAGCGGGCCTCGCGCACGACGTGCATGGTCTGCTCGAAGTCCTCCTCGGTCTCACCGGGGAAGCCCACGATGATGTCGGTGCTGATCGCCGCGTGCGGGATGGCGGCGCGCACCTTCTCGATGATCCCGAGGTAGCGCTCCTGCCGGTAGGAACGGCGCATCGCCTTCAGCACCGGGTCCGAGCCGGACTGGAGCGGCATGTGGAGCTGGGGCATCACGTTCGGCGTCTCGGCCATGGCGGCGATGACGTCGTCGGTGAAGTCGCGCGGGTGCGGCGAGGTGAAGCGGACGCGCTCCAGGCCGTCGATCTTCCCGCAGGCCCGCAGCAGCTTGCTGAACGCCTCGCGGTCCCCGATGTCGGAGCCGTACGCGTTGACGTTCTGGCCGAGCAGGGTGATCTCGGAGACGCCCTCGGCGACCAGGGCCTCGATCTCGGCGAGGATGTCGCCGGGACGCCGGTCCTTCTCCTTGCCGCGCAGCGCCGGGACGATGCAGAAGGTGCACGTGTTGTTGCAGCCGACGGAGATCGACACCCAGGCCGCGTAGGCGCTCTCGCGCCGGGTCGGCAGCGTGGAGGGGAAGGCCTCCAGCGACTCGGCGATCTCGACCTGCGCCTCCTCCTGGACGCGGGCGCGCTCCAGGAGGACCGGCAGCTTGCCGATGTTGTGCGTGCCGAAGACGACGTCGACCCACGGTGCCCGCTTCACGATGGTGTCGCGGTCCTTCTGCGCCAGGCAGCCGCCGACCGCGATCTGCATCCCGGGGCGGCTCGCCTTCTTCGGGGCGAGGTGCCCGAGGTTGCCGTACAGCTTGTTGTCGGCGTTCTCACGGACGGCGCAGGTGTTGAAGACGACGACGTCCGCGTCGCCGTCGGAGCCCTCGGGGGCGCGGACATAGCCCGCGTCCTCCAGCAGTCCGGACAATCGCTCGGAGTCGTGGACGTTCATCTGGCACCCGTAGGTGCGTACTTCATAGGTGCGCGTGCCGCCCACTGACTGGCTCCGGTCGATGCTGCTCATGCCCACAAGGGTAGGCGGTGCCGCGGACAGCCTCGGGCCGCGGCGGGCGTCAGCCCCGTACGGCCAGGTGGCAGGGAGCGGCTGCGTGGGCGTCATGGGCGGAGCGCCCGGCGATCGTGCGGACCGCCGGGCCGAAAATGCGACGAAGTGCGGCTCACCGTCGGCAGGTGTGCCGGCTCAGGATTCGCCGCCCGGCGCCCACCCCTGCCGGCGCAGCACCGCCGACACGTCCGGGGCCTCGTAGTGGGGGCCCTTGAGGACCTTTCCGTCGGGGCGGCGGGTGACCTGGCCGTCGGGGCCCAGCTTGGTCATGTTGGAGCGGTGGATCTCGGCGATCACCGCGTCGAGGTCGATCCCGTGGACCAGCGCCGTGCCGTACGCGACGTAGACGACGTCCGCCAGTTCGTGCGCGAGCCGGTCCAGCGGGCCCGTCACCGACACCTCGGCGACCTCCTCGGCCTCCTCGGCGAGCAGTTCGCCCCGGTGCGCCGCGAGCTCCGGGGGGACCTCGGACGGTGTGTCGCGGGCGTCCAGCCCGAAGGCGCGGTGGAAGTCACGGACCAGGTCGGCGGGCGAAGAACTCATGCCGCGACTGTAGCGGCCGCCACGGACACTCCCCCCGGCCCGCTGTGAGCTCCGCCCTGGTCAGCGGGCACCCGGGCTGGCAGGATCGCGCGCATGTCCCCTGTGCTGTCCCGGATCGGCAGGCGACGTGCCCTGCGGGGCGCGGCCGCCGGTTTCGTGGCGCTCGGACTGCTGCTGTGGTGGCTGGTGCCCTGGGGCGACGGGCCGCCCGGCGGGACGATCACCCTGAGCACGGGCACCCGCGCGGGCGTCTACCAGAAGTACGGCGAGCTGCTGCGTACCTCGCTCGGCAGGCACATGCCCGACCTCGACGTGCGGCTGAAGACGAGTGACGGCTCGCAGGAGAACGTACAGCGCGTGGCCACCGGCCAGGCCGACTTCGCGATCGCCGCGGCCGACGCGGTGGAGACGTACCGGCTGGACCACCGACCGGGCGCGGACCGGCTGCGCGGGGTGGCCCGCCTGTACGACGACTACGTGCAGCTCGCCGTCGCCTCCGACTCGGGCATCCGTTCCGTCGCGGACCTGCGGGGCAAGCGGGTCGCCATAGGGTCCCCCAACTCGGGCGTCCGGCTCATCGCCAACCGGGTGCTCGAGGCGGCCGGCATCGACCCGGAGAAGGACATCCGGCCCTCCGCGGACGGCATCGACACCGGACCGGAGCGGCTCGGCCACGGCCTGGACGCCTTCTTCTGGTCGGGCGGACTGCCCACGGACGGCCTGAAGACCCTCGCCGAGCAGTCCGCGCTGCGGTTCGTGCCGATCGACGCCGACCTCGTCTCCCAGCTGCACCAGCAGGGCGGCGCCACGCGTCACTACCGCGCCACCAACATGCCGGAGTCGGCGTACCCGGGCAGTCAGCTCGGTTCGACCGTCCCGACGATGGCGGTGTCCAACCTCCTCATCACCCGCGCGGACGCGGATCCCCGGCTCACCGAGTGGCTCACCCGCATCGTGCTCAAGAGCAGGGACAACATCGGAGCCCACGTCCACTCCGCCCAGCTGGTCGACGTACGCACCGCGATCTACACCGACCCGCTGCGGCTGCACGAGGGCGCCCGCCGGTACTACCGGTCCGTCAAGCCCTGAGCCGTCGCCTCACCCGTGGGTGCGTTCCTCGGCACCGTCACCGTCACCCGAAGCCCGTGCGGCTCGTGACGCTCGTACGCGATCGAGCCGCCGCCCGCCGCGAGCAGCGCCCGGGAGATGGACAGGCCCAGTCCGGAGCCCTTGATGTTCTGGTGCCGTCCGCTGCGCCAGAAGCGGTCGCCGACGCGGGTCAGCTCCTCCTCGGTCAGTCCCGGGCCGTTGTCGGTGACGACGACGGTGGACGTGTCGCCGTTGGAGGCGACGGTGACCTCGACGGTCTCGTGCTCGGGCGTGAATTTCACCGCGTTGTCGATGACCGCGTCCAGGGCGCTGGACAGCGCCACCGGGTCGGCCCACGCGGTGGTCGGCGGGCAGGTGCCGGTCAGTCGGACGCCCTTGGCCTCGGCGGTGGGCGACCAGGCCGCGACGCGCTCGGCGGCCAGGGCACCGATGTCGGCGACCTGGAGGTTGGCCTCACTGTGCTCGGCGAGCGCCAGGTCGAGCAGGTCGTCCAGGACCTGCGCCAGACGCTTGCCCTCGGCCTGGACGGAGGCGATCTCCTCGTTGCCCTCGGGCAGCTCCAGTGCGAGCAGCTCGATGCGCAGCAGCAGCGCCGAGAGCGGGTTGCGCAGCTGGTGGGAGGCGTCGGCGACGAAGGCGCGCTGCTGCTCCAGCACGCTCTCGACGTTGTCCGCCATCTCGTTGAAGGACCGCGCCAGCCGTCTGAGCTCCGGTGGCCCGCCCGCCGCCGCGACCCGGGACTTCAGCCGCCCCGTGGCGATGTCGTGCGTGGTGGCGTCCAGGATCCGTACGGGCCGGAGCACCCACCCGGTCAGCCGCAGCGCCGCGCCGACCGCCAGCAGCATCGCCGCCGCCTCCCCCGCGGCGATGACCAGCCAGCCCTCCAGGATGCGCGAGCGCATCTGTCCGGTCGGCGAGTCGGTGACCACGACCGCGACGACGTCGCCGTCCCGGATGACCGGTGAGGCCACCACGAGACTCCGCCGCTGCCAGGGCCACACCTGCTCGGGGTCGTGGCTGCGGCGGCTGAGGAGCGCCTCCTCGAAGGCGTCGCGCACCTCCCCGGAGCGGGGCAGGAACCAGTCGTCCGGCGCGTGTGCCATGGGCGAGTCGTTGCGGTAGAAGACGCCCGCGCGGATGCCGTACACCGTGTAGTAGCTGTTGAGCTCGCTGCTGAGCGTCTCGCGCCGCTCGTTGATGTCCGCGCCGGCCGGCTCGGCGGGCTCGGTGACGAACTGGGCGAGGGCCGCGAAGCGTGCCGTGTCGTCGATCCGGTCGACGACGACGCGCTGCTGCTGCGCGCCGGCCAGGCTGACGGCCAGCGGGACGCCGAGGGCGAGCAGGACGGCCGCCATCAGGACGATGAGCAGCGGAAGCAGACGAGTGTGCACCCGGCCCCGCTACGCCGTGGGCGCGACGAGCCGGTAACCGACGCCGCGCACGGTCTCGATGAGGGCGGGCATACGGAGCTTGGCCCGCAGCGAGGCGACGTGCACCTCCAGCGTGCGCCCGGTCCCCTCCCAGCTGGTGCGCCACACCTCGCTGATGATCTGTTCCCGGCGGAAGACCACCCCCGGCCGCTGGGCCAGCAGGGCGAGCAGATCGAACTCCTTGCGGGTGAGCTGGACGGCCGAGCCGTTGACGCTGACCTGGCGGGTCGGCAGCTCGATGCGTACGGGACCGAGCCGCAGCTCGGTCTCCGTGCTGCCCGTGGCCTCCTCGTGGACGGAGCGACGGCTGACGGCGTGGATCCGGGCGAGCAGTTCCCCCGTGTCGTACGGCTTGACCACGTAGTCGTCCGCGCCGAGATTGAGGCCGTGGATGCGGGAACGTACGTCGGACCGCGCGGTGACCATGATCACCGGGGTGCTGGTGCGCTTGCGGATCTTGCCGCAGACCTCGTAACCGTCCTGGTCGGGCAGGCCAAGGTCGAGCAGGACGACGCCGAAGCCGTTGCCCTCGGGGACGAGCGCCTGGAGTGCCTCCTCGCCGCTGCGCGCGTGGGTCACGTCGAACCCGTGCCGCGCCAGAACCGCCGACAGGGCGGCGGCGACGTGGTTGTCGTCCTCGACAAGAAGCAGTCTCACCAGGGCCCCCTTCGGTTCATCGGCCGTACGCTCTCCATGTGTACAAAAACGCGTGCACGCGCGCGTGCACCTTGCAGTGACGCCGATGAACGTGGACGGCGTCAAGAGGGTTCCGGTTGCTCTTTCGTACCGTTACCTCGCCGAAATCACCCCTGCTCACAAGTGCTACGACAGGTGTCCGATTGCTATCGGATCGTGATGCTCAGATTCCCCTCAGATGTAATGACGCAGGTCTGGAGGATTACTACTGTCCTCCGAAACCGAGGAGGACGGAGCCTGAGAGCGATGACCGAAGTATCGGTGGCCAAGGAAGATGTGGCCGCGACCGGCGACCTGGTCGTCCTGAAGAGCGTCAACAAGCACTTCGGCGCGTTGCACGTACTCCAGGACATCGACCTGACGATCGCCCGTGGCGAAGTCGTCGTCGTCATCGGACCCTCCGGGTCCGGGAAGTCCACCCTGTGCCGCACCATCAACCGTCTGGAGACGATCGACTCCGGTTCGATCGCGATCGACGGCAAGCCCCTGCCGGACGAGGGCAAGGGGCTGGCCAGGCTGCGGGCCGACGTGGGGATGGTCTTCCAGTCCTTCAACCTCTTCGCGCACAAGACCGTGCTCGAGAACGTGACGCTGGGCCAGGTCAAGGTCCGCAAGAAGGACAAGAAGGAAGCCGAGGAGCGGGCCCGTGCCCTGCTCGACCGGGTCGGTGTGGGCGCACAGGCGGAGAAGTACCCCGCGCAGCTCTCCGGCGGCCAGCAGCAGCGTGTCGCCATCGCGCGGGCCCTGGCCATGGAGCCGAAGGTCATGCTCTTCGACGAGCCGACGTCGGCTCTCGACCCGGAGATGATCAATGAGGTGCTGGAAGTCATGCAGCAGCTCGCCCGCGACGGCATGACCATGATCGTCGTTACGCACGAGATGGGATTCGCCCGTTCGGCCGCGAATCGCGTGGTGTTCATGGCCGACGGTCGCATCGTCGAACAGGCTTCGCCGGATCAGTTCTTCAGCAATCCGCGCAGCGACCGGGCCAAGGACTTCCTGTCGAAGATCCTTCACCACTGAGGCGCACCTCGCGCCCCGACGACTTGCGTCACCGGACACCGACCGGGCCGCATCACTTCACCAGAGTCAAAGGATGTGCACCATGAAGCTCCGCAAGGTCACCGCCGCCTCGGCCGCCGTGTTCGCTCTTGCCCTGACCGCCACGGCCTGTGGCGGTGACGACAGCGACGACAGCGGTTCGTCGTCCGCCGGTGGTGGCGGCGACAAGATCAAGATCGGCATCAAGTACGACCAGCCCGGTCTGGGCCTGAAGGAGCCGGGCGGTTCCTTCTCCGGCTTCGACGTGGACGTGGCGACCTACGTCGCCAAGGAGCTCGGCTACGAGCCGAACCAGATCGAGTGGGTCGAGACCAAGAGCGCCGACCGCGAGAACGCCCTCTCGCGCGGGGACGTGAAGTTCATCGCGGCGACCTACTCCATCACCGACGAGCGCAAGGAGAAGGTCGACTTCGCCGGTCCGTACCTGCTGGCCCACCAGGACCTGCTGGTGAAGAAGGGCTCGGACATCACCGAGGCCACGGACCTGAACGACAAGAAGCTGTGCTCGGTGGTCGGCTCCACCTCGGCGCAGAACGTCAAGAAGGACTTCGCTCCGGACGCCCAGCTGACTGAGCGCGGCGGCTACTCGGAGTGCCTCTCCGCCCTCCAGAGCGGTGCCGTGGACGCGCTGACCACGGACGACTCGATCCTCGCCGGCTACGCCGCGCAGGACCAGTACAAGGGCCAGTTCAAGCTCGCCGGCCTGAAGCTGAGCAACGAGAACTACGGCGTCGGTGTCAAGAAGGGCGACACCGAGACCGTGAACAAGATCAACGACGCGCTGGAGAAGATGGTCAGCGACGGTTCCTGGGAGAAGGCGGTCGAGGAGAACTTCGGTCCGGCCGAGTACAAGAACGAGCCGGCTCCGCAGATCGGCAACATCGTCAAGTAAGCCCAGGACCGCAACGCGGGGTCTTGAAAGGCGCGCCGCCGTCCGTCGCGATCAGGGCGGCGGCGCGCCGCGTCCGCCACGTAGACCACACACCCGGAAGCGCGGGAGATCGTGTTCGACTTTATTTCTGACTATGACGACCCGTCCTTGCTGGGCGCTTTCTGGGTCACGGTGCAGCTCACCGTCTTCTCGGGCATCGGATCCCTGATCTGGGGCACCCTGCTGGCGGCCATGCGGGTCAGTCCGGTGCCGCTGATGCGTGGTTTCGGCACCGCCTACGTGAACATCGTCCGGAACATTCCTCTGACCGTCATCATCGTCTTCACGTCGCTCGGCCTCGCCGACATCTTCGGCCTGGCGATGGGCGCGCCGGACGACTTCGAGCTCAAGTACTTCCGGCTGGCCGTGCTCGGCCTCGTCGCCTACACCGCTGCCTTCGTCTGCGAGGCGATCCGCTCCGGCATCAACACGGTGCCCGTCGGGCAGGCAGAGGCCGCACGCGCTCTTGGACTGAGCTTCAGCCAGGTCCTCGGGCTCGTCGTGCTGCCGCAGGCGTTCCGCTCGGTCATCGGGCCGCTGGCCAACGTGCTGATCGCGCTGACCAAGAACACGACCGTGGCAGCCACCATCGGCGTGGCGGAGGCCGCGCTGCTGATGAAGGAAATGATCGAGAACGAGGCACAGACGCTGCTCATCGGCGCGGTGTTCGCCTTCGGGTTCGTGGTACTGACCCTGCCCACCGGCCTGTTCCTCAACTGGCTGAGCAAGCGCCTGGCGGTGAAGCGATGACTTCTGTTCTCTACGACGCCCCCGGCCCGAAGGCCAAGCGGCGCAACCTGATCTTCTCGGTCGTCTTCTTCGTCCTGCTCGCCCTGCTGCTGTGGTGGGTCTGGCAGGTGATGGACGACAAGGGGCAGCTGGAGTGGTCCCTCTGGAAGCCCTTCACCACGTCCGAGGCGTGGACGACGTACCTGCTGCCAGGCCTGGCCGACACGCTGAAGGCGGCGGCCCTGTCCATGGTCATCGCCCTCCCACTGGGCGCGATCCTCGGCATCGCACGCATGTCCGACCACCGATGGGTGCGCATCCCGGCCGGCGCGGTGGTCGAGTTCTTCCGGGCCATCCCGGTGCTGCTGCTGATGCTGTTCGCCAACGAGTTCTTCGCCCGTTCCACGGACGTCAGCAGCGCGGACCGGCCCCTGTACGCGGTCGTCACCGGCCTGGTGCTCTACAACGCCTCGGTCCTCGCCGAGGTGGTCCGGGCCGGCATCCTCGCCCTGCCCAAGGGCCAGACCGAGGCGGCCCAGGCGATCGGTCTGCGCAAGAGCCAGACCATGAGCAGCATCCTGCTGCCGCAGGCGGTCACGGTGATGCTCCCGGCGATCGTCAGCCAGCTGGTCGTCATCGTGAAGGACACCGCGCTGGGCGGTGTGATGCTCGGCTTCACCGAGCTGCTGAACTCGCGGGCCACGCTGGCGGCCAACTACGCCAACGTCATCCCCAGCTTCATCGTCGTGGCGATCATCTTCATCGTCCTCAACTTCATCCTCACCTCGTTCGCCTCCTGGCTCGAGGGACGCCTGCGCCGCAGCAAGCGCAGCACGGGCGCCGTGCTCGGTGTGGAGGACGTTGACGACCTCAACGCCGCCGAGATCGGGGGCACGCACGGGGCCGGTGCGGAGAAGTGACGCTCGCCTGACGCTCGAACATGACTGTGGCCCGCCGGATTCCGGCGGGCCACAGTCGTATCGAGTGCCGGCCGTCGTCGACGGGTGCGGAGGAGCCGTACGCCCCGGACTCATGTGATGAACAGTCAGTAGCGTTACGGGCTCGGGCACATTTCATGATCGCCACTGGCCTTCGGTCACTTGACGCAAGCACCGGCAATAGGTTGCATACGTTCTGTGATCGTGCACCCTGCTCCATCTTCCTGTTCCTCCACGTCCCTTCAGACGTCACTTCGAGCAGGGGGCGCCGCGCCGTGGACCCGGTGATCATCGTCGGAGCGGGGCCCGTCGGGTTGACGCTCGCGCTGGCGCTGGCACGTCAGGAGGTGCCGTGCGTGGTCCTCGACGAAGGACCGGGCAAGGACGAACCGCGCCCGGCGCGCACAGTCGTCCTGCGCGAGGACACCGCCGCGCTCGTGGAGCGGCTGACCGGTGTTCCGCTCGACCACGCCGGTGTCCGTTGGGCCGGATGGCGGTCGATGCGGCGCAAGCAGGTGACATCCGAGGTCGTCTTCGGCGAAACCGAGCCCGCTCCCCTGCACATCGCCCAGCACGTCCTGACCGGTGCGTTGCGCGCGGCCCTCGCGGGTGAGCCGCACGTCAGGCTCGCCGTGGACAGCCGTCTGGACTCCCTGGAGCAGGAGGAGTCCGGCGTCACCGCCCACACCCGTGGTCCCAGGGGCACCTGGTGGCGCGGCAGTTACCTGGTCGGCTGCGACGGCCCGCGCTCGACCGTGCGCAAGCTCCAGGACATCCGCTTCCCCGGCCGCACGGCGGTGGAACGTCACGCCGTGGCCGCGCTGCGCACGGAACTCCCCTGGGAGGACGAGGTGTTGCTGCACCGGATGCCGCCGTGGCGTACGTCCGGCCCCTCCGCGGGGGAGATCACCGCGCGTCCGCTGCCGGACGGGGTGTGGCGCCTCGACTGGCTGCTGCCGCCTGGCAAGGACCTGGTCACCCCGGAACTGCTGCTGGCCCGGGTACGGGAGACGCTGGCCGGCTGGACCGACGGTCCGACCCCGCCATACGAACTGCTGGACACCGGTGTCCACACCGTCCACCACCGGCTGGCCCGGCGCTGGCGGGCCGACCGGGTGTTCCTCGCCGGGGACGCGGCCCATCTCCTCGGCGCGCTGGGCACGCACGGGCTGGACGAGGGGCTGCGCGACGCCGACAACCTCTCCTGGAAGCTGGCACTGGCCTGGCACCACGGTCCGCACGAGGCGCTGCTCGACAGCTACCAGACCGAGCGCCGTGCGATCGTCGCCGCCCGGCTGCGCGCCGCCGACCAGGCGCTGCCGCTGGTGCGCGGCGGCGGAGGGCTGCGTTCCTACGTTCCGGGGGCCGCGCGGGGACACGAAACGCTGCTGACGGACGGCCACCTGGGGCGGGGCGCGCTGGGCGCGCCGGGGACGTACGCCGGATCACCGCTCGCTCCCGGCCCGCTGGAGGGCGAGGTGCCCATCGCGACGGCTCCCGGGTCGGCGGTGACGGACGTGCGGGTCACGGCGGAGGACGGCACCTTCGTCCGGCTGCGGGACCGGCTCGGCCGGGGTGCGCTGCTGGTGGTGCTGATCGCGCCGGGCACGGGGGTGTGGGAGCGCCGGCACTGGGTGTCGGCCGGGATCATGCCCCGGCTGGCGGCGGCCGTCTCGGCGCTGCCGCACCGGGCCGAACTGCTGGTCGCCGAGAGTTATCCGGGTGCGGCCGCCCACACGGTGCTGCTGCTGCGCCCCGACGGTCACCTGGTCACGGCCCTGAGCGGGGTCCGCCCCGCGGACCTGTACGCGGCGGCGGAAGCGGTCCTGGGCGGGCCTGCCACGGCGGAGGCGGAGGCCAAGGCCGACGCGGGGGCCGGATCGCGCTGAGCGCGCCGGTCCCGGTCCCGGTCCCGGCGAGTCGTCGTCACCCTGTGGTCCACATGGTGACGATGAGTTGAATCGGTGCCCGGCCGCATGGTGTACTCCGCATCGTGACCGACACCTGCGTGCACCTGTGGCGGAGGGTCCATATGGACCTCGTCCGCTATGCGGGCTGCGTGTGTCGCCCGTCCTGTTGATTCGCGTTCCTCCCTCTTCCCCGCGCGCCGCCACCGGCCGTCTCGTACGTGTTGCCGCGCGCCTCCGCGAACCCTTCTCCAGGACGGTGCACATGTCTGTCTCCTCCCCTGTTCCGCGTCCCGTCTCCGCGCCGGTCGCGCCCACGCAGGCGGACCTCCTCGACTTCGTACGGCGTACCGTCGCCGACGCCGAACTGATCGCGTCCCTTCCGCTCGACCCCGAGGGCCGTACCTGGGTACGGCTCGACGGTCCCGGTGGCAGCGAGGCCTGGCTGATCGGGTGGCCGCCCGGTACGGGTACCGGCTGGCACGACCACGCCGACTCCGTCGGGGCCTTCATGACCGCGTCGGGGGAGCTGAGGGAGAACTCGCTCGCCGCGCGGCTGCCCACCGACGGCTGGAAGACCCTGGAACTGACCGACGGCGTGGACCGGGAACGCCGGCTGGGGGCCGGACAGGGGCGCGCCTTCGGGCAGCACCACGTCCACGAGGTCCTCAACGAGTCCCCGGACCGCCACGCGATCTCCGTGCACGCCTACTATCCGCCGCTGCCGCGGATCCGCCGCTACAGCCGCAGCGGTCACGTGCTCCGCCTGGAGCAGGTCGAACGCCCAGAGGACTGGCAGTGAGCGGGACGAACGAACGTGCTGCCGACGCGATGGGCATCGACGAACTGCTGGAGCGGGTGCGCGCCGGTTACGAACGGGTCGAGCCGCAGAGCGCGTACGAGGCCGCACGCGCCGGGGAGGCGCTGCTGGTGGACATCCGCTACGCCGCCCTGCGGGAGCGGGACGGGCTCATTCCCGGGGCTCTCGTCGTCGAGCGCAACGAACTGGAATGGCGTCTGGACCCGCGGGGCAGCCACCGCCTCCCGGAGGCCACGGACCACGATCTGCGCGTTGTCGTGATCTGCAACGAGGGCTACGCCTCCAGCCTGGCGGCCGAGTCCCTGCACCGTCTGGGCCTGCACCGGGCCACGGACCTGACGGGCGGTTTCCAGGCGTGGCGGGCTGCGGGACTGCCGGTGGTGTCCGCGTAGGCGTCCCGCCGGGAGCGCCACGTCGGCCGGCTCCACCGAGACGGGCGGGCCACGGAACGGGCCCGCGACGGTGTCACCACTGCGGACACCGCCGGCCACGCGCCTGCTCGGCGGCTTCGGGAAACGAGGCCACCGGTGACGTCGGCGATCCATGTCGAACACCCTCGTCGGGAGCCACTGGGGCGCCGTTGGTGACGAGGGACAGCGCACCCGGGAGGGCGGCTGCGAAGCCTGTCGCCCGCCAGGGCCGCCCGGGCCACGTGCGCGCCCGTGTGGCCGTCATCGCTCGGAGCATCCGAGCGGGCGGCTGCCGGGCCTGCGGTGGCGTCGGGCGCCCGCGTGGGCCCCATACCGGGAGCCGCCGGGGCGGGGCCGCGTTCCCCGTCGGCGTCAGAACGGCCCGCCGTCGAGGGACTCCGTGTCCTCGCCCTCCTCCTCCAGCGCCTGCCGGACGACGCGCAGGGCGAGGCCCTCGGGGTAGCCCTTGCGGGCGAGCATGCCGGCCAGGCGGCGGAGCCGCTTGTCGCGGTCGAGTCCGCGGGTGGCGCGCAGCTTGCGCGCGACCAGTTCCCTGGCGGTCTCCTCCTCCTGCTCGGAGTCGAGCTGGGAGACGGCCGCGTCGATCAGTGTGGGGTCGACGCCCTTGGTGCGCAGTTCCTGGGCGAGCGCACGCCGCGCGAGTCCCCGGCCGTGGTGCCGGGACTCCACCCAGGCGTCCGCGAAGGCGCTGTCGTTGATCAGTCCGACCTCCTCGAACCGGGACAGCACCTCCTCCGCGGCCTCGTCCGGGATCTCCCGCTTGCGGAGGGCGTCGGCGAGCTGTTTCCGGGTGCGCGGGGTCCCGGTGAGCAGGCGCAGACAGATCGCCCGCGCCCGCTCGACCGGGTCCCCCGGAGGTTCCTCCCGCTCGGCCCTCGACGAGGAGGAGGCGCCCCCGTCCGTCACGGCCGCCTCGCCGAAGGTCCGGCGTCTGCGTCCGCGTCCACCGCGCGGCCCGCCGTCACGCGAGCCGCCCGCCCGTGCGCCGCCCCCGCTCCCGGGGCCGGCCCCGCCGGTGATGTCGTCGTACGCCGCGTCACCGTCCACGGCTGGGCCGTCGCCGTCTCCGGTGCCCCTCCCCCGTGGGGCACCGAGGGCGGCGAACTCGTACTCGGCCCAGTCGGTTCGTCGGGTCACGGGTCAGCTCTTGGCCGCCGCGGCCTTGGACTTGGAGGCCTTGGCCGCCGGGGCCGGTACGGCTGCCGGCTCGGCCGGAGCCGTGCCCGTGGCGTCCGCGGCCGGCTCGGCGGAGGGCTCCTCGGGCCGTACGCCGACGCCCAGCTTCTCCTTGATCTTCTTCTCGATCTCGTTGGCGAGGTCGGGGTTGTCCTTCAGGAAGTTGCGGGCGTTCTCCTTGCCCTGACCCAGCTGGTCGCCCTCGTACGTGTACCAGGCGCCGGCCTTGCGGACGAAGCCGTGCTCCACGCCCATGTCGATCAGGCCGCCCTCACGGCTGATGCCCTGGCCGTAGAGGATGTCGAACTCGGCCTGCTTGAAGGGCGGCGCCACCTTGTTCTTGACGACCTTGCACCGGGTGCGGTTGCCGACCGCCTCGGTGCCGTCCTTGAGGGTCTCGATGCGGCGGATGTCGATACGCACCGAGGCGTAGAACTTCAGCGCGCGGCCACCGGTCGTGGTCTCCGGGGAGCCGAACATCACGCCGATCTTCTCGCGGAGCTGGTTGATGAAGATCGCGGTGGTCTTGGACTGGTTGAGCGCGCTGGTGATCTTCCGCAGGGCCTGGCTCATCAGCCGGGCCTGAAGACCCACGTGGCTGTCGCCCATCTCGCCCTCGATCTCCGCGCGCGGGACGAGCGCGGCGACGGAGTCGATGACGATGAGGTCGAGGGCGCCGGAGCGGACCAGCATGTCCACGATCTCCAGGGCCTGCTCGCCGTTGTCCGGCTGGGACAGGATCAGGTTGTCGATGTCGACGCCGAGCTTCTTCGCGTACTCGGGGTCGAGGGCGTGCTCCGCGTCCACGAAGGCGACCTGGCCGCCGGCCTTCTGCGCGTTCGCCACCGCGTGCAGGGTCAGGGTCGTCTTACCGGAGGACTCCGGTCCGTAGATCTCCACCACACGGCCGCGCGGCAGGCCGCCGACGCCGAGGGCCACGTCGAGCGCGGTCGACCCGGTCGGGATGACCTCGATGGGCTCCTTCGACCGCTCGCCCATGCGCATGACCGCGCCCTTGCCGAATTGCCGTTCAATCTGTGCGAGCGCGGCGTCGAGCGCCTTCTCGCGGTCGGTTCCTGCCATGGGTTCCACCCGATTTGCTTGAGTCGATCGCTTCACGTCAAAGACGCTAACGCCTGCCACTGACAACGCGCCCCGACGCACCTCCGGCCTGTGGATAACGCGGACTCTTTTCTGCCCAAACCGGGGCAGAAGACCCTTCGTTGAGCCTCACCGGCACGTCCATAAGAATGGATGTTCGATTTTCGTGTCAAGCCGCACCCCGCGACACCGCCGTCCGGTGCGTCACAGGTGCGGCCTGCCCTCAGGGGGCGCCGGTGTCCCCGCTCCGGGGTGGCACCACGCCCGGCCCGCGGGCCCACAGCCCACGGACGCGGGCGACGACACCCGGGCCTCCGCCGGGTCCCCGGTGGCCGAGCACACGGGGGTCGTCCGTGACGTCGTACCGCCTCACGTACGCGCCGAGGAACGCCTGGAGGGTGGCGACGGCGGGGATGGCGATCAGCGCGCCGACGGCACCGAGCAGGGCGGTGCCCGCGACGACCGACCCGAAGGCGACCGCCGGATGGATGTCCACGGTCCTGGAGGTCAGCTTGGGCTGAAGTACGTAGTTCTCGAACTGCTGGTAGATCACCACGAACACCAGCACCCACAGCGCGTACCAGGGGTCGACGGTGAAGGCGATCAGCATGGGCAGGGCGCCCGCGAGATAGGTGCCGATGGTGGGGATGAACTGCGACACGAGGCCCACCCACACGGCGAGGACGGGCGCGTAGGGCACCTCGAGGACCTCGAGCAGGATGTAGTGCGCCAGGCCGGAGACCAGGGCCATCAGCCCGCGCGAGTACAGATAGCCGCCCGTCTTGTTCACGGCGATCTCCCACGCGCGCAGCACCTCGGCCTGCCGGGCGGGCGGCAGCAGGGAGCAGACGGTGCGGCGCAGCCGCGGGCCGTCGGCGGCGAAGTAGAACGAGAACAGGCCGACGGTCAGCAGCTGGAAGAGACCGCCGAGGACCTGCGCGGAGACGTCCAGCACGCCCGTGGCGCTGTTCTGGACGTAGTTGCGCAGCCAGTCGGAGCGCAGCAGGCCCTCCTGGATGTCGACCCGCCGCAGCTCGGTGTGGAAGTGCGCGTTGACCCAGTTGATCACGGAGTCGAGGTAGTCCGGAAAGTCCTCGACGATCTTGATGATCTGTCCCGCCAGCATGGACCCGAGCAGGGTGACGAAGCCCGCCGCGGCGATCAGCACGCCCAGGAACACGAGGAAGGTGCCCAGGCCTCGGCGCACTCCCCGCGCGGCCATCCAGCTCACCGCGGGCTCGACGGCGAGCGCCAGGAAGAACGCGATGAGAACGTTGATCAGCAGGCCGGTGAGCTGGTGGAACGCCCAGCTGCCCAGCTGGAACACGGCGATCAGCGCGAGGGCCAGCACCATGGCGCGCGGCAGCCAGCGCGGCATGCGGGCGCCCCGCCCGGATATGGGGTCCACCGGAGGCCCGGCGGACGGCGGCGTGCCGGGCGGAGTGGATTGCCGGGTCGCCTGCCCGGTCTCGTCAGTGGGTGCCACGGACCAAGTCTCGCCCACGCCGGCGGCTGCCATGCGCCTCCCGCGGTCTCTGTGACGATCAGCGCCTTTCCGCGGGCACGTCCATCACGGCGCAGACCACCTGCCAGACGTCCTTGGCGTCCCAGCCGGCCGCCAGCGCCTCGTGCACGGTGCGCCCGCCGAGCTCGGACATGACATGGTCGCGCGCGAACGTCTCGGCATAACCCGCACCGAAGTGCTCCGCCATCCGCTCCCAGAAAACCGTCAACCGCATGCACCCAGTATCCCGCCTGCGGGGGTGGCCTCGAGCGGGGCCGCCTTCCGGCGCCGCCCACCGCCTACGGTCGGAGCCATGGCCGATACCGAAGCTGACCCACTGCCCCCGACGTCCCGGCCGCAGGGCCCGCTCGCGCGGGCGGAGCGGTTCGTCTGGCTCACCGCGCGTGTGCTCGAGCAGCACCTCTTCGCCCACCACTTCCGGGGCGGCGGTGCCGGTCCGGTGGAGGCTGCGCTGGACGCCTACCGCAACGAGGACGGCGGTTACGGTCACGCGCTGGAACCCGATCTGCGCGGCCCGGTCAGCCAGCCGCTGCACACCGCCCGCGCCCTGCGCGTGCTGAACGCCGTGGGAGGGTGCGGGGGCCGCCGCGCGGAGGACGTGTGCCGTTATCTGACGTCCGTCTCCACGGCGGACGGCGCGCTTCCGGCGATCTGCCCCAGCCAGCGGCGGTATCCGACGGCGCCCTTCGTGCCGGTCGTGGACGACCCGCCCGGCGAGTTGCTGTCCACCGGGCCGGTGGTGGGCCTGCTGCACCGCAACGAGGTGTGGCACGCGTGGCTGTTCCGCGCGACGGACTTCTGCTGGCAGGCCGTGGAGTCGCTGGAGACCTCGCATCCCTACGAGGTCCAGGCCGCCGTGGCCTTCCTGGACCACGCGCCCGACCGCTCCCGCGCGCAGGCCGCCGCCGACCGGCTGGGCCGTCTGGTGCGCCGGCAGCGGCTCGCGGCGCTCGACCCGGACGGCCTCGACGCGTACCCGGTCGCCCCCGGCTACGCCCCGGGGGAGCACCACTTCCCGCACGACTACGCGCGGACACCGCACTCGCTGGCGCGCGCCTGGTTCACGGACGAGGAGATGTCACGCTCCCTGGACTTCCTGGCGGCCGAACAACGGGAGGACGGCGGCTGGCCCATCCGCTGGCGCCAGTGGTCCCCGGGCCCCGCCCTGGAGTCCCGCCCCATGGTCACAATCGAGGCCCTCAACACCCTGACGGCCTACAACCGCCCCATCACCTGAGCACCCCGCCGCCCGCAGCTGCGGGCAGTCGTGCCGCTGGGGCGGCACGGGTGGGCGCAGCGGCACCCCGCAAGCGCGGGCAAGCAAAACCCACCGCGGGTACACCGTGCCCCGCGTCACCCACCCAGCGCCCGCACCCCCGCAGTCACGACGACAGCAGCTCCCACAACGAGCAGAAACGGCGCACGCAGCATCAGCGCCACGGCAGCAGCCGCCACCCCCGCCGCCCGCGCGTCGACAACCAGTGCCTGCCCTTCGGAGAAGGTCTGCTGAGCGGTCAGCGCGGCAAGCAGGGCAACCGGCAGCAACGCGGCGAGACGCCGCACGAGGGGCCGTTCGAGAACCCCGGCGGGCACCAGCAGCCCCGCGAGCTTGACGGCGTAGCAGCCGACGGCGGTCACACCGATCGCGATCCAGATGTTCAACGGTCCCCCTCCGATACGTCCCCGCGCGGTGCGCGCTTCCGGCCCCGCGCCCACAGGACGGCCGGTGCCGCGAGCGCGGCCACCAGGACCGGCACACCCGCCGGCAGGACGGGCAGCAGGCCGAGTCCCAGGAGGACGGCGAGCCCGGCGACGGTCCGCTCGGTGCCGGTCCGCAGCATCGGCGCGAGCAGCGCCAGGAAGACCGCCGGACCGGCCGCGTCCAGACCCCACGCGTCGGTGTCGCCGATGGCCTCGGCGCCCAGCGCGCCGAGCAGCGTGGTGAGGTTCCACAGGACGTACAGGCTGAGCCCGGTCACCACGAACCCGATGCGTGCGCCGCGCCGGGTGGGCTGGGCGAGCGACACGGCGGCCGTCTCGTCGATCACCCACTGGGCGGCGAACGGCCGCACCGCGCGGGGCAGCGCCAGCAACTGCGACAGGCGCAGCCCGTAGAAGGCGTTGCGCACCCCCAGGAAGAACGCCCCCGCGGCGGCCGTGAACGCGCCCCCGCCTGCTGCCAGCGCCCCCACCAGCGCGAACTGGGACGCGCCGGTGAACACCAGGAGGCTGAGCGCACAGGTCTGGAGCAGGGTGAGCCCGCTGCCCGCCGAGGTCACACCGAAGGCGAACCCGGAGAGTCCGACGGCGATCCCGACCCCGAGGGCGTCCCGTACGACGGCGCCGTCCGGCTTCCCTCCCCCGTCGTCCCGTATGTCTGCGAGAGCTGCTGTCCGTTCCGTTGCCACACCCCGGACGGTACGAGGGGGCCGCCCCGCGCGTCTTGTACGTTCTTGCGCTCGCGCTGGTAGGCGCCGGGGGGCACGCCGACGATCCGGCTGAAGTGCCGGTTCAGGTGCGGCTGGTCGGTGAAGCCGACCACGACGGCCGCCTCCGACGGCGCCGTCCCCGCGTCGAGCAGCCGCCGTGCCCGCCGCACCCGCGCGTCGGTGAGCCAGGTGTGCGGCGGCATCCCGTAGGTGTCCCGGAAGGCGCGCAGGAGGGCGAACGGGCTGGTGCCGAGTTCGGCGGCCAGCCGCTCCAGCGTCGGCGGATCGGCCATCCGCTCCTCCAGCGCGGCCCGCGCGCGTGCCGCGATCCCGGCCCCCGCCGAGCGCACCGCGCGTCGCGGCAGCGTGCCGCCGTTCAGCCGCAGCAGCCGCGTCACCGCGACCCGGAGCAGGGTGTCGGCGGCGAGCGCGTTGCCCTCGTCGGTCGCCCGCAGCACCTGGTGCACCAGACGGACGGCGTACGGATCGTCGAGCACCGGCGTCGCGAACCCCGGTGTGCCGCGCAGGGTGGTCGTCTCGGCGGCGATGGCGCCCACCACCTCCGGCGACGGGTACACCGCCCCGTACCGCCATCCCTCCGGGACACCCGCCCGGCCGGTGTGCGGGGTGTCCGGGTTCACCAGCGCGAGGGACCCCGCGCCCGCGTACACGTCGCCGCCGCCGTGGTGGAAGACCTCCGCCCCTTCGGCGATGGCGGCGATCACGAAGTGCTCGTGGGTGTGCCGGATGAACGTCTTGCGTATGTACCGGGCACGCAGCAGATCGACACCGGGCAGTTCGTCGTACTGCCAGTGCCGCGCACGCTCCGTCCGCGATTCCGCCATACGGCCATTGTCACGCGGCCCCGATCACGCCCGTCCCGGGCGCCCCCGCCGGCCGGCCCGGCCCGATTGTCAGTGGCCGGGTGCACGATGGACGCATGGTCAGCGATCCGCATCGAGCCCTGGACGGCTTCTCCCCCGCGACCCGCGGCTGGTTCACGGGGGCGTTCTCCGCGCCCACCGCCGCCCAGGCCGGCGCGTGGCAGGCCATCGGGGCCGGCTCGGACGTGCTGGTGGTGGCCCCCACCGGTTCCGGGAAGACCCTCGCCGCGTTCCTCGCCGCCTTGGACCAGCTGGCCTCGACTCCGCCGCCCGCCGACCCGAAGAAGCGGTGCCGCGTTCTGTACGTGTCCCCCTTGAAGGCCCTGGCGGTCGACGTGGAGCGCAACCTCCGCAGTCCGCTGACCGGCATCCGCCAGGAATCCGTGCGCCTGGGCCTGCCCGAGCCCGAGGTCAAGGTCGGCATCCGCTCCGGCGACACCCCGCCCGCCGAGCGCCGCTCCCTGGCCACCCGGCCGCCGGACATCCTGATCACCACGCCGGAGTCCCTGTTCCTGATGCTGACGTCCGCCACGCGCGACGCGTTGACGGGCGTGGAGACGGTGATCCTGGACGAGGTGCACGCGGTCGCCGGCACCAAGCGCGGGGCGCATCTCGCGCTCACCCTGGAGCGGCTGGACGAGCTGCTGCCCCGACCGGCCCGCCGGATCGGTCTCTCGGCGACGGTGCGCCCGGTCGACGAGGTCGCACGGTTCCTCTCCCCGCGCCGCAAGGTGGAGATCGTCCAGCCGGAGTCGGGCAAGGAGTTCGACCTGTCCGTGGTGGTGCCGGTCGAGGACCTGGGCGAGCTGGGCGGTTCCCCGGTCGCCGACGGCTCGGAGGGCGCAGAACGGCCGTCGATCTGGCCGCACGTCGAGGAGCGGATCACCGACCTGGTGCAGTCGCACCGCTCGACCATCGTGTTCGCGAACTCCCGCCGTCTCGCGGAGCGGCTGTGCAACCGGCTCAACGAGATCGCCTACGAGCGGGCCACCGGGGAGCCCCTGGACGAGCATCACTCCCCCGCCGAGCTCATGGGCGGTTCCGGAGCCGCCCAGGGGGCTCCCGCGGTCATCGCGCGCGCCCACCACGGTTCGGTGTCCAAGGAGCAGCGCGCCCTGGTCGAGGAGGACCTCAAGGCGGGCCGGCTGCCCGCGGTGGTGGCCACCTCCAGCCTGGAGCTGGGCATCGACATGGGCGCCGTGGACCTGGTGGTCCAGGTCGAGTCGCCGCCGTCGGTCGCCTCCGGGCTCCAGCGCGTGGGCCGCGCGGGACATCAGGTCGGCGCGGTCTCCACGGGCGTGGTGTTCCCGAAGTACCGGGGCGACCTGGTGCAGGCGGCCGTGGTCACCGAGCGGATGCGCACGGGCTCCATCGAGTCCCTGCGGGTCCCCGCCAACCCTCTCGACGTGCTGGCCCAGCAGCTGGTCGCCATGACGGCCATGGACACCTGGCAGCTCGACGACCTGCTCGCCACGGTCCGCCGCGCGGCCCCCTTCGCGTCCCTGCCCGAGTCCGCCTTCACGGCCGTCCTGGACATGCTCGCCGGCCGCTACCCCTCCGACGCGTTCGCGGAGCTGCGCCCGCGCGTGGTGTGGGACCGGGTCACGGGCGAGATCACCGGCCGCCCGGGCGCCCAGCGTCTGGCCGTCACCTCAGGGGGCACGATCCCCGACCGCGGCCTCTTCGGGGTCTTCCTCGCGGGCGCCGACCCGAAGAAGGGCGGCGGACGGGTCGGTGAGCTGGACGAGGAGATGGTCTACGAGTCCCGCGTGGGCGACGTCTTCACCCTCGGCACCAGCTCGTGGCGCATCGAGGACATCACGCGCGACCGCGTCCTGGTCTCCCCGGCACCGGGCGTGCCGGGCCGGCTGCCGTTCTGGAAGGGCGACCAGCTGGGCCGGCCGCTGGAACTCGGCCGCGCGGTGGGCGCCTTCCTGCGCGAGGTGGGCTCGCTGCCCAGGGACGACGCCCGGCTGCGGCTCCTCACCGCGGGCCTGGACGCCTGGGCCGCGGACAACGTCCTGTCCTACCTCGACGAACAGCGCGAGGCCTGCGGCCACGTGCCCGACGACCGCACCATCGTCGTGGAGCGCTTCCGCGACGAACTGGGCGACTGGCGGGTCGTCGTGCACTCCCCGTTCGGCGCCCAGGTGCACGCCCCGTGGGCGCTGGCGCTCGGCGCCCGCCTCTCCGAGCGGTACGGCATGGACGCCCAGGTGATGCATGCCGACGACGGCATCGTGCTGCGGCTGCCGGACGCCGACCTCATGGGTCTCGACCTGCTCGACCAGGAACCGATGAAGGCCGGCACCGAGTACGACGCGGACCAGGCCCCGGTGGGCGCGGCCGACGTCGTGTTCGACAAGGGCGAGGTCGACCAGGTCGTCACCGACCAGGTCGGCGGATCGGCGCTGTTCGCGTCCCGGTTCCGTGAGTGCGCCGCCCGCGCGCTGCTGCTGCCGCGCCGCAACCCCGGCCGCCGCACACCCCTGTGGCAGCAGCGCCAGCGCGCCTCGCAACTGCTCCAGGTGGCCGGGGAGTTCGGCTCGTTCCCGATCGTCCTGGAGGCGGTCCGCGAATGCCTCCAGGACGTCTTCGACGTCCCCGGGCTCGTCGAGCTGATGGGTGACCTGGAGTCCCGCAAGGTGCGCCTCGTCGAGGTCACCACCCCCGAGCCCTCCCCCTTCGCCCGCTCCCTCCTCTTCGGCTACGTCGCCCAGTTCCTGTACGAGGGCGACTCCCCGCTCGCCGAGCGCCGCGCCGCCGCCCTGTCGCTGGACTCGCGGCTGCTGGCCGAGCTGCTCGGCCAGGCGGAGCTGCGCGAACTGCTCGACGCGGAGGTGCTGACCGAACTCGAGCGCGAGTTGCAGTGGCTCACCGAGGACCGGCGGGTCAAGGACGCGGAGGGCGTCGCCGACCTGCTGCGGCTGCTCGGTCCGCTCACCGACGCCGAGCTCGCCGAGCGCGGCGCCGAACCCCAGTGGGCGCGGGAACTCGCCTCCGCGCGGCGCGCCATCCGGGTGCGGGTGGCCGGCGCCGACCACTGGGCGGCGATCGAGGACGCCGGCCGGCTGCGCGACGCGCTGGGCACGGCGCTCCCGGTCGGCGTGCCGGAGGCGTTCACCGAACCGGTCAAGGACCCCCTCGGCGACCTCCTCGCGCGGTACGCGCGCACCCACGGCCCGTTCACGTCGGCCACGGCGGCCGCCCGCTTCGGACTGGGCGTGGCGGTCACCGAGGGCGCCCTGCAACGGCTCTCGGCCGCGGGCAGGGTCGTCCAGGGCGAGTTCCATCCCGCCGGCATCGGACAGGAGTGGTGCGACGCCGCCGTACTGCGTCGACTGCGCCGCCGCTCCCTGGCCGCGCTGCGGCACGAACTGGAGCCGGTGCCGCCGGCCGCGCTCGCCCAGTTCCTGCCCCAGTGGCAGCACATCGGCAAGGGGCACACGCTGCGCGGCGTCGACGGCCTGGTGCGCGCCATCGAGCAGTTGCAGGGCGCCTCCGTACCCGCCTCCGCCCTGGAGAAGCTGGTCCTGCCCTCCCGGGTGGCGAACTACACCCCGGCGATGCTGGACGAGCTCACGGCAGCCGGTGAGGTCGTGTGGGCCGGCGCGGGATCGCTGCCCGGTAAGGACGGCTGGGTCTCCCTCCACCTCGCCGACGCGGCTCCCCTGCTGCTGCCGCCACCGCACCCGCTGGAGCTGACGGCACTCCACGAGTCCGTCCTGGACGCCCTGGCCGGCGGCTACGGCCTGTTCTTCCGCCAGATCGCCGACCAGGTCCGCGCCACCACTCATCCCGAGGCCACCGACCCCCAACTGGCCGACATCCTCTGGGACCTCGCCTGGTCCGGCCGGCTGACCAACGACACGCTCGCCCCCATGCGCTCCCTGCTCGGCTCGGGCCGCACCGCGGGGTCCACGGCCCACCGCGCGAAGCGCTCGGTGCCCCGCGGGCGCTACGGCTCGCTCACGGCGGCCGCCCGCAGCGCCTCACGCACCGGCCCGCCGACCGTCGCCGGCCGCTGGTCCCTGCTGCCCGGCCGGGACAGCGATCCCACGGTCCGCGCCCACGCACTGGCCCGCACCCTGCTCGACCGGCACGGCGTGGTGACCCGGGGCGCCGTCGCCGCTGAGGGCGTCGAGGGCGGCTTCTCGGCGGTGTACCGCATTCTGTCCGCCTTCGAGGAGACGGGGCAGGCCCGTCGCGGCTATGTGGTGGAGGGACTGGGCGCCGCCCAGTTCGCGATGGACGGGGCCGTGGACCGCCTCCGCGCGGCGGCCAACGCCCGCGACCGGGGCGACGGTCTCCCGGGCCCGGCCGCTCCCGACACCGGGGTGCCGGACCCCTTCGACACCGCCCCGGGCCACGACGGCTTCCCCGGCCCGGACGACTCGCCGTACCCGCGCCTCTCGCCGGGTGACTACGTCTCCCCGCGCGACCGGGCCCCGCAGTCCCCTCCGCCCTGGCAGAACGGCGGACGCCCGACGTACGACCCCTTCGCCGGCCGGCCTACGGGTGCGGGCGACGCCGGACGCGCCGTGGTCCTCGCCGCCGCCGACCCGGCGAACGCCTACGGTGCCGCTCTGGGCTGGCCCGAGCCCCCGACCGGCGCCGGTCACAAGCCCGGCCGCAAGGCGGGCTCCCTGGTGGTGCTGGTCGACGGTGAGCTGACGCTCTACATGGAGCGCGGCGGCAAGACGCTGCTGGCCTGGCCCGCCGACCCCGGTGCCGAACCGGCCGACGACTCCCGGCTCCCGGCCGCCGCGGAAACCCTCGCGGCGGCCGCCCGCGCGGGCTCCCTCGGCACGGTCACGGTGGAGCGCGTCAACGGCGTATCGGCCCTGACATCCCCCCTGGGCACCCTCCTGGAGACCGCGGGCTTCGTCGCCACCCCCCGAGGACTGCGCATCCGCGCCTGACCCCGTCCGCCCCGACGTGCCACCCTTGACGCATGCCCGAAGGAGACACGGTCTGGCAGGCCGCGCGGCGGCTGCACGACGCCCTCGCCGGCAAGGTGCTGACCCGCAGCGACCTCCGGGTGCCCCGGTTCGCCACGACCGACCTCACCGGGCGCACCGTGCTGGACGTCACCCCGCGCGGCAAGCACCTGCTGACCCGCGTCGAGGGGGGCCTGACCCTGCACTCGCATCTGAAGATGGACGGCTCCTGGCGGGTGTACGCGCAGGGGCAGCGCTGGAACGGCGGCCCCGCGCATCAGATCCGCGCCGTCCTCGGCAACGCCGACCGCACGGCCGTCGGCTACCGGCTCCCCGTCCTGGAGCTGATGCGCAGCACAGAAGAGGAGCGCGTCGTCGGCCACCTCGGCCCCGACCTCCTCGGCCCGGACTGGGACCCCGATCTCGCGCTGGCCAACCTTCTGAAGGAACCGGCCCGCCCCCTCGGCGAGGCCCTGCTGGACCAGCGGAACCTCGCCGGCATCGGCAATGTCTTCAAGAGCGAGCTCTGCTTCCTCCTCGGCGTCACCCCGTGGCTCCCCGTGGGCGACCTGCCCGCCGACCGGTCCGCGAAGCTGCCCGGGCTCGCCCGGAAGCTGCTGGAGTTCAACCGCGAACGCCCGATCCGCAGCACGACCGGCCGCCGCGGCCAGGACCTGTTCGTGTACGGCCGCGCCCGCCGCCCCTGTCTGCGCTGCCGCACCCCGATCCGCGTCGCCGAGCAGGGCGACGGCTCCCGCGAGCGCCCCACGTACTGGTGCCCCACATGCCAACCGGGTCCGGCTCCGCTCACGCCCCGTCGGTGAACCGGCGCCCTCCGCCCCCGCGCCAGGCCCGCCGCCACCGCCCGGCCGCAAGCGCTCCCTCCGCCCGCGCCTTGGGCATGCAGTGCACCGGCAGCACGCTGAGCCCCCACCCGCCGGCCGCGACCGCTCCTTCCACCGCACCGGCCCCGGGCACCGTCAGCAGTCGCACCACGGCCCACCACCACAGCGCCCCGAGCCCCAGAGCCGCTCCCCAGCGCCACGTCACCCGTTCTCGGCCTGGAACATCCAGTGCTGCTTCTCGAGGTCCCCGGTGATCGTGATCAGGATGTCCTGGCTCACCGGGTCCGGTTCCGCGGTCGCGGTCACCCGCTCCCGCATACGGGCGATCACCGCGCCCAGCGCCTCCACGAGCGCACCGACCGCGGTCGAGTCGTCGACCCAGCCCTCGGGCGTCACCCCGATCCCGCTGCCGACGGCCACCGTCGCGGCACGCCCGTCGGGCGAGACCCCCAGCGCCGCGGCACGCTCCGCCACGGTGTCGGAGTGCGCACGCGCCAGGGAGACGACCTCGTCGAGCTGGAGATGCACGGAGCGGAAGCGTGGGCCGACCACGTTCCAGTGGATCTGCTTGGCCACCAGGGCCAGATCCACGAGGTCGACCAGGGCACCCTGCAACGCCTCGGACACGGTCTTCAGGTTCGCGTCGGACAACGGGCTCTTCACGACGTACATCCGCACCTCCGTGGCTGGCCCCCCGCCTCGTCCCTCAACGATGACCGCGCCGCGCCGCACCGGCAAGCGCACAGGAGAAGTCCCCGGGCATGCGAAAAACCCCGGCGGCACCCCACCGGATCTCCCGGAAGGGCCCCTACCGGGGCATCTCACACCTTCACACCGCGCAGGCGCGGAGCACCGCACTCACGCGGCGACGACGTCCACCGCCTCGGCGGGCGCCTTGATGGTCACCCGTTCCGGTGGCACACCGGTCACCGAAACGGAACCCAGCATCGGACGAACCGGCGTGGGAACGGGCTCGCTGGGGGTCGCTGCAGCAGACTGGGCCAGCTCGGCGAGGGCGAGCTCATCGCTCACTTCCCGCATGAGCTCGGACATCCGTACGTCCAACGCGTCGCAGATGGCGGAGAGCAGCTCGGAGGAAGCCTCCTTCTGCCCCCGCTCCACCTCGGAGAGATAGCCGAGTGAGACTCGGGCGGACGAGGAGACTTCGCGCAGAGTACGGCCCTGGCGTTGGCGCTGCCGACGCAGCACGTCACCCAGCAGGCGACGGAGCAGAATCATCGGTGGCTCCCTCCTCGGACCGCGTAGCCGCATCCTTCTCGCCCCACCGTACCGCCTTGCGCCGCGGCCGTGCGGGGAGCGATGTCGTGTTCACTCAGGGCTGCAAACATCAAAACCCCCCGTTCCGTTCCGTATCCTGTGCCCGCTCATTCCCGGTCTGTTCGCTCGCAAGCTCCGTCAGAAGCAGTGCGAGTACGCTCCGTACACTCTCCATACGAATTTCCGCGCGGTCGCCGTTCAACCGCAGATGCTCCACTTTTCCGCCGCGGGCGGAACCCGAGCCCGCTCCGAAGGGGCCGTCCACGGCCACGAAAACCGTGCCGACGGGCTGCCCGTCCTGGGGATCCGGACCGGCGACACCGGTGGTGGCGACACCCCAGTCGGCGCCGAGCACCTTGCGGACGCCGGCCGCCATCTGGGCCGCCACCTGCGGATCCACCGCTCCGCGCTGGGCCAGCAGGGTGGCGTCCACCCCGAGCAGTTCGTGCTTGAGTTCGGTGGCGTACGCCGTCACCGAGCCCCGGAAGACCTTGGACGCCCCGGGAACCGAAGTGATCTCCGCCGCCACCAGGCCACCGGTCAGCGACTCGGCGACGGCGAGACTTCCGCCGTTCACAGTGAGTAGTCGCACCACCTCGGTGGCCTTGGAACTCACTCTTCCGTCTCCTCCAACGCCGCCTTGCGTTCGGCGATTCCCTGCCTGCGCAGCACAATGGCCTGTTTCACATAGTCGAGTCCGGTCGCCACGGTCAGCACGACCGCCGCGGCCATCACCCACCACCGCAGGGTGGCCAGCCACCCCGTCAACGCCAGTACGTACATACCGACGGCCACGCCCTGGGTGAGGGTCTTGAGCTTGCCCCCGCGGCTGGCCGGGATCACGCCGTAGCGAATGACCAGAAAACGCAGCAGGGTGATGCCGAGTTCCCGGCCGAGGATCACTCCGGTGACCCACCACGGGAGATCGCCCAGCGACGACAGACAGATCAGCGCCGCCCCCATGATCGCCTTGTCGGCGATGGGGTCGGCGATCTTCCCGAAGTCGGTGACGAGGTTGTAGGTGCGCGCCAGATGGCCGTCGAACAGGTCGGTGATCATGGCGATGGCGAAGGCCGCCCACGCCAGCGACCGCCACGCCGGGTCGTATCCGCCGTCGGCGAGCATCAGCGCCACGAACGCCGGCACCAGGAGCAGCCGGAGCATGGTCAGCAGGTTGGCGATGTTCCAGACGCTGGCCTGGTTCACGGCCGCCGCGGCGATCTTCGCGCCGCGCGGTGGCCTCGCGCCGTCCTCGGCGACCGCGCCGTCCGACCCGCCCCGGACCGCCGCCGCGGCCTCGTCGCCCTGGGGTTCCGCGCCACCCGCGGCACGGCCGGGCAGACCCCGCCGCGCCGAACCGCCGCCGGACGCCCCCGGAGCCACGCCCCGGGCCTCCCGCGCCGCGGCACGGCCGGGCACCGACCCGCCGGGGCCGGCGTTCGCCGCCCTCCTCGCGCCGGAGGGGCCTCCCGCCGCCGATGCCGGGACACCCGTCATCTGCCCGCCTCCTCACTACACGCGAGCGAACCCTGGAACAGCGGCTCGGCCACCAGGTCGACACCTTCCGTACCGACCACCTTCGCCTCGACCATACGGCCGACGCTCAGCCCCTCGCCGCTCGTGAGCAGCACCTGGCCGTCCGTCTCGGGCGCCTGGTGCGCGGCCCGGCCGTGGACGCCCTCCTCCTCGTCGACGGACTCCACCAGCACGTGCACGGTCTCGCCGACCCGCTCCTCGGCGCGCTGCGAGACGAGCTCCTCGGCCAGCCGCGAGACACGGGCCAGCCGCTCGGCGACGACGTCCTCGTCCAGCTTGCCGTCGTACGTCGCCGCCTCGGTGCCCTCCTCGTCGGAGTAGCCGAAGACGCCGATGGCGTCCAGCCGCGCGTGGTTCAGGAACCGCTCGAGCTCGGCGAGGTCGGCGGCGGACTCGCCGGGGAAGCCGACGATGAAGTTGGAGCGCACACCGGCCTGGGGCGCCTTGCTCCGGATGGTGTCCAGCAGTTCCAGGAACCGGTCGGTGTCGCCGAAGCGGCGCATGGCGCGCAGCACGTCGGGCGCGGAGTGCTGGAAGGACAGGTCGAAGTAGGGGGCGACCTTCGGGGTGGAGGTCAGCACGTCGATCAGGCCGGGCCGCATCTCGGCCGGCTGGAGGTAGCTGACCCGCACCCGCTCGAGGCCGTCGACCTCGGCCAGCTCGGGCAGCAGGGACTCCAGCAGGCGGATGTCGCCGAGGTCCTTGCCGTAGGAGGTGTTGTTCTCGGAGACCAGCATGATCTCCTTCACGCCCTGTTCGGCCAGCCACCGGGTCTCGTTCAGCACGTCGCTGGGGCGGCGCGAGATGAAGGAGCCGCGGAAGGAGGGGATGGCGCAGAACGAGCAGCGCCGGTCGCAGCCGGAGGCGAGCTTCACCGAGGCGACCGGGGAGCCGTCCAGCCGGCGGCGCAGCGGCGCACGGGGGCCGGACGCCGGGGCGAGGCCCTCCGGCAGGTCCACCGGGCCGTGGCCGGGCAGCGCGACGGCGGCGGCGGAGTCCTGCCGCTCGGCCGGGCTGATCGGCAGCAGCTTGCGCCGGTCGCGCGGGGTGTGGGAGGCGTGGATGCCGCCGTTCAGGATGGTCTGGAGGCGGTCGGAGATGTCGGCGTAGTCGTCGAAACCGAGGACGCCGTCGGCCTCCGGGAGGGCCTCGGCGAGCTCCTTGCCGTACCGCTCGGCCATGCAGCCCACCGCCACGACGGCCTGCGTTCTTCCATGTCCCTTGAGGTCGTTGGCCTCCAGGAGGGCGTCGACCGAGTCCTTCTTGGCGGCCTCGACGAAGCCACACGTGTTGACGACGGCGACGTCCGCTTCCTCGGCGTCCTCCACGAGCTGCCAGCCGTCCGCCTCCAAACGGCCTGCGAGCTCCTCCGAGTCCACCTCGTTACGGGCGCAGCCAAGGGTGACGAGTGCGACGGTACGGCGTTCAGGCATGGGCTCAAGACTACTTCGTCCCGCTGACACCCCACGTCGACGGGGTTGGCCGATCATGGCCAACCCCGTCGTCGAAGCACCCTTTGGGAGGGGTTATCCCGCCTGCGGGTCGCCCTTGGTGTAGGTCAGGCGCTCGACGGCGCCGGGCTGCCAGTCGTCCTCGATCTTCTTGCCGTTCACGAACAGGTCGATCGCCCCGGCGTCACCGAGCACCAGGTTGACCTTGGAGCTGTCCTGGAAGGTCTTGGACTCGCCCTGCTTGAGCAGTCCGTCGAACAGCAGCCGGCCGTTGTGGTCCTTGGCGGAGATCCAGCTGCGTCCGTCGGCGGCGCTGACCTTGACCGTCACCTTGTCCTGCGGGGCGGCGGCGATGGCGCTGTCCGACGGTTCCGGTTCGGGGTCGGCGGGCTTCTTGGACTTGGGGGTGGGCGAGGGCGACTTTCCGGTCTCGGCGCCGTCGGCGACGTTCGCCTTGCCGCCGTCGTCCTCGCCCTTGACCATCGTGAACCCGACGAAGCCGATCACGACGACGATCGCGGCGACCATGGCGGCGGTCCAGTTGGGTCCGCGCCGCTCCGGACGGATGCGTTCCGCCTCGAACAGCGGGGCGGCGGGGGTCGGGGCCGGACGTCCGCCGTGCTCGGCGTCGTACTGGGCGATCAGCGGGGCCGGGTCGAGGCGCACGGCCTTGGCCAAGGTCCGGATGTGCCCGCGTGCGTAGACGTCGCCGCCGCAGGGGGCGAAGTCGTCCGCCTCGATGGCGTGCACGATGGCGATGCGGACCCGGGTGGCGGTACTGACGTCGTCGACGGTGAGCCCGGCGGCGATGCGCGCCTGCCGCAGCGCCCGGCCGACGGAGGGGCGGGCTTCCTCGGGATCGTCTTCGAACGGACGCTCGTCTTCAGGGGAGTTGCCGATGGACACGGGGGCGCCTTTCGAGCGTGTAGCCGCCTGTGCTGGAGGTTCAGTCTAGGAGGGGTACGAGAGGGTGGGGCAACCGGGCGGTCGGACTTTGTACGCCATCGGAATGGCCCGACATCCCGATGGTGGGACTGCAGTATGTCGCTTCCCTCAACTTGACGTACGGCGACGGGAAACGGTTGCTCAATGATCCCTTACGGCTGGGTCACGGTCGACCACCCGGGTGCCCCGGGGCGACGACCGCTGCCCCCTCGCCTACCCTTCAGACTCCCCACGGATCAGCGCCAGCACGCCATCCAGCTCGTCAGGCTTCACAAGAACGTCACGAGCCTTCGAACCCTCACTCGGTCCGACGATGTTCCGGGACTCCATGAGGTCCATCAGCCGGCCGGCCTTGGCGAAGCCGACGCGCAGTTTGCGCTGGAGCATGGACGTCGACCCGAACTGGGTGGAGACGACCAGCTCGGCGGCCTGGCACAGCAGGTCGAGGTCGTCGCCGATGTCCTCGTCGATCTCCTTCTTCTGCTTGGTGCCGACGACGACGTCGTCCCGGAAGACGGGCGCCATCTGGTCCTTGCAGTGCTGGACGACGGCCGCGACCTCCTCCTCGGTCACGAACGCGCCCTGCATACGCGTGGGTTTGTTCGCGCCCATCGGCAGGAACAGCCCGTCGCCCTTGCCGATCAGCTTCTCGGCGCCGGCCTGGTCGAGGATGACGCGGGAGTCCGCCAGCGAGGAGGTGGCGAACGCCAGCCGGGAGGGCACGTTCGCCTTGATCAGACCGGTGACGACGTCGACCGACGGCCGCTGTGTGGCGAGCACCAGGTGGATGCCGGCCGCCCGCGCGAGCTGTGTGATCCGCACGATGGCGTCCTCGACGTCGCGCGGGGCGACCATCATCAGGTCGGCCAGCTCGTCGACGATCACCAGCAGGTACGGGTAGGGCTGGAGCTCGCGCTCGCTGCCCTCGGGCGGCTTGGCCTTGCCCTCGCGCACCGCGCGGTTGAAGTCATCGATGTGCCGGTATCCGTAGGCGGCGAGGTCGTCGTAGCGCAGGTCCATCTCGCGGACGACCCACTGGAGCGCCTCGGCCGCCCGCTTGGGGTTCGTGATGATCGGCGTGATCAGGTGCGGGATGCCCTCGTACGCGGTCAGCTCGACCCGCTTGGGGTCGACCAGGATCATCCTGACGTCCTCCGGGGTCGCCCGCATCATGACCGACGTGATCAGGCAGTTGATGCAGGACGACTTTCCGGAGCCCGTGGCGCCGGCGACCAGCATGTGCGGCATCTTCGCCAGCGAGTCCATGACGTAGCCGCCCTCGACGTCCTTGCCGAAGGCGACCAGCATCGGGTCGTCGTCCTCCGCGGACTCCGCGAGCCGCAGCACGTCGCCGAGGTTGACCATCTCCCGGTCGGTGTTCGGGATCTCGATGCCGACCGCGGACTTGCCGGGGATCGGGCTGATGATCCGCACGTCCGGGCTGGCGACGGCGTACGCGATGTTCTTGGTCAGCGCGGTGACCCGCTCGACCTTCACGGCCGGCCCGAGTTCCACGACGTAGCGGGTGACCGTCGGGCCGCGGGTGAAGCCGGTGACGGCGGCGTCCACCTTGAACTCCGTGAAGACCTTCCGCAGCGCGTCGACTATGGCGTCGTTGGCGGCGCTGCGGGCCTTGCCGGGCCCGCCACGGGTGAGCAGGTCGAGCGAGGGCAGGGAGTAGGTGATGTCGCCGGAGAGCTGGAGCTGCTCCGCGCGGGGCGGCAGGTCGCGGGGTTCGCTGGGCGGCGCCTTCGTCATGTCCAGGACGCCCGCCGGCGGCTTCTCCCGCTTCGGCTTGTCCGCCGACAGCTTCTCCTGCTGCGGGCGGGCGGCCGGAACCGGCGTCGGTGTGGTCGGCTCGCGGTCGCCGACGCTCACCCCCTGGGTCAGGTCGGCGACGATCGGCGAGGGCGGCATCCCGTGCATCACCGCACCGTCGAGCGCGGCCGCCGCCGCGGCGGCGACGTCCACGGCGTCCAGGGGCCGGTCCACGTCGGGCCCCGGCGCGGCGGACCTCCGTGGCCGGCCCCGGCGCCGGGACAGCGCCTCCTGCTCCGCGCTGTCGGGGTCGTACTCGTCGGGCGCCGGGCGTCGCCTGCGGCGGCTCGCGGGCAGCGCCTCGCGCCACTGCTGCTCGTAGCGCTCGTCGTCCTCGCCGAACTCGTCCGGCTCGGGTTCGCGGACGAGTCCGAGGCGCACGCCGAGCTGCCGCAGCCGCTGCGGGACGGCGTTGACCGGGGTGGCGGTGACGACCAGCAGACCGAAGACGGTGAGCAGCACCAGCAGCGGCACGGCGAGGACGTCGGTCATGGTGGACGACAGGGGTGTGGCCGCGCCCCAGCCGATGAGGCCGCCGGCGTCCCTTATGGCCTGCATGCCGTCGCTGCGCGCGGGTGAGCCGCAGGCGATGTGGATCTGCCCGAGCACGCCGATGACCAGCGCGGACAGACCGATGACGATCCGCCCGTTGGCCTCCGGCTTCTCCGGGTGCCGGATGAACCGTACGGCGATGACGGCGACCAGGATCGGCACCAGCAGGTCGAGCCGGCCGAAGGCTCCGGTGACCAGGATCTCCACGAGGTCGCCGACCGGGCCCTTGAGGTCCGCCCAGGTGCCCGCGGCGACGATCAGGGCGACGGCGAGCAGCAGCAGCGCGACGCCGTCCTTGCGGTGGGCGGGGTCGAGGTTCCTGGCGCCCTGCCCTATGCCGCGGAAGACGGCACCGACGGCGTGCGCCAGACCCAGCCACAGGGCGCGTACGAGCCGGTAGACGCCGCTGGTCGGGTTGGGAGCCGGTGCGGGCGCCGGCTTCTTCGCCGCGGCCTTCTTGGCGGGAGCCTTCTTCGCCGGGGCCTTCTTGGCAGCGGCCTTCTTCGCCGGAGCCTTCGCGGAAGCGGCCGCCTTCTTCGCGGGCGGCTTCTTGGCTGCGGAGGGACGTGAGGCCATGGGTGTGAGGTTACCGGTGGAGACGGCAGGGGACACGCGTGGCGGATGCTTCACCCGTTCGTGTCGCTCTCGTTGAGACGTGAAATTGACGCGCAGTTGATGGGGCCTCATGTCCACGGCCCCTCGCGAACCCGTCCAACGCCCCTGAGGACGGCGTCAGTTCTGTGACGGCACCGACGACGCGCTGCCGGTCCCCGGCTCCAGCGCGTCCAGCGCCCGCCGCAACCCCGTGAGCTTGCGCTCCAGATGGGCCGCCGTGGCGACCGCGGCCGCGTCCGTCGACTCGTCGTTGAGCTGCTTGGTGAGGGCCTCGGCCTGCTCCTCGACGGCCGCGAGCCGCGCCGAGAGCTCGGCGAGCAGCCCCGCCGACTCCTTGGCCTCGGCGTCGTCCTTCTCGCCGCCCTCCAACTGGAGCCGCAGCAGCGCCGCCTGCTCCCGCAGCTGGCAGTTCTTCATGTACAGCTCGACGAAGACCGAGACCTTCGCGCGCAGCACCCACGGGTCGAAGGGCTTGGAGATGTAGTCGACGGCACCCGCCGCGTACCCACGGAACGTGTGGTGCGGGCCGTGGTTGATCGCGGTGAGGAAGATGATCGGGATGTCCCGCGTCCGCTCCCGTCGCTTGATGTGCGCGGCGGTCTCGAAACCGTCCATGCCCGGCATCTGGACGTCCAGCAGAATGACCGCGAAATCGTCCGTCAGCAGCGCCTTGAGCGCTTCCTCCCCGGACGATGCCCGCACCAGCGTCTGATCGAGCGCCGAGAGGATCGCCTCCAGCGCGAGCAGATTCTCCGGCCGGTCATCGACCAGGAGGATCTTGGCCTTCTGCACCATGGCCCGCCCTCCTCGCCCCGGCTTGGGGCCTCCCCTGTCCGCAGGACCTGGGGCCGTACCGGTGGGTACCGCTCCAGGGGACGACTCCCTTGCGCCGCCCGTCCTTGTGCCGGTCATCGTAGCCGCACCCCGCCTGTCGCCACACCCTGTCACCGCGATGTCACTGTGCACGTAGCAGAAACGCGGCGGGAGACCAGAAGGTTCCCCGGTTCTCGTACTTCTACACGACTTCGCGCGCACCGCGTCAGCAACAGCGCGTGAACACCGAAGCTTCCCGTCACTTTCGCGCGCCCTCCGGACGCCGGTCTCACTCCCCCCTCATCCACTGCTCCATCACCGACAGCAGGTGATCCGGGTCGACCGGCTTGGTCACGTAGTCGGATGCACCCGACTCGATCGCCTTCTCCCGGTCGCCCTTCATCGCCTTCGCGGTGAGCGCGATGATCGGGAGCCCGGCGAACTGCGGCATCCGGCGGATCGCCGTGGTCGTGGCGTACCCGTCCATCTCGGGCATCATGATGTCCATCAGGACGACCGCCACGTCGTCGTGCTGCTCCAGCACCTCGATGCCCTCGCGGCCGTTCTCCGCGTACAGCACGGACAGCCCGTGCTGCTCCAGGACGCTGGTGAGCGCGAAGACGTTGCGGATGTCGTCGTCGACGATCAGCACCTTCTGGCCACCGAAGCGGATGCCGCGGCGCGACGTCCGGGGCGCCGGCTCCTGCTGCTCCAGTCCCTCGCCCTGCCACTGCTCCGGCTCCGGAGCGGGCCGCTGCTCGAGCGTGATCCTGCGGCGGCGCCGGAACAGCGCGGCCGGACCGTTCTGCGTCTCCCGGTACGACTTCACCTCCGCCGGGGTCTCGACCTCCGCGGGGGGCAGCTCGGCCGACGCCACCAGGTCACCGGCCTCCAGCGAGGGCATGGGCTGCTGATAGCCGTGCGGCGGCAGCTCGCTCGGGTGCAGCGGCAGGTACAGCGTGAACGTCGAGCCGCGCCCCGGTTCGCTCTGCGCGTGGATCTCGCCGCCCAGCAGCTGCGCGATCTCCCGCGAGATGGACAGCCCCAGCCCCGTACCGCCGTACTTGCGGCTGGTGGTGCCGTCGGCCTGCTTGAACGCCTCGAAGATCACCCGCATCTTGCTGGCCGCGATGCCGATACCCGTGTCGCTCACCGAGAACGCGATCAGGTCCGCGTCCGGGTCGGTCAGCGAACCGGTCTCCAGCAGCTGCTCCCGGATGGCCTGCGGCACGTCCTCCCGGGCCGGCCGGATCACCAGCTCGACCGATCCGGAGTCGGTGAACTTCACCGCGTTGGACAGCAGGTTGCGCAGCACCTGGAGCAGCCGCTGCTCGTCGGTGTGCAGGGTGGCCGGCAGCTCCGGGGAGACCCGCACCGACAGGTCCAGGCCCTTCTCCGCGGTCAGCGGCCGGAAGGTGGCCTCCACGTAGTCCACGAGCTGCACCAGCGCGATGCGCGTCGGGGAGACGTCCATCTTGCCCGCCTCGACCTTCGACAGGTCAAGGATGTCGTTGATGAGCTGGAGCAGGTCGGAACCGGCGCCGTGGATGGTCTCGGCGAACTCGACCTGCTTCGGGGAGAGGTTCCCCTCCGCGTTGTCGGCGAGCAACTTGGCCAGAATCAGCAGCGAGTTGAGCGGCGTACGCAGCTCGTGCGACATGTTGGCCAGGAACTCGCTCTTGTAGCGCATGGACACCGCGAGCTGCTCGGCGCGCTCCTCCAGGACCTGCCGCGCCTCCTCGATCTCGGTGTTCTTCACCTCGATGTCGCGGTTCTGCCGGGCCAGCAGCTCGGCCTTCTCCTCCAGTTCGGCGTTGGACGCCTGGAGCGCCTTCTGCCGCTGCTCCAACTCCGCCGACCGCTCCCGAAGCTGCTCCGTCAGCTCCTGCGACTGCGCCAGCAGCCGCTCGGTCTTGGTGTTGACCGAGATGGTGTTGACGCTCGTCGCGATCATCTCGGCGATCTGGTTGAGGAAGTCCTTCTGGATCGCCGTGAACGGCGTGAACGACGCCAGCTCGATGACGCCGAGCACCTTCCCCTCGAACAGCACCGGAAGCACGATCACCTGCGCCGGCGGTGCCTCCCCGAGCCCCGAGGAGATCTTCAGATAGCCGCTGGGCGCGTTCTCCACCAGGATCGTGCGCTTCTCCATGGCGGCCGTCCCGATGAGCCCCTCACCGGGCTGGAACGACGTCGGCATGGACCCCATGGAGTAGCCGTACGAGCCGAGCATGCGCAGCTCGAACTGGTCGTCGTCCGCGGCGTTCAGGTCCTCGCCGTCGACCAGCGGCATCGCCAGGAAGAACGCGCCGTGCTGCGCGGACACCACCGGCGTCAGCTCGCTCATGATCAGCGAGGCCACGTCCTCCAGGTCGCGGCGCCCCTGCATCAGCGCCGAGATCCGCGCCAGATTGCCCTTGAGCCAGTCCTGCTCCTTGTTGGCGATCGTGGTGTCGCGCAGGTTGGCGATCATCTTGTTGATGTAGTCCTGGAGCTCCTGGATCTCCCCGGACGCGTCCACGTCGATCTTCAGGTTCAGGTCGCCACGGGTCACCGCGGTCGCCACGCGCGCGATGGCACGCACCTGCCGGGTCAGGTTCCCGGCCATCTCGTTCACGGACTCCGTCAGGTCCCGCCACGTGCCGTCCACGTCCCGCACGCGTGCCTGACCGCCCAGCTGCCCCTCGGTGCCCACCTCGCGTGCCACGCGCGTGACCTCCTCGGCGAAGGAGGACAGCTGGTCGACCATCGTGTTGATGGTCGTCTTCAGCTCGAGGATCTCACCGCGCGCGTCGATGTCGATCTTCTTCGTCAGGTCACCCTTGGCGATGGCCGTCGTCACCATGGCGATGTTGCGCACCTGACCGGTCAGGTTCGACGCCATCTGGTTCACCGACTCGGTGAGGTCCTTCCACGTACCGGCCACACCCGGCACATGCGCCTGACCGCCGAGGATGCCGTCCGTGCCCACCTCGCGGGCCACCTTGGTGACCTGCTCGGCGAACGCGCTCAGCGTCTTCACCATGATGTTGATGGTGTCCGCGAGCTGCGCCACCTCACCGCGCGCCTCGATGCTGACCTGCCGCGTCAGATCGCCGTTGGCGACCGCGGCGGAGACCTGGGAGATGTTCCGCACCTGAGTGGTCAGGTTCTTGGCCATCAGGTTGACGTTGTCGCTCAGGTCCTTCCAGATGCCCGTGACACCCGGCACGTGCGCCTGCCCGCCCAGGATGCCCTCGGTGCCCACCTCGCGGGCCACCCGGGTCACCTGCTCGGCGAACGACGACAGCTGGTCCACCATCGTGTTGACGGTGGTGACCAGCTCCAGGATCTCGCCCTTGGCGTCGACGGTGATCTTCTTCGACAGATCGCCCTTGGCGACCGCGGTCGTGACCTCCGCGATGTTGCGCACCTGGAGGGTCAGGTTGTTCGCCATGCCGTTCACGGACTGCGTGAGGTCCTTCCAGGTGCCGGAGACACCCTGCACCTCGGCCTGACCGCCGAGAATGCCCTCCGTACCCACCTCACGGGCCACGCGCGTGACCTCTTCGGCGAACGACGACAGCTGGTCCACCATCGTGTTCAGGGTGTTCTTGAGCTCCAGGATCTCCCCGCGCGCGTCCACGGTGATCTTCTGCGACAGGTCACCGCGCGCCACCGCCGTCGCCACCTGGGCGATGTTGCGCACCTGACCGGTCAGATTGGACGCCATGCCGTTCACGGAATCCGTCAGGTCCCGCCACACACCGGCGACCCCGGGCACCTGCGCCTGACCGCCCAGCCGGCCCTCCGTACCCACCTCACGGGCCACCCGCGTGACCTGATCCGCGAAGGACGACAGCTGGTCCACCATCGTGTTGATGGTGTTCTTCAGCTCGAGGATCTCCCCGCGCGCGTCGACGTCGATCTTCTGCGACAGGTCACCCCGCGCGACGGCCGTCGTCACCTGCGCGATGTTGCGCACCTGACCCGTCAGATTCGACGCCATCGAGTTGACGGAGTCGGTCAGCTCCTTCCAGGTGCCCGACACGCCGTCCACGCGCGCCTGACCGCCCAGCCGGCCCTCCGTGCCCACGTCCCGGGCCATCCTCGTGACCTGGTCGGCGAAGCTCGACAGCTGGTCCACCATCGTGTTCACGGTGTTCTTCAGCTGGAGCATCTCACCGGAGACGTCCACGGTGACCTTCTGCGACAAGTCACCGTTGGCGACCGCCGTCGTCACCTGGGCGATGTTCCTCACCTGTCCGGTGAGGTTGCGGAACGCCGTGTTGACCGAATCCGTCAGGTCCTTCCATGTCCCCGCCGCCCCCGGCACCTGTGCCTGGCCGCCCAGCTCACCCTCGACACCGATCTCCCGCGCCACACGCGTGACCTCGGCACCGAAGGCGGACAGCTGGTCGACCATCGTGTTGACGGTGTTCTTCAGCTCCAGCATCTCGCCGGCCACGTCGACGGTGACCTTCTGCGACAGGTCGCCATTGGCGACCGCCGTCGTCACCGCCGCGATGTCGCGCACCTGAGTGGTCAGGTTCCGGAACACCGTGTTGACGGAGTCCGTCAGGTCCTTCCACGTCCCCGCCGCACCCGGCACGTTCGCCTGGCCGCCCAGCCGCCCCTCGGCCCCGACCTCGTTGGCGACCCGCGTGACCTCGTCCGCGAAGATCCGCAGCGTCTCGGTCATCTGGTTGATCGTCTCGGCGAGCTGCGCGACCTCGCCACGCGCCGGCACCGTCACCTTCCGCGACAGATCACCGTTGGCGACCGCCGTGGTCACCTCGGCGATCCCGCGCACCTGCGCCGTGAGGTTCCCGGCCATGGTGTTGACGGAGTCGGTGAGCTCCTTCCACACACCGTCCACCCCGGGTACCTGCGCCTGCCCGCCCAGGGCACCCTCCGTGCCCACCTCACGGGCGACGCGGGTCACCTCCGAGGAGAACGCGGAGAGCTGGTCCACCATCGTGTTGACGGTGTTCTTCAGCTCGAGCATCTCGCCCTCGACATGCACGGTGACCTTGCGTGACAGATCACCGCGCGCGACGGCCGTCGTCACCAGGGCGATGTCACGGACCTGCGCGGTCAGCCGCTCCGCCATCGTGTTGACGGAGTCCGTCAGGTCCTTCCACGAACCCGACATCCCCCGCACCTGGGCCTGCCCGCCCAGCTTGCCCTCGGTCCCCACCTCGCTGGCCACCCGGGTGACCTCGTCGGTGAACGTCGACAACTGGTCGACCAGGTTGTTCACGGTCCGCGCGACCTTCAGGAACTCGCCCCGCAGCGGATGCCCGGCCCCCTCCGGCGCCGCCTGCGTCCGCAGCTCCATGCGCGGCGACAGATCACCCTCGGCCACCGCCGACAGCACCCGGCTGACCTCGGAGACCGGCCGCACCAGATCGTCCACCAGCGCGTTCGAGTTGTCGATCGCGGTCGCCCAGGAGCCCTCGGAAGCCCCCGTCTCCAGCCGCTCCGTGAGCTTCCCCTCACGCCCGACCATCCGGCGCACCCGCGCCAGCTCACCCGTCAGATGGAGATTGCGGTCGGCCACCTCGTTGAAGACCGCCGCGATCTCCGACATCACGCCGTCGCCGGACACCGTGAGCCGCTTGCGGAAGTTCCCGTCCCGCATCGCCACCAGGGCCCCCAGGAGACGGTTCAGTGCCGCCGTGTCCACCGTCGTGGTCCCGCCACGGGCCTTTCCCGGCTTACTCAGGGACTGTCCGCCTTTCGCGCGCGTCGTCTTCGTGCCCCGCGTCGCTGCGCCAGACTCCACTGTGTCCCTCCCGCAGGGGTCGACCGTTACCGCTGTGCCCGGTCACGCCACCAGGGACGCTCCCGTTTACTACTGTGCTCTGTCCGTACTACTGCGATTTCCTGCCCGACGTTCCAAGGCGCCGCCAGGAGGCTGCTGCCCACCCGGCGCGGAAGACACACGGCCTGCCCGGACCTTCACAACAAGCCTGCCCAGTGTTTCACCCCCACCGAACCAGGCCATAACAGTTCGGCAGCTTCGCACATCGTCCGCACACCCGCCGGATGGCAAACACCTCCGGACGGAAACACAGCAGACCGGCATCCGCTCGGACCGCGAAGGTAAGTAACCTTGCATCCGGCTGTCCAGCCACGCCGGTCCGTCCGGCCTGGGCGGTGGCACGGAGACGAGCGGGCATCGGAGGGCGGCCGCACACATGACCACCGGACTGATCCCGGGGGAGCAGCCCCCGGACCCACGGCCGACTGACGGCCTGCCTCACCAGAGGCACGAGCCGGTCGGCCAGGGAGCCATGCCTGTCGAGAACCGCTCGAGGAGTTCTGTGATCACCGCGCGCGCGGCCGCCAGCTTCGAGCCCGTGGGACGCTCGGTCGCGAGCGCCCGCTCCTTCGTCCGCGACACCCTCCAGGGGTGGGGCTTCGGTGACATCGTCGACGACGCCGTCGTTCTCACCAGCGAACTGGTGACCAACGCCGTGGTCCACGCCGGCACCTCCGCCGACCTGCTCTGCCTGCGCAGTGATGAGGGCGTACGGATCGAGGTGGCCGACCGGTATCCGGAGCGCGAAATTCCCCTCCAGGGCACCGCGGTCAACATGGGCAGCCCCGACCGCGAGGGAGGCCGCGGGCTCCAGCTCTGCGCGGCCCTGGCCGGCCACTGGGGCGTGGACTACACCCCCACCCACAAGACCGTCTGGTTCCAGCTCGACCTTCCCGACCGCCCGGTCGGCACCCGCGCCGCCGGCCCCTCCCTCCCGGCCCACCTCCTCCCGCTCGCCGACACCCGGGTCCGTGTCGCCGTCGTACAGATCGACCGGGCCGGCTCCATCAGCGCCTGGAACGAGGACGCCGAGGAACTCTTCGGCTACACCGCCGAGCAGGTCACCGGCAAACCCCTGACCGACCTCGCGGCCTGGCCGCACACCCCCGGCACCGCCACCGGCATCGCCGACGCCCTTCAGCTGTCCCGCTGGGAGGGCAGCTACGGCATCAGGGGCGCCAACGGCCGAGTGATCCCCGTCTATGCCTCCCACTTGCGGGTCCGGGACACCGAGGGCGATCCGTCAACGGTCTGCCTCCTCGTGCGGGACCACGAACGGGCGGTTCTCCAGACCCCGCTGCGCGGCCCCGCGTCCGACACGTCCGGCACCTCCGAGGGCGGCCAGAGCACCGACCCCTTCGAGGTGTTCATCGGCTCCCCCGCCCCCGACGACCTCGACGGCCTGCTCCAGCGCACGGTGGAACGTGCCCGCGACATGCTCGACGGGGACTCCGCGTTCCTGCTCCTCGCCACCGACGACGAGACGGAGCTGGAGGTCCGCGCCTCCACCGGCCTGCCCTCGGCCCGCCAGCGCTTCGCCCGCGTCCCCGTCGAGGCCGGACCCGGCCGCTACGGCTCCGCCCGCATGCCGGCCGTCCACGAGGACCTCACCGCCGTCCCCGGCGCCGTCCCGCTCCTCAACAGCACCGGCATGCGCTCGGTCGTCACCGTCCCGCTGAAGGTCGAGGGCCGCCTCACCGGCTCCCTCGGCGTCGCCGCCGAGGCACCCGGCAGATACTCCAACGAGGAGGCGCTGCGCCTCCAGTTCGCGGCGGACCGCATCGCGCTCGCCGTCGAGTCGGCCCGCCTGGGCGAGCTGGAGCGGCTGCGCCGCGGCTCGCTCAGCTTCCTCGTCGAGGCGTCCGATCTCCTGGCCGGCACCCTGGACCGGGACCAGACCCTGGCCCTGATGGCCCAGATGACGGTGCCGACCCTCGCCACCTGGTGCGCCGTCTACACGATCGCCGACCAGGCCTCCGAACCGTATCTGTCCTATGTGCTGCACGAGGACGAGGAGCTCATCGACGGCATCAAGTCCCTGCTGTCGAAGATCGCCCCGCCCGACCCGGTCCCCACCCCCGGCGCCCGCGTCTGGTCGGCACCCGCGGAGGTGGCCCACCAGGCGGCCCTGCGCACCTCCATGCGCAGCCTCGGTCTGAGCGGCGGCCCGACCCGCCAGGTCACCCCCGGTATCGGCCCGACGCTCGCCACGGCCTCCGCGGTCGGCGGCGAGACGGTGGTCCTCCCCCTGGTCGCCCGCAACCGCGTCATCGGCATGCTGACGCTCGGCAAGCCGACCGACGAGCACTTCCGCCAGGAGATCCTGGAACTCGCCGAGGACCTCTCCCGCCGTGCCGCCCTCGCACTCGACAACGCCCGCCTCTACTCCGAGCGGACGGCCATCAGCCAGTCCCTCCAGCGCAGCCTCCTGCCGCCCGAACTCCCGACGGTCGACGGAGTCGAAGTCGAGGTCATCTACCGCGCGGCCGGCGAGGGCAACGAGGTCGGCGGCGACTTCTACGACCTCTTCCCGATCAGCGACGGCGCCTACGGCTTCGCCATCGGCGACGTCTGCGGTACGGGCCCGAACGCGGCGGCCGTCACGGGCCTCGCCCGGCACGCGCTCCGCCTGCTGGCCCGCGAGGGTCTGAGCGGCCCGGCGGTCCTGGAACGCCTCAACTCCGCGATCCTCGACGAGGGCGCCCGCAGCCGCTTCCTCACCCTCCTGTACGGCGAGATGCGCCCGCAGGAGGACGGCAGCGCGGAACTGAAGGTGGTCTGCGCCGGCCACCCCCTCCCGCTCCGTCTGCGCCAGGACGGCACGGTGGAACCGGCGGCGGAGCCGCAGCCCCTCCTCGGCGTCATCGAGGACCTCGAGCTGTACGAGCAGACGGTGACCCTCGATCCCGGGGATGTCCTGCTCTGCGTCACCGACGGCGTCACCGAGCGCCGCGAGGGTCCCCGGATGCTGGGCGACGACGGCCTGGCCGACGTCCTGACGACCTGTACCGGACTGACGGCCGGCGCGGTCGCGGCCCGCATCATGCGCGCCGTGGAGCGCTTCGCCTCCGAGCCGCCGTCCGACGACATGGCGATCCTGGCCATGCGCGTACCCGGCCTGCACAAGGACTAGGACCGGCCCCAGGGCATGAGAAAGGCCCCGCCCGAATGGGCGGGGCCTTTCTGTCCGAGCCCCCAAACGGAATCGAACCGTTGACCTTCTCCTTACCATGGAGACGCTCTGCCGACTGAGCTATAGGGGCCTGTCGCCGTTTCCGGGGTTTCCCCCGCGGCAACGGAATAGATCATACCCCGAACAGACCCGTGCTCCCAACCGGCTCAACCCGCCGGCTGGAGCAGCCCGCCCAGGGCATTGCACGCCGCCGCGATCCTCTGCATGTCCCGCTTGGTCAGCGACGCGTCCACGGGAAGCGCGAGCGTCTCGTCGGCGGCCCGCTCGGTCTCGGGCAGGGACACGCACCGCCGGAACTCGGGGAGCCGGTGCACGGGTGTCTTCACCGGCACACGGCACTCAACGCCCTTGCCCCGTACGGCCCGTGCGAAGGCGTCCCGGTCGGGCCGGCCGTTCCCCGGCACTCGCACGACGTACTGCTGATAGGTGTGCCCGACCCCGCCCTCGGGTGTCCGCACGCCCCTCAACTTGGCGTCGAGGAAGGCCGCCCGCTCCCGCCGCTGGGCTATCTCGTCGTACGGCGCCTCGGACTCCCCGTGTTCCAGCACCAGCAGCCCCTGCCGCCGCCCGAACGCGTGCAACGCCCCCATGTCGGCGGGCCGACCGAAGCGGTGTACGACAATGACGGCCGCCGTCCGCGAAGTTGCGGCCGCCTCCACCGCGTCCGGATCCAAGCAGTACGTCGCCGGGTCTATGTCGGCGAACACCGGCAGCGCCCCCGCCATCGCGACGGCCTCGGCGACTTCCACGTTGCCGAAGGCCGGTACGACGACCTCGTCACCCACTCCGACACCAGCGGCCCTGAGCAGTGCAGCAGTACCCATGTGGTGGATGCTCGTTGCGCAACGTGAACTTCAAGTGACGCAGAACAAAAAAGGGTTGGACCCGGAACGGAAGTTCCGGGTCCAACCCTTTTGAAGAATTGTTCGGCGGCGTCCTACTCTCCCACAGGGTCCCCCCTGCAGTACCATCGGCGCTGTAAGGCTTAGCTTCCGGGTTCGGAATGTAACCGGGCGT